>JAPXLB010000001.1:0-287182 GCA_033809755.1 Lentimicrobiaceae bacterium
CAAGGCTAACGTTGTATGTTCCAGGTAACGAGTATGCGTGAGTAACAACACTTTGGTTCTGGACAAAGGTTCCATCACCAAAGTCCCAGTTGTAATAAGTGACGTTGGTTACATTAGTTATTGTGCTGTCTACAGAGAATACAAGAGGTGTTCCTACGCATCCGTCTTTGGTGTAGGTGAACTCTACATCGGGTTTATCGTAGACTTCTACGTTATATTCTCTGTATGCACTACATCCTAAACTGTTGGTAACCGTTAGTCTTACAGTATAAGTTCCGCTGTTGATGTATATATGTGTCGGATTTTGAAGATTTGAGTAGTTAAGTATTCCTGAATTTGGGTCACCAAAGTCCCATGCATAAGACGTAACACTTGCGCCGCTACCCGCACTAACCGTACTTGTAAACTGAGTGTTAGAACCCATACAATTTGATGTGTACGAGAAGTCAACATCGGGAGAATCGGATATTGTTAATATTCTGATAATGCTATCCGTGCATCCTAAGTCGCTTTCAACTACCAATTTAACTTCAAAGCTACCTTGCTGACTGTACGAGTGAGTAACTGTAGGCTGGTAAGCAGTGTATGTGGTATCGTTACCGTCGCCAAAGTGCCAACGCCACTGGGTTATAGCTCCTTGTACTGCATGGCTCAAGTCAGTAAACACTACTGTTGAGTCGTTACACAGTGGATTGCTGTTTGCAAACGAAGCAATAGGTTTTGGATATATTGTTATTGTTTTGGTTGTAATGGCAGTACATCCGTTTATATCTTTGGCAGTTAACGTAACATTATACTGTCCGCTGTTTTCATATACATGTACAGGATTGGACAGACTGCTGCTGTTGCCATCATCAAAATCCCAGTAGTAGGTTTGTAAATCAACGTTGCTGATGGTGCTAAAGCTTATAGCAGAGCCGTTGCAACCTTCGTTGTTTTCTATTGTAACTTCTGCAAGGTCGTTAACTATTACTTGCTTAACTATACTATCCCAACAACCTTTGCTATTGTATACTGTTAGTGTAACGTTATAAGTTCCTGCAGTGTTGTAAGTATGTGTAGGCGAAGGAACGCTGGAGTAGTTAAGTACTCCCGAGGTCGGATCGCCGAAGTTCCACATCCATTGTACTATCTGCGATGCTCCTGTGTTAATACTTTGGTCTGCGAAGCTGGTTGGAGCACCCACGCATGAACCGCCATTAACACTAAAGTCTGCTTGTGGTGTACTGCCTATTGATAATACTTCCTGATAGGTATTGCTGCAGCTGTCGCTGGTAATAGCTGTAAGTACCACCATGTACTGCCCGCCCTGTGCATACATATGGTTAATAGCTGTTCCGCTATTTGCAGGTTGCGTAAATGAGTTTCCATCACCGAAGTCCCATTCGTACCTTACTATATGTCCACCAATAACTGGCGGAGTAACGTTTATGAACACAACGCTATCGCTTGCACACAGAGGTTGATTGTACGTGTACATAGGTTGTGGACCCGCATTAACAATAAGAGTTCTGCTCGCAGTGTTACTACATCCGTTGGTGTCGGCAACGGTTAAGGTAACGTAATAGGTTCCTGCAACAGTATAGATATGTTCAGGGTTAGCGATATTGGATGCATTTCCATCACCAAAATCCCATAGCCAATGTATAACGCCGGCAGATGATGTAGAGTTAAATACAGTAGGATTACCTGTACATGAGCTGATAAATGTAAAATCCACATCAGGCTCGGTATAAACTACAATATCATAACTTGTAGTAGTGCTACATCCTTTGCTGGTATTTACAGTAAGTGTAACAGTATATATACCTGGAGTATTGTATATATGTCTAGGATTAGCAAGTGTGCTGAAGTTGTTTGTTCCTGATGCCGGGTCTCCAAAATCCCAGCTTTGGCTAACTACGCTATTACCTGCACTAACAGTATAAACGTATGAAAATTCAGTGTAATGACCCTCACATGTTCCTGTGTAGATTATCTCTTCAATATTAATACCATTAACAGTTATAAGGCTTGTTTTCTCGGAATTACATCCTAAACTGCTGTAAACTGTGAGTTTTACTTGATAAACCCCTGGCAAATTATAAGTATGTTCAACATCTGTGATGTTGGGGTGATTAAGTGTAAGTGTACTACCATCGCCGAAGTCCCATTCAGCTGTTTCAATATAACCTTGGTTGCTATAGCTAAGGTCGTTAAATGCAACTACGTTTCCTGTGCAGACTTCAGTAACGTGGCTAAAGTTGCTGACAGGACTTTCATATACGTCAATGCTTTTCTGAACTTTGGTAATACAACCGCTAGTGTCTGTGACAGTCAAGATAACCACGTATGTACCACTTTCGTTGTATATATGGTAGGTATTAGCACCTGAAGCAACACCACCATCACCGAAGTTCCAATGATAATTTGCTATGGCTTGGATATTAGTAGCTGTGCTATCTATATAGAAGAACGAGGTGTCGTTTTTACAATTATTTGTATAGAAAAAGTCAGCCGTAGCACCTTCGCTTATAGTTATGGTTTTAACAATAGTATCTGAGCAACCGTTAAGGTTATAAACTATAAGCTCAACGTTGTATTGTCCACCGTTGGCATACACATGTTCGGGGTTTTGCAGTGTGCTGGTATTATTAACTCCTGAAGCAGGATCACCGAAGTTCCATAGCCACTCTGTGATGTTACCACCTTGTGCGTTTTGACTTTCGTCAACAAAGTAAATAGTCTGTCCTTGGCATCCTTGGCTATGAGTAAACTCAGCTATAGGAACGTTGTGTATGGTAATATCTTTGCTGTATGTGGAAGTACAACCTCTAGCATCTGTTATGGTTAAAGAAACAGTGTAAACACCTGCAACGTTGTACAAGTGCGATACATCGGCACTATTTGGGAATATAACAGTAGTAGTCGTTCCATCACCAAAATCCCATACCCACTCAGCAATATAACTGCCTGCAGGTACTGACAGATCGTGGAAGTAGGTGCTATCACCCAAACAGTTTATACTGCTGTAGGAAAAGAAACTGTTAGGATTAGGTTGTATTTCAACTGTATGACTTATGCTATACTCACAATCATAAATATCAACGACATGCAAGGTTACTGTATAAGTACCCGAGTTGACATATAAGTGGGAAGGATTAACGAGCGAGTTACTTGTGAAGTGGTTACCATCGCCGAAATCCCATTCGTATAAACTTATCTGATCTAGGTAGTTGCCGCTAAGTGTGAAGTATGTGCTATCACCCATACAAGTCTGTGAGAATGTAAAATCGGTAACAGGTATTGGAGTCATAATAACTGTAACCGTATCCAGCATCATAATCGTGCAGTTGGCACTAATGTTTGTAGCTTCTACGTAGTACTGTCCTTGTGCCGAGTGTATACCGAAGTTTATCGGATTACCATCGCCAAGCATAGGAGCTCCAAGCGGTAAAGTGTTGTAGATTAACTGGTAGCTGACACCCACTTCTGAGTTTGTTAAGGTGATTTCCACACCTGCATCGCCGGCACAGTAGGTGCCATTGTGTGAAGCGATAAGGTTGTACAGTATAGGCAAAGCATGCACTTCTATATTGGTACTACCTACGAGTGAGTCTCCGGGAGCAGTACATAAAGCATCTTTAAGATCTCTAATCCAGTGGGTTATGCTTGTTGCAGGAGTAATGCTTATTTGGTGCGGACTACTCATTATATTCTTAATGGTATCGTTAACCAATCCGTTTGTATACACCAAATTCCAGGGCGGTGTTCCTCTGAGGTTAAATGTTATAATAGCCTGTTCACCTTCGCATATGGCGGTGTCGCAAATAATTTCACCGTAAGGATAGTTGTTAACTGTAAGCCACATGGAACTTGAATTTACAAGCCCACGACAACCTGTTGTATTCAGAGTAAGCTCTATAGTATGACCAACATCGCTGACACCTGCTGTGTATGTGGGATTTAAAGAGTGTATATCACTGAAAGTACCGCTGCCACTTGTTGTCCATTCTATTGCATTTTGATATGTAACGCTACCATTTAGTTGATGTGGTGTAAATCCGCATACTGTAGCATTTTCTCCGGCATTAGCTTCAGGGAATGGGTCTATTTGTAATTGTACAGTGTCTGTTATAAAATTTCCGACGCAGCTACCACTACCTTCCAGTGTGAGAATAAAAGTTATCAACCTTCCGGGAGTGCTAATATCAATGGGGCCCGGTGTAAATGTAGGATGTAGAATATTTGGATTGTTAAGAGTCCCATCACTGGTATAACCCTCGCCATAAAACGACCATTGTATATTAGTGTTGTCGTAGTATGTTCCGCTACTTCCGTTGAATGTGTAACTACCGTCGCTACTACAAATATAATCATCGTCACCGGCAAAAGCAATAGGATAAGGACCAACACTTACATTTCTATGTGTAGCATCCAGAGGGCTACAACCGTTATTATCAATGTATGTAACGCTAACTGTTTGAGTACCTGCACCTGTCCAAAGCACTTCAATACTGTTTGTACCTTGACCTGTAGTAATAGAGCCACCTGTAACGGTCCATACGTAGTTGGTCATACCGGCATCTGTGCTATATACATTACCACCCACGCTGACGCATCCTATGTTAGAACCGTTAAGAGAGGGAACAGGAAGTTGGTTAACAGTGACTTCGAATGGATTAGAAGTACCCACACATCCGTATGCATCCACAACCGTAACACCAATAGGTTTTGTTCCAGGCGTGTTCCAGCTAAGGTTTACTTCATGACCTGTACTAGCACCAATAATATTAGCACCAGATACCGACCAAGTATAGTTTACAAAACCGGTAGCTGTGGAGTACATGTTACCTTCGGTAAACAAGCACACTGAAGGAGATCCGCTAACAACGGGAGCAGGCAATGCCAGCACTTCGACAGCTAAAGTAGTAGGAGTAGGAGCTGTACAACCGAAAACGGTAGTATAGTTTACACTAATTTGGTTATTTCCCACAACATCCCATCTGACAATGATATTAGGACTTCCATTACCTGAGATAATAGTCCCACCCGTAACATTCCAGATGTAATTATTATGTCCAGCTTCTGTAGAGTAATTATTTTCTGTAAGGTGGCACACTTGATTATCACCATTAATTGTAGGAGTAGGCAGAGGATGTACAGTAACATCAAGGACACCAGGTCCATCCGACTCACAACCGTTAGGGTCAACATAAGTTACTGACAAAGTGTGCGTGCCCGGATTGTGCCAGCTTACGGTAATCTCATTAGTATTTGCACCCGAAGTAATAGTTCCACCACCCGAAATCGTCCATGAATAATTTGTCATACCGGCTTCGGTGGTGTACGTTACACCAGTGGTATTTTGACACACTGAATTTAATCCTGTAACAGTTGGAGTAATTAAATCATTAACCGTTATGTCTTTAGAGTGCGGTACAGGATTTCTACAACCATTAGGGTCTGTGTAGTTAACACTAAGTATGTGTACTCCATCCGTATTCCAAGTAATATCGACCGTTTGCTGATTGTTGGCTCCCACAATTGTACCACCACCACTAAGCGTCCACAAATAATTACTCATACCGGGTGGAGCTATGTATGTTTGTGTAGAGTTCAGACAAACACTAATGTTTCCGTTATACGTAGGTATAGGTAGAGGATTAAAAGTTAGCACCATAGAGCTAGTAACACTTTGGCAAGGAGCCTTACCGTTGGCGGTAATAGTGAGAGTAACGCTACCATTAGTTGTATCAGCATTGCTTGGTGTATACGTAGGATGTAATATGTAAACATTATTAAAGCTACCTGTTCCGCTAGTAGCCCAAGTAACGCCGGTACTGTGAGTAGTGTCGGAATCGTTTATAGTATAAGTAGCGTTAGCACAAATAGCTGCGTTGGCGCCTGCATAGGCGGTAGGTAATGGATGCACTATAACCTGCATACTTTCGGGATCTGGTAGAGTACAACCATTGAGATCTGTGTAGTTGACAAAAACGTAGTGTACTCCTGGAACATTCCATTCAACAGTAACCTCGTGAGTGTCAATATTTCCAACGAAGTTACCACCACCCGACAAAGTCCATAAGTAATTGGTCATTCCTGGTTCTGTTGTGTAAACGTATTGCTCATTCACACAGCATGGTGTAGTACCTGTAATAGTAATAACAGGTAGAGCGTTAACTGTAATAGTTTTAGAGTGCGGTACGGGATTTCTACAACCGTTGGGATCGGTGTAGTTAACGCTAAGGGTGTGATCTCCGACTGTTTCCCAAATAATAGTAACTGTTTGTTGATTATCAGGTCCAATAATGTTACCACCACTATTGAGAGTCCACAAATAATTATTCATACCCGCAGGAGCTGTGTATGTATGTGTAGAGTTCAGACAGACGCTAATATCTCCTGTATATGTGGGTAAGGGCAAAGGGTTAAAGGTAAGCACCATAGAACTTGTAGCAATTTCGCAGGGAGGTATTCCTTCGGCGGTAATGGTAAGCGTAACGCTACCGTTAGTGGTGTCAGCATTGCTAGGTGTATATGTGGGATGTAATATGTTAACGTCATCAAAAGTGCCGGTTCCGCTGGTAGTCCACGTAACACCTATGCTATTAGTAGTGTCGGAATCGTTTATTGTATAAGTTTGGTTAGCACATATAGCAGCATTAGCACCTGCGTAGGCAGTAGGCAATGGGTGCACAACAACCTGCATACTTTCGGGAGCAGGAAGAGTACAACCGTTAGCGTCCACATAATTAACAAAAACATCATGAACACCTGGAACATTCCATTCGACAGTAACCTCGTGAGTATCAATATTTCCAACAAAGTTGCCACCACCCGACAAAGTCCATAAGTAGTTAGTCATTCCAGGTTCTGTTGTGTAAAGGTATTGTTCATTAACACAGCAAGGAGTAGTACCTGCAATGTTTATGCTGGGTAAGGGATTGACAGTAATTACAATTGTATCGGGTTTAGCGCCGAAACAACTAATAGGATTAACTGTTTGATAATTTAAAGATAGAATGTAAGTGCCCGGATTGGTGAAATTAATGGTAATGAACTCGTCGGCAAATCCGCCACCGCCAATAACAGTAGCACCTGGACTTAAATTCCAAGTGTAATTAATAAAGCCTGCTTGTGTGGTATAATTACGAGTAGAATTTACACATAAGTTGTTTTCTCCTATAATACTAGGTGTTGGTAAGGGAACAGTATTAACAATAGCATTTCCCGAAGTAGTACCCGGACACAATAAGTTGCTTACAGAATCAACCCTATATACACCTCCTTGTTTAGTCCAAAACGAATAAGTGAGCCCATTATAGTCGGTAATAGTCTCAATTACGGTGTCGTTTCTGGAATATGAGAAAGTAAAAGGCGGAATACTAGTAAAGTTTATGGTTATTTCTGTAGAATCAATTCCATTTTGGCAAATATTTCCGCCTCCACTTATTGTGGCAATAGGACAAACGGCTGCGGGGCTGGTATACGTTTGGGTTAGCATACAAGAATCAGCTTCTATAAAAACAGCTTCTACCGTATGTTGTTGTCCATCGCAAGGGATACCACTAATTGTATAAGACATAGGACTAACAAAAGGAGGATTAAGAGTAGTGAAAAGGCCAGAGTTAATATCAACGATTTCGAGGACTCCTCCTTCGGGAGCATTAACAAATTCAATATTTCCGGTAAGGTTATATGTATTTGTATTTTCATCACAAGCGCTTGGGTTAGCAGTAAGGGAAATAACACCGCATTGGTAAACTATGTTACAATTTGTATGTCCCGAGCCCATACTTTGCGAGAAGGTTATGGTTGCTGGCTGCCGAGAGTAGTTTGTAATAAGTAAAATATAAATTTCGCCGGGTTGTCCATTAGGTATATAGCAATCTTCTATTGGAGCGGCTGAATAGCTGCAATCTACAACATTGTCACCAGTTAAGCCGGTTTCGCAGCCTTCCATCAAGGTGTTAAAAGGTCCCCAGCAACAAAAGTCAACATCACGTCCTACGGGTGGGTCTCCTTGTGACCATTGTTCAATATGTATATTAATGTCGCCGGGTTCATCAAATTGCATGTAGAACCAAGCAGGAGCTGGTCGACTAGACAAACAGTCGTAGTTTGGATATCCTCCTATAGGTGTTGTGGCATTACCAGTAGTTCCCGAAGGAAACGAATAACTTTCGTCAGAGCAGGACACCTCGGCGGTTTCGCAACCAATTTCCTCTCTTGTGCCATCCGAATTGTTTATGTTGTATATGTCGCTTTCGCAAAACGCCGGGCTTTCATCTTTATAAAGATGCAAATAGGTTACAGCATTAACTACCACGTTGGTTATTTGCTTGGCAGAAGCAAGACTTGGATTGTATTGAGTGTAAAATATGATATTGTCATCGCTAAGGTTGTAGTTGCTGGCAGCAAAAACTTTTTGTTTGTTTAAAAGGTTGATAATAAACTGTTTATCATCCGGTTCGGTGTTTGAAAAATCAATAGAAAAATAATTAGTACTACCTTCGGTGTACAAAAAACTAACTTCGGGAATATCATCGGGATTGATATTATACTTAGCTTCCTGTGAAGTCAGCGAGTTGGTCAGTATCAGCAAAAATAATAATACTAACAATTTGTGAAAATGGGTTCTTATAAGTAGTGAGATTAGCGTTTTTTGTACCATGATTTAATGAGAATTATGTTTTGATAGCGAATTAGTTGTTTTCTGAATAGTTAAGTAGATCAATTAAATGTATGGTTTTTATATTTGAGTTTTTATTAGCAATGGCGGAGTTAAGATATTCAATAACGTGGGTATCGGTAGTAACAATATAATCCACATTAAGTTTTGATGCTTTTTCAATATAATCTTCGGCAGTTTTAAGTCTGATAAAATCAAATTTTGGTATTAAAAAACTTTCGTAAAAGCCTGGAGTTTCATTTCCATCAACATCAACTATAGTGAGACCTCTAACAAAGTTAAGCACTGTAAAAATACTATTTTGATTCATCATTAGAGGGTTGAGGAAGGAAATTCTGTAATTAAAAACTGCGTTAAGCGAAGATATTTTTAAAATTTCTGTCAAAAATTCAGAAAACTCAAACAAGTTATCTTTAAGTTTGTGATACTTGTTGTGGAAAGAAGAATTATAGAACATTTCATCGAAATAGTTTCTCACATGATAGACAGCTGAATAACATGGAGATACAACATATCTGTCAGTGTCAAAATCATCAATAAACTTCTGACCAATAAGTTTAGCATCTTCCCAGTTACCGTTATTAAAAACATTTTCGCCTATATCGGTCTGTTCAGGATTGTAATGGGTAGTTACATTAAATTTATTCAATATACTTACCATATTCAAGCCTGTGTTGGGGCTTATTTGGTCAACGTACGCAGGTATAAAAATATCAACTTCCATAAGATATTATTATGCAGAGTCAACCACCAAAAGTACTCAATTTCTACTATTAACCGACATTTTTGTCCATAAATAATAATTATTGTTATTTATAGCGTTCTATAACTATTTGGTAATTTTTTGTCACAAATCTGACAATGGAAGAATTAATTTCATGCAAAATATTTATATTTGCAAGAAAATTATATTGGGTAAAGTAGTAGCAATAGATTACGGTCAGAAACGGACAGGCATAGCAGTAAGCGATGAGACTAAGACTTTTGCTTTTCCGCTCGATACCATTCCTACGGCAGGTGTGTTTGAATTTTTGGACAAGTACATTAAAGAAAATGCTGTAGAATGTATAGTTGTTGGGTTGCCTAAGGATATGCAAAATCAGCTTTCCGAATCGGCGAGATTTACCGAGCCGTTTGTTAAAAAGCTGAGTAAAACCTATCCGAATATACCAATCATAAGGGTAGACGAGAGGTTTACATCAAAAATGGCAACGCAGGCTATAATTTCGTCGGGAGCGAAAAAGAAAAAACGCAGCGACAAGGCTTTGGTTGATACCGTAAGTGCTACTATAATACTTCAATCGTATTTACAAACAATAGAATTACAAGAAAAACAAAAATGATACTACCAATAGTTGCGTACGGACATAAGAACTTAAGGTTAAAGAGTAGCGAAATATCAGCCGATTATCCGCAATTAACCGAGCTTATAGAAAATATGTGGGAAACTATGTACGCCTCATCAGGTGTTGGATTGGCAGCTCCTCAGGTAAATAAATCAATTCGGTTATTTGTTGTTGATGCTACTTATTATCAGGATGAAAAACCCGAAGCAGTTGATTTTAAGAAAGTTTTTATTAATGCGGAAATATTAGAGTATTTTGGCGAAGATGTTCCGTTTACTGAGGGTTGTCTTAGTGTTCCGGATATTCACGAAGAAGTTATTAGGAAAGAAAAAATCAAAATACGTTATTTAGACGAAAATTTTGAACTTCACGAAGAAATTCTTGAAGGAGTCGTAGCCCGTATTGTTCAGCACGAGTACGACCACACCGAAGGAATATTATTTACCGATAAAATTCATCCTTTACGAAAGATTATGAATAAAAAGAAATTATCGGACATTCAAAAAGGAATTACCGACGCCGATTATAAAATGATTTTTGCAAGCAAAAAGAAATAACCACAAATAATCAGTATAACCAAAAAACAAACATTTATGAAAACATTGAAAATTTCACTTTTATTACTTTTAACCTTATCGGTTTTTACGGCTTGTTTAAACGGTAAAGCCAAGTTGCAAAACAGTATTCAAGAAAAGGAAAGTAGGTTAAGTCAGCCGGGTTTACCTGATACCATAACTATAAGTAAGTTGATTGTTGATTACGAGCAGTTTGCAAAAAAATACCCCGACGACACTCTTTCGCCCGAATATTTGTACAGAGCCGCATCTTGGGCTAACAGCATCAACAAGGCTCATAAATCTATCGAGATTTATAATAAAATATTGGCAGATTATTCCGATTGGGAAAAAATTCCTGAAACGGTTTTTACTCTCGGCTTCACGTACGACAATTATTTAGACGATTACGTGTCGGCGAATAAGATGTACAATTTGTTTTTGTCAAAATATCCCGACCACGAATTGGCAAAAGACGTAGAAGGGTTGCTATACTACTTAGGCAAATCTCCGGAGGAAATGATTTTAGATTTTGAAAGAAAGAACCAGGAAGCAATTGAAAATGAATAATGTTGCGTGTTGCGGGTTTTTGAAGATGGAAATTAGAAGTCGACTGTGGTTGTTAAATTAATTTCCTACTTCTACCTTCTGCCTTCTGCCTTTGGTTGCTGAGCTCGCCGAAGCACTAATTTCTAACTTTACCAGCCAACGGCTACTTCTAACCAAACAGAACATACAAAAAAGGCTGATCTTACACTTAAGTCAGCCTTTTTTGTATTTATATTTTAAATTATTTATTCAAGAAACGTACTTCCACCACCCATTACTTCGAATAGCAACCAAGCTATCAGTAGGGTAAAGAAAATATTAAATAGCTGAGCTAATAGGAAAGTGTACGTTGCTTTTCGGTTCGTTTTGCTTATAAGTTGACGGAAATTAGTTTCCAAACCTATAGATGTAAATGCCAATGCGAACCATAATTTTTGTGCCGATTTAAGAATTCCTTTCGTGGCGGTAACAGTTTCAGCTGTAAAGCAGAAGGAAAAAATTAATGAAGCAGCAACAAATCCTAGTACAAATTTAGGGAATCTGTCCCAAATCACCCTTGCTGTCGGTTTTTCTTCACGATCCGATTGTCCGGTAATAGACCAATATATAGAAATAACGAAAGCAGCAATACCCAACAGCACGTTTTGCGACGATTTAACAATCATAGCAACTTGTTCGGCTATATCTCCATAAAAATCACCACTAGCGGCAACAGCACCGGTGGTATCAATAGTTCCACCAAACCATGCACCTGCCAATACTTCCGAGAAACCTAACCATCGAGCAATTAAGGGTAGTAATATAATCATAGGCACAGCAACGACAAGTACCAATGAAATTACGTATGATAACTTAACCTTATCGCCTTTAATAGCACCCGAAGTAGCAATAGCAGCGGAAACACCGCATATTGAAACCGCACTGGAAAGCATAACGCCAAGGTCTTTATCAACACCCATTTTTTTGCTTAACCAAAAGCAGAAATTCCACACAACCAAAATAACAACAATAGCTTGTACCAAGCCGTAAACTCCAGCCTCCATCATCGATTTGAATAAAATACCAGCACCTAAGAGAACCAATCCTATCTTCACAAATAGCTCTGAGGTCAGACCGTCTTTTACCCACTGTGGCAATTTGAAAAAGTTACTTATTATCAATCCGAAGAGAAGACAAAAAATAACTGTTTCTAAACCCCATGCACTCATGTAATAATTGCCCGAAACTACACAAGCCAATATTGTTAATATGAAAACAGCAGGATAAATTTTCAGCATGTTTTTCACCGATTTGTTGGTAAAAATACCGGCAAGTGCTGTGAAAATGTAAAATACGATAAACAAAATTCCTATTTTGCCCAAATTGCTTAAAGACAACACCTTCCCTGTAAGTTCTGCGGCACCGTTCCATTTAAACGTGGGCCATTTTATGCTTATGTCCCCAAAATGTGGAGAAAGCATAAATACGGCAATAAAAATGATAACAAAACCTAATAAATTAGCCGTCCAGTCTTCTGTTAGTTGTAATTTTTTTGATTTCATACGCATGTAAATTTGTTTAGTTTTTAATTATAAGAAAAAAACACGTCGCAATACTACGTAATTATTGGTTATGTTAGCGTTTGATGTCGGCGACGTGTCTTATCTTATTTGTTAATTGTGTTGACAAATGTAATAAATTTTTATTATGAGGCATAACAAAAAGTGTTTATTAAGATAAAATTACAATTAATTACAAAAAACACATTAATGGTGATTCATATAATTAAAACAATCAAATTTTACATACAGTCGTTTTTTTATTTTTTAAAAAAACAATATAAATTATACCTTTGCAAAAGATAAAACAGATAAAGTGGAAGTTACAACATTGCAAGAGTGGTTGAGCACAGATGAACCTTTAATAGTCAGTGGTCCCTGCAGTGCAGAGAGTTACGAGCAGGTGATGCAGACGGCTATTGCTTTGCGAAAAATTCCCGAAGTTAGAATTTTTCGTTCGGGAGTGTGGAAGCCTCGTACTCGTCCTAAAAGTTTTGAAGGCGTTGGTTCCGAAGCCTTACTATGGCTTAAAGATGTTCGGAAAGAAACCGGATTGCTTACAGCTGTCGAAGTTGCTTCTGCTCAACATGTAGAAGAAGCACTTGATAGCGGTGTTGATGTTGTTTGGTTGGGAGCCAGAACGGTTGTAAATCCGTTTATGGTAAATGATATTTGCAAAGCCCTTAAAGGAACTGATATTCCCGTATTGGTAAAAAATCCTTTGCATCCTGATATTAACTTGTGGATTGGTGCCATGGAGCGTCTCAATAATGTTGGGATAACTAAAATTGTAGCAGTTCATAGAGGATTTTTTTGCTATCAAAGTACCGAATACAGAAACCAACCTATGTGGGAAGTTGTTATTGAACTAAAACGACGGTTTCCAAATCTACCTATTATCAACGACCCCAGCCATATTGGAGGTAAAAGGAGCTTATTGTTGCAAATTGCTCAAAAAGCTTTCGACCTTGAATTATCGGGACTTATGGTAGAAACTCACGTCAATCCCGACGAAGCTCTTACCGATTCGCAGCAACAAATAACTCCGGAGCAACTTGCTGATATGCTTAGCAAAATTGTTTATCGCAAGGGTTTTAGCGAAGACAAAACTGATAATAAAATTGAATTGTTAAGGCAAGAAATAGACAAACTTGATGCCGAACTTCTTGATATTTTAAACAAAAGGTTTGATATAATTAAGGAAATAGGCGTTTATAAAAAAGAGAACAATATTACCATATTGCAGATTGATAGATGGCGACAAATGTTTAAAAACCGACTTGATATGGCACAAAACATGGGCTACGATTCGGCTTTTATTAAATCGCTTATAAATATTATTCACGAAGAGTCAATACGTTTGCAAGAAGATATTTTTAACGATGAAGATATTTAGAGTTTAGTAAGTGTTGGTAAACGTAGAATTTTTGGTATTACAGTTCGATAAAACTTTGAAGTTGCGTTGCGGGTTACGGGTTACGGGTTAGTTCTGAGTTCTGAGTTTCGAGTTTCGAGTCAGTCCCGAAGTTTCGGGGCTATTATCCATTGGCTTTTTCGCAATCAATAAACTTTTTATAGCTTCAATTTTGTTTCTTTCATTTTCTTTGCTTGTCCAAAGAAAACGAAACAAAAGAAAAGACACTTTTTACAAGGAATTTTTTATTGCCTTTTGGCAATAAAAACCGTATAAAAGAAACTAAATTTCTTACAAGGATTCAGAAATTCTTAACGTTTCTTTTATACATATTCTGCGTAAAAAGGGATTTTAATTAAGTGAAATATCATCACGCTTGCTTATGCAAAGCAAGCGTAAGTTAGCGACTTTGTTGAACATTTTGGCAATAAATATACTTTCTTCTTTTCGTTTAAATAATTTGTTACGGTAAGGAAGAACAATAGCCAAAAATTTGGCTTTGAAAAGGACGGCATACATTTCTGCTGAATGGAGTTCGAAATAAATCCCAAGTGAGGGCGGGAAGCTCCGAGCTTGCGAGGAGATCACCCGCACGAACTCAGGATTTATAAGAACGAAATTCAGAAAAGAAATGTCAGCCTTGACTTTTTGGTTCTTTTGTGTCACCCGAGAACCGCATAAACGGTTCGAGAGCATTGAGTACCTTTAAAATCAATACGGAACGAAATAACACAAAAGAACATAAAGAAAAATAGAACAAAACCGTTTATTTAAAATGTAAATAGTTAAATAAAGCAATTATTTAAATAAAAGTTCAATGATTTATTATTCTTTTGTGTCACCTGAGAGCGTTGAGTACCTCTAAAATCAATACGGAACGAAATAATACAAAAGAACGTAAAAAAGATAGAAAGAACTATTTATTTAGAGCTCTGCAAGCAACATTTTTACAAAGAAACAGCATTTAACAAAATATCTTGCACTTGTGCGTAACTATTGGCTGTTAGAAGTTTTAGTCTTACTTTTTTGAAGTCGTAAATATTTCTAAAATATCCGGAGTAAAGTCTTCTCATTTCAATAATAGCTTTGGTTTCGCCTTTATTTTCAATTGCAATTTTCAAGTGTTGCAAACAAGTGTCTATCCTAGTTTTTAAATCGACATCACTCGGTGTAATACCTTTATTAATATAATCTTTAATTTGGCTGAATATCCATGGATTTCCTATTGCAGCTCTTCCAATCATAATTGCGTCAACACCGTACTTGTCGAACATTTGCTTAGCAACTTCGGCACTATTTATATCGCCGTTTCCGATGATAGGAATTTTAACGTTTTGCATATTCTTAATTTCGCCTATCAGTGTCCAATCGGCTACGCCCGAATACATTTGCGAGCGTGTTCTGGCATGAATTGTTACGGCTGCAACACCAACATCTTGCAAACGTTGTACTATTTCAACTATTGGCTTATTAGTTTGATCCCAGCCTAATCTGGTTTTTACGGTTATCGGAATATCAACAGCATTGACAATAGCTTTTGCTATGTTAATCATAAGAGGTATATCTTTGAGCAAAGCTGCTCCCGAACCTTTGAGTGCGATTTTCTTTACAGGACAACCGAAGTTTATATCAATAGTATCAGGCTTGAACTGTGCAATTATTTTAGCAGATTCAACCATTGTATTTACGTCATTCCCAAACAGTTGAATACCAATAGGTCTTTCTTCGGGAATGAATTTCATTTTGTCAATGGTTTTTTGAACATTCCTTATCAATGCTTCGGAAGCGACAAATTCAGTAAAGACCATATCGGCACCGTGTTTTTTGCATATTTGTCTGAATGCCGAGTCGGTAATATCTTCAAGCGGTGCTAACAGAACCGGTTTGCTTCCTAAATTAATATTCCCAATTTGCATGTTAAAATCAGAAATTGTATCTAATACCCGTTTTTATGCCAAGTGTAAGTTCGTCGGTGGGTTGATTATCTTTACTAACAAAAATAGGTTTAAAAAACCATCTACCAACGGGCGCAAGTGTTATACTTAATTTGTCAATAATTTTGTAGTTGAGGTCAAGTCCTAACAACATATCCACGTAAAAGTTGTTATAATTAGGTGCTTCAACTTCAGTTTCATTTATTTGATTGAAGTATGGCATGTTTTGGACACTTTGTTCGCTAATTTTATTTATATCGGGTTGCGAAGTCATAAATCCGAAACCTGCTGCTGAGCTTATCCAGGTTGAAAAATTGCCTACGCTAAGAATTTTTCTACCAACACCAAAACCTGTTGTAAAATAGTTGTAATTAGCGTTGACGTACATGTTGGAATTATGACTGGTAACTCTAAAACCAAGAGTGTCAGGGTTTTCAGAGCCAGGTGTTATGTGTCCCAACATAGGTTTGTAAGTTTCGTAGTTGACAGCCATTTCGTATTTTTCAGAATTAAAGGACATACCCACATTTGCAAAAAATCTAACCTTTTCCTTTTCAAAACCTGCGGTCAGACCTACATTGTGGAACATGCTATTGCTAATTCCGTTGTAAACATTTTCGGGTAGATAATTCACAGCCAAAGCAAAATTGTTGGATTTCCGGCTTGTATTGTCTAAATCGTCAAAAGTGTAATAGTGTTTTGTTGGTTCTTCAAATATTTGCGGAGTTGCGTAATTATATTTGTTTGCAAATGGTGGAGCATCAATGTTTTGTGCATTGCTTGCCGACGATAGCAATTCATTTTCAACGTTCAAGATACCGCTCAAAATTTCATCTTCGGGTGTAGTTAAATCTAGAAAAATTGCAATATTAGTATTTATTACTTTGTCAGCTAAATTGTTAGTTGTTGTAATATTGTGTGCGATGCTTTGCTGGTTCGGAGTGACCACAGGAACAGCTGTTTCATTTTCCGATGGCTTGTTGTAGTCTGCTGATTTAATTGGTTCTTGCACCACGTTCTGGTCGGTAATACCAGGTTTTGGTTGAGTTTGAACAATTACATTTTCCGACTCATTTATTGTTGATACATTATTATTATTCAGCCACGAAAAAGCAATTATTAGCAATGCAATTGAAGCTGCAGCCAACGATATTGCCGAATAGGTTCTAATTCTTTTTACCGATCTGATGCGAGCCAATCTGGTGCTTATAGCTATCCACACCGATTGGTCGGGCGAATGTACGGGCAAGTTTTTCTTAGCTTCTTGTATGGTTTTGTCCAACTGAATTTGATCTAATTTTTTTTCAATACCTTTCCATACATCACTTGAAGGTGAGTGCGTTGGGAGATTTTGAAAAAGTTTATTATCGTTCATTTCAGTTAAATAATAATGTTCCTATTTTTTTCTGCAACAATTTTTTCGCGCGAAACAGCTGCGATTTAGAAGTACCCACTGCTATATTCAACATTTTTGCGACTTCTTCGTGAGTGTATCCTTCAACTTCAACGAGCAAAAACACTGTTCTGTACCCGTCGGGTAGCGAAAGTATCGCCTGTTCGAGCAGTTCGCCGTCAATTGCCGATGGAATAACAACATGATCATCGTCTTGAACTTCATCTATATCAGCGTTGACCAACTTTCGCTCCTTAGTTATAACTCTAACAGCAGTTCGCACAACAATTGTTTTTATCCAAGCTCCCAATGTTGAGTTAAATTTAAACTGATGCAGGTCGGTAAAAACTTGTATAAACGCTTCTTGCAGAGCTTCATTTGCATCGTCGTAGTTGCCTGTAATTCTGTAGCATATAGTGTACATGGCATCGCAATATCTTTTGTACAAAGAATACTGAGCCTGTCGGTCGTTTTTCAAACAACCCTTAACTATATCTCTTTCAACAGAATCTTGCTTTTCTACTTTAAACTGCACAGAGTATTAATTTAACTCATCAAAGGTACTGTTTTTCTGTTATTATATCATATTATCAGCAATTTCTGTATTGTTAAAGGGGAATTTTTTGGCAATTTAGTTGCACCTTGCGTAAAAAAATGGACCATTTTTTTATGTTACGTGTTGCGTGTTGCGTGGTTCGGGTTAGTTCGTAGTTTCGAGTTTTGAGTATTGAGTGTTTCAATTCGTAACTTCCGACTCCTAACTCATAAATATGTCCTGCTACCTGTAACTCGTCCCGAAGCTTCGGGACACCACGTTAAGCCCCTTAACAAATACTTATTTTTTCCTTAACAGTTGTGTAATATTAAAGTGGTTTTTTTGCAACATATTAACAATAAAATAACAAAACCAATGAAAAAATTAACATTACCACTATTATTAATCTTTATTTTGTCGATTTTTTCGGCTTTTGCTGATGAAAATCCAAGTAGTGCAAGCCCTGGTTCAGTTACCGGTAGAGTAGTTGACGAAAAGGGTTATGTATTGCCCGGTGCAACAATTACTATTGAAGGAACAAGCATGGGAACCATTACCGACCATGATGGTTTTTTCCGTATTGTCGGATTGGGTAATGGCACCTACACAGTAAATATCTCCTACGTCGGATTTACACCCGAAAAGGCATCTGTAGTTATCGAAAATAATCGTACTGTTTCTACAGGTACTATCGTTCTTACAGAAGGTTTATTAATTCAGGAGTTTGTTGTTACAGCTAGTAGCGCACAAAACAAAGCTATGTCGCAACAACGTAATGACATTAATATTACTAATGTTATTTCTGCCGACCAAGTATCCCGTTTCCCCGATTCCAATATTGGTGATGCTATTAAACGTATCCCAGGAATCAGTGTACAGTACGACCAAGGTGAGGCTCGTTTCGGACATATTAGAGGTACATCGCCGGATTTGAGCTCTGTTACAATTGACGGAACACGCGTTCCTTCTGCCGAAGCTAAAGTTCGCTCGGTACAGCTTGACCTTATACCGGCAGATATGATTCAGGCTATTGAGGTAAACAAAGTTGTTACGCCTGATATGGATGCTGACGCTATTGGTGGTTCAGTTAACTTAGTGACGAAGAGTCAGCCTGCTAATCAAAGAATTACGGCTTTAGTTGGAAGCGGATATAACACAATTTCACAAAAACCTACTTGGAATTTAGGATTTGGCTACGGAAATCGTCTTTTTAAAGAGAAGCTCGGTTTGGTTGCTTCTATCTCATTTCAAGATAACCCTCTAGGTTCTGATAACGTGGAATTTGAATGGAGCAAAGATAATGACGGAAAACTTTATGTTGACGATTATCAAATTCGTCAGTATTTTGTTCATCGCCAGCGTCAAAGCTACTCATTGGCATTAGATTATGTAATTAATCCTGACCACAAAATAGAATTAAGCGGTATGTACAATAAACGCTACGATTGGGAAAACAGATACAGAATGAGAATTAGAAATATTGAACCCGAAGGTGGCGACGAGTACAGTGCACGTATCGATCGTCAAGTGAAATTTGGCACAAAGCCTACTAGATATACACGTTTGGAAGATCAGGAAGTGCAAACATACACCTTAAAAGGAAAACACTACTTTAATCGTCTAGGTGTGAAATGGAAAACAAATTACTCAAGGGCTTCAGAGTATCGCCCCGACGAGCGTTACATTAATTACAGATTGAGTGGAGTTGAGTTTACCAACGATTTATCTAACCCACGTGTACCAATGGCTTCAGATTTCAATAAAGATATAAATGATTTTACTCAATTTAAATTCCGCGAATTTACTGAATCTAAAAAATATACTTACGATGAAGATTATTCAGGTAAAATCGATTTTAAATTACCGATAAATCCGTCGAAAACTAACAAAAGCGAAATTGCATTTGGTGCATCTCACAAAGTGAAAAATAAAAGCAACACTGTTGACTTCTTTGAATATGAACCTGTTGATAAAGATGCTTTTAACCAATTAGTATATGACCACTTGTTAAACCAAACTCGTACGAATTTCCTTGCAGGTGATTATGAAGCAGGTATGTTCCCCGACAGAGAATATTTTGGTGATATTCAGTTAGACGGCAATCCCGATTACGAAAAAAGCGAAGTTTTTGAAGAAAAACTTGACAACTTCAAAGCTAAAGAAGCTGTTACTGCAGCGTACGTTCGCTACGACCAACGTCTGTTCGGTCAGTTGGATTTGGTTTTAGGATTGAGAATGGAAAGAACATTATCCAACTACGAGGCAAATATTTGGGACGAAGATGAAGATGTAATTACTCCTATTAAAGGCGAGGATAAAGTCTATAGCAACTTTTTACCCAATTTTATTGCCAAGTGGGATATAACTAAAAATCTTAAACTTAAAGGAGCTTGGTCGAATACTTTGGCAAGACCAAAATATAGCGATTTAGCACCCAGACAATCTATCAGTCGCGGAAACGAAGAAATATCGGTAGGTAACCCCGACTTGCAACCGACCAAATCTATGAACTTCGACCTTATGTTGGAATACTACACCAACGGAAACGGATTAATTTCGGCAGGTGTATTTTACAAAGATATTTCCGACTTTATAGTTGATGTACGTTATGCCAATTACGAGTATTTGAATCAAGTGTGGAGAACCTTCACGCAACCTATCAACGGTGGTGATGCCGATTTATTAGGATTTGAAGTCGCTGCACAACAAAACTTGTATTTCTTACCCGGATTTTTACGTTATTTCAATGTTTATACCAACTATACGTTCAATCATTCATCGGTTAAGAACTTCAACTACGAAGGACGTGAAAATGATGAATTAAGTCTTCCGGGAACACCGAAACATACTTTCAACGCAGCTCTCGGATTTGATAATAAGAAATTCTCGGCACGTATATCTTATAATCTTGCATCCGACTTTATCGATGAGTTAGGAACCGAAGCATACAAAGACAGATATTACGACCGCGTAAATTATTTAGATTTCAACGCAAACTACAGCGTAGGTAAATATATAAATATTTTTGCCAACGTGAACAATATTCTTAACCAACCTTTACGTTATTATCAAGGAAGTAAAGAATACACCATGCAAGTTGAATATTATAACTTCCGCTTTGATTTAGGTGTTAAGTTCAATTTTTAAAATGTATATAATTTAAAAAGATGAGAAATAAGCAAATTATTTTATTAGTTCTTGCAGTACTATTTTTAAGTCCCATATTTGCTCAAAAGAGCACGACTACCGAAATAGTATTCGATGACGGATTCAATTTTTATGTTGCCAACGACTTAGGACGCAACGGCTCGTATTTTCAGAAAGATGTTGCCGAAGTAATGGGAAACTTGGCTGATAGTTTGGATATTGAGTTTGTTGTTGCAGCAGGCGATGTGCATCACTACGGTGGTGTGCAAAGCATAAACGACCCAATTTGGATGACCAATTACGAACTTATATATTCGCATGGCGATTTGCAAGTAAGTTGGTATCCTATACTTGGTAATCACGAGTACAGAGGCAACACACAAGCGGTATTGGACTATTCTAATGTTTCACGACGTTGGGAAATGCCTGCCAGATATTATGTTAAGCATATTGAGGCAGATTCCGACGATGATTACTCGTCGGTGGATATTTTTCTTATCGATACTTCGCCGTTTATTAACAAATACCACGAAGAAGGCGACAAATATCCTGATATTCAAAAACAGGATACCACAGCTCAACTTCGTTGGTTAGAAAAAGAATTGGCACAGTCGAAAGCCGAATTTAAAATTGTTGTAGGTCATCACCCGATTTATGTATCGGAAAAGAAACGTGTTGACGAAAAAGATCTTATTGATAAGCTCGATCCGATTTTGCGTCGTAATAATGTTGATATGTACATTGCCGGACACTCGCATACGTTTCAGCATCTTACAAAACCTAATACAGATATTCAATATATTGTAAACGGTTCGGCTTCTTTGGGCAGAAAACCAATCAAAGGTCCCGATACGCAATTCTGTTCATCTGACGAAGGTTTCTCGGTTATTTCGGTAGGAAAGAATGTAGTTAGAATGACATTTATAAACTACAAAGGTGAACCGATTTATTATTTTGATGTAAAGAAGTAGTTAGCTTTTGGCTCTTGGCTATTAGCCGTTGGCAGAGTTAGTTCTGAGTTCTGAGTTCTGAGTTACGAGTTTTTCAACTCAATACTCCTGACTCAAAACTCGGAACTTTTTTCTGGTTGATATTCCTTGTATCTGTAGCCCATTTTTACCGTAACATCTCTATTTAGAAGTGTTTTTTCAAACAAATGCAGACAAGTTGGGACTTATATTACGGATATGTTAGCACATAATCGTTTTGTTCGAGCAAATCTATGTCGAGCAAATATCGTTTTTCTACTAAGTCGTATTTTTTTATTGTATCCCAACTGATATTTCGTATTACTTCATCATCAAAAACAGTTATCATAGCAGACTTCTTTCCTACATTGCCGAATGCTTGTTCAGCACAAAAATAACTATAAGAAACTTTCTTTGATGGAAGAATTATTTCATTTTGCTTGGAATTATCGGGTAATAATGTATCTGAATTGTTTTTCATTGTTTTATAATTGCAAAAAATAGTATCAGAACTGTTATTCACCAAAAAAACCTGAGTATGGTAGTAAGGTTCTTGGTAGCAAGAACTTAATAAAACAAAAATTGACAAAAGGCTTATTAAAAAATATTTAGGTTTCATTGTTGAAAGGGTTTATATAGTAATATCATTTTAAAAGACAAGCTACTGTTTAAAGGTATAAATTCGCGAAAACTACGCTGATATATCGAACTGTAGGTATGTCCGAACATAAATTTGAAATAAAAATTGTCAGTTATTTTAAATTCGGGACCCCACATAATTTCGGGTACTATACGATAAAATTTAAACGGGTATTTACGTTCAACCCCTCTGTTACCAATATAATAATAAACTATATCTTTCAACATAAAATCGAAGTTCAAACCTATGGCTACCGGCAAACGAACTTTGCGAGGTTTGGTGCCACGAAATTCAACAGCAAGAGGAAAACGAACAATATCCGAAAAATATTCATAAACAATATAAGGTCTACCGATGTCGAGCGGATGCCAAGGGTACTCATAATGGATATAATAATATTCTTTCAGGTATAATGCACCGGAACTTATTCTGATCTTATCGTTTAACGGATAATATAACCTTATACCCGAAAGAAAAGTGAAATGATTCTCGTTGGGGCTAATGAGAAACTGATCGGCACTTTTGAATAAATTGGTTTTAAAATTTAAATCCGTTAAATCAAAATGTGAATCAAAAAACCCGTACGAAAATCGACCGTTTTGTTGAAAAGCTTTTAGCACTTGCATATTTGGTTCGAAAGTAGCAGCATAGCTAATTTTTTTCCATGAAAATTGCTGGGCGTTAGTGCTAGTACAAATACTTAACAACAAAGCAATTGCAAATAAAAAAGGTTTATAACTATGTTTCATTTTTATAGTTGTTTTCCATTGTTTATTTTACAAAGTTATATCAAAAAAAATGAATTTTGCAAATATTTCCGCAGTTATTTTTTATTTTGATGTGAAAAAGTGGTTAGCTTTTGGCTCTTGGCTGTTAGCTGTTGGCAGGTGCGTGGTTCGTGGTGCGGGTTGCGTGTTTTTAAAGGTAGAAATTAAAAATTAGAAATTAGAAATGGTGGTTATTAATAGTGAATTCCCTATTTCTACCTTCTGACTTCTAATTTCTAACTTTACCTGCCAATGGCTAAAAGCTAACAGCCCCGAGACTTCGGGGGCTAAGGGCTATGAACTAAAGGGCATAACCATATCACTCCATGTAACGATACTGCATTTCTATATCGAACAAAACATTCCTTATTCTGTCCAAATCAATGACGTTTAAATCGGTTAAGTTGAGGTTGCCAATGGTTTTGCTGATATCAATATTGTAGAGTTGCAGTAATTCCGAAAGGTATATTGTGTCGGAGCTATCGTCTTGAATTTGACTTTTTTTCAGATACTGCAATATTCTTAGTCCGTCGATTTTTTGGTAGCAGGCTTTTACAAAAGTGTTTGTGTCTTTGCAGTTGTTTCTTAATTTTTCCCATGGCAAATGTCCGAATGTTTCTATCAAAAAGTCGTCGATGGAAGTAGCAACATCGCCGAAAAATAGCTTTTCAAACAAGTTAAACGTTTTTCCAATATCGTCGAATAGCTTTGTAGAATATATCGGATAACTACTCCAATCGCCTTTGTTGCCTTTAATTAATGCCGGTCCTGTACCAAAAAACACTCTATCCGAAAATCGTGTAGCAGGAAATACCATTTTGCTGTTGTAATTGCTGATTTTTCCGCTTTTTACCATGCTTTGCAGGAAATAAAAATCTTCGCCGCTTTTTTTGGGAGCCATGCCGCCAATTTTGTTGTACGCCCATACAGGCGTCGCAATCGCCGAGCCCAATGCGGTGAATCTGAACGGATTTTCAATTCTGTACATATTTATCAAATAAGCTCTCATGTATATTTCGTAGCGTAAAGAGGCTTTGTTTAGGTTTTCGTCTTCCGACAGAATATGATAATACGGCACTGATATTGCCATAATTTCGGGGTTTTGGCTTATGTTTTCTGCAATTGATTTAAAATAATCTTTACAAAAAACAGTATCGGCATCTAAACACAATATTATATCGTGTTTTTCGGCAATGCTTGCAATATAGTCCATTGTAACTTTACGAGCCATGCCAACCCCGATTTTGTTGTTTTTCCAGCCCTTACCTTGCGACGAATAATCTAAAACGCTTATTCTATCGTCGTTTAACGATTTAAGGTAATTTATAGCTGATTGGTTATTGTGGCAGATATGATTTTTATTTTCGTCAGTCCAAAAAACATCGGGTTGGTTTACGCAACAAATCAGCTTAAAGTCTTGTTCCGACTGAGACAATACGCAGTTTACAGTGCGACTTAAATGTGGCATCTCGTTATAAACAGGTAGTGCTACGTAAATCATAATTTATTCGTCTTTTAGGGAACGTTGCATTTGTCGCATCTTGCGTAAAAATGTAGCTTTTTTATCGGCAGTACCGATAAGAAACTGATAGGTCGGTTCACCTTTTTTAGTTACTCTTCTTTCTTTTGCTTTCAGGTTAACAAGTTTATCGTTGAAATCGGAATTGTCGGAAATTGCCTGCAAAGTATTATTGGCGTAGTTAAAATAGTACCATCTATTGTTTTCGAGCATAAAGTAAATAGTAATAACGTCTCCCGAGCGGCGTTTTTGTATTTCAACGTATCCGGGCACGTATTTCATAATCATATTATTTCCTATATTATTAACACCAATAGGACCCCAGCATATAAATGCTCTGCTATCGGGGATATATTCTAAGTTTACATCGTACAAAACAATAGAATGATTTAATTCGGCAGGGAATTTTTGAGCTTTTCCGTATATGGAAATTTCTTCCAAATATTTGCTTGCAGCTCTATTTCCCATTAGAGTTTTCATAGTTCTGATGTAATTGGATTTGCTTGCGTCTATATGCTGCAAAACGTTGTTGTTTATATCATTGCTAAGGTTTTTAAGAGCTTCGTCGGGGAAGTGGAAATCAAGAACCATAGACGTGTTTACTATTGTTGAATCGTTGGCTAAAAAGAACTTGATATTACCTACGTTTTTCAGATAAAATTGTCCCATCTCACCTGTTAAATTAATTTCGCCATCTCCGCTCAAGAAGCATCTTATAGTATTGAGTCTTGCAATATTTCCGGGCACTTCGCTATTATTTAAAACCAATGTATCGGCGATTTGATATTCGGAGGTGTTGAAATTGTAATTCAAAAATCCCGTAGCCGAAAATATATCTGGGTCGCTAACGTTTTCGGTAGGTTCTAAAAATCCGAACATAGGTTTATGTTCTGTTAGCGAGTAGTAAATACTTGTACGTAGCCTTTGGTTGCTGGTGTTTTTGGGGTCGGAAGGCAGAACTATTTTTATATTTCGAGGATGCAATTTCTGATTTATTTTCACCCAACTTATATCTTTATTATCGTAGCAAGAGTTTACTATTGAAAAAGCTCCATCGAACAGCAAGCTGTCGGAATCTACCTGCATTGTGATGTTTCCTAAGTAATTGAACTTAAAGTTTAAGCTAAAGTTATCGGTTTCTTCCACGTATGCATATGCAGTAGAAACATTTTTAACAGGCTTAATAGAATCGAGTTTGAGAGTGTAAGAATCTCCGTTTACAGGCTTATAATCGTAAAAGGCTTGGGCTTTATACGATTTTCGTGAGCCGATATCAACACTTGCATTATAAAAATAATACTTCTGGTTGAGGGTATCGGCTAATATTTCGGCATTTACGAGTGTTTCAATTTTACCGGTACTATCGATATTCATTTTAGCTTGATGCGGGAAAATAGCTGCATCGGCAACTTTAACAATTCTTACGCCCGACACTTGCAAGTTATTCAAATTTAAATCGTACAGAGCATTTAGTGCGTAAAACTGCAGCTTGCCACGTTTGTGTAAGGTAGAGAAGTATATTTCGTTGCCCGGGTCGAATTTTATAAGTTGCTGTTTTGTCAGGTTGTAGTACTCTTGTTCGGACATATGAGGTTTATTTATCAACAAGAGTTTATTTTCGTCCATCAGCCAATCAAACTCATCAACAACGCAATTGTAATTAATTTTAGGAAATTCCATAAGTGCGCCTTTACCGGTAGCAATAAAGTGTCCTATTCGAGAATCAAAGTCTATGTTTGTTTTAAATATATGAACTCTAAGAGCTTCCGATTTATCGCCGGGCGATAATAGTGTAAAATTAGCTGTATCGGAGACAAAGCTATTGGCTTTGAAGGTGTATTTATTTGAAACAACTTCGGCATGCTCGAAAGAGAACTTACCTTTTCCGAATAAGCCTTGCGGACTAACGTTAAGAATACCGTCTAATTTTGCATTATTGTCGAACATGCTGAAACCGCCTTCCTGATTGCTACTAACTTCCATTACGTTGTTTTCGGTATCCCACCTGAGTCTTGCACTTTTTGAAACCGCATCGGGAAACTCGACATCGGCAACATATTTAGCAAGATTGTAATTTTCAACATTGGCTACTGCCTCGTTTGGAGTGAATAAAAAGCTATTGGACTTATTGTTCGATGTTAAATAATCCAACCGTCCCTTACCTTCAAGACCTTTATTGCTAAGCATTAGCGTGTCGTGATATGTACCTATGCCATTATAAACAGGCAATCCCGGTTCTTCTATAACGTGTAAAAATCCGAGAGAATAATCTTTTTGTATTCTCAAGTTTTCTTCTATTGGAGGAAAAATATCAGCCGAAATCAAGCGACCTTTAAACAAAACGTCGGGTGTTGGTATTGTATTTACGCTATCCATTTCGAAAGGATAAACCTGAAAATAAAAATCGTCTTTTTTGTAAGCTCCGCCAACAATATCGTTACGTTCAAAAAACACGTACGAAGTGTCTTTACTAACGAGTAAAGGATAGTTTTGGAACATTTTTCTGCCCGATTTACTATCGGGATTGTCAATGTACAAGTCGGCATTTAAATCGACAAGGTGATTTTTCACAGGAACAAAGCCTTTATTTCCGAAAACATCGGGTTCCCATTCCAAAGCTATCATTGATATTTTGGAGATTTCGGGCATATTTATCATAAATTTGTCGTAGTTAAAAAAAGCCTGTTCGGTTTCTATGTCGAATAAGCCGGCATGAACTCTACCGGCAAAGCTAAAATTTCTGTTTTTCTGGACGGTAATGCTTTTATTGCGAGGAACAACGTAAACGTATTGCAAATCGCTTAGCATAATATTAGAAACGCCTTCAACGTTCAAATTGAAGTTTTTTAAGTTTAGGAAGGCATTGGTTTTATCGCCCAAAACCGACGTAAAACTCATGACGTCGCTGTCTTTAGCACCTTTTTGTGCAGCCAAAAACTCAATCAAACGGGGTTTTATCTGAACAGTTTTGCTTTGCAAATCGTAATCGACTAAACCTTTATTTGCGAGTATTATAAGTTGTCGGTTTATCTGTTCCTTCGGCTTTTTAGCCCAAGCTGTAAAATCTTCTAAAGTAAAATATTGTGTGCGGTTTTTTCGAGAATATAAGGAAACTAATTCGGCAGGATTAACATCGTCAATTCCTTGAAGAGCTTCATATTCTTTTTGGGTGAAAAAATCGGTTGAAAAAAAGCCGACTATACTTTCGCTCCTTATTCCTCTGATGCTTTCGAAAGAAATACTATCTTGATTAAGATGCCAATATATTGCATCGGAAAATATATCCAATTTATGATAAGTATCAAAAAACGGAGCTAATCCTAAGCCTATATTATTTCGCTGAAGGACAAGCAAGTTCTGCAAGTAATCGTAACGAGTGATTACTTCGGGGTGATAAATAGAATCTTCGTTTATTGTTATATTTAATCGTCCCCTGTCGGTAACAAATCTGCCGGGATAAATTAAAAAATGATTTGATTGTATGTTAATAAACTCCTCGTTGTTTCTAAAAAAAACTACTTGAGCCAAATCGTTATTTATGGCATTTCCAATTACTCTATTTCCTTCGATGCTGAACCCTCCGCTATATTCAACGTTTGGAAATATTTTCATAAATACTTTTTGGTTGTCGTACATGTAAAAGCGTGGGTACGTTGATATGATTTTATCGGCATCGACAACAGCTTTATCAGTAATTTTGCCTATGAGTTTGCTTTCTTTGAAATATCCTTTGTGGCAATATTCGGCGTTTTCGGCGGTAAATTCGGTTAATTTCAGATTTATTTCGTATTTACTCAGATTTGCATAAACCGTGTCGGGATGATAATAAAACCTTTGCCAATTCAGTTTTCCGCCTGTTCCTTTCCATTGTAAAGTTAGCGGGTAATAAACGCCCGAAGTATTGTAAATGTTGGAACTGTCGTTTCGCACAACGCAAGAAAGGTCGACTTCCGAAAAGATTATACACGGAATAGAATCGAAACCGAACCTATAAGTGTAGTTTTTTATTTTCCACTCTTCGGTATTTGTACGCTGTAGCGATTTGTATTGTACAAAGGTTTCTATCTGAGTTAGATAGTTTAAAAGGTTAATATTTCTGTTTTCGCCGTTTAAGTAAAAGTTTACGCCTTTGTGAAAGAAAATTTGGTCATTTTCGGGTTGATTTTGATGCGCAAACATTTGAATAATGTTCAGATACTTAACAAAATACGGATAAGGGTAGAGTTTGTACTCATCAAAACTCAAACAATATTGATAAACCAAATTTTTAATATTTTTCGGAATCATTTCCGACATCCAAGCGTATTCAAAATCTTTAAAAACCTGACGTGTTTCCTTTTCTTGTATTTTGCTGACTTGCGTCATATAAGCTTGAAGCTCGCTCAAAAACATAGTAGTATCGTTACTAAATTTAATTTGCTCCTGAGCGGACAAGTTAAATTTTAGCGTAATTAAAAAGAATAAAGAAACGATTATTATTTTTTTCATACGCAGAATGTTAAACAAACGCTTATCAGTTGATGCAAAAATGAGCTGCTACCCAATTATCTTTTTCTTTATAGTCGATAAAACTAAGATTTACGGTTTTAGCTTTTTCAATCAAGTCGTCTAAGTCTTGAAGATAAAAGCCGCTAAGAAAAACATGTCCATTTTTGTTTAAGCTGTTAGCATAGGTTAGCAAGTCGCTTAGCAATATGTTTTTATTGATATTGGCAAAAATATAATCGAATTTTTCATCGCCCAAAATACTAGCATCGCCTAAAAATGTTTGAATATGTTCGCAGTTATTGGCTTTGATGTTTTCTTTCACATTTTCAAAAGCCCAAGTATCGTTATCAACAGCCCAAATAGTTTTGGCATTTTTAAGTGCGACAAGTATAGCCAAAACGCCTGTTCCGCAGCCCATATCTAAAACCGAAAGATTTGTAAAATCGTTTGTTTCTAAAATATATTTCATCATCAAGAGAGTAGTCGCGTGATGTGCTGTGCCGAACGACATTTTGGGCATAATTTTGATGTCAAACTCTACCGCAGGCAAATTAGTGTGGAATGGAGCACGGACAATACAATTATCCGAAACAATTACAGGTTCGTACGAACTTTCCCAAATTTGGTTCCAGTTTTTGTCTTCCAACTGTTTTACTTCAACATTTTTTATCCAATTACTGTACGGTTCGTTTTTCAGTTTTTCAAGAGTTTCAGTAACAGGAATATCGGTGCTTATGTAAGCCAAAATATTGTTGTCGTCGGTAAATTGGAAACTATCAAAACCATCGTATGTCAGATATGCCGAAACTATTTCGGCAATTTCCGGCGTTTTTGTGTGCAATTCGATAACAAACTCGTTATACTTCATTGCTTATCAGAATGAATTAACAATTTTAACAAAATCTTCAGCCACAAGCGAAGCTCCGCCGATAAGTCCGCCGTCTATGTCTTTGCAAGCAAACAGCTCTTTAGCATTTTTGGCATTGCAGCTACCGCCGTACAAAATTGTGATATTTTCGGATACTTTTTCTGTAAATTTATCTTTTATAGTATTTCTGATAAATTCGTGCATTTCTTGAGCCTGTTCGGGAGTTGCGGTTTTGCCTGTGCCTATTGCCCAAACGGGTTCGTAAGCGATGATAACGCCAGAAACCTTATCGCTTTCGAGGTCAAAAATTGTTTCTTCTATCTGCGATTTAACCACTTCAAAATGTTTTCCGCTTTCTCTGTCTTCTAATTTTTCGCCACAGCAGAAAATTGGTGTAATATCGTTGCTAATTAGTTGTTTTATCTTCTCGGCAACAACTTGATTAGTTTCGTTAAAATATTGTCTGCGCTCGGAGTGCCCGACTATGCAGTACGAAACGTCCATTTTGTGTAACATTCCTGCCGATATTTCGCCTGTATATGCACCTTTTTCAAAACTCGAAACATTTTGAGCTCCTATAGCGAAATCGCCTTCGGCAGCGATGTCTGTTGCCATTTCTAAATAAAGGTACGGAGGGCATATCACGACTTCAGCCTTACTGTTGTTGTTTTGCAACTCTTCCGATATGTCAAACAGAAGTTCTTCAGCTTCCGAAAATGATTTATTCATTTTCCAGTTTCCGGCAACTAATTTTTTTCTCATAATTCGTATATTATTTGTTTAACCATTTTTTATTTAATTCGTCGTAGTTAGGAAAATCTCTGTAACTCCACTTTTTAATAACCACGCCTTCTTTTAGCAACATAAATCCGGGGTTCGACCTCACCATTGTTTTTAAGATTATATCGTCGGACATGTAGTAATCGAGGAAAATATCATTTTCGTTAGCAAACTCATTGATATTGTCGGGTTCTTGGCTAGTTAAAAATGCAATTGACAATATGTCGCAATCGTGTGACTTTTCAAGTTTTTGTATTTTCTGAATAGCCTTTGGTGATATATCCGACAAATTATAACTCGTAATAACAAGTTGGTAATCTGGGTTTTGGATAATGTCGTTAGTTACTATATTTCCTAAGGTATCCTGTATAATTAAAGACTTTCCGGGATAATCGTTAGGGTCGTAGGTTCTTTGGGAAACAAACTCCCATTGCGAAACCCAAACACTGTCGTTGTAAGGGAAGTCCGGCAGCAAATATTCTTTCGTTTCAAGGGTTTCCTTGTTTTGGTAGGTAACGTAGTATTCAATGGGTTTTGGATTTTCGTTATAAAGTTTGTTTCCAACTCTCCATTCTAAAAAATCAACAACGGGAAGATGTTTGTAGCTGTATGTAGAAAAACCGATGAACAAAATGAATACTAAAATTGAAATCAGCGATTGCACAAACTTGTGCGGTACGCCGACAAATTTTTTTCTATGAATAAATACAAAAACTGCAAGGATAATAAGTACAACATTTTTGTAAAAAGTCTCCCAATTGGTAAGTTTTATGGCATCGCCAAAGCAACCGCAATCAGGCACGGGCTCGTATATTGCGTCGTACAATGTGAGTCCTGTAAAAAATATCATCATTAAAAACAGTATCCAAGCTGATATTCTGGTCTGCAAATTGAAGAAAAGCATAAACCCGACTGTAAATTCAACGGCGCAAAGTAAAATAGCAAGGCTAAGAGCCAAAGGGACTAAAAAATCAAAATTATAGGCAACCAAGTAATCTTGTATTTTGTACGCAGTACCCATAGGGTCGACGCCTTTGACGAAGCCCGAAAACATAAATACGGCACCGGTAATTATTCGGCTGACATGAGCTATAATTTTAAATATTTTATCCTTACGAGTTTTTTCTTTCATTTTAGTATTTAGTTATTATTCTTCGGAAATTCTGATTATTGCAAAGATAGCATAATTAATAATATCTTCTAGGTTAGATTCTATTCCTTCCGATATGGAAGTCTCGCCTTTGTTATCTTCAATGCTTTGTATTCTCAATAGTTTTACGTGTATAAAATCGATTATCGACGATATTCGCATGGCACGCCACGCATCGTCGTAGTCGTGGTTTTTGTCGCTTAGCAGTTCTATAGCCTTTTTAATTTTTTTATCGTAAAGTTTTAAAACCTTTTCAGGTTCAATATTATCACTCTCATCCCAATTGTTTTCCAAAAGAATAAGACCTATAACCGAATAGTTGACAATTCCCATCAGTTCCGATTTTGTGTCGTCGTCAACTTTCTGAACACCTTTAATTTCAATGTTTTTCAGACGTCTGACTTTATTTAAAATTTGGTCGGTAACAGATTCGGGTCGAAGTACACGCCACGAAACGCCGTAATCCAACATTTTTTTCTCGAAAATATATCGGCATTCCTGTATTATCGATTCAAATTCTGTGTTCAGATTGTTTGCTTTTACGTCATTTATATTACTTTTGTCCTGCATCACGATTAAAAATGGTTTAATAAAATGAATAATTCAGTTGATAAAAGTACAATTTTTCCCACAAAACAAATCATATGTCCCAACAAAACTTTTAAATTAGACAGGGTTTTGGTTATGGGTATATTAAATATGACTCCCGATTCTTTTTTTGATGGAGGCTCTTACGACACGGTTTCGAAGCAATGTCTTAGAGCTGAAAAAATGCTTAACGAGGGAGCCGATATTATAGATATTGGTGCTATATCGACTCGCCCGGGCTCAAAGGCAGTGAGTCTTGACGAAGAATTGAAACGAATAATGCCCGGTCTTGAAGTTTTGGTTGAAAAGTTTCCGAATACGGTTTTTTCTATCGATACCTACCGAGGTAAAGTTGTAGAAGAAACTGCTGCTGTCGGCGCAGGTATGATAAACGACATATCCAGCGGAACTATCGATGAAACAATGTTTGATGCAGTTGCTAAAAGCAAGCTGCCTTATATTATGCAACATATTAAGGGAATACCCGAAAACATGCAGAACAACCCAAAGTACGATGATATTACATCTGAAATCATTGAATTTTATGAACAAAAAATACCCGAATTAAACAAAATAGGAATTGAGCAAATTATTGTTGACCCGGGTTTTGGATTTGGTAAAACTATTGGGCATAATTATACTTTGCTTCGTGAGTTGAAAAATTTTGAAAAACTCAATTTGCCTATTTTGGTCGGAGTTTCTAGAAAATCGATGATATATAACTTGCTGAATATTACGCCGCAAGAGTCTTTACACGGAACTTGTATGATAAACTTGTTGGCAATACTTAACGGAGCTGACATTGTAAGGGTACACGATGTAAAAGAAGCAGTTCAGACTATAAAAATTGCTCAAAATTATTTAGGCACAGCCTGATAGTTATAATATTTAAATTACCTTTGTACAACAATTTACACAACTATGGGATTACTATTTATTAAATTTACATTTATTGATGCCTTAGATATACTGCTTGTAGCTTTATTATTATTTTCTATTTATAAGCTACTGCGTGGTACTGTTGCCATCAATATTATTATAGGTGTATTTTTAATTTTTGTAATTTGGCAAGTTGTCAAGTTGTTGGGCATGGATATGCTAAGCTCCTTGTTTGGGGCGTTTGTATCAGCCGGACTACTTGCCCTTATTGTGGTTTTTCAGCCCGAAATAAGGAAATTTCTCTTAACCTTAGGATCAAGGGGTATTATTTCAAAAAAATATTTCCAGTCTTTTTGGGGAAAAATGGGCAATTCCGAAAAGTCTACTCAAACTATAGATATTATAGTTCAGGCATGTAATAAACTTTCTAATTCGCTTACCGGAGCTTTAATAGTTATTTGCGACAAAAACGAGCTTGAAGAGTACATTGAAACGGGTACAAAGTTAGAAGCGGTTATATCTACCGAGTTAATAGAAAGCATATTTTTTAAAAACAATCCTTTGCACGACGGAGCTGTTGTCATTGATAAAGACCAAATAATAGCCGCAAGATGTATTTTGCCGGTATCGAGCAGTACTGATATACCCCAAGAGTTGGGTTTACGACACAGGTCTGCATTAGGTATAACCGAAAAAACAGACGCTTTTTCTGTTGTCGTTTCGGAGCAAACAGGTTTTATATCATTTTTCTACGAGGGTAAAATTTTCCACAATATTAAGGCTTCAGGATTGAAGGCTATGCTTACCGAAAAAATGATTCGTAAAAATAATTAGCAATTAGTCAAATAAAAAAGAACAAGGTGCAAAATACACCTTGTTCATGATCACTACTACTAAATTAATGTTTAATATTAATCACAATTAATTTGCTCGCAACCGTTAGTGTCAACGACTCTAACTCTATAGTTTTTAGGTTCTAAGTTTATAAACTTATGATAACCCGATTTCGGAGTTCCAGAGTTTTGCAGTGGAGAATATGTTCCACTGCCTGCTGGATTTTCCACTTCTAAGTAGTATATATATAGCCCTGAACCGCTCTCAGCTGTTACTTCTATTTCACCGTTGTTGTCCCCAAAACATTTACTATCGCTTTTGGTAAAACTGAAGGTAGGTAATGGTTTAACCGTAATTGTAACGGGATCGGATGTGGCTGATGTACAGCCTGATACTGTAACCTCAGCGCGATAGTAAGTTGTTTGTGTTAATGCTTCGGGCGAATACGAAGCTGAATTTGCTCCTGCAATATTTGTATATGTGATATTGTCGGTTGAAATCTGCCACTGTATAGAACCGTTATAACCAGTAAGTGTTAATGCAGCAGGTGATGAACCGCTACAAATAGTTTGATCATGCGATGCCGTACCTGCAACTGATGAGGCATAAACCTGAACAGTAGAGCTTATTGAAAGAGGCATTTCTATACCATACTTGTTTTCAATATTTGTAAGGTTTATAGTTTGGTTAGTCGTAGCAGAATTGACAGTTACATCAATTGTTCCAGCGGCAGGAATAACCACTTGTTGTGATGTACCGCCGTTGATATTATATGTAATTATATCTCCTTCATTTCCTGATATGGTAAACATTGCTTGCGTGTCTTGACAAATAGGAGAATTGTTTGTGACAACGGGTTCGCGAGGATAAGGATAAATAACAGCAAATGCAGTACTGCAAACCTCTGGGTCATCTAAGCTGCAAACTCTATATTCCAACGAATCTATTCCCACATAGCCTTCATGCGCTTCATAGGTGATAATACCATCCGGATCAACACTTACATTTCCGTGTAATGGGTTAGTTACTATTGTAACTGTCGATTGATCGGGGCGTCCGATAGTATCATTTGTTAAAACATTTAATATTACCGGATAATTTGTCATTGCAGCGATAGAATCTCTATTTGCAACGAGATTTGCAAGAACGCTTAAATAACCCCTGACCGAACATTCACCTATGTAATCAAATTCTGCGGCAACAGTGTTGGTATGTGTGTTGTCAGTGAGATAGGTGCCGTTAGTGTTAGTCGGGTCTGCCTTTGTTATGTAGCACGATTTATTATTGAAATAAATTATTTCAACATCATCAATCCAGTGGAAATCGGTGTATAATACATTACTACCGGTATAAAACTGTAAAGTGTTTTCGGAATTTGGATTTATTTGAAAAATATCTAATGGAATAAAAACGGGGGTATAAAATTCATCTGTTTTACTAGCACTTGTGGTAATTTTATAAATGACGTTACCATTCAGCCTTACCTCAACATTCTTGGTTTGTGCAGAAGATGTTACTGTAACGCCCTGTCTTCTGAATTTGAATTTTAAAATAGCTGAAGTTGCATTATTAAAACGTACAGAACGACTTATTCCCATGTTTGAACCGGATAATCTGATAGCATTATTTCTGCAATTAAAATCGTATGCAACTCTAACACTACCTATCATATGCCCATTATTTTCTCCTTGTTCGCTCCAATTATTAGACCAATTAAAACTACCGCTATTTCCTCCGTAACCTGCAATAGGATCGAAGGTGTCTTTCACATTATGACCGTTGGAAGTTTCAAATAAAAAGTTTCCGTGTATATCAGTTAGGGTACTCTGAACTACAACGTCTTCCGGGTCTATTGTTCCATTACAATTAGCGTCGTTATACAGGTCAACTTTTACTCCTCTTGCTCCTTTTTCTCCGCTATCGTACATGTGGTTATATACTTGTTTATCTACATAAACTCTACCTTTCACTATATTCTCATTGTCTTCAGCACTACAAGGTATAACATTAATAGTTACTTCGGCTACACCGCAAACTCCAGGATACTCTATAGAGCAGATACGATATTCAAAATGGTCGGTTCCTACAAAATCCGTATTTGGAGTATAGGTTATGGTAAAGTCGGGATTAATGACTATGGTTCCGTTTTGCGGTTGCAGAAGACCCGTAGTTGAAAGTGATGCATCATTTATTGTACAAAGGAAAGAAGCATCGTTGCCTAATACATCAATTTCGATGGAGGTATTGGGATCGGTGTTTTCTCTATCATCGTTAGCAATAATAATTTCGTTAAAACATCTGGGAAGCAACGAGTATCCAACATCAAGACCTGGCTCTGAAGGCGGTGCTACTTCTGCATCTTGCCCCCATACAGCAACAAACGGTTTTTTATCGCAGGAATAAATTACTGTTCCACCTTGTCTGTTTCCGATAGGATTGTATAGTCTGAGTACTTCTAGAGGTGTTACACTAATTATTGTGTCGTAGGGGAGATGACAAGGACTAATATTTCCTGTATTTCCCGAAAGGTCTCCGTCGTATTTTATGTACAGAGTGTTAGTATCCGGCGAGGTAATCCAAATAGGATTATAGTTGCCGGAATAATCATAACTACCTGGAGCCCATGCTACCCCAACGTGTGGTGTAAGTTGATCGGCTGAAATAAGCTTGAATGCCCAGTCGTATGCAGAGCTAGAAGCGTCAGCATCTACAACGACTATAGCGGTGTATGATTCACCTCCAGCACTTTCAAATTTATATCCTCCCGCCTGATCCAAATATAGATAAGTATATCCTTTTGGAGGAATTGTTAAAGTTCCGGTAGCTCCATTACCACAAGTCCAATTAACGGTTATAGGTGTTGATAGTATATTTGTAAAAAAAGCATATACCGGTGCAGGATGAGTACCCGTTGGGTTAGTTGTATAAACCGGGCAATAATATGTTGAACCATTAAACCTGTCGGGCAATACCGAAATGTTACGAGTACCGTAGGTGTCTATTCCTCCAAAAACCATATCAACACCTATAGGTTCGGTTGCTGCGAGAATAGCTCCTGCTTTAATGTCATCTGCTCTGTTAACATCGTTATATCTGTTGCCTGGTGTTGATGCAGTGCCATCGTAAAACCATACTTCTCCTTCGTTTAATACTTTACTAACATCAAAAGTGCCATCTCCATCGTAATCCAGTCTTACTAATGTACCATCCTTCATTGCTCTTACAAAAAGTCCCGTATATCTAAATACATTTGTGTTGAGGTCGTTGGTAATATCTTCTCCTAAAGGAAGAATAAAGTACTTTCCAAAATAATCGACATCGTAAACATTTGTTTTAATACTTTGAAGAGTGAATAAAGGCTGTTCTCCATATATCCCAGCGTCTCCTATAATCTTTGACACCAAAATGTCGTTGGTTGAATAAAATTTATCTTTTCCGTCAAATGTCAACTGCGAAACATCTCTATCGTTGTATCCAAACTCATTATCTATAATAATACATCCTCCGGGGGGGATAATATCGTGGGGGTGACCGGGAGCTATCCCGTTAGTCGGATTTCCATCGCCCCAAATCAAGGTTGACCTTTGAGTAGGATTTGTAATATCCGTTTCATAACCATCTTCCCAATGGTCGTAAATTATTATTGTATTTGGGTAAGTAGCTTTAATGGTTAATAATGAACGCACATTATTAGTAAGTAAATTATGCGAAGCAGCGCTAATAAGCGACTTCCTTAATTGTGTCTTGTTTTCGGGATATGGCAAATAAAATATTTTAGAACGAGTTGCAGCTACACAGGCGTCATAAATGTCTTGTTCAACATTAATATAAACTGTTGCTTCAGAACAATTTAAACCACCCGTTTGGCAAATTTTGTACGTAAGCATATCATTTCCGAAAAAGGAAGGATTAGGCATGTAGAATATCTTACCATTAACAACTGAGGCTGCTCCATTTGAAGGGACTGTAATTATTTCCAGCGTGGTTGCATCGTAGGAACAAACATCATTAGCTAAAACATCTATGTGTATTGGCTCGTCTTGTACAGCGTTTACATAATCGTTAACAGCTGTCAAAGCATTATTGGTAATGGCTTTGTGGGTTGATGTTAATGTTCCTCCTTCTGTACATCCGTACGAAGTTGCCGTAATGGTTGATGTACCTGCATATCCTGCAACATATGTAACCGCACCTGTATAGCGGTTAATAGTATTTCCTGCAGCCAAGCTAGCTGCATCTAAAGTATAAATAGTACTATCTCTATAATTTGCCAGAGCTTCATAGGTTTGCGTTCCGGATCCTGCACAACGATAAGAAGTGTCTCCCAAAATAAATTCAGGCTTTCCTAACCTACCTCTAGTTGTTACCATATGAATTGAAGTACAAGTAGGTCCTGTAGCTGTAATTGTAGATTCTCCCACCCAATTTTTTGCCCAAATAACCCTTCCTGAATCGGGGTCAATAGAGTTTCCAGCCCATAAACTATTAAGGTCTAACCCGTAGTATATCTGACCTGCTCCATTATGTGCCGAATAGGTAATAGTATCTTTTCCCTGACAACGAGAAGATGAAGTCCCCATATCAAATACGATATCACAGTCGTAAGTAATAACCAATACAGGATGATAAGAAGCCGTATGTTCTTTTGTGTAAAAGCCATGAGTTCTGGGAGAATAACTTGATTCGTTATCAGCTCTTAGTAAAATACCGTGATTGGTAATGGTGCTTGAAATCCACGCTTGAACCATATTTAGCACATTCCAAGTATAAGCTGTATTTAAAGCTGAACCAACATTTGTTTGTGCAGAATAATAAGCATTGTTATTATATGCACCTCCATTCCATCCACCAATTCCACTATTATTCCAGGTTGCATCCAATTCTATCCAATCTTGAGTCATAGGATAAGCGCTTATATTATCCGAATGGTTTCCAGAAGATTTGGTAAGTACTAATTGAGCAGATAATATAGTTGCATTGGGTGGGATAGAAGAAATATCAAAATAAAGAATTGCTCTTGTGGGACTGCTGGCTCTTTGCACGTACATTTCGGTCATAGAACCGTAATTAGTGTTCTGATTATTACGCGATAAATATGTATCCTTAGTAGGATGAAAGGTTAAGGAAATCTGTGCTTTGGTACTATTTGAAATCAGTAATACAAGCAAAAGAGCGGTTAATATTCTCATTATTTGGTTCATAATAGATATAGTTTATATATTTGTAAAACAATAAAGTTGTTAATTGTTATTTTTGTGTATAGAAAATACAAGTAAATCTAACCTAAACAGGTTTTTCAGATACAAATTTATAACACAATTTATAGAAAGTCGTAAATGCTTAATAAAAATAATCAGATAGGATTTTTACTAAGGTAAATTGCTTAGAAAGTATGGTTTATCAATCTTGTTTTTACATTGAATTTTTCCCTGTTATATCAATGGTTTAAGGGGCTTTTATCAAACAGAAATTATTAAAACTTCATATTTTGGAACAAATTGCCAAATTGGGAAATTGAAATATATGTTTTTCAATTTTTCGGAAAAGGTATGTAAAATATCGGTTAAAGAAATGTGATACGTAAATGTTTGACGGTGTTTTATTAATTACAATTTTTATTAATTGCAGTTAATTTGTTCACAACCGTTAGTATCAACAACTCTAACCCTATAGTTTTTAGGTTCTAAGTTTATAAACTTATGAGAAACCGATTTTGGAGTTCCAGAGTTTTGCAGCGGAGAATATGTTCCACTGCCTGCTGGATTTTCCACTTCTAAGTAGTAAATATATAGTCCTGAACCACTCTCAGCTGTCACTTCTATTTCACCGTTGTTGTCCCCAAAACATTTACTATCACCCTTGGTAAAAATAAATTTAGGTAAAGAATTTACTGTAATTGTAACAGGATCGGATGTGGCTGGAGAACAGCCTGATACTGTGACCTCAGCGCGATAGTAAGTTGTTTGTGTTAATGCTTCGGGCGAATACGAAGCTGAATTTGCTCCGGCAATATTTGTATATGTGATATTGTCGGTTGAAATCTGCCACTGTATAGAACCGTTATAACCAGTAAGTGTCAATGCTGCAGGTGATGAGCCGCTACAAATAGTTTGATTATGCGATGCTGTACCCGAAGACGATGTGGCAAAGGTATGAACTGTAGAACTTATGGAAAGAGGAATCTCTAAATCATAATTATTTACAACATTTGTAAGGTTTATAGTTTGGTCAGTCGTGGCAGGATCAATTATTACATCAACTGTTCCAATTGCAGGAATCACCATTTGTTGTGATGCACCGCCATTGATATTATATGTAATTATATCTCCTTCGTTTCCTGATATAGTAAACATTGCTTGCGTACCCTGACAAATAGGAGAATTGTTCGTAACTATAGGTTCGCGAGGATAAGGATAAATTACGGCAAATGCAGTACTACAAACTCCTGGATCATCTAGGCTACAAACCTTATACTCTACCGAGTCTATTCCAACATAGCCCTCAGTTGCAGTGTAGGTGACAGTTCCATTTGTATTGGCAGTTGCAATTCCATGTAATGGGTCGGTTATTATTGTAACTGTTGAAGGATCGGGATATCCAATAGTATCATTTGGCAACACATTAAATGTGACAGGATTGATTGTCATTGCAGCGATAGAGTCTCTATTTGCAACAATATTTGCAAGAACACTTAAATGTCCTCTAACCGAGCATTCTCCAATATAGGCAAATTCTGCAGAGGCAGTATTTGGGTGTGTATCATCAGTAAGATAAGTACCGTTGGTATTTGTCGGGTCTGCTTTTGTTATATAACATGATCTGTTATTGAAATAAATAATTTCAACATCATCAATCCAGTGAAAATCGGTGGGTAAGACATTTCCTCCCGTCATAAACTGCAAAGTATTTGAGGAGTTACCATGTATTTGAGTTATGCTTAGTGGGATAAAAACAGGCGTATAGAATTGGTCTGTTTTAGAAGCACTTGTTGTAATTTGATAAATAATATTACCGTTTAGTTTTACTTCAATATTCTTCGGTTGTCCCACAGAACCCACAGTAACACCATCTCTCCTGAAGTTAAATTTTAAAATTGCAGAGTTTGCATTATCAAAAATTACCGAGCGACTTATACCTTTGTTTGCACCAGATAATCTGATAGCATTGTTCCCTGAATTGACATCAGTAATAATCTGAACGTTGCCTGCAGTAATTCCGTCGTTTTCTCCTTGCTCACTCCAATCGGTACTCCAATTAATACTACCGCTATTTCCTCCCAGACCTGCAACAGGGTCGAAAGTATCTTTTACATTGTGACCGTTGTATGTTATAAATGAAAAGTTTCCGTGCACATCAGATGTAGTGGTTTGGTCTATTATATCTTCGGGATCTAATATTCCGTTACAATTAGCATCGTAGTACAAATTAACTTTCACTCCTTTTGCTCCATTTTCTCCGCTATCATATACATGATTTAGCGGAACCCTATCAACGTAAACTCTACCTTTAACTATATTTTGATTTTCGCTAGCTTGACAAGGTGTAACATTAATAGTTACTAATGCAATATCGCAGATTTCGGGATAATCTTGTGAGCATATACTGTATTCAAAATATTCTGTTCCTTCAAAGTTGGTATTAGGTGTATAAGTTATAGTAAAGTCAGGATTAATTACTACACTTCCATTTTGTGGTTGTAGAAGGCCCATGGTTGAAATTGATGAATTGTCAATTGAGCAAAGAAAAGAGCCATCGTTTCTTAATACGTCAATTTTGATTGGGACGTTAGGTTCGGTATTTGCTCTATCATCATTTGCTATAATAATTTGGTTAAAACATCTTGGAAGCAGTGAGTATCCGACGTCAAGGCCAGGGAAAGTTTCTGGAGCTACTCCAGCATCTTGTCCCCAAACTGCAACAAACGGTTTTTTATCGCAGGAATATATTACTGTGCCACCCTGTCTGTTTTCATTAGGATTATAAAATCTGTATGATTCTAATGCCGACACATTAATTATTTGGTCATAAGGAAGGTTGCATTCGCTCACTGTTCCGGTAGTATTAGTAAGGTCTCCGTCGTATTTTACATATAATGTATTATCCTGTGGCGAGGTGATCCAAATTGGATTATAGTTGCCAGAAAGATCATAACTACCGGGAGCCCAGGCAACTCCAGCTTGTGGCGTAAGTTGTTCGGCTGTGACCATTGTGAATGCCCAGTCGTATGCAGATCCGCTATCGTCTGCGTCTATAACAGCCATAGCAGTGAAAGTTTCTCCCCCGGCACTTTCAAACTTATATCCTCCTGCGTTAGATAAGCTAAGATAAGTATATCCTTTTGCAGGAATCGTGACATTTCCGGTAGCGCCATTGCCACAGGTCCAATTAACGGTTATTGGCGATAGTGAGGTATTTGTAAAAAAAGCCATTACCGGTGCAGTAGTATTGGTTGTGTAAACCGGACAATAATAAGTTGAACCGTTAAACTTGCCTGGCAATACCGAAATATTACGAGTACCGTAGGTATCTATTCCTCCAAAAACCAGGTCAACTCCTATAGGCTCTGTTGCTGTAAGAATAGCTCCGGCTTTAATATCATTTGCTCTATTAACATCATTTGAAACGCCGGGTGTTGATGCAGTGCCATCGTAAAACCAAACTTCTCCTTCGTTCAGAACCTTACTTACATCAAAAATTCCATTTCCATCGTAGTCCAATCTTACTGTTGTACCGTCCTTCATTGCTCTTACAAAAAGTCCTGTGTATCTGAATGCACTAGTATTGATGTTAGTTGTAATATTTTCTCCAAGAGGAATAACAAAGTCTTTTCCAAAAAAATCTATATCATAGACAGTGGTTTTAATATTTTGAACGGTAAATAGTGGCTGCCCATCGTGAACTCCAGCATCTCCCACAATCTTTGATATAAAAATGTCGTTAGTAGAATAAATCTTATCTTTTCCGTCAAATGTAAATATCGAAATATCTCTATCGTTGTACTTAAACTCATTATCCACAATAATACATCCACCTGCCGGAATAATATCATTAGGGAAGCCAGGTGCTACACCATTAGAGGGGTTCCCATCTCCCCAAACCAAGGTTGTTTTTTGAGTAGGACTAATAATATCTGTTTCATATCCATCTTCCCAGTGGTCGTAGACTATTATTGTTCCAGGGTAAGAGGCTTTGATTGTTATTATTGAACGAACATTATCGGTAAGATAATCTCGTGATGCAGCACTAATAAGGGACTTTCTTAATTGACTAGCATTTTCGGGGTATGGAATATAGAATGTTTTTGCGCGTGTGGCAGCAACGCATGCATCAAAAATGTCAAGTTCAACATTAATATTAACTGTTGCTTCAGAACAATTTACATTGCCCGCCTGACAAATTCTGTACCTAAGAATATCACTTCCATAAAATGCAGGAGAAGGCATATAGTGTATCTTACCACTAACGACTGTTGCATTTCCGTTTAATGGTTGTGTGATTACTTCCAATGTTGATGCATCGTAAGTACAAACGTCATTTGCCAAAACATCTATAATAACTGATTCGTCTTGTAGAGTATTAGCATAATCATCAACAGCCTTTAAAACATCATTAGTAAAAGCTTTATGAGTTGATGTTTTTGTTCCTCCGCATCCTGAAGAAGTTGCCGTGATGGTCGATGTCCCAACATATCCCGCTACGTATGTAACCGTACCTGTATTTTGGTCTATGGTATTTCCTGCAGCTAAGCTGGCAGCATCTAAGCTATAAATAGTGTTATCGCTATAATTTGCCGTAGCCTCATAGGTTTGTGTTCCGGCTACTGCACAACGATATGAACTATCTCCCAAAATAAATATAGGATTTTCTAAATTGCCTATTGTTGTCACTGTGTGGGTTGAAGTACAATTACTGCTTATCGCAGTAATTGTGGATTCCCCTACCCAATTGTTTCTCCATATAACCTTTCCTGTACTAGGGTCAATAGAGTTTCCTGCCCATAAACTATTAATATCTAAGCCGTAGTATATTTCATTCGTTCCATCATGTGCGGTATAAGTAATAGTCTCATCTCCTTGGCAACGAGTGGATGAATTACCTAATTCAAAAACAGGAGTGTTGCATTGATATGTGACAACCAATTTGGGATGGTAAAAAGAATTTGCAGCTTCTTTTGTATGGAATCTGTGAGTTCTAGATGAAAAGCCACCTCCTTCATTATCAGCTCTTAATAAAATACCGTAATTAGTAATAGTGCTTGAATGCCAAGCTTGAACCATACTCAACACATTCCAAGAATAAGCAGTATTACTGCCTGTACCGACATTTGTTTGCGCCGAATAAGAAGTACTATATGTTCCTCCGGAAGTTGTCCATGAAGTACCTGCTATTCTATTATTCCACGTTGCACCTAACTCTGTCCATTCTTGAGTTATAGGATAAGCACTTATACCGTCTGTATTATTTCCCGAAGACTGGGTAAGTATTAATTCGGCAGATAATAATGTTGCACCTGGGGGTATAGAAGAAATATCAAAGTCAAGTATTGTTCTTGATGTTCCACTGAAAAGTCCAGGTCTTTGTATATCCATGTAGGTGGAATTGCCATAATTAGCGGTTGTTGAACCACTTGACAAGTACGTATCCTTAGTGGGACTTAAGGTTACGGTAATCTGAGCCTCAGCACTACTTGAGATTAATAATGCTAGTAAAAGGGCAGTCAATATTCTTATTGTGTAGCTCATAATTAAAAAGTTGATATGTTCATAAAATGTTTAAGGTTGTTGGTTTTTTGCTATATGTACGCAAAAACACTTATTTTACCCAATGTAGATAAATTTATATGACTACAAATTTATAACTCTTTATAATTCAATTTGTAAAAATTCGTAAATATTCAAAAGAAAAAGATATATTAAGGTAAATTGCCTTAAAATTTTGACAAGTCAACTTTGTAATTACATTGAACTTTTACTTGTTTTATCAATAGTTTCAGGGAGTTATACAAATTACAAATAAATAAAGTTTTCAATTTTGGAAAAACTCCCAAATTAGGAAAATTCTAACTTTTGCTTTCGATTTTTGAAAAAAGTCGTATAAAATATCTATTAAAGCACTGTATTACAATTACATTAATATGTGTACATATATTTGACTGTGTTTTTTATTTTTTTTTGAGAAATTTCTCAATAAATAAGTTACAATCCAATATATCGTCCAAACTTTTAGTCTGGGTTTTAGGGTAGGCGTATACATCAATTTCGTAGCTGTTGTACAACGCCAATGCTTTGAGAGCAGATATTCGTGTGCGTGGTAATTAGCAATATACAATTGGTAATTGAACAGCATCCGAAGTTCGCAACTCGTCACGAAATTTCGGGACGCACCAATAATTAATTACAATTAATTTGTTCGCAACCGTTAGTGTCAACAACTCTAACCCTGTAGTTTTTAGGCTCTAAGTTCATAAATGTATGAGAAGTTGATTTTGCAGCACCTGAGTTTTGTAGTGGTGTATATGTCCCGCTACCAGCCGTATTTTCTACTTCTAAATAATAAATATACAATCCGGAACCACCATTAGCTGTTACAGTTATTTCGCCATTGTTGTCCCCAAAACATTTACTATCGCTTTTGGTGTAACTGAAGGTAGGTAACGGGTTAACCGTAATTGCAACCGTGTTGGATGTGGCTGATGTACAGCCTGATACTGTGACCTCAGCGCGATAATAGGTTTTTTGTGTTAACGGTTCTGGCAAATACGAAGCCGAAGTTGCTCCGACAATATCTGTATATGTGACGTTGTCGGTTGAAGACTGCCACTGTATTAAACCTGTATTACCCGTAAGTGTTAATGTTGCGGGTGATGAGCCGCTACAAATAGTTTGATCATGCGATGCCGTTCCTGCAACTGACGAAGCATAAACCTGAATAGTAGAGCTTATTGAAAGAGGCATTTCTATACCATACTTGTTTTCAATATTTGTAAGGTTTATAGTTTGGTCAGTAGTAGCAGAATTAACAGTTACATCAACTGTTCCAGCAACAGGAATAACAACTTGTTGCGGTGCGCCACCATTAATATTATATGTAATAATATCTCCTTCGTTTCCTGATATGGTAAATATTGCTTGCGTACTATGACAAATAGGAGAGTTATTCGTAACTATAGGTTCGCGAGGGTAAGGATAAATTACAGCAAATGCAGTACTACAAACCTCTGGGTCATCTAAGCTGCAAACTCTATATTCCAACGAATCTATTCCAACGTATCCTTCATTAGCTGTGTAGGTTATTGTCCCATCAGGATTTACAGTTGTAGTTCCATGTTTTGGTGGAGTTACCATTGTAACTGTTGATGGATCAGGACGCCCGATAGTATCATTTGATAATACATTTAATATAACCGGATAATTTGTCATTGCCACTATAGAGTCTTTTTTTGCCACAAGATTTGCAAGGACACTTAAATATCCCCTAACCGAGCATTCACCTATGTAATCAAATTCTGCGGCAGCAGTATTGGTATGTGTGTTGTCAGTAAGGTAGGTGCCGTTAGTATTTGTTGGGTCTGCTTTTGTAATGTAGCACGATTTGTTATTGAAATAAATTATTTCAACATCATCAATCCAGTGATAGTCACTAGTTGACATATTACTTCCTGTAGAAAACTGCAGAGTGTTTTCGGAGTTTGGATTTATTTGAAAAATATCCAGCGGAATAAAAACGGGTGTATAATGTTGATCTGTTTTACTGGCACTTGTGGTAATTTGATAAACGGTATAACCATTTAGCTTTACTTCAACATTTTTGATTTGTAATGCAGATGTTACTGTAACGCCCTGTCTTCTGAATCTGAATTTTAAAATAGCTGAAGTTGCATCATTAAAAGTTACTGAACGGCTTATTCCTCTATTTGAACCTGATAATCTTATAGCATTATTTCCGGAATTTATATCGGTTGCTACTCTGACGCTACCCGCAGCATGCCCATCGTTTTCTCCTTGTTCGCTCCAGTTATTATACCAATTATAGCTGCCGCTATTCCCTCCAAAACCGGCAATAGGGTCGAAGGTGTCTTTTACATTATGTCCGTTGTAAGTTATAAATGAAAAGTTACCGTGCACATCGGTTAGGGTGGTTTGTTCTATAACATCTTCCGGGTCTATTGTTCCATTACAATTAGTATCATTGTACAAATTAACCTTTACACCTCTTGCTCCTTTTTCTCCATCATCGTACATTTGATTTCTTGGCTGCCTATCTACATAAACTCTACCTTTTACTATATTCTGATTATCGCTAGCCTGACAAGGCACAACATTGATAGTTACTTCTGCAACGCCGCAAACTCCAGAGTATTCTTGGGAGCATATGCGATATTCAAAACGGTCGGTTCCTATAAAATCGGTGTTTGGTGTATAGGTTATTGTAAAGTCGGGATTAATGACTATAGTTCCGTTTTGCGGTTGTAAAAGACCCGTAGTTGAAAGTGATGCTTTATTTATTGCACAAATGAAAGAAGCGTCGTTGCTCAATACATCAATCTCGATGGGGGTATTGGGTTCTGTATTTTCTCTATCATCGTTAGCAATAATAAGTTCATCAAGGCATCTGGGAAGCAATGAATATCCAACGTCAAGACCTGGGTCTGAGGTTGGCGCCACAGCAGCATCTTGTCCCCAAACTGCAGAAAACGGTTTTTTTTCACATGAGTAAATTACTGTTCCGCCCTGTCTGTTTTCACCAGAAGGATTATATAGCCTTAGTACTTCTAAAGGAGCAACACTAATTATTGAGTCGTATGGAAGATGACAATAACTCATATCTCCTGTAGCTCCCGAAAGGTCTCCATCGTATTTTATGTACAGAGTGTTAGCATCCGGCGAGGTAATCCAAATAGGATTATAGTTGCCGGTAAGATTGTAACTGCCTGGAGCCCATGCTACCCCAACGTGAGGCGTAAGTTGCTCGGCTGAAATTAGCTTGAATGCCCAGTCGTATGCGGAACCGTTAGTGCCTGCATCTACAACAACTATTGCAGCATAGGATTCTCCTCCTGCACTTTCAAATTTATATCCTCCAGGTTTATTCAATCTGAGATAATTATAGTTTTGTCCCTGAACCACTACACTTCCGACATCTCCGTTGCCACAAGTCCAGTTAATGGTTATTGGAGTTGGTAAGATGTTCGTAAAAAAAGCATATACAGGTGCAGCTGGATTGGTTTCATAAACAGGGCAGTAATAGATTGGACCGTTAAACCTATCAGGTAATACAGAAATATTACGAGTGCCATAGTAGTCTATCCCTCCAAAAACCATATCAACACCCACAGGCTCGGTTGCAGTAAGGTCAGCTCCTGCTTTAATATCATTACTTTTGTTAACATCGTTCGCAACACTGCCGGGTACAGAAGCCGTGCCATCATAAAACCAAACCTCTCCCTCGTTCAATACTTTACTAACATCAACACTACCATCACCATCGTAGTCTAATCTTACTAAGGTGCCATCCTTCATTGCCCTCACAAAAATTCCTGTATATCTAAATGCATTTGTGTTAAGGTCGTTGGTAATATTTTCTCCCAGAGGTAGAATAAAGTGTTTACCAAAATAATCAACATCATAAACGGTAGTTTTAACGTTTTGGCTAGGAAATATAGGTTGGCTTCCAGCAAGCCCGGCATCTCCTACAATTTTTGACACTAAAATATCGTTGGTTGAATAAAATTTATCTTTTCCATCAAATACTAATTTCGAAACGTCTCTTTCGTTGTATTTAAACTCATTATCTATAATAACACATCCTCCAGGAGGAATAATATCGTTGGGGTGACCGGGAGCTACTCCATTAGCCGGATTCCCATCACCCCAAATCAAGGTTGATCTTTGAGTGGGGTTTGTAATATCTGCTTCGTAACCATCTTCCCAGTGGTCGTAAATTATTACTGTATTTGGGTAAGTTGCTTTAATAGTTAACAATGAACGAACATTACTGGTAAGGCTATTTGTTGATGCAGCACTAAGAAGAGATTTTCTTAATTGTGTTGAATTTTCTGGATAGGGCACGTAAAATATTTTAGAACGTGTTGCAGAAACGCAAGCATCAAAAATGTTTTGTTCAACGTTTATATAAACAGTTGCTTCAGAACAATTTACATTACCGGTCTGACAAATTCTGTAAGTAAGTACATCATTTCCATAAAAGTGAGAAAGAGGTGTGTAGAATATTTTACCATTAACAATATCTGCCGAACCATTTGAAGGCTGTGTAATTATTGTCAATGTCGATGCATCATAAGTACAAATATCATTAGCCAAAACATCTATATATGTTGGCTCATTTTGTTCAACGCTTACGTAGTCGTTAACGGCTGTTAAAGCATTATTGGTAATAGCCTTATGGGTTGATGTTTTTGTTCCTCCCACTGTACATCCGTACGAAGTTGCTGTAATAGTTGATGTCCCTGCATATCCCGCAACGTATGTAACTGTGCCGGTATAGCGGTTAATAGTGTTTCCTGCAGCTAAGCTCGCAGCGTCTAAACTGTAAATAGTACTATCTCTGTAATTTGCCAGAGCTTCATAAGTTTGTGTTCCAGCTCCTGCACAACGATAAGAAGTATCTCCCAAAATAAATGCAGGTTTTCCTAATTTGCCTCTAGTTGTAACTGTGTGAGTAGAAGTACAATTAATACTTGTTGCAGTAATTGTTGATTCTCCAATCCAATTACTTGCCCAGTAAACCTCTCCTGTAGAAGTGTTAATAGCGTTACCTGCCCAAGCGCTATTAAGGTCTATGCCGTAGTATATTTCATTTGTTCCATCATGTGCGGTATAAGTAATAGTATCTTTTCCTTGACAACGAGCAGATGAACCACCCATATCGAACGCAATAGGACAATATGTAACAACTAATATCGGACGATAAGAAGTATAAGTTGTATATTCTTTTGTATAAAAGCCGTGAGATCTGGCAGAAGAGCCTGTTTCATTATTAGCTTTTAGTAAAACACCATAATTAGTAATAGTGCCCGAATGCCATGCATTAACCATATTTAGTACATTCCAAGAATAAGCCGTATTTGTATTTGCACCGACCATAGTTTGTGTCGAATAAGAAGCACTGGTATTATACGCTCCTCCAGTCCATCCCGTTATTCCACTGCTATTCCATGTTGCTCCTGTTTCTGTCCATTCTTGAGTAAGAGGGTGAGCATCTATGTAATCTTCATGATTTCCAAAATATTTAACAAGTCTTAATTGGGCTGATAATATAGTTGCGCCTGGCGGAATAGAAGAAATGTCAAAGTAAAGGAGTGCTCTTGTTGGGTAGTTAGTAAGCCTTTGCACGTACATTAAGGTCGAGGAACCGTAATTTGTGTTACTAAAATTACGCGATAGATATGTGTCCTTAGTAGGGTAGAAGGTTGCGGTAACCTGAGCCTCAGCTCTATTTGAGATAAATAATACCAGTAAAAGAGCGGTTAGTATTCTTGTTATGTAGTTCATGGTTAATATAGTTGATATTTTTTATTTTTTTAAAGCATTAAAATTGTTGAACTTTTTGTTTTTCATATTTTAGACAAAAAGCTAAATTTGGAAATGAACACTTGTGTATCACAACAATGCGTAAAATTTAATATCTGTAATGTTCGGCTTTGAAAGGCCCGTTTATAGGAACACCAATGTAGTCGGCTTGCTCTTGAGTTAGTTTTGTTAGCTTAACGCCTATTTTTTCTAAATGTAAGCGTGCAACCTCTTCATCTAAGTGTTTGGGCAAGCGATATACATCAATTTCGTAATTATTTTTCCACAATTCAATTTGGGCAAGAGTTTGATTTGTAAACGAGTTGCTCATAACAAACGAGGGATGTCCGGTAGCACAACCCAAGTTTACCAATCTGCCTTCGGCGAGGATAAAAATTGCTCTTCCGTCGGGAAAGGTATATTTATCGACTTGTGGTTTTATTTCAGTTTTGACAACGTCTTTAGCTTTATTTATTTTATCCACCTGAATTTCGTTATCAAAGTGTCCGATATTACAAACAATTGACTGGTCTAACATTTTAGTCATGTGTTCGTATGTAATAACGTCTTTATTTCCGGTAGTTGTAACAAAAATATTTCCTTCTTTTAGGGCTTCTTCCATAGTTGTAACTTCAAAGCCTTCCATAGCAGCCTGCAAAGCACAAATTGGGTCTATCTCGGTAACAATAACTCTTGCACCGTAAGATTTCATCGACTTTGCACAGCCTTTTCCAACGTCTCCATATCCTAACACAACAACAACTTTGCCTGCAAGCATAACATCGGTTGCTCTTTTAATGCCATCGGCTAAGGATTCGCGACAGCCGTACAAGTTATCGAACTTCGATTTTGTAACCGAGTCGTTAACATTAATTGCAGGTACTAAAAGTTGTCCGGCTTCTTTCATCTGATAAAGGCGATGAACTCCGGTTGTAGTTTCTTCCGAAACACCTTTCCATTGGGCAACCATATCATGCCATTTGTTTTTATCTTCTTTATAAACCGAGTTTAATAACTCAATTATTGCAATTTCGTCGGCTGAATTACCTTTTTCTTCAAGTTTATGCGGATTATTTTCAACCTCGTATCCTTTGTGAATTAGAAGCGTAGCGTCGCCGCCGTCGTCAACAACAAGATTGGGACCTTTATTTCCTGGGAACGAAAGAGCTTGCAAAGTACACCACCAATACTCTTCAATTGTTTCGCCTTTCCAAGCAAATACAGGGATTCCGGCGGCAGCAATAGCAGCGGCAGCGTGGTCTTGTGTTGAAAAAATATTGCAACTAGCCCAACGTACATCAGCACCTAACTCCACTAATGTTTCAATAAGTACTGCAGTTTGTATGGTCATGTGCAGCGAACCCATTATTCTGGCACCTTTGAGAGGTTTTTCTTTTCCGTATTTCTCGCGTAAACTCATTAAGCCGGGCATTTCTTTTTCGGCTATTTCTATTTCTCTTCTACCCCAAGGAGCTAGGTTTATATCTTTTATTTTGTATTTCATATCAATAAACTTAAAAATATTCGTAGTATTACCGAACACGCTGCAAAGTTAATTTTTTTTCTGAAATTTATGTTATTTCTATTACGAATTATTACCTTTGTTTTGTAGAAAATGTTTATTTTTGAACAAAATAACTTTATTAATTGACGTATAAGAAAGATTATTTGTAGCTACGAAACAAACGCGTAAAATAATATTATGCAGATTAAAGCGTTAGTTTAGTACGACTTCAAACTGAAAAACACTGAAACATGAAAAATATTATAGTTGGAACGGATTTCTCTTTAGGTTCAGAAAAGGCATTGTCGTTCGGTGTTATGTTGGCAAACAACACCAAGGCTGATTTGACTTTGTTATGGGTAGATGACAGTCCATCGGAACTTGCCACTTTTGAGTATCAAGAGGTTAGGAAGGAAGGGCAAGAGGAAATAGATGAATTAGTTAAAAAGTATGAGCCTTTACTGAAAACAGGTAAAAAAATTAATACAAAGATACGCAAGGGAAGGACGTACAGAGAATTGACTGATTTTGCCGAACAAACCCCCGACTCGGTACTTGTTATGGGAACGCACGGGGTTACAGGATTTCAAAAGTACTGGATTGGAACAAACGCTTTTAGAGTTATTGCAACCGCTAATGTTCCGGTTATAACCGTTAGAGCCAGTCACAATACGGAAAAAAAGATTAAACGCATTATCTTGCCTATCGACCATACTTCGGTTACTTTGAACAAAGTTGAAAAAGCTTCCCAACTTGCTGCTATGCTAGGTGCCGATATTTGTCTACTCAGCATAAACGAGAGCGGATTGCGAAGTGTTCAAAAGTTTGTTGATGTAAACTTAAACAAAGCAGCCAACACTTTGGCTAAAAAAGATATTAGCCATATTATCGAACATGTAAACTCACCTAATATTGGTAAGGCTATTATCGAACATATTAATAGCTTGCAAGCCGATCTACTTATAGTTGCTGTTGAACTACAAGAAAAAACTCGAAATGGAATGCCAAGTGCTCTGATGCAGCAACTTATTAACTTTTCTCCTGTGCCTGTATTAAGTATTCACCCTAATATCGAATAATAATGTTTGCTAGTAAGAATATTTGTTTGTTGATTTTTTTGATTATGTGCCAACTTGGTTCATTGGTTGGTCAGAGTAACACTAATTCAGGTTACGTCGAAATAATTTCAAACAAAGCAATTCAAAAAATCGAGCAAAATTATAAAGAGTTGAATCTGGTAAATCCTACCGATATGGGATTTCGTTTGCAAATATATTCCGAAGCAGGAGCTAATTCTAAGCATAGCGCCTTAAATATTATTAATCATTTCAGACAAAATTATACTGTTAAGACTTACCTGGTGTACCAACAGCCTTATTATAAAGTTTTGGTAGGGGATTTTAGAAACAGAATAGAAGCTGAAAAAGTAAAAAATGAAATAAATTCCGATTATCCTAATGCTTTTGTCATCACCGACGAAATTAATTTGTATTAGAATGATTGAACGAGTTGAAGAAATAAAATAAAAACAATAACAAAAAAACTCATATTATGGAAAACATTTTAGCTGCAGTAGATTTTTCAAGTTGTTCTATAAATGCGTTAGAACACGCCGTTTCGATAGCCGAAAAAGGCGATTTAAATTTATACATGATTTGGGTTAATAATCCCAGCGTTACCAAAACCACTATACACTCATCTTCTTCAAAAGAGCTGATAGAAGAAGTTGAAAAACAGTTTAAGCATTTAATTGATAAATACCAACCAGTTCTTAAGAACTCAAAAATCGATTATCTGATAAGAGAAGGCAAGATGTACAAGGAAGTTATAGGCACGGCTAGCGAGCTAGAAGCTGCCTGTATAGTTCTAGGTACGCACGGTTCGTCCGGATTTGAGCAATTTTGGATTGGTAGCAATGCCATGAAAGTTATTTCTTTAGCTCAATGTCCGGTTATTACACTTAGGGCGGGAGTCGCTCCGACTGTTGATTTAAAAAGGATAGTAATGCCTATTGATAGCTCATTGGAGACACGTCAAAAAGTTCCTTTTACTGTTTATCTTGCCGAAATTTTTGATGCTGAAATTTATATATTAGGCGTTTATACTTCCAGGTATAAGTCCATGATGCGTAGGGTTGACGACTACGTTAAGCAAGTTGTAAAATATGTAGAAAGTTTTGACGTTCCAGTACACGTCGAAAGCATGAGGGTTGATAGTATTACAACGTCAATTATAGAGTACGCTAAAAAAGTAGATGCAAACCTAATAAGCATTATGACCGAAAAAGATTCGTCGCCTTTTAATATGCTTACCGGTCCGCAGGCTCAACAAATGATTAACCACTCGCCATATCCGGTGCTTACCGTTAACTCTGTCGAATTGATGAGAACGGGTGTTAGAGGATAGTTGTACAGTTCTGAGTTCTGAGTCGGGAGTTCTGAGTTAGGAGTCCTGAGTCAGGAGTTCTGATACTCTCAACTCGATACTCAAAACTCAGAACTCGAAACTAACCCACCATTCACCAACCACTCATCACTAACCACCTCAATTACATTCTGTTCAAACAATTTAAATCGTTGAAAGCTACTTTAAGTCTTTCAATCATCGATAACTGTCCTTTGTGTAGCCATGTACGCGGGTCGTAGAATTTTTTATTAGGCATATCGTCACCTTCCGGATTACCAATTTGACCTTGTAAATAGCCTTGTTTTTCGTTATAAAAATCTAAAACACCTTTCCAAGTAGCCCACTGTGTATCTGTGTCGATGTTCATTTTAATAACTCCGTACGAGATAGCTTCTTTAATATCTTCAGGGTCGGAACCGCTACCACCATGGAATACAAAATCTATAGGATTATTTTCGGAAATGTTGAGCTTTTGTTTGACAAATTCTTGCGAATTTTTCAGGATTATAGGTTGCAACTTAACGTTTCCGGGTTTATAAACGCCGTGTACGTTTCCGAACGATGCAGCAATGGTAAATCTATTACTAACCTTCGATAGTTCTTCATAGGCATAAGCTACTTCTTCGGGTTGTGTGTACAATCTCGAACTATCAACACCTGTATTGTCAACTCCGTCTTCTTCTCCGCCTGTAATACCGAGTTCAATTTCTAAGGTCATACCAATTTTGCTCATGCGTTCCAAGTATCTTTTACAAATTTCGATATTCTCGTGCAAAGGTTCTTCCGAAAGATCCAGCATATGACTGCTGAAAAGGGGTTTGCCCACTCTGCTGTAATATTTTTCGCCGGCTTCTAGCAAACCGTCAATCCATGGGAGAAGTTTTTTTGCGGCGTGGTCGGTGTGAACAATAACCGGAACGCCATATATTTTAGACATAGCATGAATATGGCTAGCGCCCGAAATGGCACCAGCTATAGATGCTTGCTGTTTGTCGTTAGGTAAAAATTTTCCGGCATAAAAATGTGCTCCACCATTTGAAAACTGAATAATCACCGGCGAATTTACTTCCTTTGCAGCCTGTAATACCGAATTTATCGAATCGGTTCCGATGACATTTACGGCAGGTAATGCATAATTATTTTCTTTTGCGATACTAAAAATCTTTTGTATATCGTCGCCCGTAACAACTCCGGGAGCTATTGTATTACTTTTGTTTTGTTGCATATCTTATAGTTTTTAAAGGATGAATATATTAGTGCAAATATAATTATTTGTTAAAAATAAACAAACATTCATTGCTGGTCGATAAACATAAATTTGGCTGTAACGTGTTACGTGTTGCGGGTTTTAGAAGTTAGAAATCAGAAATTAGAATTTTAGAGTAGTTGTTACTACTAATTACATACTTCTACCTTCTGACTTTGGTTGCTGAGCTCGCCGAAGCACTAATTTCTAACTTTACCAGCTAACGGCTGATGGCAATTAACATAAGCCCCAGAACGGCGTTTTTCAAAGTTTTATCTGATTGCAATGAAAAAATATTGAATTTTCATAATAATCTGAAAATTAGCCAAACTTTGTATTTTTGCAAAAACGCAAAAAATGAATAATAAGAAAAACATAACACCTCTATTGATGCTTTTTGTCCTTCTTTTGGGCATCTTACTTGGTTTCAGAATAAGTGACAAATACAGCTTTGCACTACAAAAAAAAGACGAAAACGTTGATATTAAAAGTTTGATAAATTATATAAACGAAAATTACGTCGATAGTGTTGATACCGACGATTTGCATACCAAAGCTATAAACGGTATGCTTTCAAGCCTAGACCCACATTCTGTTTATATACCCGCCGAAGATTTTAACAACACAAATGCCGAACTTCTAGGAAACTTTGAAGGGATTGGAATTCAGTTCCGAATAGAGCGCGACACTGTTATGGTAATAAGCACAATCGTTGGTGGTCCTTCGGAGAAATCAGGTTTACTTGCCGGCGACAGAATAGTTGAGGTTGATAAAGAAAATATAGCTTCGGTTGGTATCGACAACGATAAGGCTATGAAACTTCTGAAAGGTCCTAAAAACACTGTAGTAAATGTGGGCATAGTCCGTTTAGGAGTTCCCGGAATATTGTATTTTGATATAATACGTGACGTTATTCCCACATGGAGCGTAGATGTTGCGTTCAAAGTCAACGATAGCACAGGCTACATTAAAATAAGCAAATTTAGTGCTACAACCGATGATGAACTCAAATTAGCTCTAAGTGACTTCAAATCCGAAGGGATATACAAACTTATTCTCGATTTACGTGGAAATGCCGGCGGTTACTTGGAAGAAGCGATATCAGTTTCAGACGAATTTTTACCTGCCGATAAATTGATTGTTTATACCAAAGGGCTGCATCGTCCGCAAAAAGAAGCGTATTCGACAAGTGCAGGGTTGTGGGACGATTTACCTGTGGTTATCCTTACCGACGAAGGTTCGGCTTCGGCATCGGAAATTGTTGCAGGAGCAATTCAAGATAACGACAGAGGTTTTATTATCGGCAGACGCACGTTTGGTAAGGGTTTGGTGCAAGAACAAATAAGTTTTAAAGACGGTTCGGCAATGCGACTTACTACTTCCAAATATTACACGCCTACCGGCAGATGCATACAAAAGCCCTACGACAAAGGCAATGAAAACTACTACATGGAACTGATGGAAAGGTACGCAGATAAAGAGACTTCCGATACTATAAAAAACAATACAACCGATACGGTTAAATACACAACTCTTATGGGACGAGTTTTATACGGAGGCGGAGGTATTACTCCCGATATAATCGTTCCTGCCGAAACCGTTGGTAATTACACCTTCTACGCTAAGTGCTTACGAAAAGGAACAATTTTTAAATTTGCTTTCGAATACACCGATAAAAACAGAAAATCTTTAAATAACTACTCCGATTTCGACGATTTTAACGAAAAATTCCACATAAACAATGATATATTCGGCAGTTTTGTTGCGTTTGCATCGAAAGATAAAATAAAAGCTACCGATAAAGAGATTGCTTTTTCAAAACAAAGAATATCCGATTTGTTAAAAGCCTACATTGCTCGCAACGTGTACGATGACGAAGGTTTTTATCCCATATATTTAAAAACGGACAGCACATATTTAAAAGCAATACAGATATTAAACAGCAACGCTACTTTATAGAAATGAGTTACAGAGATAAAATAGAAATAATGTCGCCTGCGGGCTCGTACGAATCGCTGATGGCTGCCATACAAGGAGGAGCAGGTGCGGTATATTTTGGAGCAGGAAAATTAAATATGCGTTCGCGTTCGAGTGCTAATTTTTCGCTTGACGACATTAGCAAGATAACCGACATTTGCAGGCAAAACGGAGTTAAAAGCTATTTAACGCTCAACACAATTGTTTACGACAACGAGCTTGAAGAAATTAAAAGCATAATAGAAACCGCAAAGCAAAACGGAATTAGTGCAATAATAGCATCGGATATATCGGTTATAAAATACGCACGCCAAATAGGCGTTGAAATTCATATTTCTACGCAGTGCAACATTACAAATATTGAAGCTGTCAGGTTTTACTCACAATTCGCTGATGTTATGGTTTTAGCACGCGAATTATCTATAAAACAAGTAAAAGAAATAACAACTCAAATAAAAGAACAAGACATTCGAGGTCCGAAAGGCGAGTTGGTTCAAATTGAGGTGTTTGTGCATGGAGCCTTGTGTATGGCTGTTAGCGGAAAATGTTATTTGAGTTTACATAATCACAACTTGTCGGCTAACAGAGGCGCTTGTTTGCAAGACTGTCGCCGAGCATATCGCGTTTACGATAAAGACTCGGAAGTGGAGTTGGAGATTGACAACGAGTACATTATGTCGCCCAAAGACTTGAAAACCATACAAATTTTAGATAAAATTTTAGATGCAGGAGTTACGGTGCTTAAAATTGAAGGCAGAGGCAGGTCGCCTGAATACGTTAAAACCGTTACTCAATGTTACAATAGAGCCGTTGAAGCGTATTTCAACAATAATTTCAACGAAGAGTTGGTAGAAGAACTGAACAAAAAACTGTCGTCGGTGTACAACAGAGGTTTTTGGGAAGGATATTATATGGGAGCTAAATTGGGAGAGTGGACTGAAAGGCACGGTTCATCAGCGACTCATAAAAAAGTTTATGTCGGTAAGGTCATTAACTTTTACAATAAAATTATGGTAGCTCAGATAAAAGTCGATACCTATGATGTATCTGTCAACGACGACCTGATTGTTATTGGTCCAACAACCGGTGTTTACGAGCTACATGTAGAAAAAATGCTGAATAGCGACGACATAGAAGCCGATAAAATCAATAAAGGCGAAACGTTTACAATTAGTACATCTGAGATACTTCGTAGGAATGATGAGGTTTATAAAATAGTCGTTAATCAATAACAACAAATTCAAATTCATTAAAAACTCTTCGCACAGCCGTTTGGTATTCATCTATATTTTGTGTGCGTTTTATGATATTAAATACGCTGTTGCCATCGCCGAACGAAGAACACAAGTATTTCCACAATTCCTTTAAGATATTAACCACAACTCCGTCGTTGTTGATTTGCTTTATATAATCGAAAAGCAAATCATCTATAAAACTTTTTAATGTTTCGGTCGGATTAGCAAATTCAATATTATTGATTTGCATAGCCAAAAACGGATTACTAAGTAAACCTCTGCCTATCATAAAGGTATCAACCGAAGGAGCTAGGTTTTGTATCTTGTGAATATCCGAAACATCTAAAATGTTTCCGTTGTAGACTAAATTCTTCCTGTACAAATCGGCGACTTGCTTAAAAACCGACAAATCAACATCACCTTTGTACATTTGGTTGCCTGTTCGCGGATGCACAATCAGTTCGGATAAGCTATACTTGTTGAATATTGGTATGAGTTCAAAAATATCGTTTTTGTCTGTGTAACCAATGCGACATTTTATAGAAAATTTAATTTTTATTTCGGCAAAAACCTCATTCAGTATATTATCAACTTCTAAAGGTTTGGCAAGCAATCCGGAGCCTCTGCCACGCTTAGCTACTCTGGGGAACGGACAACCCAAATTCCAGTTTAATTCGTCGAATCCCAAATCGTCACAAAATTGAGCAAACTGTAATATTTCGGTGGAGCTTTTGCTATTTATTTGCGGAATTACTTTTGTGTTTCCAAAATTGGTACTCGATAATTCAAAAAGTTGCCTTTTGGAAAAAGTCTTATAATTGGAAACTCCCGTAAAAAATGGCGTAAACATCTTATCAACACCTGAAAAGCGCTTAGCCCAGTTTTTGCGGTATGTATGACCGGTAATCCCTTGAAAAGGAGCAAAATACAATTTGTAATTCTGCAAGTTGTTCAATTTAAAATTTACACCGATTTAAAAAATTCAGTCTCGTTGGTTCTAATAAAACCCATTCTCTTTAAATATTTGTAGTGGATTTTGCCAGGCTCTTTCATTAAGTAACCTCTTATACCTTTGTTACTAAGCATTTTAGTGATTTCGGCATAAACAAATTCGCCGTTTTTAAAATCGCGGTACTCTTCGGTAACGTAATCTACAACTACCTCAACGTTAGAAATATCATCTATACGATAGCAGAATACGCCTGCTATATTGGCGTTTCGAAGCACAATATGTTTTTGAATATTATTTATGGAATCAAAGTCGCACTTAGGGTGAAACTTTAAAATGTCATTTTTATGGAAATTAATAAAGTTACTGAAGTATAAGTCGCTTTCGCCGGCTTTTACAATATTGATTTTAATTTTTTTAGAATAAATTTTGTACAGATAGTAAATATCCACAACAGTTATAAAAATATTGACTGCAAAAACGGGCCACGACTTAATCAAATAGCCGTAAATAAAGAAAAATATAGCGCCGATCAAATTTATCCATCTTAATCTGATAATCGATTTAGTTGCCAACGAAATGGCAATCAGAATTGAGGCTATATAGCCAATCCATTCAAGAAGTGTTGGGTTCATTTTTGTTCAAGTATTAATTTTCGCAAAGATAAAAAAACTACTATTAATTGTTGGGTAAATGCTAGTGTTTTTTCAAATTAAAACTGTTAATAAAAACCTGTTTTTTCTTACAGAAAAAAGGCTTAAATAGAACAAAAATGCTTACCTTTGCACAATATTATAAATAAAATCAGATTACAGAAAATGAGTGAGTTGGATAACATTAACAAGCAAAACAACAACAATAATAATAACGGCAATTACAATGCCGAAAACATACAAGTATTAGAAGGTTTAGAAGCCGTACGTAAGCGTCCGGCAATGTACATAGGCGATGTAAGCTCCAGAGGTTTACATCACTTGGTTTACGAAGTTGTAGATAACTCTATTGATGAGGCTTTGGCTGGATTTTGCGATTTTATAGATGTAAAAATTCATCCAGATAACTCCATAGAGGTTTCCGATAATGGTCGTGGAATACCTACAGACCTGCACGAAAAAGAGAAACGCTCGGCTCTCGAAGTGGTTATGACAGTTTTGCACGCCGGCGGTAAATTCGACAAGGGTTCTTACAAGGTTTCTGGTGGATTGCATGGCGTTGGAGTTAGCTGCGTTAATGCTCTTTCTGAAAATTTAAAAGCAACAATTTACCGAAATGGGAAAATTTATCAGCAAGAGTATAGCAAAGGTAAACCCTTGTATGCTGTTAAGGAAGTAGGCACAACCGACAGAACGGGAACAGTTATATCTTTTTTGCCCGACTCTTCAATTTTTACCCTTACCGAATACGATTATCAAACATTGGCTTCGCGTTTGAGAGAACTTGCATTTTTGAACAAAGGAATAACCTTGCAGCTTACCGACTTGCGTGAAAAAGATGAAAACGGAGATTATATTCAAGATAAGTTTTATTCCGAAAAAGGTCTTATCGACTTTATTTCATACTTAGATAGCAACAGAGAAACGATAATTCCCGAGCCCATTTATATGGAAGGAGAAAAAAACAATATCCCTGTGGAAATTGCTATGCAATACAATACATCTTTTTCGGAAAATGTGCACTCGTACGTCAATAATATCAATACTCAGGAAGGCGGAACGCACTTGGCGGGTTTCCGTAGAGGTCTTACACGTACGCTTAAATCGTATGCCGACAAGTCGGGATTGTTGGATAAAATTAAGATAGATGTTTCGGGAGATGACTTCAGGGAAGGCTTAACTGCTATTATTTCCTGTAAGGTTTTAGAGCCGCAATTTGAAGGTCAGACAAAAACAAAACTCGGCAATACCGAAGTTATGGGAGCCGTTGACCAACAAGTTTCGGAAATGCTTACACATTATCTAGAAGAAAATCCCCGACAGGCTAAACTTATAGTCGATAAAGTTATTTTGGCTGCTACAGCTCGTCATGCAGCTCGTAAGGCACGCGAACTTGTACAACGCAAAAACGTACTTTCGGGTAGCGGATTGCCCGGAAAACTTAGCGATTGCTCAGAAAAAGACCCTGCACTTTGCGAATTGTTCTTAGTGGAAGGTGATTCTGCAGGTGGTACTGCCAAGCAAGGCAGAGACCGTCGCTATCAGGCTATTTTACCGCTAAGAGGTAAAATTCTTAACGTTGAAAAAGCAATGCAGCACAAAATCTTCGATAGCGAAGAAATTAAAAACATATACACAGCTCTTGGAGTTACTATTGGAACGGAAGAAGACAGTAAGGCTCTTAACCTAGAAAAACTTCGTTATCACAAGGTTGTTATTATGACCGATGCTGATGTTGACGGTAGCCACATTGCTACACTTATCCTTACTTTCTTTTTCAGATATATGCGTGAGCTTATCGACAACGGCTATGTTTACATTGCAACTCCGCCGCTTTATTTGGTTAAAAAGGACGGAAAAGAAAGATATTGTTGGACTGAAGAAGAACGAAGACAAACTGTTGAAGAATTTTCGTCAGACGGTAGCGAAAGAGGAATTCACATTCAACGCTATAAAGGTTTGGGAGAGATGAACGACACGCAATTGTGGGATACTACAATGAACCCCGAACATCGAACCTTGCGACAAATTACTATTGATAACGCTTCGGAAGCAGATAGAATTTTCAGCATGCTTATGGGTGACGAAGTTGCTCCTCGCCGTGAGTTTATTGAAAAGAATGCAAGATACGCCAATATAGATGCGTAGTTGAGTTTTAATGATTTTTTAAGTTGTGGGGCTGTCTTGATTTCGAGACAGCCCTTTGTTTTTATCTTGCAAAAAAATATGTTTAATGGTTCGGTGCTCTGCACCTGACTTGAGTTTATTACTACGTGGTTACAAATGGTACGCCGTTCTACGGCTTTGGCTAAATGCCTTCAGTCCTGAATACAGAGTAACGCAACTCGTAACATCTAATTGTTCATTGCCAATGGTTAAAAGCCAACAGCTAATTTAAGAACAAAAAGGTGCGTAGCACCGAACCTCTTAATTCTTATTCCTTTACGTAATTAATAGTTATCCAATTAGAAAATATTGTATCATTTGTATTCGTAATGTACAAGGCTTGTAACTGATAAGCTCCAAAATCTTCATTGCTTTTTTTTAATTTGCTGTAATCAGGAATTCCTTCTATTTTCTCAGTCAACGACCTAAAACTAAGCAGACTACTAATTTTTAATGTTCTATTTTTGAATAATATGCGTTTTTGGGGCATCGCAGGTTTTCCATCTAAATATCCACGTTCATAAAGTTTATTATCGTGCCAGATTTTTAATTTTATAACATCTGTCGAAAGTAAGTCTTTTGTGGATACAATCATATTTCTGTTTATTATTAATGGACGAAATTTCTCGTTTTTAAATTCTATATAGATAACTATTTCATCTTCAGAATAATAACAAGTATCAGTTTCACTCGACAACTGTATTGTTAAACCTTTATTTAAAACCTCTTTACTATCTTCTTGATGACTAAATATATTAGTCAACGTAAAAAGCAATACTATCGTGATAATAAACTTCGTATTCATTGACAAAATGCGTAACTATGCATAGTTTCAGGAGTTATTCCTGCAACATGCGAATTATGTATATATTTTTGCTGCAACGATAAATGTTGCTTGTAATCTAAGTTATTTTCGTAAGATTTACTCAACTCTAGAGAATATGCACGACTTTCAAGAAAAGCACAAACTTTATGAAAACAAAAATACTATTTTTCTATTTCAAAACTTCAGCAAGTTTTTCTAGCAGCTTTTCTCCTCTCAGGTTAGACTCAATAATAATTCCGTCTTTGTCAATCAAGAAGTTTGAGGGAATGCTCATAACTCCGTATTGTTTAGCTATTTCGCTCCAACCCGTAAGGTCGCTGACGTTTAGCCATGTTAGTTTGTCTTTTTCAACAGCGTCAATCCAATCTTGTCTGTTATCATCTAAAGATACACCCAAAACGGTAAAGTTTTTGTTTTTGTACATGTTATACGCTTTTACCACATTAGGATTTTCGGCACGACAAGGACCGCACCACGAAGCCCAAAAATCAATTAGTACGTACTGTCCTTTTAAGCTGCTTAAACTAACTTCTTTACCTTCGGCGTCGGGCAATATAAAGTCGGGAGCTTGATTGCCGGGCTGTACCGAACTTAGTATTTCAACCTGACGTTTTATATAATCATAATATGCTGTTCCCGATAGACTTTCGTCTAAAATTGTCATAATATCGGCAAGTTCGGAATAGTCGTAATAATAAATTCTCGATTGTACTAAATACGTACTTATTACGCTTTTGGGGTTTTCTTCTATAAATTTATTAGTATAGGCAAGTATTTCATTGCTAACTGAGTCGTATTGGTTTTCTATTTGCTTAATAATTTCTTCATCGGCATTGCTCTTTTTGGCTTCAGAATAATTGTTGTATATCTCGCCTAATTTGGTTTCGTACACGCTCTGTCCTTCCAAGTAGCTTACATACAAATCGTGAGTTTTAGAACCTGTAATTTTTGCTTTCTCAACGCTGTCGGCATTAACATTGACATTAATAACAGCAGCACCTTCGGCAAAAACTTTTATTGCTTTTTGCTTGCTTTCGGGCAATAAAATATAAAACAATTCGGGATTACTTATTTTGCCTTCAAACGTAACTTTATTGTCGGCAAATACAAGCGAATCGATTGTAGTTATTTTGTCATTCTCAAATTTTTTAAGCAAGGCGTAACCTTCGTATTCAGGTTGCACCGTAACGTTGATTTTAAATTCGTCGGAAGCAATTTTTTTGCCACAACTAAATGTTACAACTAGTAACAAGACAACTGAAAAGAGTTTTAATGTAAATTTTTTCATGTATATATAGTTTTTAAATTATTTATTTCTTTTTGTAGAAGGAGGAAAAATATATTGTAAAATTACCGCAAACAGTAATGTAAGTGCGCTGTTTAGTATAGTTCGCCATAATAACAGAAAAAATTGCTTAAAACTAAAAGCATCAAGCAAATTTAATACAAACTGATGTAAGAAAATTATAATAGCAGCGTAATACAAAAACCACGAGAGTTTCATATCGAAAATTCCCGGTTTAGCATTGGTTTCGTACTCGGGTTTATCGCCTACAATTTTTATTACGTAAGGTCTGATAAATGCGGCAAAAACAGTAGCAATGGTATGTATTCCCATAACACCTTCAAAAACATCAATAGATAGTCCGGTAACAAAAGCCAAAATAAGCAATAGCCATCCTGGTGTTTCAAATGGAAGCAATAAAATAAACAGGATATACGCATTTGGATGCAAGTAGCCGAATAAGTTAATCTTATTCAAAATCAGTACTTGCAATACTAAAAGTAAAACAAAACGTATAATATTTTCTATTACTAGTTTATTTTTCATTTAATTTATAAGTGTGTTTTTAATGCTATCAAGTTTTTGAAGTTCTTGTATCATCAAATTATTAATAATATAAACCGAACCTATAGAGCCATAATTTACGCTGTAATTAATTGTTGCTGTGTAAAAGTGCGAATTGTCTGTAGCCGAATAGTCGGTAACAGTTCCAACCATAATTCCTTTCGGGAAGCTGTATGAGTAGCCGCTGGTAACCACAGTATCGCCTACATTAATTTCTACGTGAAAAGGAATATCGGTAAGTAAGCCTTTTTTGTAGTGCCTTCCGTCCCAAGAAACCGAGCCGATTTCATCAGAATTAAGCAGTTTGCAGCTAAGTCTGAAACTTGTATTTAGCAAACTCATAACCAAGCAAAAATTATCGGAAACGCTAACAACAATACCCACAGCCCCTAAAGGCGAAATCACAGCCATATCTTTTTCGATATTATCATTTTTACCTTTATTCAGCATAATAAAATTGTTGTGCTTGTCAATACTATTGTAAATTACCCTTGCCGGAACGTAGGTGTATTGCTGTTTGTACAATGTATCGGTAATAGAATATTCGGAAGTGTCGCAAATATACTGCGATGATTTTAATTTTTTATACAGTTCGGCGTTTTCGGCTCTAAGCATTTTATTTTCGTTTCTTAAATTAAAAAAACTTTCAACCGAACTAACGTGTTTGTAAAATGTAGCTGCAACTCTATTGTGAAGTCGCATAACCTTGGTGCTTTGGTAGTTGTTGGCAGAAAAGAATATTGACAGAGCAAAAATTTCCAAAACAACAAAAAGCAGTATGAAATTATTTTTAATAATAAATTTTAAAACATTATTCATACTACAATTTATAAAATGGTTACTTTAATTATCTAATAAGGAAAGTAAACTTGTCGAAATTTTTCAGAGCAATTCCTGTTCCTCTCGCAACAGCGTGAAGCGGGTCGTCGGCGATTTTGACAGGAAGTTTGGTTTTAATAGAAATTCTTTTATCCAAACCTCTGAGCAGCGATCCTCCGCCGGCAAGATAAATACCTGTGCGAAAAATATCAGCCGACAGTTCGGGTGGTGTTTGTTCCAATGCACTTACCACGGCAGCTTCAATTTTAGATATTGATCGGTCTAAAGCGTGTGCTATTTCGGCGTAGTTAACATAAACTTCTCGAGGAATACCGTTAAGCAGGTCTCTACCATGAACAGGATAATCGGGTGGGGGATTATCTACTTCGGAGAGAGCTGACCCGACTTCAATTTTGATTTGTTCGGCGGTGCGTTCACCAACGTTGATATTATGTTGTTTTCGCATGTATTCTATAATGTCGGAGTTAAAATCATCGCCGGCAATACGTGTTGACATATTGTTAACTATTCCGCCAAGTGCAATAACTGCAATTTCGGTAGTGCCGCCACCAATGTCAATAATCATATTTCCGGTAGGTTCAAGCACATCAATACCAATACCGATAGCTGCAGCCATAGGTTCGTGAATAAGTCGCACTTCTTTAGCTCCTGCTTGTTCGGCAGAGTCTTTAACGGCACGTTCTTCAACTTCGGTAATTCCTGATGGTATACATATAACCATACGCAAGGCAGGAGGGAAAAGTCCGCGCTTTGCCGAAATCATCTTGATAAACTCCCTTATCATGTACTCCGACGATTGGAAGTCGGCGATAACGCCATCGCGTAGCGGACGAACGGTCTTAATGTGGTCGGGGGTTTTACCGTGCATAAGTTGAGCCTTTTTACCAACAGCAATAACCTTAGAACTGTTTCTATCAATAGCTATTATTGAAGGTTCGTCGACAACTACTTTGTCGTTATAAATAATGATGGTGTTGGCTGTGCCAAGGTCCATCGCTATATCTTTTGTCAGAAACGAAAATAATCCCATAATTTTATTCGTATTATTTTTTTGTAATGATTTTTTTAATGTTTAAAATGTCTGATTCCGGTAAAAACAAGTGCTATACCCACTTTGTTGCAAAACTCAATCGTATCTTTATCTCTAATTGAGCCACCGGGTTCAATTATTGCGGTAATACCTTCACTGTGAGCCAACTCAGCGGAGTCGGAAAACGGGAAGAAGGCATCAGAAGCCATAACAGCTCCTTTTAATGATAAACCGTTTTCTTTGGCTTTATTGACAGCTTGTTTAACTGCATCGACGCGTGAAGTCATGCCGCAACCGCAACCTAACAGTTGCTTATTTCTTACCAACACAATTGCATTGCTTTTCAAATGCTTTACAACTGTGTTAGCAAAAATCAAATCTTCAATTTGCTTATTGTTTGGTTGTACGGTAGATTTAACTTCCCAATTTTTGTCGGTGCTGTGTTTGTAAAAATCTTTTTGTTGTTGTATAACGCCGTTTAAAACCGATTTAAATTGATTTTTAACAATGTTGAAATTGTTGTTCAACTGCAATATTATTCTATTTTTCTTCGATTTAAGTATTTCCAAAGCATCTTTATCGTAGTTAGGAGCTAATACAATTTCGAAGAACAAAGTATTCATTTTATTGGCTGTGTCAAGGTCTATTGGCTTATTACAGATGATAACTCCACCGTAAGCCGAAACGGGGTCGCCGGCAAGAGCTGCATCCCATGCTTCTGATAATGTGGCTCTGCTCGAAACGCCACAAGCGTTGGTATGCTTTATTATTACAAAAGTAGGTTCTTCCGAGAAATCGTGTATCATAGTAATAGCAGCGTCTATATCAACAATATTGTTGTACGAAATTGCCTTGCCGTGAAGTTGCTCAAAAACATTATCTAAATTGCCGCAGAAGTATCCGTCTTGATGAGGGTTTTCGCCGTATCGCAGTTGGGTAGCGGCAACTTCGGAGTGCTTGAAAACGGGAAGGTTTGCTTCTTTATTGAAATAATTAAAAATTTGTGTGTCGTAATGCGACGATACGTTGAAAGCACATGCTGCCAAATGCATTCTGTCGCTAATATCCGATTGAGCATTATTTTCGGTTAAAATCTTAATAAGTATGTCGTATTGCTTGGTTGAAGGAATTACAACAACGTCTTGATAATTTTTGGCAGCAGCTCTTATAAGCGAAATTCCGCCTATATCAATTTTTTCAATTATTTGAGCATTGTCGCTTGTTTTCAAAACGGTTTCTTCAAAGGGATACAAATCCACAATGACTAAGTCTATATTCGGGATGTTGTATTTTTTCTGTTCTTCAAGGTCGGAAGTGTTATCGCGGCGAAACAAAATTCCCCCAAAAACGGCAGGATGCAATGTTTTAACTCTACCACCGAATATTGAAGGATACTTTGTAAGGTCCTCGACTTCGGTAGCGGCAATACCTTTCGACTTCAGGAACTCGAATGTACCACCTGTAGAATAAATTTTAACATTGTTTTTCAGTAATAAATCGGCGATTTCTTCAATTCCATCTTTGTTATACACCGAAATCAAAGCCGATTTTATTAATTTTTTGCCACCCATCTGATTTAATAATTTGCTCGTTAAATTATAGTTGTTCCAAAAGTACAAATTCCTTGAAATTTTAAGATGAATATCATAAACTTATTAAAAAATTTTGCTCATTTTTTCCAAATGTTTACTTTCGTAAAATAATTATGAGCAAAGTATTTTTCTTTATAAAGCTGATAAGAGAATCGTTGGCAACATCGATAGACTCTATATTGTCGAACAAATTGCGAGCTTTTTTATCGTTGCTTGGAATAACCATAGGGATTTTTTCGGTAATTGTAGTTTTATCGTTCTTTCAGAGCATAGAACGCACCGTGAGAGAAACAATGGAAGGGATGGGAGGAAGTACTTTGTATATTGATAAATATCCCTGGGTTATGAAGGGCGAGTTTGCTTGGTGGGAGTACAACAAGCGTCCGACTCCTAAATACGAAGAGTACGAGGCAGTGAGCAAGAAGTGTGCATTGGCGAAGTATTCAGCTTTTACCAAAAATTTTAATAGTCAGGTGAAATATAAGGACAAAAATTATGAAGTCAATATAGTTACTTGCACCCACGATTTTATCAACATTACTCATATGGGCATTGAGCAGGGCAGATACTTTACTAATACGGAATCGGAAAGAGGAAGCAGAGTGGCAATAGTTGGTAGCAATATTTGCAAGAATTTGTTAGGCGACGACGACCAACAGCACATCGGTAAAGAAATTATGATTTTAGGTAACAAACTGAAAATTATTGGAGTATTTGAGAAAAAGGGTAATTCTGTTGTAAATACCGGAATAGATAATGCGGTCATGATTCCTTTTAATTTTGGACGGAAATTGGTAAATATCAAATCCGACTACATGAATTCGTCGATAGTTGTAACTCCGAAACCTGGCATTAGTACTGAACAGCTTAGCGACGACTTGAAACGAATAATGAGAGCCGAAAGAAGACTTAAGCCTAAAGAGAAAGATAATTTTGCTATTAATCAGATGAGTTTGTTGGATTCGGTATTTGATAATATTTTCGGAGTTTTAAACATGGTAAGTTGGCTAATAGGTTCGTTTTCGTTGCTTATAGGAGGCTTTGGCATTGCTACAATAATGTTTATTTCGGTAAAAGAGCGTACTGCTCAAATAGGAATAAAAAAAGCCTTAGGAGCGAAATCATTTTTCATACTCACCGAATTTATTTTTGAAGCAATATTTTTGGCTCTTATAGGTGGTGTGTTTGGACTAATACTCGTTTATATAACAACAATTATTTTTACTTCTTTAACCGGAATAAAGGTTGTACTTAGCATTGGCAATATTCTAATAGGCTTATTAGTTTCGTCGGCAATAGGTTTTATTTCGGGATATTTCCCCGCTCGCAAAGCTTCAAGGTTAGCTCCTGTTGATGCGATGAGAAGCTCTTTTTAAGAGCAATTATCAATTAACAATGAGCAATTAACAATTGATAATTGTACATTGCACATTGCCAATTGTTAGTAGCCACGCACTACGTAACCCGTTATTACCCTCTATTTTCGGCATTTCGATACACCGATATTTCGCTATGCTCAATATCGGCACTCAATGACCGAAAATGTCGCAACTTCAAACTAATAACCCCAAGTACACCGCAACACTATTCCATTCTACTCCTAAGTCGTATTCCTTCTTCTTCGTAGCCGGGCTTATCTAGCAGGGCGTACATATTTCTTTTATATGCTTCAACTCCGGGTTGGTCGAAAGGATTTACTCCTAATACATACCCACTTACGCCGCAGGCAAACTCGAAAAAGTAAATGAGTTCACCCATTGTTTCTTCGTTAAGTTCGGGTAAAACCACTTTGACAACAGGTACATCGCCGTCGATGTGAGCGTACAATGAGCCGAGCATAGCCATTTTGTTTATATCGTTCAGGTTTTTGCCCGAAACAAAATCCATGTTGTCCAAGTTATCTTCGTCGGAAGGGATATAAACTTTGCTCTTAGGATTTTCTACGTCAATTATTGTTTCAAAAATAATACGTTGTCCGTCTTGAATATACTGCCCAAGCGAATGTAGGTCGGTAGTAAAATCAACGCCGGCAGGATATATCCCTTCGCCTTGTTTTCCTTCGCTTTCGCCAAATAATTGTTTCCACCATTCGACAAAATAACGCATTTCGGGGTTATAACTGACAAGTATTTCAATTTGCTTACCCAATCTGTACAAAATATTTCTGACTGCAACGTATTCAATAACAGGATGGTCAACAAAATCGGCGTTATTTGTGCAAGCCTTTTGCATTTGTTTGGCTCCGTGCAACAATTTTCGAATATCAAGTTCGGCAATAGCTACAGGAAGCAAGCCAACGGGAGTCAGTACGGAATATCTTCCGCCGACATCGTCGGGTATGACAAAAGTTTTTATGTTGCGTTTGTTGCAAAACGTTTTCAAAGCACCTTTACTTTTATCGGTAATGGCGACAATTCTGTCGGAAGCACCTTCCGTACCGTACTTTTTCTCCAAAATATCTCTAAAAATTCTGAAAGCGGTAGCAGGCTCGGTTGTAGTTCCCGACTTTGATATTACAACAACGGAAAAATCTTTGTCGCTGACATAATCGATTATATGCTTGTGGTATCCCGAACTAAGATTATTGCCTGCGTACAAAATTACGGGCTTGTTACCTTTGTAAAAAGGCATTGAATATTCGGGTTTTAAGGCTTCTATAATAGCTCTTGCTCCAACGTATGAGCCGCCAATGCCAATAACCACAACTACATCCGACTGCTTTCTTATTTTTTCGGCTGTTTGTTCAATGTCGCTTATTAGCTCGTCAGAAATGTTTTCGGGCAAATCTATCCACCCTAAATAATCGCTGCCAGAGCCGTTACGACTGAGCAATTCTTCAGCTTTCGAAATAACTTCGTCTTCAATGCTGCCAATATCGTCTAAGTGCTTAAAATCTTTTAAGTAATGGTATTCAAATTTTAATTTTATCATAGTGTAAATTTTTCAGATTATAAAATTATAATTTTTCTGATAACCTGTATTGTTTTAATAAAAAATCCGTTAATAATTGTTAAGCATTAATCGTTTTGCTAAAAATTAAGTAATTTTACATTGTTAAAAACAAATATTGACAAGAAATTTGAAACTACATTTTAACTATTAAATTTTTTGAAAAGCAAGATTTATAAAATATTTATTGTCTTTATAATGCTACTCCTATTGGGTTTTGTGGGGTTGCAGGTGTATTGGATGGACAGGGCACAAGAGCTCACCAAGACAAATTTTAAACGCAATGTTGATGATGCGGTTAATATTGCATTGCTCAAACTTGAATCGCTTTTTATTAAACAGCACAACTTGTGTGGCGATAATCACGAAGCAAAAAATATGTCAGACAGCAGTGTATTCAAGAATTTTTATAAAGATACATTGCGCATGTCTAAAGAGATAGACTCTACGTTTATCAACAACTTTATGATTCGTCGTCAACAGATACGAAACACTATAAAAGCCAACATATTAAAAAACCATAATAGTATGGAGTACAACATTGATCAGTACATTAGTGTTGGTATTATTGATACGTTGATAAGCAACGAGTTGCTGGCGAAAGGTATTAATATTCCGTACTATTTTGGCGTTTACCAAGCCAAACAAAACAAATTGGTATTGTTAAGCAGTCCTGAAGCCGAGAAAGAAAACCTTTTAGAAACAGGTTTTTATTATCCATTGTTTACAGGGCTGGGATTTTTTAATCAGGATTTATTTGTTATAAAATTAGAAAATGAAAACAAGGCAATTTTTAGCAAACTATGGTCTATGCTTGTTTTGTCAATAATTATGATTTTTGTATTGATAGCTGCCTTTATAACTATAATACATATCGTAATGAAACAAGAAAAATTGTCGGTTATGAAAAACGATTTTATAAACAATATGACTCATGAGTTTAAAACGCCTATATCAACTATAATGCTTACGTGCCAGGTGCTTACCGACAAAACAATAACTTTGCAACCCGAAGTTCACGATAATTATTTGAATATAATTTCCGACGAAAGCAAAAGATTAGGCGAGTTGTCTGAAAAAATTCTGCAATCTTCACTTATAGAAAAAGACACACTCAGCATGAATTACAAGGAGATTAATATTCATGAAATAATTACCGATGCAATTCAGAAAATATCAATACAAATAGAAGTCAGAGACGGCACAATAGAACAAAACTTAGCAGCAAAAAATCCTGTTATATTAGGCGATAGGGCATATTTGAGTAACGTTATAAGCAACTTATTGGACAATGCCAATAAATATTCGCCCCGAAAACCTGTTATTACTGTTGAAACTCAAAATACACCAACCGGAATAGTTATAAGTGTTTCGGACAAAGGTATGGGAATTAGCAAAGCTAATCAGAAAAGAATTTTCGATAGATTATACAGAGTTCCAACCGGCAATGTCCACGACGTTAAAGGTTTTGGATTAGGTTTGAGTTATGTAAAAATGATTGTGCAAAAACATAAAGGCGAAATAACCGTTGATAGCGAAATTAACAAGGGTAGCTGTTTTAAAATATACTTACCGTTTTATCATTAAAAAGAATTATTATGTTAACAAAAAGAAATTTGACAATTTTATTAGCTGAAGACGACCAAAATTTAGGCAATATTTTGAGTAATTATCTGATAGCAAAAGGTTTTGATGTCCAACTTTGTACTAACGGTCAAGAAGCTGTTGATATGTTTTTAAAAACACCGTTTAACTTTTGCATATTGGATATTATGATGCCTAAAAAAGATGGGATAACAGTAGCACAGGAAATTAGACAATTTGATAAAAAAGTTCCTATATTATTCTTAACGGCTAAATCGATGGAAGAAGACAAATTAAGAGGTTTTCAGTCGGGAGCCGATGATTATATGACTAAACCATTCAGCATGGACGAGCTTATGGCAAGAATGGAGGCTATATTAAGACGCTCGGAACCTGATATGGATAAAGAAGAAGGTGTTTATGATATAGGAAAATATACTTTCGATTATAATCACCAAACTATAACTTTTGAGGATGAAACACAAAAGCTGACTTCTAAAGAATCGGAGTTGCTGAATTTGTTCTGTCAGTATAAAAACGAAACCTTAGAACGCAGCTTTGCTCTTAACAGAATTTGGCAAAACGACAGTTACTTCAACGCCCGAAGCATGGACGTGTATATTACCAAACTTCGCAAAATTCTCAGCAAAGACCCGAATGTTGAAATTATTAACGTTCACGGAGTAGGATTTAAACTTACGGTTAAAGAGTAGGGTTGCGTGGTTCGGGTTGCGTGGTGCGTGTTACGGGTTACGTATTTTTGAAGGTAGAAATTAGAAATTAGAAGTGCTGTAGCTATTAACGATTAGTACCTTCCATTTTCGGCATTTCGATACACCGATATTTCGCTTTGCTCAATATCGGCACACAATGACCGAAAATGTCGCACTCAGTGACCGAATATTTCGCCAACTCAGAACTCAGGACTCAGAACTCAAAACTTCTCACCACTCACCACTCACCACTCATCACCATTCACCATTCACCATCCACCCACCACTATCTATATTTGTTTTTCAAAAAATGTGGTTTGGCTATGAAAATGAATAGCGTAAGCGATAGCACTACAGACATTGAGCCCACGAAGTATGTGAGCGACATTCCCGTTAGGTAATCGGATAGTTTACCGCCAAGAACCAATCCTACGCCTATTCCTAAATCCCAAGAGGTGAGATATGTTGAGGTTGCACTAGCACGTTTGTTGTTTGGCGCAATGTTTACAAAAAGTGTGTTATACGCCGGAAATATCAATCCGTAGGCGAAACCTACAAAAATAGCGGACGATAAAAATATCAATCGGAGATTAGCGTAACTGACACTATCTTTCAAGTAGTAAACTAAAGCCAGCAGCAAAAAGGCAAAAATCCCTATAATAGTTCCTACCGTAATAACTGCCGGCAAGTGACCTCTATCTACAAGTTTTCCTGAAAACATACGAACGGAAATAAGTCCTACTGCCAAAATAGTAAAGTAAATACCAATATTTGTAAGCTGCAACTCTTTGGCGTATACTGGTATGTAGGTTGTTATTGTTGCAAACGGAAATGCCAATAATAGCAAGCATATCCCTGCGTATATTCCTTTGGGCCAAAAAAATCTGTCTAAAGACAATGGCTGATTTTTAGTCTTTTCAACTTCTTTTGTACATTTTATAAATGTGGCAAATATAAAACCAATAACACCGGTGCAAATAGCGAACATAAAAACTGCCTTAGCCGAATAGGTTTCGTAAACAAGCATTGCAAGCATAGGTCCCAGTGCCATAGCCACATTATTCGTGGTTCCAAAATATCCCAAGCCTTCGCCTCTCCTTGATGCAGGCATAATATCTATAACCAAGCTGCTACTTGCTGTTGTGACGCTGCCGAAAGTTATACCGTGAAAAACTCTCACAAGTATGAACAACAGCAACATTGAAGCATACAGGTATCCCACAAAAACAGCTACAAATGCGATGTAAGCGACAAGATATATGGGTTTTCTGTTTATCATATCTAAAAAATACGCCGCAATAGGTCGTATGATTAGAGCTGCAATTGTGTACGACGATAAAACCAACCCAACTATTGTTTTACTTACGTCAAACTCTTCAATCAGATAAAATGGCATTATGGGCAAGAGCAGATAAAAAGTAAAAAATAGGAAAAAGTTAGCTATACACATGTATATAAAGCTAGCCGTCCACAATTTATCTTTTGTTGCCATATTTTTGTTTTTAGTCGGCAAATGTAATCAATTGTTGAGATTGTTTGGGGAAATTAATTGTGTTACGTGTTGCGGGTTATCCCGAAGTTTCGGGACGGGGTGCGAGTGCTGGTTATCAAGAAGTTTAGGGGTGTTTCGGGTTTGACATTTTCGGTCGCTGAGTGCCGAAGGCGTATCGAAGTGCCGAAAATGGGGAGTTGAGTGTTTTTATCAATTGCCATGTCTTTAAAGGCGTGGCAATTGAAGCGAAGCACCAAAAAAATCCTTCTACAAAAAGATTAATAAAAGAAATTATTTTTCACCGCTCGCTTTGCAAAAGCGAGCGAGCGTTTGTATGTTTGAGATAACAAAATGTTTGAAAAGCAAACCATTAATGCCAAGATTAAAATCTTATATTTCATAGAAAAAAGTTGATTTAGGGTAAATGATTTAATATATTTTTTAGAATTAATTTACAACAAACAATCTTGAATAGATTTGCGTACCACAGCGTATTTTTAATAAATAAGTACTCTTAGGTAGCGTTGAAACGTTTATCAAATCTGTTTTTTTATACGATGCAACCTTTTTGCCTAAAAGATTATATATTGCAACTTCTTCAATTTCATTGAAATTAATACCACTGATTTTCAAATAATCGCTTGTCGGATTTGGATATATAGAAAAATCAGATTTTTGTGTACTAACCGAACTATATTCTACATCTGCGTATATGCAATTATGCGCCGAAACACAATTATTGTAAACAGCTTCAACGCAATATTCTTGTTGCCCTAAATAAATATTTTCGTCGGTATATGCCGAAATGGGTGTGTAATTAAGCAATGTATCGTTACGCAAAATGTTAAATCCGGTTGGAACGCTATCGCATGGACTAGGTACAATTGAAGTTTTTATACAAAAATTGTAATTCAAATTTCCTCCTGTCTGTTCATAAACGCTTCTCCAGTTGTTTCCAACTAAGGAAAGGTCTCCTTTACCGACAATTGCAGGACCTGTATCTACTCCTGCCGGAAGGCCACCATTTTTCGCGTTATATCCAAAATAATACGTAGCACTATCTTCAATAATTACTGGATTTACGAGTGTAGTAGTGTTACAATGTTTAATAATAAAATGTTCTACGGGTTGACTTGCGACAACTTCCAAAACCCCATTGGTTTCTTTCCAAACTTTAACAGTGTACTGACACTGTCTCTCATAAGGTACAAAAGAAATTTTTATTACGCTGTAGCCAACGTGGTTAATTAAATCTTCAGGTTCAAATTTATGACCAACTGTGATTTCAGAACCTGCACCTATAGAATATTCACCAATTTCGCCACTGTATGATAAATCAAATTGTCCAGGAATGTCCCAACTTAGGTTTATTTTGTCTCCTTTTTGGTAATACTGTACATTTGAAACAGAATCGCATTCTGCAATTGTTGTGTTAGTGTTTTTATTATTTAATTTCAAATACTCTATTTCCTGTGCGTTACAGAAAAAAGCTCCAACAACAAAGGTTAAAATAAGTGTAATTTTTTTCATGATGATTTAATTTTAAAGATTTATGTCAAATATATCAAAACTAATTTGTTTCAAATTTAATATTATTTCAACAACTCAAAAATCATTTAACAATCATTTAACCTTTTTTAACTTTTAGCAGTGGTATATTTACACTCGTTAGCAAATAGCTTTGTTATTTTAGCTATAAAAAGAAAAAATTATAGTTGAAAAAGACTTATACACTAGGACGTACATCCTGTTTCATTCAGAAGAAATGTACCCTTTTGAATTATTAATCACGTATTTTACTCGTCTTTACTTTGCTTTTTTTTCGGCATTCTGCCGCTATTTTTCAGAGCTTGGTCTAACAGGTACGCAATTTGCCCGTTGGTGCTGCGAAATTCGTCGGCAGCCCATTTCTCTATTGCTTCCATTGTTTCTGCATCAATACGCAAAACAAAACTTTTATTTTTAGATACTTTTGCCAATTTCTTGATATTTTTTTACTTTTTCCAATGCTTCCTGTACCAACTCGGGTTTACGCGTACCGATTAATATTTTCTTTCCGTTTTTAAGAACCAATTGCAGTCCCATATTTCCACTCACGTTGTAAGCAATGTCTTTATTCACTTTTTTGTGTCTCAATCCCCAACCGCCGTATTCTGCTATAGGCTTGTATTTGCGGGTGTATGCTTCTTGAATATCGTCCCAAGCAAAAAACTTATACTTTCTATGAAAAGGGAAAAATCTCACATAAATGCCGTCAGTAGCTATAGCAGTATTCAGTTTGTTTGCTAAAAAGAAAATGCTCATCGAAACCACTAACAAAAATACTAAGATTTGCATAACAATGTTTGTTAAATTGTTGCTTAAATGCTGTTGTGCAATATTTTCCTCTATAATAGCGTACAAAATCAAGGCATTTATGCCGATTAAAAATATCCACAACCACCATTGCGAAAATCGTTGCGTTTCGGTGTACAGAATTTTACTTCTAGTCATATTGTTTTTACTGATACAAAGTTCCGGTATTAACTATTGGTTGTGCGTTTTCTTCGCCGCAAAGTACTACCATCAAATTGCTTACCATTGCTGCTTTTTTATCGTCGTCTAATTCAATAACATTTTCTTCCGATAGTTTTTTTAAAGCTATTTGTACCATTCCAACAGCACCTTCTACAATTTTTTCGCGAGCTGCAATAATTGCGTTAGCTTGTTGACGACGTAGCATTACGGCAGCAATTTCGGGAGCATAAGCAATGTAGTTTACGCGTGCTTCTATTACTTCTATTCCGGCAATAGCAAGGCGGTCGTTGATTTGTTTTTCAAGAATTTCGTTCATCTCGTCGCCACCCGAACGTAAAGTAAGTTCGTCAGATTCTTCCGACTGTAGATGGTCGTATGGATACAATCCGGCAACGTAGCGTAATGCAGCATCGCTCTGAATTTGTACAAAGTTTTCGTAAGCTTTCATCTTGTCGCTAACGCTGTCGCGCATGCCAGTACCTGTTATACTCGACATCATAGATTTGTTGTCTATCTCAAACGAAGCTTTGTAGGTGTCAACAACTTTCCATACTACCACCATTCCTATCATTATTGGGTTACCGGCTTTGTCGTTAACTTTGATTGGCTCGGCATCTAAGTTTCTAGCTCTTAGGGTTAATTTCTTCTTGCTAAAGAAAGGATTTACCCAAAAAAATCCGTTTTGTTTAACCGTGCCTACATATTTACCGAAAAATATAAGCACACGCGCTTCGTTGGGTTCTATAAGCATAAAACCACACCAAAATAGGATGTTAACAGCAAACAAGAACACCGATAGTATTAGGAGAAACGCTATTGCACCATTGCTTAATGTTGATGAGTTAATTACATTGGCAACTAATACTATTATTCCAATAAGGAAGATAAAATTAGCTATAACCATTCCAATTCCTGATAGTTTCAGACCCGAATAAATTTCTTCTTTTGTTTTCATATGCGTTTGTTTTTAAATTTATAATGATATTATTTTGATATCACAAAAGTACTATAATTATATTAACAAACAAATTTTTTTCGATATTTTTTATTATTTTTTGATAAAACCTTAAAAATGAATGTCGTTAGAATCTTGTGTTAATAGCTAATAGCCCCGAAACTTCGGGGCTAAAAGCCTTTTTGTGATCAATAAACTTTTTGGGTTTCCATTTTGTTTTTTTCATTTTCTTTGCTTGCTTTAACAAATTAGAAATTAGAAGTTAGAAATTAGAAGTTTCTCTGTTGATAATTTTTAGCAAGCAAGCGTAAGTCAGCGATTTTGTTAAACTATTTTGGAATAAATGAACTTCATTCTTCTCGTATGAGCAATCTGCCATGAAAGGAAAAACAATAGCCAAAAATTTTACTTTAAAAATGATGGCATACATTTCTTCTGAATGGAGTTCGAAATAAATCCCTAGTGAGGGCGGGAAGCTCCGAGCCTGCGAGGAGATCACCCGCACGAGCTCAGGATTTATGAGAACGCAATTCAGAAAAGAAATGTCAGCCTTGATTTTTTGGTTCTTTTGTATCAAGACAAAAGAACATAAAGAAAAATAGAAACTTTAAAGCTAAATTTTGTCACAATTCCGAAACTTCAGGACATTACTTAGCCAAGAGCTAATAACAGTCAAAATTCAATAGCCAATAGCAACTTTTCAATTAAAAAATATTCAGATTAACAATTTTCGATTTGCTAATTATAAGCTGAAACGCTTGAAACAAAAAGGACTGACTCATTTTAAATTTGAGTCAGCCCCTTTAAAAAATTTTATAGAATTATTTTTTTACCAAGTAGGTAAGAAAGAATAATTATTTGAATAGTTTAGCATTTGAGTTGCAAAGTCGTCGGGATAGCTGATAGTAACCTTTTTGGTACCGTTTTCTTCAATCATCTGAATTTCAGGATTAATAAATCCGCTGTATGGAGCTATATTAAGTTTTGCGTAGCGTTCCAAAACTTCTTTATGCAATTCTTGGTCAACTTTAATACCGTAAGTTTCGACTAAATTTTTGCCTGCTTCGTAATCGCCTTCCGATTTAATTCTTTGAACTTCGGCAAGAAGTTTACCGAATAGCTCGCGAAGTTTGTCGTAGTCGTTAATTTTAATGTAAGTTTTTCCATCGACAATATATTTTTCAATAACATTATCAGCTTTACCGTTTTCGTAGCTCCAGTTGGCAATAGTTTGTCTGTTACGCATGTGAGCTTGCTCAATATCTTTGCCCGGTTGTATGCGAGTAAGCTGGGTCATCAAACCGTTTCTGATGTACGAGTCGTATTCGGCTTTTGCAGCTTCTTTATTCGGAATTATTCCCAATTCAACAACTTTATCATCCATTATATAATAAAGAGCAAACAAGTCGGCACGAGTTTCTTCCAATGCACTCGAGTAGTTTTTAAGAGCTTCGCTAGAGGTTCCGGGTAACAATTGTCCCGAGCCGTGTCCTAAGCACTCGTGTAGGTCGGTGTGAACATCGCCTGCTAAAGAGCCGTACTCTTTACTTCTTTTAATAACGTCTTGTTCGTGAGTAAATTCTTCAAGGAATCCGTTGCCTTCAGCCGCTTTGCCGTAAGCATATGTAATGTTTTCTATAGTAACCGATTTGGAACCGTAGTCTCTTCTAATCCAATCGGCGTTGGGCAAGTTGATGCCTATAGGTGTCGATGGATGGCAGTCGCCGCCAAGTTGAGCAACAGTAATAACTTTTGCCGAAACACCTTTAACGGTTTCTTTTTTAAAGCGAGGATCGATAGGCGAATTATCTTCGAACCATTGTGCATTTTCGCTTATAATTTTTGTTCTTTTAGTAGCTTCTATGTTTTTAAAATTAACTATTGCTTCCCATGTTGCTTTTCTGCTAAAAGGATCGCCGTAGGTTTCAATAAAACCGTTGATATAGTCGACAGTGCTTGCCAAATCCTGAACCCAAATAACATTGTAGTCGTCCCAAGTTTGCAAACAACCTGTTTTGTAGTATTCGATAAGTTTTTCAAAACCGGCTTTTTGCTGTTCGTTTTCGGCAACGGTAATAGCTTTTTCCAACCAGTAAATGATTTTTTCTATTGCTTCCGAATACTTGCCGCCAAGTTTATAAACGTCTTCTTTAATCACTCCGTTTTCTTTGTACACTTTTGAGTTAAGTCCTAACGAAAGAGGTCTTTCGGGATTAGGCTGTTTCATATTGTCGTAAAAATCTTCAACTTCTTTTTGTGTAACGCCTTCGTAGAAGTTCACGGCAGAAGTTTGAACTATATCAACACCTTCTTGCAGATTAACACCTTTGGGCAGATAGTTGGGGTCAAACATCACGGGCTCTAATGTTTTAACGAGGTCGGCAACGGTTTCGCCTTCTTTAACTGGAAACAATGTTTGGTCTGAATTTTCCACCAATGTATTGAAATATTCTTTAGAAAATTCGGGCATAATTTTGTCGGAAGCGTAGTGGTGATAAATTCCGTTGCTAAACCAAATTCTTTTCAAATAGACAACAAAATTTTCCCAATCTTCGCCGGATTTTTCTCCGTTGTAAGTTTGGTAAATGTTTTCTAAGGTGCGTCTGACAGCCAAGTTGTACTTACCGTTTTGGTCGTAAAGGATGTCGCGTCCGCATTTTGTAGCTTCGCTCAGATAATAAATAAGTTCTTGTTGTTGAGGTGTTAGCTCATCGAAGCCCGGAACTTGATATCTAAGAATGTTGAGGTCGGCAAATTTTTCAGAAAAGAACGAAAAATCATTGCCTGAGGTTACGTCTTTTTTGTTGTTACACGAACTTAATACAAATAGTGTCATCAGTGTTAGTAATAATAGTTTAATTCTCATAAGTATATAATTTTTTTGGTTTAAGGTAAAATGTAACTCACATGTATGCAGTCGTTTCATGTTTGTTACTACCTTTGTTTGATTAATATTTAATTGCAAAGTTAAACAAAATATTTTGTGTGTTTGAAATTAGCTTGTTACAATTTGATATGTATCTTGCGCAATAACAAGCTCTTCGTTAGTTGGTATTACCATAACCTTAACAGGGGACTGGTCTTTAGATATTATCGCATCTTTGCCCCTTAGGTTGGTGTTAATTTTGGTGTCGATTTCAATGCCCATAAATTCCATGTCTTGGCAGACAAGTTCTCTGGTTTTCCAAGCATTTTCGCCAACTCCACCTGTAAATACAATTGCATCAACGCCGCCCATGGCAGCAATGTATGAGCCGATGTATTTTTTAATACGATAATGGTAAACTTCCAAAGCAGTAATAGCTTTTTGATCTCCATTTGTTGCCGCCGCTTCAATATCTCTCATATCGGATGAAACTCCGGAAAGTCCAAGCATACCGCTATGTTTGTTTATAAGAGAATTGGTGTTATTAATGCCTATTTGCTCTTTCGATGCAATAAACAATAATGCACCTGCGTCTATATCGCCGCATCTGGTTCCCATAACCACTCCTTCAATTGGGGTCATACCCATTGATGTATCGAAGGATTTTCCGTTTTTAACGGCACAAATTGATGCACCGTTTCCAAGGTGACAAGTAATAATTTTAAGGTCTTTTATATCTTTATTTAGTAGTTGTGCGGCTCTTTCAGATACAAATCGGTGGCTTGAGCCGTGAAATCCGTAACGGCGGATTTTGTATTTATCGTACAATGAGTATGGTATTCCGTACAGGTAACTCATTTTTGGCATTGTTTGGTGAAAAGCCGTATCGAACACACCAACTTGAGGCACATTAGGCAATATTTTGGTCATTGAATAAATACCTTCTAAGTTTGGCGGATTGTGCAACGGAGCAAGGTCAACGCACTCTTCAAGAGCATCAATAACTTCGGGAGTTATTTTAACGCTACCGTTAAATTTTTCGCCTGCGTGCACAACGCGGTGTCCTACAGCTCCAATTTCGTTGAGGTCGCTTATGCAACCCAACTTTGGATTTGTGAGTAACGACAGTACATATTCAATACCGCTTTGGTGGTCTAATATATCGCCTGAAAGTTTTACTACGTCGTTGTTTTCTTTTGTATGCTTTATTGAAGCTCCTCTGAGTCCTATCTTGTCGACTAAGCCCTTTGCTATTACTTTTTCTTCGGGCATTTCAAAAACTTGATATTTTATTGATGAGCTACCGCAATTTAATACTATTATTTTCATATTTATTAATTTTTTATTTTTCATGTTGATAATTTATTTGTTCGGGTGTACAGGAGTTTGATTACGCTATTTCTGAAAATGTAACCGATGTTCCTATAATTTTTCCGGTAGAGTCGTACTTGTAGAAACCTTGACCTGATTCTTTTCCTAATTTTCCACTTCTAACAAGTCGTCTTATTATTGATGAGCATTTAAAAATTTGAACTCCAAATTCTTCGTATAAATTATCCATTTGTCGTTGTAGTTTGTTAAGACCGATTTTGTCGGCAAGTTCAAAAGGTCCATATTGCGAGCCCATACTTACTTTCATTATTTCGTCAATATTTTCTATTGTTGCTAAGCCTTCCATAAGGATTTCGCAAGCATTATTGATGATAATGCAGTTCATACGAGATGACACATTGCCTGGGCATTCGGCTATTTCTATAGCTTCTTTTCCAAGCATTTTTAAAAATCTTAAGGCGTACTCGTAGCATTTGTCGTCGGTATATTGACTTCTGACCAATTCAACGATATTTGCCGTACTAATAGGTGATATAAAGTGTATTCCTATTAGTCGTGACGGATTTGCTAATACACTTGCAAGCTCCGAAACCATTATTGTTGACGAATTCGAAATAAGTACGGTATTATTCCTTACAACATTTTCAATGTCTTTCAGAACATTTCTTCTGTTTTCAAGGGTTGTACCTTTTCTGTAATTGTCGATAGATTCTATCACGATATCACTGTCGGATAAGTCGTACATGTGATTAGTAACGCTTATTCTCGATAAAATCAATCGTTTTTCACTTTCGGTCATGCCCCAACCTTTAATTTCATCGTCGAGCATTTCCGTTATGGTACTTAAAATTTTGTTCGATTCTCCTTCGGTTTTGTTGTATGCCAACACCTCAAAACCGCTTTTGCTTGCAGTTTTTATTATTTCACAACTAACCCTGCTTGTGCCTATAAAACCAATTTTCGATATTGTATCAACATCGTTAGTTTTTTGCTGTTGCAGCAAATCTTTTATTTCGCCGATTATCTCTGACATAGTATTTAATTTATATTATTTATTATGAAATTTATTTTTTATGCAAAGTTATACTATTAAAATCAAAGATAGTAAATTTTATCGAAAAAAGATATTTATGTTGTCCAAAATAAATATTCGCAAATATGATATTGCAAATTTCAACGATAAGATTTGTGCCTTGTGTATGAAAATTAATATACTGTACAAAATTACTTGTGTTTCAAATAATGTTGTAAATTTGCAAGCAAAATTTTAGGACTCTTGAGCGGTTTAACATCTTCGTTTATAAATAGTTTTATAGAAGTACTTGAAAAAAAGCCTAAAGTACTTATCACAACGCATTACAATCCCGACGGCGATGCAGTAGGTTCATCGTTGGCTTTGCATTTGTTTTTTAAAGCTCTTGGAGTTGATGCTAAAGTGTTGGTTCCTAATGATATTCCTGATTTTTTACTTTGGCTCAGCGGTTCCGAAGATGTAGTAAATTTCAAGCAAGATGCCGAGCAAGGTCTTTATTTAATAGAAAACGCCGAAGTTATTTTTTGTTTAGATTTCAATGTACTTAGCCGAGTTGTTTTGTTTGAAAACGAACTGCTTAAAAGCAATGCAACGTTTTTTCTTATCGACCATCATCTTGATCCTGCCGATAGTTTCAATCACGTTTATTCCGAATACAACGTATCGTCAACATCTGAACTTTTATTCAATCTGCTTTTAGAAGTTGAAAACAAGTTGCAAAAGAAAATCATAAATAAAGCAATAGCCGAAAACATATTCGTAGGTATTATGACAGATACCGGCTCTTTTGCTTATTCGTGCAACAATAAAGAGACTTTTATAGCTGTTTCAAAATTAATTGATTTTGGCGTTGATGTCGATAGGGCTCATAAAAAAGTTTACGATACGTATTCCGAAAACCGTCTAAGACTCTTGGGCTTTGCCTTGAGCAGCAATTTAAAGGTGCTTCCTAAGTACAATACCGCTTATATATGGCTAAGTCGCGACGACCTTAATCGCTACGAGTACAAGCAAGGCGATACCGAAGGACTTGTTAATTACTCACTGAGCATAAAAGGAGTTTGTTTGGGCGTTTTGTTTATTGAAAGAGACGACCGAATTAAAATATCGTTTCGCAGCAAAGGCGATTTGTCGGTGAATGATATAGCATCGAAATATTTTGGTGGCGGCGGTCATAAAAATGCATCAGGTGGCGATTCGTACAAATCTTTGGAAGAAACTATAAAAGATTTTGAAGACTTGTTACCTTTGCTTGAGAATGAAATTAAAACCGCACTTAATAATTTTAATAAGTAAATTTGCGATGAATTTTTGTAAGTATTTCTTGGTTATTGTTTTATCTGTACTGCTTGTCGTTTCCTGTAAGGAGAAAAAAAGCAACGATAAAGGATTGAAAATCGACAAAGAACTGCTTGACGAAAATCTGATTCAATCTAATGCCGATGCAGTGTTGTTAGAGAACAAGCTCATCGACGATTGGATAAAACGCAGAGGCATTCCTTTTGAAGAAACACCTACAGGTCTCAGATATATTATATCGGGAAAAGGTACAGGCGAATGTGCAAAGCCCGGACAAAAAGTTACAATCAGCTACAGAGTTGAACTGCTAACCGGTAAACTTATTTACACAAGCGAATACTCTGCCAACAAAGTGTTTGTTCTTGGCAAGTCGGATGTAGAGAACGGTTTGGAAGAAGGTATTATGCTGATGAAACAAGGACAAAGTGCAGTACTGATTATACCGTATTACTTAGCACACGGAATTTTAGGCGATTTCAACGAAATTCCACCGCAAAACAGTATAATTTATAAATTAGAATTAATAAAAATTGAATAAATAAACTTAACTAACTTAATATGAAAAAATTACACTTATTTTTATTGAGCTTACTTGTCGTAATCATCGGCTTTAGCTCATGTTCAAACAAAGACGGATTTAAAAAAGGTCCCGACGGAATTAGGTACAAACAATTGGTTCATAGCAAAGATTCGGCAAAACTTGAGGTTGGCGATATACTTACTTTGTCGTTAAATTATTGGGTAAATATCAACGGTAAAGACAGTTTGCTCATGGATTCGGCTCACCTTAACATTGTTTCAAAACTTGAACTTTTGGAACCCACTTATCCGGGAGATATTTACCAAGCAATCGGAACTATGAGTGTTGGAGATAGTACAATATTTAAGATTAATGCTGCCGATTTTATCACTAAAACCATGCAATCACCAACTTTGCCCGATTTTATCGACAGTACAACTTCATTGTACATAGGTGTTAAAGTTTTTAGCAGCGCTACGCTTGAAGAACTTGAAGCTGCGGATGCTAAACTCAAAGAGAGACTTAAGGGAACAGAAATGGAGAGAATAGAACAGTACTTGGCTGCAAACAACATGAATAACACTGTAAACGATTCGGGTTATTATATGCATTTTGTTGAACCAGGCATTGGAAATATTGTTAACGACGGCGACTACATAGGAGTTGTTTTAAATATTAAAACCGTAGACGGAAAACAAATATTTAATACAGACGAAAGAGAAGACCCATACACTCTTAAAGTCGGAACACCTGTTGACACTCGCGGTTTTAATATGGCAATTAAAAACTTAAAAAACGGCTCTATTGCTAAAATTTTAGTTCCATCGGAGTTGGCTTTCGGCGAGGACGGTTACAGAAACCCACTTACTGGCGATTATATCATCGAACCGTACACTCCCATTGCCTACGATGTAGAAGTTATTAACGTAAAAACCAAACTTCAATTCGAAAAAGAGCTTAAAGATAAAGAAATTAAGAGACAAAAGGAATTAGAAAAAATTAGAGCCGAAGAAGTTGCAATGATAAAAACCTATGTAAAAGAAAATTATCCTAAAGCCAAAATGTTGCAAAACGGTTTGTATTACGCAAAAGTTTCGGACGGAAAAGGTAACAAACCCAAATCGGGACAAAACGTTAAGGTTCATTACACAGGAAAACTGCTCAATGGCACTGTATTCGATTCTTCAGTTGAACGTGGCGAACCCTTTCAATTTACGCTTGGCGTAGGACACGTTATTAAAGGTTGGGACTTAGGCGTTGCAAATATGAGCGTAGGCGAAAAAGCTGTTTTAATTGTACCTTCCGAACTAGGCTACGGCGAACGTCAGGTAAGTCCGCAAATTCCGGCAAACTCCACTTTGATTTTTGATGTAGAACTTATTGAGGTGCTTGATAATTAGTGGTTCGTGGTACGGGGTTGCGGGTTGCGTGTTATGAGGCTTTTAGCCATTAGCCATTGGCTTTTAGCTATTTGTTAAGTTTAGCTAACGGCTAACAGCCAACAGCCAACGGCAATTTCAATTAAGCTGAATTATCAACAAACAATTATTAATTAATAATTGCACATTGTTAATTGCTAATTAACTCACCAATTACCCGTCACTCACCACCAATCACAAGTACACTTAATTGTTGATAAAATTAAAACGGCAATTGAGCGAAAAAAACTCGGATTTTGCTAATTTAGCAGGTCGTTTTTCCGTATAAATTAATAATTAAGTTTTCAGATAATGCCGCAATTTAGTCATTTACATGTACATACACTCTACTCCTTACTCGATGGAGCTTCAAATATAGATAGTCTGTATCAAAAAGCTATTTCCAACAATATGCCAGCCATAGCCATAACCGACCATGGAAATATGTTCGGAGCATTTACGTTTGTGGCTAAGGCAGAAGAGTACAACAGAAAATTCAAATCAAATATAAAACCTATTGTCGGTTGCGAATTTTATTTAACTGAAGACCGACATGTACAACAATTTACGGGCGGCAAAAGAGACAAGCGTTATCATCAGTTGCTTTTAGCCAAAAATGCACAAGGTTACCAAAACCTGATAAAACTTTCGTCGTTGGGATATATAGAAGGTTTGTACGGAAAATATCCGCGAATAGACAAAGAACTGATTCTAAAATATCACGAAGGACTTATTGCTACAACCTGCTGTTTGGCAGGCGAAGTGCCAAAAACAATTATAGAAAAAGGACCCGAAAAAGCCGAAGAAGTTTTTAAATGGTGGCTTAGCGTTTTTGGCGAGGACTATTATGTTGAGCTTCAACGACATAAAATACCGCAACAAGATGTTGTAAACGAAGTCCTTATCAGATTTGCCGAAAAATACAATGTTAAAATTATTGCCAGCAACGACAGCCACTATGTAGAAAAAGACTACGCCGAAACTCACGATATTTTGCTTTGTCTTAACACCAATAGCAACGTATCTACACCAAAAAAGAGAGATTACGACGACGATGACGACGAAATAAAAACCGAGGGCAGGTTCGCTTTTTATAACGACGAGTTTTATTTTAAAACTACAAGCGAAATGGAAGAGGTTTTTGCCGATTTGCCACAAGCTATCGACAATACCAACGAAATTGTGGATAAAGTTGAGGTTTTGAATCTGAAAAAAGATATTTTACTTCCCAACTTCTACGTACCCGAACAGTTTAATATTCACAAAGACAGTATAAAAGTAAAATTAGAAGGTGCAAAAGACGAAAAGATTATTACCGCAACTTTGCGTAATCAGTGGGAATATCTTAAAAGTCTGACTTACCAAGGAGCTAAAGTGCTTTATGGCGAAATAACCGACGAAGTAAAGCAACGCATTGATTATGAGCTGAAAATAATCCACGATATGGGATTTGCCGGCTATTTTTTAATTGTTCGAGACTTTATTAATGCTGCCAACGAAATGAACGTTATGGTTGGTTGCGGTAGAGGTTCGGCTCCCGGAAGCGTTGTAGCTTATTGCTTAGGTATAACTCTCATCGATCCGCTGAAATACAACTTGCTTTTTGAGCGTTTCTTAAATCCCGAAAGAATTAGCATGCCCGATATAGATGTCGATTTTGACGATAAAGGAAGAGATAAGGTTATAGATTATGTAGTTAAAAAATACGGACAAAATCACGTGGCTCAAATAATTACATTTGGGTCGATGGCTTCAAAAAACAGCATTAAAGATGTTGCTCGTGTGCTTGAGCTCGATTTGCCAACCAGCAATTATTTGGCAAAATTAGTCCCCGATAGAATTAAAGAGCCACTATTCGACTTAGTTAATAAGCCGCTTACTATCAAGGATGGAGATAATTCCATTGAGAAAAAACACGGACTGAAAAGTAGCGAAAAAGATAGTATTCTGAAATTGCGGGATATAGCCAATTACAAGGGAAGCGACAAAACTATGCTTTTAAAGAAAAAAGTCATAAACGAAGCTGTTAAAGTCGAAGGCAACATTAAAAGCACCGGTATTCATGCCGCAGGCGTTTTAATCGCTCCTTCCGATCTTACCGAGTTGTTGCCTATATGCAAATCGAAAAAATCGGATATGTGGGTGTCGCAATTTGAAGGAGAGCTGAACGAAAAGGCAGGCGTGATAAAGATGGATTTCTTAGCGATAAAAAACCTGACCGTTATTAAAGAAACGCTGCGGATGGTAAAAGAAAACCACAATATCGAAATAGATATAAACAAAATACCATTCGACGACCCCAAGGTTTATGAACTTTACCAAAAAGGCGAAACTACAGGTACGTTTCAGTTTGAAAGCGACACAATGAAAAGTGCATTACGCAAAATTCGTCCTACGCAATTGGAAGACCTAATCGCTATAAACGCTCTCAACCGCCCGGGTCCTATGGAATACATAGACGAGTACGCTTTAAGAAAACATGGCTTAAAGCCTGTTACCTACGACTTGCCCATCGAAGAAAAAGTTTTGAAAGAAACTTACGGAATTACGGTTTATCAGGAGCAGGTTATGCAACTTTCGCAAATTATTGCCAATTTTACCAGAGGCAAAGCCGACTCGCTCAGGAAAGCTATGGGCAAAAAAGATATGGCTCTACTGGCGGGTTTTAAAACCGAGTTTATGCAGAATGCCACTAGCAACGGACACGACCCCGAAGTTTTGGAAAAAATATGGAACGATTGGGTAAACTTTGCAAAATACGCTTTTAACAAGTCGCACAGCACTTCATACACCTATTTGGCTTACCAAACGGCATACCTTAAAACGTATTATCCGCGTGAGTTTATGGCTGCACTGCTGACTTCGTACAAAGATAATAGCGATAAACACCAACGAAATTTAGACGAATGTAAACGTATGGGCATTAATGTTTTAGGTCCCGATATTAACGAGTCGGGAGTTGATTTTACTGCTACCAAGAAAGGAAATATCCGATACGGATTATCGGCTATTAGTGGATTTGGTGAAAATGTATCAAATGCCATTGTCGAAGAAAGAATGCAAAATGGAAACTACATCGACATATACGACCTTGCCAAAAGAGTTGACTACAAGGTGCTAACCAAAGGCTATGTGGAATTGCTTGCCAAAGCCGGAGCTTTCGATTCTTTTGGAGATATAAAGCGTTGGCAAATTTGCCACACCGACCCGATTAGCGGAAGAACATTTGCCGAAACAATAGTTAAATTTGGCGAAAGCTACCAAAAAGAACTAAATTCACAACAACTATCTTTGTTTGGCGATGATAATGAAGAAGACAAATTAACTTATCCGCAAGCTCCCGAGTGCGAGCCATGGTCGGATAAAAAGACATTAACGATAGAAAAAGATGTTATAGGAATATATATTTCCGGACATCCGCTAGACAAATTTAGTACAGCTATAAACTCCTTTTGTAATGCAACTATCAGTAAACTGAATGATGTTGTTGGACAAGGCGTTATTCTTAATAGCATAAAAATTACCGGTATCATAAAGGAAGCATATCATTCCGAAAATAAAAGAAACGAAGGCTATGCCAAAATAGTTATAGAAGATTATAGCGACAGTGTAGAGCTTTATATTGGAAGAGCCGAATACGTAAAATATAGGCACTTATTAGAAGAAGGTTCAATTTTATTTTTTAATTGTCAGACCTACAAAAAATATAAAAGCGAAACAGGTGAAGTGGGGATTACGGTTGACGATGTGAAGTTGTTTCCAGATATGATTGAGTCGGCAAAAAGTTTAACGGTTTATATTAACGTATTAGATTTTGACCAAGAAACTTACAGAAAGTTTGCTAATATAATTAAGAAAAACAAAGGTAGCACTTTGCTGTACGCACAAGTTTACGATCCCGAAAGTAAATCAAACGACGGAATGTTTACCAAATTCAAATCAGGGTTAAAGGTCAATGCTTTGAATGTGTTGGAACACTTGTCTGAAATACCTTCTATCAGAGTTAGTTTGCACAGCTAATTGATAAAAATTTTTAAAATCCTTTTGAGCTTAACATTATTCTTACAAATTATTTATTTTTGAAGTCTGTAGATAATTAATATTAATACATAAAATTTAAAAACATGGCACTAGAATTTACCGATTCCAATTTTGAAGAATTAGCTATTAACACCGATAAACCGGTTATTGTTGACTTTTGGGCAGTATGGTGCGGACCTTGCCGCATGATAGCTCCTATTATCGAAGAGATGGCAAAAGAATACGAAGGCAAAGCCGTAATAGGAAAGTTAGATGTTGATAACAACCCCGGAATTGCTACACGCTTTTCGGTACGTAATATCCCAACCGTTCTTTTTCTTAAAAACGGCGAAGTGGTTGACAAACAAGTTGGAGCAGTTCCCAAAAGTGCTTTAGTGAAAAAATTAGAAGCACTATTATAATTGTTGGTACATTAAATTATTTCAATTTCCACAACTTTAATATCAGTTGTGATGATTTTGTATTAGCTATTGATTATATAGTCGTATAGTGTCTATTATTTTGTATTCGGAATGAAAGAATTACAACAAAAAGAATTGCCGCAATTTCCCAGTTTAGAACTACTTGCAAAGCACGTAGTTGAGGGCTTTATTGTAGGACTGCACAAAAGTCCTTTTCATGGCTTTTCTGTCGAGTTTTCCGAGCACAGACTGTACAACCAAGGCGAATCGACGCGACATATTGATTGGAAAATTTACGGCAAAACCGACAAACTTTTTGTAAAACGATTTGAAGAAGAAACTAATCTTAGATGTCAGATAGTTATTGATACTTCAAACTCGATGTTTTTTCCTGTTTATAAAAATGTAGATATCAACAATCCGAATAAAGCGGTTTTTTCTATATACGCTGCTGCTACTCTCATGCACATGTTGCAAAAACAGCGAGATGCTGTCGGGCTTACATTCTTCAATACCGATATACAACTGCATACTCAAGCAAAGTCTGCTCAAATTCATCATAAAAGCTTAATTACCGAGCTGTCCAAACTCCTGATAAATCCCAACTTCAAGCAAAAACAAGAATCGAATATCGTTGATGCCTTACATTTTGTCGCCGAAAATATTCACAAACGTTCTATGGTTATCATTTTCAGCGATATGTTTAATTTTGGCAGCACCGACGACCGCATTTTTGATGCATTACAGCACTTGAAGTACAATAAGCACGAAGTTATTTTGTTTCACGTAGTTGATAAGAACAAGGAAATAGATTTCGACTTCGACAACAAACCTTACAAGTTTATAGATATGGAGACAGGCGAGGAGGTAAAAATAAAACCCCACGAAGTTAAAGCCGAATATGTAAAAGCGCTTAACGATTTTGCATCTCAGCTTAAACTACGTTGCTCGCAGTACGATATAGATTTTGTTGAAGCTGATATTAATAAATCCTTAGAACAAGTTTTGATGCCGTTTTTGGTTAGGAGAAATAAATTGAAGTAGGTGAATGGTGGTGGGTGATGGGTGTTACGTGTTGCGAGTTATGACATTTTCGGTCATTGAGTGCCGATATTGAGCGAAGCGAAATATAGGTGTATCGAAATGCCGAAAATGGGGGTGATAACGTGTTTTGTGTTGCGTGTTACGTGTTGCGGGTTGTGGAGCAATTATCAATTAATTAATTAATTAATTAATTAATAATTGTACATTGTTAATTGATAATTGCTCATTGCTAACAAAGGTGCGTAGCACCGAACCAACCGCTCGCTCGCTTTTGCAAAATGAGCGAAACAATAAAAAAAGCTGCTTGTAATTACAAACAGCTTTTTTTATACAAGAATTTGCAAGTAAATTATTTCACTACCGATATTTTCTCAACAATAGTTTGCTTGTTTGCAATATTTATTTTTAAGAAATAAATACCTTGTTGAATATTGGAGCAATCTATGCTGCCGTTATTATTTTCGAAAGAACCTTTTTTAAGTACTTTACCTTGTGTATTTATAAGCTGATAATCGGCTCTGCCGAAATTGTTATCAAGGTTAATGTAAACTATATTTTTAGTCGGGTTAGGATAAATGCTAACTTTCGAAGCATAGTTTGTTTCAATATTGGAGTGGTCGTAGGTAGAGAATTGTATTTCGTGTTTATCGCCAAATTTGCTGGCGTTACCAATAGTACCACCGCTTGCATTAGCAACAATCAGATAACCTGTACCGTTTTCGCAGCACAATCCGTTGTTTCCGGTGTCGTACACCATCAGGCTGTAACATTTATCAGCTTCTAAAGTTACATTCTCTACGTGAGTTTTATTGGGAAGGGTGTAGTTATCGCCCGAAGCAACTATATTTCCGTTATTGTCGGTTATCGTCCACGATGTTTCTTCAGGCTTGGTGTCGGTTCTTAAAGTAATTTTAATTTCGGTACCGGTAGCATTAGGAGCTTTTTCAAAACTTCCTTCCAAATTATTGTTTTTTACGTATTGGTCTGCAACGTTGTTAACCGATTGAACTGTAATTTCGATTGTATTGTTGTCCAAAATTTCAAAATTTTCAATTGGGAAAGTAACGTTAGCTTCGTCTAAAAATTCCAGAGAAGTTGCATAATCGTAAGTTCCAATAACTTCTCCATTAACTTTATATTCAAACACAACCGAAGTAACAGTTTCGGAACCATTGTTGCGAAGTTTGAAAGTTGGATTAATAGATGGATTGCAGTATTTTGTGTTAATACCCGAAAGGTCGGAGACTTCAACGTCGTGTTGGAATGGTGCAGTTATAGGATCTGTTGAAGTTTTAGCTGCTTGGAGTATGCCTTTATCGGTTTTGTTTTGAACAAAGCCTATAACACTAAGCTGATTGTTTTGATAAACATTTTCCAATTTCCATGCAGTTTTGACAATGAAGTAATCGCCAACGTCCATGTTATCGGGTAGTGTTGTTCCTGAACTTGTTGGAAGCAGTTTTTTCATAACGTTGTGAAAAATTTTTTCGCCGTTTCCCCCAGGAGGAGTCGAAAATTGTATTAATTTTTCAATTACAGCACAATGTGCGACTAAGTTGCCCGACACATTTCTTGTTGCAACGCCAAGCATAGTTATAAAAATTGAGTCCTGAGCCTGATTAAGCTCCTGATTAATGGTAATATCAAAGTCAGCAGGAACAGCGTAGCGATTATTTATCATAGTTTGGTTGACGTACGCAGGGCTTCCGTTAAAAGCATTACCGTCCATAACAACGTGCGGTACGCCTTGAACTCCATAAAAACCAACTCTTGCACTAACATCGGCAGGGTTGTGGGCATTCATAGGGTCAACACCGGGCCAACTTGTGTGGTACTGTATAGATGTACATTTTGTTGAATTGTTGTTCAGCAAGTTGGCTAACGTCGGATTATACGCAGCACAAGGTCCGCACGATGCATTTGTAAAGTGCTCGAAAAGGACAAATCGCTGCGATTGAGAACTTGCAATAAGTACACTCATTACGAGAGTAAGTAATAAAACTGTTTTTTTCATAGTAGCTATTAATAAATTAGTGATTAACAAATGTATTTTTTGTAACTTCATACAAAAATAAATAGGCTACAAATATAAATTATTTGCTAAAACACTTAAATTTTTTAAAAAAAGTTACTTTATTTCATTCATATGTAATAAAATATTACTTTTGTAAAAAGGAAAGCAATAAAATTTATAATGCCATGAAAAAAATTACACTTATTTTTGCTTTAGTAGCACTTTCATTTACGCTTAGTGCGAACACTGTTTTAAGCTCGTTGAACAACCATGCAAATGATACTTCGTTAATCATTTACGACAGTGATATGAACATACTCAACGATCAAAGTACTACGGTGTTGTCTCTCGACTATAACGCTATTCATACTTATTCGTTTAAAGTAAAAAACAATACAGGTAACGATTTGTATAATGTACACATGAAAAAAAATGAGTTGTCATTAGTAGAGGGTGCAGCTCTTGCAATGTGCGACCGTTTTAATTGTTATCCGAGTTTTGTTGATATTACTCAAAGAGACACCCTTCTTGGTGGTGGCACCTTGTCCGATTTCAAATTAGATTACATGCCAATGGGTAATACCGGTACAAGTTCGGTGGAGATTGTTTTTTACGATAGCATTTCGTGCAACACACCTTTTACAGCTAAGACGACAGTTAGTTTTAAAATAACAGCCATGTCTGCCGACCAAGATGTTAAAACTTCAATTAACGGACCTTATCCAAATCCGGCGACCGGTAGAATAGGTTTTACACACAAATTTTCTTCTTCCGATAACAACGTAAAAGTTATTATTCGCAACATGTTAGGACAGCAAGTGCTAGTCAGCGATATTGATACATCGGCTGAAAGAACCAATTTAAATATCGAAAATTTAAGTTCGGGTATTTATTTGTGCACCTTTGTTATCGACGGCAAAATATTTAGCAGTAAAAAATTAATTGTTAAATAGTTGCTTATTTAGAAAGTTATCGTATCTTTGCAAACCCAAAAATAAAGTTGGTACCGTAGCTCAGTCGGTAGAGCGTCGGACTGAAAATCCGCAGGTCACTGGTTCAATTCCAGTCGGTACCACACAAAAGAAGCCCCGCACGTGCGGGGCTTCTTTTGTTTTTAAACCATTAATTTTTCTAATCTTAATCTTCATATAGGAAGTTACCGTCGAGGTCAAATACAAGTTCAACTCCGTTATCAAGTTCAACTTCTTGCTTATTGTCGTCAAGTTCCCACGAAACAACAAAGTTGTTGGGATAATGTGTGTTTACATAAGTTACAATTGCGGCTTGCAATACACTATTTGGCAATCCGTTATCGCACTCAATTTCAATAACCTTGTTGTTTATATCGAAAGTAAGTTCAACGTCACCTTCTAAAAACACGTCAATTTCATGGTCATCATCATCTTTAAATGCATATTTAAAGTTGTTGTTAGGGAAGTGAGTAGTTAAATATGTCTTAATATCGTTAGGAAGGTCGTTGTACGGAATAATAATATCGTCGTCGCCATCATCAAGACCTAGGAAGTTTCCTTGTAGGTCGAATTCCAATTCAATACCATTATTAAGTTCAACTTCTTGCTTGTCGTCGTCAAGTTCCCATTCAACTATAAAGTAGTTGGGGAAATTTGTATTTACGTATTCAACAATAGCTGCCGGAAGAACTTCGTCAGGAATTTGACTATCGGAAATGATTTCAATAATAATTTTTCGTTCCCAGCAGAAAGTTAATTTTATTCTATTGGAGAGCAAGATATCAACTTCGTCATCATCTTCGTCTTTAATTATTTTTACAATATCAGCATTGCTGAAATTTGTGTTTATGTAGTCGAGTATTTCTTGCGGCAAGTCTGAAGGTTGCAAAGTAACATCATCTTCGTTTTCCGATCTTAAAAAATTGCCTTGAAGGTCAAATTCCAATTCAATTCCGTTATCGAGTTCAACTTCGTATTTATCATCGTCGAGTTCCCAATCGGTTATGTAATTGAAAGGATAATTTTGAGCAATGTAATCAAGGATTCTTTGGTCGAAAATAGAGTATGGTAACTTATAATCGTCAGAGGTAATTTGAACTATGTTGTTAGTGTTACCAAAGTATAGGTCAATTTCATCTTCAAGTTTAACGTGGTAGTTAATTTTAGCATCGTTAGTTACTTTTTCGTGGCTTACGATACTTTTCTTAGGAAAGTGTGTAGTAACGTACGTTTTAATTTCGTTAGGAAGTTCGTCTTTATTGTCTTTCGTACAAGAAACGGAAATAAACAATAAAGCAGTTAGAGCAAACACAAAAGGTTTAAAAAATTTTTTAGTCATCATAGTAAAAAAATTTAAAGTTAATGTTGCAATAATAACGAATTAACATTAATATTATTATAAATAAATCTTAAAGTTTAACAGGTTTGCTGCTTTTATCTCCTACAAAAGTCCTAGCTGTAATGAGCTTCAGTGTACCCGCATCTATAGGTAAGTTGTTGTATTTGAGCGATTTGTTATTAGGGATGCTGCCATCAGTGGTGTAATATATTGTAGAATTTGGCACGCAAGAATATAAATAATATTTATCATTCATTTTTATCAAAATAGGCTCAAATATGTGATAATTGAAATTGAACTTGTTTGTAATGATAAGGTAGTGCAAGGTATTACGAACGACAAAGTTTGTCCAATTTCTGTTCATTTTCTCCGACCATGCTATTTCGGCTAAGGCAAACATTCGGGGAAAAGCCAGATATTGGTGCTGCTCGGGATTTAAAACATACTCCGACCAAATATTTGCTTGTACTCCTAAGATAAAATGCTTTTTATCATTGTCTATTTCGTCGGGAATAGGATAATAATCGTACAGCTTATTTGTTGGAGCGCTATTGTCGTTTCTGCCTATGTTTTTCGGACAATAATCGTTATCGTATTTGTAATCCCAATAAAGCGAATGATTTCCGGGCGACATAACAACATAGTTACCCGAATTTGCAGCTCTAATTCCACCTTTTTCGCCTTGCCACGACATAACGCAGGCTTTGTTGGAGATGCCGCCGTCGAGTATTTCGTCCCAACCAATGAGCAAACGACCTTTTTTGTTCAGATGCTCTTCTATTTGTCGGTTAAACCAACCTTGCATCTTCTCTACATCGGCGATGTTGTGTTTTTTCATCAGTTGTTCAACGAAACTGCATTTTTTCCAGTTGGTTTTTGGGACTTCGTCTCCGCCAATATGAATATATTTACTTGGGAAAATATCGCAGACTTCGTCTAATACATTTTTAAAAAAATTGATAGCTTCGTCTGTTGGACAAATAATATCGTCAAAAATTCCCCAATACGTAGCCGTTTCAATATTTTGTTTTTTATTGCAAGCCAGCTCTGGATACGCAGCAAGCAGTGCTGTCGCATGTCCGGGCATTTCAATTTCGGGAACAATATTTATACCTCTTGCTTTTGCATACTCCACTAAATCTTTGAGTTGCTCTTGTGTGTAGTATCCGCCGTATGGCTTGTTGTCAAACAAAAAATCTTCTTCCGATTCATAACCCAATTGCCAACCTACAAGCGTCTCTTTTCGCCACGAACCTATTTTTGTAAGGTTTGGATATTGTTTTATTTCGATACGCCAACCTTGGTCGTCGGTAAGGTGCAAATGCAAAGAGTTGAGCTTGTAGTAGCTCATCAAATCAATAAATTGTTTTATGTAATCGATAGGTAACATATGCCTTGCTACGTCTAACATTATCCCTCTCCACTTAAATTCAGGCTTATCGCTGATGGTGCAACAATGCACTTCTTTTTGCAAATATTTTTGTTGCAAGTACAATTGCGACAAAGTTACCATGCCGTACAAAAATCCCGAATGACTTTTCGCTGTGAGGATTATCTTTTTAGGTTCGATTTTTAAATTATATTCTTCCGAATCAGGATCTATACTTTCGTCAGCGTACAAATACAATATTGAGTTTATTTCGTTTCCCTTTTTTATAGGCAAAAAAGCACTAACCGTATCGGAAAAATTCTTGTCAATAATATTATTAGCTTTTTCCGAAATAAAAGTTGTTAATGAATTATTTCCAAAATCGAAAATAGCTTCTTCTTCAATATAATTTGAAGGTTTGGGAATTATGTAGTTGCTAGCTCTGTAGTTCAAACACATAAATTATTTTTTCACAAAGAAAAATAATATTTATCAGTAAAACAAAGTTTGTTGTTCCGAAAATGAACAATAAAGAAATATAGCGCACTCATTTTCTAATATTCATTTATCATTAAGTTAATAATAAGTAATTACTTTTGCCGCGAGTTAGAATTTTATAATGGTTGGAATCAAGAGCAAAAACCGACGTGTAATCACTAAAAAAGGTGCTATTGCCTTAATTATTATTTTTTGTGTTACAGCAGTTTTAGGTTTATTTATAGGTAAGAATGTTATTGGCGTTTACTCTAGTAAGTATTGGTATTTTGTTATTTTCTTGCTTGTCGATTTTTTGCTTTTGGGCACTTTTATAAAAACTTTTAAGTTTTTTATACGAAAACAGTTTTGGCTAATAACAATTTATTTTCTTCCACTGTTTTTCATTTATTTGGTTGCTATAATTTCGAGCATTAAGCCTATTGAAGACTGGAACAGCTTTTTCAGAATATATTTTCCTGGTGTAATGATGATATTGATAATATCTAAATTGAGTTTATTATCATTCATGCTTTTGGGGGAGATAATTTCAATTGTCGTTAATTTTTTCGGAAGAATCTTTAATAAAAAATCGCAAATCTTTTCAAAAACATATAAAATCTTTACAATTATGGGTGCAATATCGGCTATGTTAATAATAACTCTTGTTATTATTAGTTGTTTTAAATGGACTTATGATTTTAAAATTCATGAAATAAACTATTACGATGAGGAAATTCCCGATTCGTTCAATGATTTTAAAATTGTTCATTTATCGGATATTCATTTTGGTAGTTGGTATAAAGCAGAATTATTCCAAAAGGCTGTTGACAAAATAAATTCTTTAAAACCCGATTTGGTTGTTTTTACAGGCGATTTGGTTAACGAGAAAGCAAGCGAAGCGTACCCTTTTGAAGACATGATGAAACAGATAAAAGCAGAACATGGAGTGTATTCGGTGTTGGGTAACCACGATTACGATTACTATAATAATGGCAAAACCGATACCACTCTCAGTCAGAGCGAGCTTTTAGCCGATTTTTACAAAAGAGTAAATTGGAAATTGCTCAACAACTCAAATGCTATTTTGCGTAAGCAAAACGACAGTATAGCCTTGTTGGGAGTTGAAAACTGGAGTAGAATTGAGCGTTGGGGTAAGTACGGAGATGTAGAGTTAGCAAACAAAGGAACCGAAAAAGTTCCATTTAAAATTTTACTTTCTCACGACCCCGACCATTGGCAAAATGTAATAACCAAAAAGCACAAAGACGTAAATCTTACACTTTCGGGACATACGCACGCCATGCAAATGGGTTTCGAAAAAGGAAAGATAAGATTTAGTCCAGCACAGTTTATGTTCGAACAATGGGCGGGCTTGTACTCAACTAACAACGACAATAATAAGCAAAGTTTGTACGTTAATAGAGGATTAGGTACGGTTGCGTTTCCGTTCAGATTAGGAATAGCATCAGAAATTACTTTAATCACACTAAAATCAAACTAAGCAAACCCTATGCAAATATCCGATTGTAAAATACCAAGCAGTAACAGAAGTATATTTCAGGTAAATTTGCCTTTGAGCAAAAGCATAAGTAATCGTTTGCTTGTATTACAGTATTTGTCGGGTAAAGCATTTGATTTAGCTTATTCTGATGCCAACGATACCGTACTTTTGCAAAAGCTATTAAAAATAATTTCCGAAAACAAAAACTCGTCAACTCCTATAACAATTGACGCTCAAGATGCAGGCACAACATTACGATTTTTAACGGCGGTGCTAAGTATAACTCCCGGAAACTGGTATCTGACAGGCACTGAGCGAATGAAGCAACGCCCTATAAAACCTTTGGTTGATGCATTGTCAAGTCTTGGTGCTGATATAAAATATGCTGAAAACAACAATTTCGTACCGCTTATTATTAAAGGTAAAGACGACTTAAAAGGTGGCGAAGTCGCTGTAGATTCAACTAAGAGCAGTCAGTTTGTAAGTGCCATAATGCTTATTGCACCTGCAATTAATGGCGGACTTACAATTTTGTTGTCAGATGAAATAGTTTCCGAGCCATATATATTTCTAACGCAAGATGCTCTTAAGCAAGCAGGAGTTGATGTTGTGATTAAAGATAAGAAAATAATTATTCAACAAGGTTTCAGTGATGATTGTCCCAAATCTGTTGAGCCCGATTGGACTGCAGCCGCATATTGGTATCAAATTGTAAGTTTAATGCCTAACGCCAAAGTTTTGCTCTCCGATTTGAGTATAAACAGTCTGCAAGCTGATTCGGTTTTATCAGTTTTGTACAGCAGATTAGGAGTAAAAACTACACAAAGTAAAGATGGACTTATTTTAGAAAATGCAGGAACTTGCAATCCGAAATTTTATTTCGATTTCATCTCAAACCCCGATATATTGCAGTCTATTGCTGTGACTTGCTGCGCAAAAAACATTTCTGCAAAACTTACGGGACTCAGTACATTGCAATACAAAGAGACCAATCGTTTGGAAGCCATTTATACGGAATTGAAAAAATTAGGTTTCGATATAAAAATAATTGACGGTGATTTAATTATTTCTACAATTGATGAGAGCAAAATAAACAAAACCGATTTTTACGAAATAAAAACCTACCAGGATCACCGAATGGCTATGTCTATGGCTCCGTTGGTATTAGCAGGATATAAACTAAAAATTGATGACCCTGACGTGGTCAATAAATCTTACCCTAAATTTTGGCAACAACTGATAGATTTCGGCTTCGTAATTAGTTAAAAATAATTATTATTTGGCAGTACAAGCCCTTTGTTTTCGGAAATATAATATTTTTGATAGCAATATAAACAAATTAAAACGTGTAAATCATGCTACTATCAATACTAACATCAAGTGCGTGGTGGTTTACTTGGATAGTGCTGCCATTATTAATTTTTTTAGCCAGAGTAGCCGACGTAAGTATAGGGACGTTGAGACTTATATTTGTTTCGAAAGGACTGAAACGAATAGCGCCCATATTCGGATTTTTTGAAGTGATAATATGGCTTTTGGCAGTGGCTCAAATTATGCAACACTTAGACAATTGGCTGTGTTACATTGCCTACGGTGCAGGTTTTGCCGCCGGAAATTACATAGGAATGATTATGGAAGAGCGTATAGCACTCGGTAATGTGATTGTCAGAACCTTTTTGAAAGGCGATAACGAAGAGTTTTTTAACAAAGTAAAAGAAGCAAATTACGGTATGACCGTCGTTGATGCAAAAGGCTCGACCGGCAGCGATTTAAAGGTTGTCTTTTCTATAATAAGACGCAAAGAAGTAGAAGGTTTTATCGAGCTACTACACGAGTATTATCCTTCGGCGTTTTACACTATTGAAGAAATAAAAGCCTTATCGTCAGGTGTGTTCCGTCCTGCCACAAGCACCGCAAATACCTTAATCAGAAAGACAAAATTACCTTGGCAAAGGAAATAACTCCGGATAATAGCAAGTAAGAATATTTTACCGAAATAATTGTTTATTTCTAGTTATTAGAAGTAACTTTGCACAATTCAATAAAAAAATTAACATAAATATATACACAATGAGTGATTCAAAAAAATTAAAATTCGATTCAAAATTAATACACAGCGGAGCTTTCGACGAACCATACGGAAGTGCTACTGTTCCTATTTATCAAACATCAACCTTTAAGTTTAAAAGTGCCGAGCACGGAGCAGCTTGCTTTGCAGGCGAGAGCGACGGCTACATATACACCCGAATTGGCAATCCTACAATAAAAGCCCTAGAAGACTTGGTAGCCGATTTGGAAAACGGTTTCGGCGGCATAGCCACAAGTTCGGGTATGGGTGCAGTAAACACCGTTTACGGAACTTTTTTGGAAAAGGGTTCGCACGTTATTTGTTCGTCGGCGGTTTATGGACCAAGCAGGGTTGTTTTAGAAACCTACTACGCTAAATACGGCGTTGAATCTACTTTTGTTAATACTGCAAATATCAACGAAGTTGAAGCTGCTATCAAGCCAAACACTAAATTGCTTTACGTTGAAACACCTGCGAATCCTACTATGGAAGTCTCCGACTTAAAAGCATGTTCGCAATTAGCTAAAAAACACAATATTATTTTGGCAGTTGATAACACATTCTGCAGTCCGTATTTGCAAAATCCCCTCGATTTAGGTGCAGATGTTGTTTTGCACTCAATAACCAAATTTTTAAACGGTCATGCCGATATAGTTGGCGGTATTGTTATTGCGAAAGAAAAATCGCTTTATACCAAACTGCGTGGAACTATGGTTAATATGGGTTTCAATATGGATCCACACCAAGCATATATGGTTATCAGAGGTATAAAAACTCTCAGCATTCGTATAGAACAAGCTCAAAAATCGGCGATTAAGATAGCTGAATTTTTAGAAAACCACCCCAAAGTTGAATGGGTGAAGTATCCGGGTTTGAAGAGCCATCCGCAATATGAATTGGTTAAGAAACAGATGCGTGGTCCCGGAACCATGATGTCATTCGGTTTAAAAGGTGGAATAGAAGCAGGCAGAAAAATGATGAATGCTGTTCAGCTGGCTATTCTTGCTGTTTCGTTAGGCGGAGTTGAGACTTTAATACAACATCCAGCATCTATGACACACTCAAAAATGAGTAAAGAAGGCAGATTAAGTGCAGGCATTACCGATGGTTTGGTAAGATTTTCGGTAGGAATAGAAGACTACGAAGATATTCTAGCCGACCTTGTTCAAGCTTTGGATAAAGCGTAAGAGTTGTTGCGAACGATAAAATAAGGCAGGTTGAAATTATAAATAGCTTTTGGCTGTTAGCCGTTGGCTATTAGGAAATAACCACAGCTAAGAGCTAACAGCCAATGGCTAATGACTAAAAAATTGTAAAAAACCTAACAGGTTTCAAAAACCTGTTAGGTTTAAATTTAAAAATATGGTTTATGCGACAAGACTTTTTTGAACCCGGTGTTATTTATCATGTTTTTAATAGAGGAAATAATAAAGAAAATATTTTCTTTGAAGAGGAGAATTATCGTTATTTTTTAGAGTTGCTGAAAAAACATCTGTTGCCAATAGCAGATATATATGCTTATTGTCTATTAAAAAATCATTTTCATTTAGTGATAAAAATTAAAGATTACGATCAATTAGAAGAAAAATATCAAACAAAACCATATCTTCCTTTTTCTCATTTTTTTAATGCTTATGCTAAAGCTGTAAATAAAAAATATAACAGGACGGGAAGTCTTTTTCAAAAACATCTACATCGAAAACGAATAGAAGATGAAAAATATTTAATTCAGTTAATTGTCTATGTGCATTTAAATCCTGTGAAGCACTTATTTACTGTTGATTATAAAATGTATCGCTATTCATCGTATCAAGCTTATATTTCTGGGAAATCATCTTCAGTTGAAAGGGAATATGTATTAAGTTTGTTTGGCGACAAGGAAAATTTTGAATATTGGCATGATATAAACGTATTGAACTTTTTGGATGATGTTGAAGATGTGGGAGATTTGTAAAAAACCTAACAGGTTTCAAAAACCTGTTAGGTTTAAAAACCATTTATAAATAGCCTTTAGCTGTTGGCTATTAGGAAATAACCACATCCAAGAGCCAACAGCCAAAGGCTAAAAAAGTTGCGTGCCATGCAATTTTTTTTTAAACGTATTGAACTTTTTGGATGATGTTGAAGATGTGGGGGATTTGTAAAAAACCTAACAGGTTTCAAAAACCTGTTAGGTTTAAAAATCATTCAGTCTTTAGCTTTTAACCGTTGACTATTGGGGAACAACCACAGCCAAAGGCTAAAAAAGGTGCGTACAACGCAACTTTTTTACACTAATGCGCCTCCAACCAATTGTCGCCTGTGTTCATGTCGATAACAACAGGTACATTTAGTTTCAGAGCCGATTCCATCTTGTCTTTAACAATACTTTTTACAGTATCAAGTTCAGGTTTATACACGTCGAAAACAAGCTCGTCGTGGACTTGCATTGTCATAAGCGATTTCAGATTTTGTTTTTTCAGCTCGTTATAAATATCGACCATAGCAATTTTAATCATATCGGCGGCTGTGCCTTGTATTGGAGCGTTTATGGCGTTTCTTTCGGCGTATCCCCTGACAACGGCATTGGCTGAGTTTATATCGCGAATGTAGCGTCTGCGACCTAAAAGTGTTTCGACGTACTCGTTCTTTTTGGCAAAATCTATGATGTTGTTGATATACTCTTTTATTTTTGGGAACGATAAAAAGTAATTATCGATTATTTCGGCGGCTTCTTTTCGCGGAATAGACAATTGCTCAGCCAATCCAAAAGCTGACATACCGTAAATAATTCCAAAATTAACCGATTTTGCGTTTCGTCTCATATCGCTTGTAACATATTCAATATTAGTCTTGTAGATACGAGCAGCAGTAGCAGCGTGTATATCCTGTTTGGAATTAAAAGCGTTAATCATATTGCTGTCGTTGCTAATAGAAGCAATTATTCTTAATTCTATTTGCGAATAATCGGCTGACAAAAGCGTATATTCCGAACTTCGCGGTATAAATGCTTTTCTTATTTCTTTGCCTTCGCTACTGCGTATAGGAATGTTTTGCAAGTTAGGATTTGTGGAACTCAATCTGCCTGTGGCTGTAACGGCTTGGTTGTAGCTCGTGTGTATCAGTCCGGTTTTAGGATTTATAAGTTGCGGAAAACTATCCACATAAGTCGATTTTAGTTTTGTCAGCGACCTATATTCAAGTATCTCGCTGATAATAGGGTGTTTGTCTATCAATTTAACTAAAACATCTTCGCCTGTTTGATATTGTTTGGTTTTGGTTCTCTTCGGGTTTGAAATTATTTTCATTTTGTCAAACAAAACTTCTCCCAATTGCTTTGGCGATGATATGTTGAAATTTGTCCCGGCGTAATTCCAAATATTGTCTTGTATGGTTTCTATTTGCTTACCCAAAACTTCCGAATAATCATTCAAGGTATCAATATCAATTCTAACACCGTTGTTTTCCATATTTTCCAGTACTTCAACCAAAGGCATTTCAATATTATGGAAAACATTTTTCATTTTGTCGGTATCAATTTCTTTAGACAGCACATCCTTCAATCTGAGTGTAATGTCGGCATCTTCGCAAGCGTAATCCTTAACAATTTCAGGAGCAATATCTCGCATACTCTTCTGATTTTTACCTTTTTTACCTATTATAGATTCGATATTAATAGTCTGGTAATTCAGGTAGCTTAACGCCATGCTATCCATATTGTGCCTACTTTCGGGCTCAATAATGTAGTGTGCTATCATCGTGTCGAAATATATTCCGGCGACTTTTATGTTGTAGTTTCGCAAAACAGCAATATCGTATTTCAGATTCTGACCTATTTTTAAAATATTTTCATTTTCAAAAACAGGCTTTAGTTTGCTTACTATTTTGTTTGCGTACTCTTTATTTGGCGGGATGTTTAGATAGTACGCCTTATAAGGTTCGATGGCAAAAGCAATACCAACCAATTCGGCTTCGGCGGTATCAAGACTTGTGGTTTCGGTGTCGAAACAAAACTGTTTGCACTTGCTAAGTAAATCGACTAGTTTGTCCGTTTCTGCTTCGGTGTTAATTAGTATGTACTCGTGCTTTGTATTGTTGATTGTGTTGTACAAATTTTCAACTTCGGCAATATTAGCTTCAGAAAACAAATCTAATTGAATATTGTTACTTTGTGTGCTGACTTTTTCTTTGTCTTTGTCGTCGGTAGTTTTTTCAGATGCAATAAGCGACAAGTCGGTGAAAACTCTTTTGGCAAAAGTTCTCATTTCCAATTTATCCAAAATTTCTTTTAGCGAAGGAATATTCGGTTCGGTGAGTTTTAGAGATTCTTCGTCGAAATCAATAGGTACATCCAAAATAATAGTTGCAAGTTGTTTTGACATAACCGCGTCATCAGCGCCGTTGATAACCTTTTCTCTTATGCTTTTGCTTGCAATTTTATCGGTGTTGTTCAAAAGGTTTTCAACCGAATCGAATTGTTCTAGTAGCTTTCGTGCACCAACTTCACCTATGCCGAAAATTCCGGGTATATTATCAGATTTATCACCCATTATCCCCAACATATCTATAACTTGCAAAGGGTTTTTCACACCAAATTTATTACAAACTTCCGTTACTCCCATAATTTCGGGTTTTCCACCTTTGTATCCGGGTTTGTAAATAAAAATATTTTCAGAAACCAATTGCCCGAAATCCTTGTCGGGTGTGACCATGTACGTCGTAAAACCTTTTTTTTCGGCTTCTTTCACCAAAGTACCGATAATATCGTCGGCTTCGTAGCCTTCCAGCTCTAAAATGGGAATATTAAATGCAGAGATTAGCTCTTTAATATAAGGTATTGAGGTGGCAATATCTTCGGGCATTGCTTCGCGGTTGGCTTTGTAATCTTCAAAACTTTCGTGCCGCAAGGTTGGTGCATACGAATCGAATGCAACACCGATATGAGTTGGGTTTTCGTTTTTAATTATATCGTATAAAGTATTTGCAAATCCCATTATTGCCGATGTGTTTAAACCGTAGGAAGTAACACGTGGCGAGCGTTGTAATGCAAAATAAGCTCTGTATATCAGAGCCATTGCGTCTAATAAATATACTTTTTTCATGAGTCAATAAAATTACAGTTTAAAGTCGCTTATCACAACCTTATATTTTACAAAGGTATGAAAAATAGTTTTTTTACAAATACTTTGGGGATTAAATTTGGGTTGTTATTAGCTAAAGGCTAAAAGCCAAAAACCAAAAATCACCCCAAAATCAAATAAAGAATAGGAATAATAAGTCCGGCAATTACAAACCATTTGCCTCTTCCCTTAAAGCTATTTTTACCTCTAACCATTATTAATCCGGATAGGGCAAAAAATATCAGAGATATGGCAAAGAAGTCTCCGAACCAAGTCCAGTAGTCAACACGATTATAATGCAACTTATTAATAGCGTATGCTATAGGTTTTTTGGTTTTGGTTTGATAAGAGACTGAGCCGTCGGCAGGCGAATAGTTTCCAACTCCGCCTTTAACATAAAGTTTAATATTATCGTTGTTTTGGTTAGCAACTGCTTTATTAAGCGAAGGAACGTCGGACAACTCGCTCCATTGTGCAGTTAGCTCGTCGACACTCAGATTTGGGGCTAAAGTAAAACTGTTTGTTCTTACTTTAAAAGCTGGGTCTTTGCCGTTGATATGATTTAACAATATTCCGGAAAAACCATAAATAAGAGAAATACCCACCATGAAATAGCCTAAATCACGGTGGATAATTCTTGTCCATTTAATTATTTTATTCTTCAACCTTTTCGTTTTCTACCTCTTCGATTTCAACTTTTGAATACTCCGTTCCTTCTAAATAATAAGTGGCATAATAATCTTTATTATTTTCCTTCATCCACTCTCTCATTTTAACAATGTTGTTAAGCTCGTTTTCGCAATCATGATGATGTCCTTCACCGTCGTGTTCATGCTCAGCCTCATTTTGTTTATCTAGAATTTCTTGTTCTTTTTTATCAATATCGGCTGCAGGGATTCTACTTTCTTTGAGAATACCTTTAACCAAAATTTGAGTTCCAACCAAGTCGGCATTAAAGCTACCAATAGCTTCGCCAGCTTCAACGCGAAGTGTTAAGTCGGGAGTACTGCCTTCAATAAAGCATCTTTTTCCACCATGACTGCATGTGTGAGTTACAGTACCTTGTACTGCAATAGTTTGTTCAACCATATCAGGTGCTTCATTGTAAAGGTTATCTAGTTCATAATAAAGTTTTATTTCGGGTTCATCTTTAGTAACTTTATTGCTGTTTTGACACGACACTAAAGCTACAGCGATGATAAGTGTTAAAATTGCTAATTTTCTCATAGTTTAAAAATTTTAAGTGTTATTTTTTATTGTTTAGTTGCTGTTATGTTATAGGATATTCGGTTTCCTCCGGCTGTTATTGTGTATCGCCATTGCATTTGCGTATTTGCTATATTGCTCATTGAACCTTCGCCTTCAATTTCCCAGTTGTTGGGCAAAGGTTGCGGGTGTACAACTATTTTACTTCCCACCAATACCCCTTTTGTTGATATGTTTTCTATGCCAGGATTCCCCAAATTTGCTAGGTCAAGTGCATTTTCATCGGTAGCGTCTTTGGTAATTACAACAATGTAACTTTGATTTAAAGAACTCTTGCTATATTCGTAAAAATGCCATTGTCCGACGTATTTATCTCTTGCATCAAGTGTTGTATCATCCTCGTCAGGTTCGCAAGCCGAGAATAAAAACATTGCTAATAATCCTATTAAGGTAAGTTTGCCAAAAGTTTTCATATTTATATTTTTAAGATTATTAAATTTGATAAGTAATCAAAACTCAAAATTAGTCAATTTGTGATAATTACAACAATTTTTCCGAAATTTTTCCAGCTAATCTGCTAGCGCCAAATCTAAAATATCTATTGTTGAGCCAAGCTTTTCCCAATATTTTATCTACCAAGTTGTAGTAGGCAATAGCATCTTCAACTTCTGATATTCCGCCGGCAGGTTTAAAACCTATCATTACGCCTGTTTCGTCATAATGCTTTTTAATAACATCAAGCATGATTTCTGCGGCTTCTAATGTAGCGGCAGGACTAATTTTACCTGTTGAGGTTTTAATAAAATCAGCTCCCGATTCTATGGCGATAGTTGAAGCCAATCTTATATTTTCGGCGGTTTTGAGTTCACCGGTTTCTAAAATAACTTTTAGGTGTTTATCTCTGCAAATACGTTTTGTTTTCGAAATTTCTTTTCTAATGAAATTAAAATCACCTTCCAAAAATTTACCTCTTGAAATAACCATATCAACTTCGTCGGCACCTTTTTTAATGGCATACCTAACTTCTTTGAGTCGCAAATTTAATGGCATCTGTCCCGAAGGGAAGCCACCTGCGACACAGGCAACACGTATCGGAGTATTTCTTAAAATTTTCTTAGCCTGTCTAACAAATAGTGGATAAACGCAGACTGCAGCCGGATATACTAAGTTGTCCTTTTTGAAAGAAATGGCTTGTTCGCACAAATCGTTGATTCGCGACTTGTTATCGGTACCTTCTAAGGTGGTTAGATCAATTAAATTTAAAATATTTAATAATAATTCTCGCATAATTTTTACTTTTACACTACAAAAGTACAAATATAGCAATATTGTTTTAATAAATATTTATTAAATTTGGTGGCGATATTAAAAATTTTGTACTTTTATGCTCTCTAATTAGTTTATGATACAATTAAATCGTATTTGTAATGGCAAAATTAATTTCTAAAACAAGTTTGGCAGTAGTGTTTGTACTATCATTTACTGTAGCGATTTCAACATCTTTGAATGCTCAAGATCCTATTTTTTCGCAATTTTACAACAATCCTGTATACAGTAATCCCGGCTACATAGGATTAAATCCCGGGATGCGTGCAAGGGCTAACTATCGTACTCAGTGGACAGGTTTAACCGTTCCTTACAAAACACTTAGCTTTACAGCCGATTTTGCCGAACGAGCAATTCCGGGTAGCGGAGGTTTTGGCTTAGTTGTAAATAGCGATCAAGCCGGTATAGGAATGATAAAAACCACCAACATCGGACTTGGTACGGCAGCTCGTGTTCCTATTTATAATAACATGGTTGCACAAGTTGGAATTTTGGTTTCGTTTTCGCAACATATGATTAATTGGGATGATATGGTTTTTGGAGATGAGCTCAATCCGCGTTTTGGCAGAATTTATCCAACTGCTTTTGAGCGACCCGAAACAAATAAAGTAATGTATCCCGATTTTGGTGTTGGCGGCGTTTACAGATATGTTAATACCGATGGATATGCAGCCAATGTTCAGGTTACCGTTGGCGCTGCCGTACAGCACGTATTTCAACCCAATCAGTCGTTTGTAGGCTTGGCAGCCAGCAATTTGCCTAATAAGTTAGTACTAACTACCGATGTGGTTGTTGATATTAATCAAGGGCGAGTTTCCACGTACAGAGCGAGTTCATCTTATAGTAATTTTAAATTAAATCCGGCGTTTATCTACGAAAAACAAAAAGATTTTTCAACTTATACTGTAGGTCTCAATATTTTTAAGTCGTCAATTTATTTGGGAGCGTGGTTTCGCAATCAGAACGTTAATATTTTCAAAACTAATGATGTTATTTTTAGCGTGGGCGTTAACGTTCCGTTCAGCGACGATTCGCGTTTGAGAATTATGTATTCGTACGACATGATAACCAGCGACTTAAAAGAAGCGGGCAAAAATGCTCACGAAATATCATTGGTTTATGAGTTCGACCAATTTAGTTTCTTCTCGGGCATGGGTAGAAGTGCGACTCCAAGCTACGGTAGTAGCGGAAGTAGAGCAAGAGAAATGGAATGCTGTCCCTTTTAAAAAATATTTAGCTTGATTTGCTTATGCTGTTATGACTGATTCTGTGAAAAAGTGCTTAGATTGTGGCGAAACGCTCGTTGGAAGGCGTGACAAGAAGTTTTGTTCCGATTTATGCCGAAATAATTACAACAATAGACTTAACAGAGATACTACAAATTTAGTAAGAAACATTAATAATATTTTACGAAGGAATAGACGTATGCTCGCAAGTTTGGTCGGCGACGGCAAAACCAAAACCATTACGAAACAAAAACTAGCCGACAAGGGATTTAATTTCAACTATTTTACGCACAATCTTATCACCAAAAAAGGAACGTACTTTTTTGTGTACGAATACGGCTATCTTTACTTAGAAGATGATTTTTTGATGTTGGTTAAAAGCGACAATTAAAAATCCTTGAAACCTATAATTTCTCTCACGTCTTTTATTGTTTTACTTGCACTTTGGTGGGCTTTTTCTTTTCCCATTTGAGCGACTTTTTTCAAATAATCGTTATCGCTTAAGTACTCGTTAATTTCATCTCTGAAAGGAGTTGTAAATTTAATAGTGTCTTCGGCAAGTTGCTTTTTCATATCTCCGTACCTGATTGAGCAATTGTTGTATGCATCGTTAAAGTGCTGATAGGTACTTTCGTCGGATAAAAGTTTCATCAGATTGAAGATATTTTCTATTGGCTGAGGTTTTTCCTGATTAGGCATTGTAGGACCTGCATCGGTAACGGCTCTCATTATTTTTTTGCGTATAACTTCGGGCTCGTCGAACAAAAATATTGCATTGCCTTCGCCTTCGCTTTTACCCATTTTTGTGCTGCCGTCCAATCCGGGAACTTTAACTAACTGCTTGCCAAAATTATAAGCGATGGGCTCGCGAAAATATTCAACATTGTATAGTCGGTTAAACCTGTTGGCAAAAGTGCGTGTCATTTCCAAATGCTGTTCTTGGTCTTTTCCTACAGGGACTTTATGAGCGTTATGAATTATAATATCGGCAGCCATAAGCGTAGGGTAAGTGAGCAATCCGGCATTAATATTGTCGGGGTTTTGTCTGATTTTATCTTTAAATGAAGTGCAGCGTTCAAGCTCGCCCATATAGGCAATCATGTTTAAAAACAGGTACAACTCGGCAGTTTCGGGTAAGTCGCTTTGTAGGTATATGGTCGATTTTTCGGGATCTAAACCGCAAGCCAAATATTCGGCTAGCACTTGTTTTACGTTTCCGTGTAGGTCTGATGGAGTTGGGTGAGTTGTAAGCGAATGATAATCGGCAATAAAAAAGTAACAATTGTTTGCATTTTGCATTTCAACAAAATTCTTCATTGCTCCGAAGTAATTTCCCAGATGTAAGTTGCCTGTGGGTCTGATGCCCGATACTACTGTTTCTTTCATTTGTTTATTTCTTTTTTTTCTTTTTCTTCTTCTTTTTTGGTTTCGGTTTCTTCGTCGAATATTCTTCACACAAATTGTCTATTGCTTTTTGTGGTAATATTCCCGATTTCGTCAAGAAATTCAGAAAATCATCGACAGATTCGTCGAAGTTGTTATTAATAATATTATTGATTTTTGAAATTATGTAATCGTTTTTATCAATTAGCGGAAAATAAATATGAGTTTTACCTTCTTTTTGATGCGAAACAATTTTTTTCTTTTCCAATATTCTGATTAAAGTCGATACGGTTGTGTACGCCGGTTTTGGCTCAGAGTAGAAAGGTAATATGTCATTTACGGCGGCATTTTTAAGATGCCACAGCGCAAACATAATTTTTTCTTCTGCGGGTGTTAGGTACGTAACCTTATCGTTTTTCAAAATATTTTCCATCAAAGAAACTGTTTTTGCAAAGGTAATTTTTTTACTTCAAAAAAACGCATTATCTGTTTTGCAATTAATTATTACAAAGTTTTAAAATAATATTACTTTTACAAAAGTAAATTTAATACAGAAATAGTGCAAAATCGTTTTCTGATAATAAGGTTTAGTTCTATGGGCGATGTTATTCTTACAACGGCTCTTGTCCGCTGTTTAAGAAGGGCTTATCCCGATTGTATTATAGATTTTGTGGTTAAAAAACAATTTGCCGAAGTCTTAGAAGGCAATCCGCACATAAATAATTTGTTTTTCTATAATTCCGACAATAAAAACGAATTAAAAAACCTTATTTCGGAACTAAAAAACAATAATTATACTCATATTATTGATATTCAGAAGAATATACGCAGCTTAACACTCCGATTAAAAGTTCCTGCCAAGCACAAATGGAAATATTCAAAGCATGTTGTAAAAAGATTTATGCTTATTAAGTTTAAAATCAATTTGTATGGCAAGGCAGTTGTACCTGTTTACCAAAGATATTTTAAGGCAATTGAAAAATTGGGCGTAAAATACGATGGTTTGGGAACCGAAATGTTTCCGAGCAAAAGCAATATTGATAAGGTAAGCAAATGGTTTGAAGAAAACGGAGCTTCGCAAAGTCGTTGTTTGGCATTGGCTCCGGGTGCATATTGGGATAACAAAAGATGGTTGCCCGAATATTATATAGAGTTAGCCAACGATTTATTGACTCACAAATTCGACTGTGTGGTTTTGATGGGAGGCAAAGGCGAAAAAGAATTATGCGAACACATTGCAGGCAAAATAAACGGAAAGGTATTAAACGCAAGCGGAATTTTTTCAATTGGGCAGTCGGCGGCGGTGCTTTCTTTTTGCAAGGTTCTTGTCAGTAACGACACAGGTTTGCTTCATATGGCACAGTCGGTTAAAACACCGGTTGTAGGTATTTTCGGACCAACAAGCAAAGAATTAGGTTTTTACCCTTACGGCGATAAATCTCGCATTGCCGAAGTTGACGAACCTTGTCGTCCTTGCACTCAAATGGGGAAAAACCATTGCCCCCGAAAGCATTTCAGGTGCATGAAAAATATTTCCGTAACTGAGGTTAAAAGGTTAGTATTGGCTATTAGCTGTTAGCCATTAGCCATTGGCTTTTGGCTGTTAGCTGTTGGCTTATGGCAATTAGCAATTATCAATTATTAATCTAAGCTCGCTTTGTAAAAGCGAGCGAGTTGTTGTTGAAAAGTTTGCATATTAATAAAATATTTGTATTTTTGCATCGGATGAGGGGAACATCACCCCTCTACCCCGGCCTTGGGATTGGCTTTTAAAGAAAAGAGCCAATCCCATTGTATTTTAAACTCTTTGGACAAAATATCATCTCTGTTATATTCCTTATCAAAATCACCTCTTATAATCCCCGCTCGCTTTGCAAAAGCGAGCGAGCTGATAGTTCGGTGCTACGCACCTTTGACGTAATAATAACAATTTATGCTATAAATTGTTCGGTGCTAACGCACCTTTTTTTACTTAATTTATCCATTAAACCACGCACTACCGAAACTTCGAGGTTAGCTATTAGCTTCATTAGCCAATGGTTATGAGCTAAAGGCTAACGGCAATTGACCCCGAAGTTTCGGGGCTCATTGTTCATTGCATGCACCCCGTACCCCGCAACACCAACTCAACTTCCCCAACTTTCGCGGTCTAAGCTACGATATTGTATAGCTTCGGCTAAATGCTCAATAAGTACGTCTTTAGAATCGGCAAGGTCGGCTATGGTACGTGAGACTTTCAAGATCCTGTCGTATGCTCTTGCCGAAAGGTTTAATTTTTCCATAGCATTTTTCAGAAGTCTGTCTCCATCTTCGTCTATAACAACAATTTTTCGTAGCAGACTGCTAGACATTTGTGCATTACAAAATATATTATCATTATTTGCGAAGCGTTTTTCCTGAATTTCGCGAGCTTTAATAATTCTTTTTCTGATGTCGGCACTTTTCTCGCCTTCAACTTTACTGCTCAATTCCGAAAACGGAACAGGCACAACTTCAACGTGAATATCAATTCTATCAAGCAATGGTCCGCTAATTTTGTTCAAATATTTTTGAACCATTCCAGGTGCACACACGCATTCTTTTTCAGGGTGATTGTAAAATCCGCAAGGACAAGGGTTCATTGCAGAAATCAGCATAAAACTTGCAGGATAAGTTACCGAAAATTTTGAACGCGAAATGGTTATACTTCTTTCTTCAAGCGGTTGTCGTAGCACCTCCAAAACCGAGCGTTTAAATTCTGGTAGCTCGTCTAAAAATAAAACTCCGTTGTTTGCTAATGATATTTCTCCGGGTTGCGGATTGCTACCGCCACCCACGAGGGCAACATCGGATATAGTATGGTGTGGATTTATAAAAGGTCGCGTTGTCATTAAACTGGAGTTGTCGCTTAGTTTGCCTGCAACCGAGTGTATTTTTGTAGTTTCGATGGCTTCGTCTATACTTAATGGTGGCAATATTGAAGGCATGCGTTTTGCGAGCATTGTTTTTCCTGAGCCGGGCGGTCCTATCAATATTACATTATGTCCGCCTGCTGCGGCAATTTCCAAGGCACGTTTTATATTTTCCTGACCTTTTACATCTGAAAAATCGAATTCGTAGTTTGAAATGTTTTCGTAAAACTCTTCTTCTATGTTGCACGAAAGAGGTTCTATTGAAGAGTTGTTTTCTAATATTTGTATAACTTCCGTTATTGTGCTGACGCCATATACCTTTATGTTGTTGACAACAGCTGCTTCTTTGGCGTTTTGAACAGGCACTATAACACCTTCAAAATTGTTATTCCTTGCTTCAATTGCTATGGGTAACGTTCCTTTTATTTTTTGAATACTTCCATCTAAGGACAACTCACCCATTATTATATATTTATCCAATAAATCTGTTTCTATTTGATGCGAAGCAGCTAAAAGTCCTATAGCTATTGGCAGGTCGTATGCCGAACCTTCTTTTCTGATATCTGCCGGAGCTAAGTTTATTGTAATTTTCTGACGCGGAAATCTGTAACCAACGTTTTTTAATGCGGCTTCTATCCGTTGCTGACTCTCTTTTACGGCATTATCGGGCAAGCCTACTAAGTAGAATTTTATTCCTTGGTCAACGTTTACCTCAATGGTAATAGGTATTGCATTAACGCCTTGTATTGCACAGCCATGGGTCTTTACTAACATAATAATCGAATATATAGTGCATTTGTGTACAAAGTTAATAAAAAATTTTTTTATAAGGTTTGGAGTATGCTCTAATAATATTAAAACGGGGTAACAACATTAAGCGTTGTTACCCCATTTGAGATATGAAAAATTTATCACATTTGGTTTATTTCGATTTATCAGGGTCGGCGGGTATTGGAGGAAGTTTTTTAGCGTCCTTAAGTTGTCTCATAATAATTTCAATAGCTTTGTCAAGCTGTTGGTCTTCGCCCATAAATTCTTTGTACGGATCGTTTCTGACTTCAATATCCGGATCAACTCCGTAACCTTCGATAATGTATTTACTTTCTTCGGAGGAATACGATGCAAACTCGGGTTTACGCAAGTCGCAGCCGTCAATAAACGGTAGTGTTCCTCTAATACCAACGACTCCGCCCCAGCTACGTACACCTATAACTGTTCCGAGTTTGTGTTTTTTAAATGCGTATGGGAATAAGTCTCCGTCGGAAGCCGAGTATTGATTTATGAGTAATACTTTTGGTCCTAACATCATTTTTGTCGGTACGTTTTCCGGAACTCTGCGGTTGCGAGCCATAGTAGCGCGTGTAACTTCTCTGCTCAAGCGTTCTATAATCATAGGGCTGACATTTCCGCCACCATTGCCTCTGTCATCAATTATCAGAGCCTTTTTGTCAAGTTGAGGATAGAAATATTTAGAAAACTCGTTAAGTCCATCAGGACCCATATCGGGAATATGAATGTAGCCAACTTGTCCGTCGGTTGCTTTTTCTACTTTTTCTCTATTCTTTTCTACCCAAGTGTAGTAGTACAAGTCTGCTTCGTCTTTTACGGGCTCAACAAGCACTTTTCTGCTTCCTTCTTCCGAGGCTTTGCTGTTAACAGTTAGCTCAACTACCTTGTTAGCTTGACCTATAAGAAGTTTGTAAATATCTGGTTCATCGACTAAAGATTTGCCGTTAATGGCAATAATGTAATCGCCTTCGTTGACATTGACGCCAATTTCGGTAAACGGCGAACGATACGAATCTCTAAAGTTTTCGCCTTTCAAAATTTCTTTAATTACGAAATATCCCGATTTATCTTTTTCTATTTTGGCACCGAGCAGTCCCATATTTATACGTTCGGGTTTAGCAAGGTCGCCACCGTTGATGTACGCGTGTCCTACGTTAAGTTCGCCAATCATTTCGCCAATAAGGTAGTTTAAGTCGTGGCGATTATTGACGTAAGGCAGCATTTGACCGTATTTTTCGTTTATGGCTTTCCAATCAACGCCGTGCATGTTTTCTACGTAGAAGAAATCTCGCATCTGACGCCATGCTTCGTTGTATATTTGAGTCCATTCTTCTTTCAAATTAACCCAAGTTTTCATTCCCGAAAGGTCTAATTTGTCTTTAGCGGAAATTTCTCCTTGCGGAAGGTCGATAATAGCGTAGCCGTTTTGCGATACCAACATTTTTTTGCCGTCGGCAGATATTTCGTATCCACCTTTATATTTCAGGTCGGTTTCTTTGTTTTTGTCTAAATTGAACAATTTTAAGCTAACGCCGCTGTTGTCGTAGTGGTGGTAGTACAAATTATCGCCAACGCTTGTTAGGTTGAAGTAATATCCCGAGTTAATCGGTAGGTTGATAACTCTATCCTGAATGCCGTCCGTATCTATTTTTGTAACAGGAGTTGTTTCTTCTTTCTTGTCGGCTTTGCTATCTTTTTTATCGGCTTTGCTGTCCTTCTTATCTGCGTTATCATCTTTTTTGCTGTCGTCAACAGATAAATTTTGAAGTTTTGGAGCAAAAGGCGAAGGTGTATCTTTGCTAAGAGTTACCAAATATATTTTGCTCATGTTGTTATAAGCGTGATTCCATTCGGTACGGCTATATGTAGGGTTAAAATCTCTATCGGAAGTAAAAAACAGATATTTACCATCGGAGCTGAATACTGGGCTTGATGCATTGTACCAACCTCTTGTTACGTCGTATTTTTTAGCATCCTGCATATTGTACAGAATAATTTTATTCATATCGTTTTTCATAGGCTCGCTGTACACAACCCATTTGCTGTCGGGCGACCAATTGAAGTAGTTATACTCCCAAATATCCGATTGGCTGATTTCGGTTATTTTTTTAGTATCGATGTTAACGCTTCTGAGTCTGTTCTTTTTGTCGTTGAATAAAATATTTTTGCTGTCGGGCGACCACATAATACTGAAAGTGTAGGTGTCGGCATTGTCGGTAACTTTAACAGGTTCAGCCGATAGGTCGGTACTTTGAATGTAGATTTCAAATTCTCCTGAAACATCAGAAATGTATGCAATATATTTTCCATCAGGCGACCATTTCGGGTTTCTGTCGTGAGCACCCGAAGATTTGGTAATGTTGTAAGTAACGCCTTTTTCTTTCGGAACAATATAAACATCGCCACGTGAGCTGAATAGAGCAAAGTCGCCTTTGGGCGATATTTCGTAAGAGTAAATGCTTTTTGATGCATCAACGTACTTGCTTCTGCTACCTATGAAATCTTCGGCAATTCTTATATTTATTTGCTTTATGTCGTTGTTGGTCAAATCAAGGGTAAACAGATATCCGCCTTTTTCAAAAATAATTTTGCCATCTCCAAGCGAGGGGAATTTTATGTCGTAATCCATAAAATGCGTAACCTTTTCTGTTTGTTTTGTTTGTGTGTCGTAGGCAAACAGGTTCATAGTTCTGTCTCTATCGGAAAGGAAGTAAATTTTATCGTTATACCACATTGGTTGAATGTCTTGAGCGACGTTGTTGGTAATTTGCGATACTTCGTTTGTGTTAAAGTCGTAAATCCAAACATCGTCAGCCATGCCGCCTTGGTAGTATTTCCATGTTCTGAACTCTCTAAAAACTTGGTTAAAAGCTAATTTTGTTCCGTCGGGAGAAAATGAACAAAAACCGCCTGCAGCAAGCGGTAGCTGTTCGCTCATGCCACCTTCGACAGGCACTTTGTATAGTTGTCCGACAAATGAGTTGAACGATGCTTTGCGAGAGCGATATATAACGTATTTGCTATCGGGAGTCCAAGCCATAACTATATTGTTTGGTCCCATTCTGTCCGATACTTCGTCTCTGCCGAGCGTTGCAGTGTGTGTAAGACGTTTTGGTTCACCGCCCTGAGCAGGTATAACAAATACTTCGGTATTGCCGTCGTACTGACCTGTAAAGGCTACGTACTTTCCGTCGGGCGAAAATTTAGAAAACATTTCGTAGCCGTCGTGCGATGTTAGCTGACGAGCCACACCGCCGTTTTCATTTACTGTGTATAAATCGCCTGCGTAGGAAAAAACAACCTGACCTTTGTGTATTGTCGGGAATCGCATCAGGCGAGCTGCTTCTTGTGCGTACAATGCAGTTATACTAAACAAAATTAGAATAACCGATACGTAAATTCTTTTCATATGTATGTAATTTTAGGTTTATGTGTTATTATTTGTTAGCAAAATTATTAATAAGAAGTTATAAATACTAAGGGTAATTTGTTTTTTTTGATTTATTAACATTCATTTTATTGGCGTTTAAATTACTGTTTGCAAAGCGAGTCGTGAGCTCTTTCAAAGAAGCCCCAGCCTATATCTTTTAATGTCGATGTGCAAGCCATAACCATAATGATGTCGGTGTTTTCTATTTGTTGGTATAGGTCTAATTCTTTGGCGTATGTAGGTTTTTTAAACATATCGGGGTAAACGTCATTGTGGTAATACCAATATTTAATATCACTGTATATTTCTTCTTTTTTGGGTAGTCCGAACAAAATCCAATAAAAACTATCGCTAATGCATATAACCGAAGGTTTGTAAGTTGTAGAGTCGTTTTTGTAAACAATATCAACAGTTGCAGTAGTGCCTCTATCAAGTGGAAATATCAGGTTCATTAAATTTTCGAGGTCTATATCCTGGTCGGTAAATTCGGTTGTTTCGGTAATGTTGGTGTACGAAACATCGGTCATTTTTCTGCCAACGAGATTTTGCATAAAACGTGTAATAGTATCGAGTGTCATCGTTCCACCGTACACGCTCCAGTGAGTTCCGGTTTTAGGAAACAGCGGATACTTTGTAGTATCTTTGGCGCTCATAAACAGACCATTAAAATCTATGTACGGAACATTGTATTCGGCTAGGTATTGATTAAAAGCTTCGTAATTGTTGCGTTTTTTTTCAGATTTTTTATGGTCGGGAATATATTCAGGGTAGTACGAGGCTTTGCCCGGATTAATAACCACCATTAGCTTTGTGTTTCTTTTTTCCAATTCTAACTGAACGGACTTTATTCTCTTAACTTTTTCTATTACCAAGCTATCGCCAATAAAATCGTTGCCGAAGTACGTATCAATGAACCATGGCTCGTACAATTGCCCATCTTTACCGTATGTAATAACGCTAGTGTTATATTTTCCGAAAGCTGAAAATAAAAATTGGTTATAGCATCTGATAAAACAAGGTCTGAATCCGTAATTTTCCAGCAAATATTGATATAATTTCGGTTGATATTCAAAGTTTATCCAGTCTTTAACCACAAATTCGGGCAGTTCTTGCTTGTTTGTAACGCCGTAAAGTTTTTTAACTTCTACAAACGGAAAAAACATTTGTATAGCAGGCAGACTAATAAGTGCTGAAATTATGATTGACAAGAGTATGTAAACAAATTTTTTCTTCATCACAAACAATTTAAAACCTGAAGTAAATAAACGGACTAAAGCCCGAACCTGTTAAAAATGCAACTGATAAAATAAACAAAACAACTGCAATTGGGAAATATATCGCCATTTGCTTATTGTTGTAGTTGGTATAAAACACTTGTTGTTCCCATTTTTGTCCCCATTTAAAAAGTGTAACAAAAGAGAAGAAATATCCAATCAGCATTATTAACAAGAAATGCCAGTCGTAAGTAATACTTCCGAATTCAAATTTAAACAAACTTTTGTAAAAGGCAACTGCATCGGGTAGTTTTTCAATTCTGAACAGCACACGAGCAAGTATGACAACCATCATTGTGTACGCTATTCTGAACACACGTGGCACTTTTTTCAAAACCTTATAAAATCCTAATCTCTCAATAACCATAAAAAGTCCGTGTGTTGCACCGTACAAAACGAAGTTCCAACTTGCACCGTGCCAGAAACCCGATAAGAAGAAGACCACCCACAGGTTAAAGTAAAGCCGTGCCTGAGTTTTTACTCTGTTTCCGCCCAATGGGATATACAGATAATCGCGCATAAAATCGCTGAAAGTCATGTGCCATTTTCGCCAGAATTTAGCAACGCTTTCGGCGGTATAAGGATTATTAAAGTTTTCGGGAAATTTAAAGCCAATCATTCTACCTATGCCTATAGCCATATCGGAGTAACCCGAAAAATCGAAGTAAAGTTGTAGTGTGTAGGCAATTATAGTTATCCAAGCTGTTGTTGAATCGAGTACCGCAAAATCGGAAGCAAAAACCTTATCAATTTCGGTTCCTAACACGTCGGCAATAAGGACTTTTCGCCCTAATCCTATACAAAATCGGATAAAACCGTGAACAAAGTCGCTGGTGTTTTCCCGACGTTTTGTTATTTGGTCAGCAATTTCGTTGTAGCGAATTATAGGTCCGGCAATTAATGGCGGAAACAGAATTATGTATAGCAAATAATTGAGCGGACGTTTTTGAGGAACATTTTGGTTGCGGTAAATATCAACGCTGTAAGTAACCGATTGGAACGAAAAGAACGAAATACCTATAGGTAGCATCACCTTTTTCCATACCAAAGGCATTTCTCCAAACAAATGCCTGATAAAGTTTATATTTTCAACGATAAAGTTGGCATATTTAAAGTAAACTAATAAACCTATGGTTAAGGTAATTGAAGCTGCAAGCCATAATTTTTTTATTTTCACCGATTTGGCGTTGTACATCGCTACAACAATGTAGTGGTTGGCTAATGTTGATGCCAAAAGGTAGAACACAAACCAGGGCGCTCCCCAAGCGTAAAAAATTAAACTGAATACGATTAGAGTGTAGTTTCTTACTTTTTTTGGTGTTAAATAATAACACGCCAAAAATAAGGGAAGGAAGAAAAATATAAAAATTATGCTACTAAATACCATTCAGCTATACCAAACAACTATTTGACGACTAATTTGCTGTACCCCAATTTGTCTCCTGCAACAACTTTAACAATATAAAGTCCTTCTTTAAATTGCGAAACATTTATATTTATTTTGTCACTACTGATAGATGTGTCGCTCAAAACAAGTTTGCCTTGCATATCGTATATTGAGTAGCTAACGGTTTCATTGTCTTCATTTAGAATAATGCTAACGTTATGCGTAGCAGGGTTTGGCGAAATACTAAAGTTAAGTTTAGCGTTGTACTGTGTTCCTAAAGATGATATAGTAATAGGGTATTCGGTAGGAACGATATTAAGTCCCGAAACGTACAATTTAGCACTATTACCGTAAAGTGGAACATTAAAATTAATAGTTGCGTTTCCGTTGTTGTCTGTAATAGCCTTACCAATAATGGTGTCGTTAATCATAACAACGCAAGTTATATTATCGGTTCTGATTTCGTTTGAGCTGACAGAAACGTTCATAGAAGTTGAGTTAGAAGCGATATTATTGGGATAAGTTACGGTAATATTTCTTGGGATATCAGTGTATAGCGCTAAAGCCGGATCTCCCAATACGTTACAACAATAGAAGCACCACCTGAGTGCACCTGGTTCCCATTGTCCGGGAGCTGTTACCCAAGGAGCCGTTGCTGTTTTTGAGTCTTTATGAGCTTGTCCAACGTTGTTGATATTGTTGCCAAATAAAGCGCTGACAAACTCTCTGTTGAGGTGAGCCGACGGACCTTCGGTTTGTCCTTCGTTAAACCAGCCGTATCTAGAGTTTCCTATAAATACACTTGCCAAATTATTTATTTTTACCATTGTTTCGCCTATACAATCGTTGTCGTCAAAAGCACCGCAAATACAGCCATGCGAATAGATTAACGGGAAATTGTGCGTGATTCCATTTACATTATAAAAATTTGCGTTTGTAATTTGGTGTGTATAAAGTTTCATAACGTAGTTTGAATTGGCGTGTCCAACGTGAAACAGTAGTGGATAACCCTCGTTAATTTTTTCAATAATTGTTGTTGCCGACCAGCTACCATACTCGTCGTATAACGAATCTATGCTGTGCGAAAAGGGAATACCGTTTGTTGTGTATCCGTTGTCGTCTCTCAAACCTATAAGCAGATTAAGGTAGTCGCTTCCGTAGCTAAGCGGGTCATCATATAAAAATTCACCAGCCAATAGCACTTTGTCGTGTTCGTTTGCAACGGGTTCAAAAATATATTTTTGCGATTTAAAGAGCATGTTATCAAGTTCTTGCATATTGCTAAAAGGCAGTCTGCCTACCGAAACTTCGGGCAATAGGTCATCTTCGCCAGGTTCGCCCCATTTGTTGTCGCCATTAGTATTCCAATTGCCATCTAGAGCCGAATAGTACAGGTCTGCAGGAATATTGCTATCGCTATATCCAAAACCTGACTCAACAAAGCAATAGAAACCTCTGTGTGGTATTATTTCAACATCGCCGCCTAAAAGGACAAATTCTATATTGCAGTTTTGGTATTCTTGAATGATAAAATTACGTATTTTTTCTTGCAAATCTTGTCCGCTCATACAAGAGCTGATTGAATCAGTAGTTATTACTCTGGTTACAAGTCCACGTTTCGAATAATTTGGGATAAAGTTTTCAAAGCGTTCTTTATAGTCGGCACCTGTTACAATCAGCATGTCGTAGTTGTCGCTTCCGCTTTTTCTTGTGTATTTGTATTCAGAAATAAGTTTCGGATTATCGACAAATGAAGTTACATGGTCTTTTCTACTTTCGTTTTGCGAAATTAAGTTTATCTTATTATCGGTTTCTGTTTCAACTACAACCTTAACCCACGAGTAGTATGTAGCAGTTCCTTCGGTAGGATTGTAATTTACAGGAGTAAACGAACTAAGCAATACATTGTGTCCGTGAAACACCGAATTTATTAGTTTTCCTGTTTTTTCTGCAGGATAAATTCCTTTTTGCTTGTAAATTTCGTTGTCCATGACAAATTCAGAACTTACATTATCCGAGAACGTTCTAACGTTTTGTTGCGGATATATTTGTTTACTTATGTTTACCTGGATTTCAGGACCATAGACGAGTTCTATATTGCTTGCAATTGTGTTTGGAGGCAAAAGGAGTTTTACTTGCTGGTAAGGTAATACCGGCTGTCCCAAAGGAGCAGTTAGCAATGTGTTGTTAAATTTTATTACCTGAAATTCGTCTATGTTTTCGATGGTTGGTGTTTCAAAAAAGTAGGTTTTTTGCAACTGTTGTGCAACTCCTACATTTAAACATACGATGCTTACTAGTAATGCGATAAAGTTTTTGTAGTTCATTTGTTGTAAATCTTCATTAGTTAATAATCTTCGGCTAAGGTTAATTACATAAAGAGCCGTCATATTAACGACAGCTCTTTATGAATATTGTTTTTAAATCATTGATTTTAGTGTTTAATAATAACTTTTGAACTCAATGATCTGTTATTGCGTACAACTTTAACAACGTACACTCCTGACGGAACATCAGTTACATCAAAAGCGACAATGTCAGAGTTTTTATTAGGATTATCTATTGATTTTATTACTTGTCCTAAGGTGTTTATCAGTTGAATTTTACTAATTTCGCTCATATCTTTCGATTTCACGATAATTCGGTTGCTAGCCGGATTTGGGTAAATTTCAACGACTTCAATAGTCTGATATTCGGCACTAATATTATTAAATTCTGTTGTAAAAGTTGTGGAGGTAGCAAGAGTGTTAACACCAGCATTATTTTCAAGTTCATCAATTCTTACGTAGTATTGTTGTAGCGATTTTAGTCTTGATGTAGGATAAATAGTGATAGTTTTTTTATCTGAACTTATTTCGGCTGTGAAGTCAACATCTTCTCCGCCGCTGTTAGTTTCTTTGAATGTAATAACGTTTTGAAGGTTGTTGCTGTTTAGTTGCGAACCGTTTGTATTTCTAACAGCTTGATGGAAAGTAATAACTACCGAATCGAATACGGAAACATCAGTGGCACCTTTTTCGGGATAAAATTTAAGTATAGAGCCTGTTTCGGTTGAATATGCAGAGGTTACCACATCTTTTGTTGAATTTTTTTGTAAGAAAACAACAACGCTTAGGTCGTCCATTTCTTCAACAAAAGTAGATGACATATTGATATTATGTGTAAAGTTTACAGTTTGGTTGGCAGGGATTGTTACGTTTGTTCCGGAAGCGTTTGGAACCATTTTCATCATTACATTATGGAATGAAGTTTCTCCGTTAGTTCCAACGTTGCCTGTAGTTTCATTTTCTATAATTGCAATATGCATAACGTAATCGCTGTACGTTTGCATAGCTTTAAGATTACAATCAATATAAACATTATTTCCCGATATTTCGTGTTGCGATTGTATATCTAGGTAAACCATAGTTTGAGCTGAGGTGTTTAACACTTGGGTCATTGCACCGGCATTTGTTGCACAGGTTTTCCCGTTGGCAAATAAGTTGGGCACACCGCTAACACCGTAGTAATTTCTTCTAACACCTCCTTCGGCGGTATAATATGGGTCGCCTGAACCGGGCCAACTCATTTGATATTTTATTAAACAAATTTCGTCACCGTGCTGGTTTACAAACGGATTCATCGTTGAATTGTTGAAACTTGCACATGGACCGCAAGTACTGCTTGTAAACTCTTCAAAAAGTGGGCGTTGGTACATAATGAATTCAGGTACGGTATAGTCTCTTGTCAAGGTATCGTTTGTCGGATTATCGTCGCCTGTAGTGCTTCCGTTTACTTCCGAAATCCAAACTTTTATCTGATGTTGACCAAGTTCGGCGATTAGCGAATCGGAAAATGAATAATTGACATATTCTCCAATTTTCAAGTTTAGACCACCTATAGCAGTTGAGTAAACAGTTCCTGTTTCATTAACCTGATAGTTTACATTAACAGAGTTAATATTTGTATTTCCTAGGTTTACAACTTGTCCGCTAATATGCTGATTCCCTGTAAAAAGAGTAGGCAGATTAAGGGAAGCGACAGCAGCATCTAGTTCGAGTGGAACAAACACCTCTATATCGTCAATAGCCCATAATTCCATAGCTGCACTTGAACCTTCAACTTTTATACAAAATTGAAATGTAGAAGAACCAACATCGTTGTTATCCACAACAATGGTTACTGCTTCGGGACCAACATCATGTGTAGCATTATTTGCCCACACTTCGTGCCATGGAGTGCTGTTGGCTTTACGAGTCTCAACGCTTATTTTAAAAGGTGTTGCGTTAGCACTAACGTGGTCGAAAAAGTGCTTGAAATTGATAATAATTTCTGTCAAGTCTGTAGTGTTTAATCTGGGAGAAATAATACGCATGTTGCTGTTAAAGGCAGGAGTGCCGATAATGTGCATTTCAGGGGCAGTACCACCAGCAAGGCATGAATTAGAGTTAATATAATTACTTTGCATACCGAAAATCATCCAACCTTCTGGTGGCATTGTTCCGGATGAGAAATCTTCTTGCAAAAGTACCTGTGCTTTGCCGGAAAAAGCAACAAATAAGACAATAGCTAAAGAAAGTAATAATTTTTTCATGGTTATGTAAGTTGAGTTTATAAATAATTTTATTAAATTCAGACTTCAAAGATAATATTTTTATAATATAAATAATAAAAAAACCTTCATAATTTAATTTTATGAAGGTTTTTTTTATTGATTTTTTCAATATGTTATTTTTTCATTTGCTGAGGAGTTTCAAGAAGTTTGAAAAACTGGTCAAGTTCGGGTTGAATAACTATACGTGTTCTACGATTTTTCGATCTACCTTCAGCAGTGTCATTTGTATCAACAGGAGAATATTCGCCTCTACCTGCTGCAGTGATGTGTGATGGATCCATGCCGTATTCATTTTGCAACAATCTTACTACTGTTGTAGCACGTTTTACACTCAAATCCCAGTTGTCGTATATACCTTCGCGTTTTGGATACGGAACGTTGTCGGTATGACCTTCAACCATAAAATGAATATCAGGTTGATTTTTTAGAACTTTTGCAACTTTGCCTAAAACTTCTTTTGCTCGGTCGGTTATCTTGTAGCTACCGCTTGCAAATAAAAGTTTGTCCGAAATATCAACGTATATAACGCCTTTGTCAACTTTAATGTTTACATCTTCATCGTCGAGGTTACCTATAGCACTCTTCAAATTCATTACCAAAGCCATGTTTAAAGAGTCTTTTTTAGCTATAGACATTTGCAAATTCTGGATATAAGCATCTTTCATTCCTATATTTTCCATTGATTGTCTAATACTTTCAGCTTGCGAACTGGAAATCACCGATAGAGTTTCCAATTGGTTTAAAACCATAGTATTAGCCTTTGTCAAATTGTCTGTTTCTTTATCTTTTTCAGCCAAAAGCCTATTCAAGTCTTCAATTTGCTTTATGTAGTTATCTCTGGCAGTAATACACGCATTCAAATCAGATTGTTTTTTTGAATATTGTTGTTCCAATGTTTCAAGGCTTTCCATTTGTTGTGTGTATTTTTTCTTGCTAACGCATGATGTTCCTAATATGGACAAGGATAAAATTGCGATTAAAAAAATTCTGTTTACTTTCATAGTTTTCTTGTTGTTAATGATAGTTTGGTTTATAAAAATTAAATAATTTACATTCTTAATTGCAAAATTAAGCATAATTTTAACAATTATATATAAATAATGCTTAAAAAAAATTAATAATTAAATTAGAACAAAGAAAATAGTTTAAAAGTTTTGTATTAAGTACAAAATATTTACCTTTGCAGTGTATAACTAAAATAAGTGGCACTGAAACGGTGGTTTCGGTGCAAATATTCTCATTACTTGCACCGGGGATCATAAATCTCCGGTTTTTTTAAGCTATGATTATTCCTTTCTTTGTTCCTGAGTTAGCCTGTCCGAACCGTTGCATTTTTTGCAATCAACATACTATTTCGGGTTGGGTAAAACCACTTGAAACCAAAGAAATAAAACCTCGAATAGAGCAATATTTGCAATCGTTTAAAGAAGATGGAAGAAAAATTGAAGTAGCTTTTTTTGGCGGGAACTTTACAGGTATAGATATTGAAACGCAAAAAGATTATTTGCAAGAAGTTAAGCCATATATCGACAATAAAATAATTGATTCTGTACGTATTTCTACAAGACCCGACTATATTAGTGAAGATAAACTAATTTTTTTAAAACGACATGGTGTTAAGACTATAGAACTTGGAGCTCAATCATTTGATAATGAGGTTTTAGCTAAAAGCGGAAGAGGGCACAACTCGGAAACAACAGTTGAGGCTGCCAACTTGATTAATAAGCATGGCTTCGATTTAGGTCTTCAAATGATGGTTGGACTGCCTGGTGACACTGAAGAAAAAGCTATAAATACAGCTAAAACTATTGTAAGTTTAGGAGCTAAAAATACTAGAATATATCCAACTTTGGTGCTGCACGGAACGCAACTGCAAAACATGTACGACCAAAACCTTTATCAGGCTTTAACCATACAACAGGCTGTTAATCAGGCTGCTAAAATTGTTCCGATTTTTGTTGATGCCAATGTCGAAATACTTCGAATTGGATTGCATCCTTCTACCGATTTGCAAGACGGGTCGGGATTTGTTGCCGGACCATATCATCCTGCATTCGGCGATTTGGTTTACTCAAAAGTATGGGAAAATATTTTTGAAGAATTAAAAACTGAAAGTAAGAGTATTATAATTAGCGTACCTCAAAAGCAGATAAATTCGGCAATTGGGCACCAATCGGTTAACAAAATCAGCTTATTAAAGAGATTTAACGAGGTAAAAATTATAGGCGATGATAAACTAACCAAAATGTTCGACTATCATGTTGATTATTGTTAGCAAAAATATAAGCAAGTCGGCATACCAAGTTTTAAGCAATTACGGCATTGTAATTCCGTTTGAAACGCAGGGCGTGGTGTATCCTGCAATTTCCGATCATCCCGACATATTTTTTTGCAATACTCCTCAAGGATTAGTCGTTGCTCCTAATACGCCCCAAAGCTATATCGATATTTTGAAAGAAAATGGTGTAAACTTTATTTTCGGAAGCAAAATCTTGAAAAACTCTTACCCTAATACTGCCCATTACAATGTTATTATCACATCGCAAGTAATTTTGCATAACTTCAATATCACCGATGATGTTATTCTGAATATAGCCGAAAATCACGGATTAACTAAAATCCACGTCAATCAGGGTTATGCTCGATGCACAACGATAGCTTTAAATAACAACATGTGGATAACCAGCGATGAGGGAATGTACAAAACCCTGCTAAATTACGGATATAAGGTACTTCTCGTTAATCCCGAATGTATTAAACTATCGTCGTTTCCCAACGGTTTTTTTGGCGGAATATGCGGAATATGCAACAATATGTTGTTTACAAATGGCAAATTGAACTATTTCAGCAATTACAATAAAATTATAAATTTTATAAAAAATTCCGGAGTGGAATTAGTTGAATTAGGCAATTATCAACCGATTGATATAGGAAGCATAATATTTGTTTAAATTATGTTAATATTAGCATAATCTTTGTTTATTATTTTGTTACTTTGCAAAGTATAGAGCCAAAAAAGTGATACCTCAAGAAACCATACAAAGGATTATAGATACAGCCCAAATAAGTGAGGTTGTTTCTGATTTTGTTTCCTTAAAGCGTAGCGGTTCTAATTTAACAGGCTTATGTCCGTTTCACGATGAGAAAACTCCTTCTTTTTTCGTTTCGCCTTCAAAGGGTATTTTCAAGTGCTTTGGTTGTGGGAAAGCCGGTAATCCTATCAGCTTTGTTATGGAGCACGAGAAATACACTTATCCCGAAGCCTTACGCTATCTAGCAAAGAAATACGGTATTCCTATAGAAGAAACTGTAGAAACCGAGCAACAAATTGCCGAAAGAACTGAAAAGGAAAGCATTTATCTTGTTACCGAATTTGCTTTAAAATTTTTCAAAAAACAACTTTGGGAAACCGACGAAGGCAAGTCTGTAGGACTCTCGTACTTCAGAGAAAGAGGATTTAACGATTCGGTAATTGAAAAGTTTGAATTAGGATACAGTCCCAACGCCTGGGATGCGCTTACCAAAGCAGCTCTAGAAAACGGATATAGCAAAGAGGTACTCGAAAAATCGGGATTGAGTACATCAAAAAACGATAAAATGTTCGATAGGTTTAGGGGTAGAGTTATTTTTCCAATATACAATCAGTCGGGGAAGGTTATAGGCTTTGGTGGCAGAACTTTATCTACCGACAAAAACCAGGCAAAATATTTAAACTCGCCCGAAACACTCATCTACAACAAAAGCAGTACATTGTACGGTTTAAATATAGCCAAACACGCTATTGTTGCCAACGACATGTGTTATTTGGTAGAAGGCTATACCGATGTTTTATCTATGTACCAGTCGGGTATTCAAAATGTTGTTGCTTCTTCGGGCACATCGCTAACCACCGACCAAATCAGACTCATTAAAAGATATTCGCAAAACGTTACCGTTATGTACGATGGTGACGATGCAGGTATAAAGGCTTCGTTCAGAGGTATTGATATGATTTTGGAACAAGGACTGAACGTAAAAGTGTTATTATTCCCCAACGGCGAAGACCCCGACTCGTTTGCTAAAAACAAAAGAGATGAGGAAATTAAAGAATACATAAAAAGTAATATTCAAGATTTTATTGCTTTTAAAATGGATTTGCTGATGACCGACGTGAACGCAAACGATCCTATAAAGAAAGTAAGTTTACTGAAGGAGTTCATTAACAGCATAGCAGTTATCCCCGACAGACTTACCCGACTTGCTTACGTTCAGCTTGTTGCCGAAAAAATGCAAATCGACGACAGGGTTGTTATGAGTGAAGTTAACAAGGCTCTTAACAAAAAATTTTACGACACATCTAAGCAAAGACAGACTCACGAAGAATATTCACTAGAACCACCCGCTATTCAGCAATCGCAAATAGGAAAGCTTGATGTCTATGATTCAACTACACAAGAGAAAGAAATTATTCGTTTACTTTTGACGTACGGTGACGAAGAAATCGATATAAGTAATGCATTCGACGAAGACAAAACCGTTAAAGTAAAAGTCGCCGATTATATTATCGGAGACATAAAAAACGACGGTGTAGAGTTTACCAATTCAAATTATAATCAAATAATCAATATTTGTTCCGATTTAATTGGAACAAAAAAAGATTTCGATTCGCGAGTATTGACTCACAATGTAGATCCTGATATATCGCAAACAGTTATCGATATTGTCGCAAATAAATATACTTTCAGCCCCAATTGGGAAAAAAAGAAAATATATTTAGCCACCGAAAGTGAAGTCTTAGACAAACTTGTACCCAAAACCATACTGTCGTACAAAGCTAAACGTATTAATCAAGTTGTACAAGAATTGCTGAAACAAATGCAAAATGAAGACGACGAAGAACAGAAAAATAGATATATAAAAAAGTATTTAGACGTAAAAAAAATGTTAGATGATATTAACAATTTACTCGGCAGGTACACTAGCTACTGACCTGTATTTTGGGAATAACATTTGTAAACAATAACAAAAAAAGACTAATGTATCCATAAAAAATTTTTACTCATGAGAAAAACAAAGTTGGTTTTGGTATTTCTGATTGCTATTGCTACACAAACAGCTATATCGCAGCAACAAACCGTAGGAATTTTTTTTAATACCCCAGAGGCATTTAACGGTTACACCCTTTTCTCGCCTTTAATGGGTACCACTACTTACTTGATAGATAATTGCGGAGAAGTAGTACACAAGTGGGAATCGACACGAACCCCAGGTCTTAAAGCATATTTAACTGCTGATGGCAAATTGGTTAGAGCAGCGGCATCGTATAATACGGTTTTTAATGGAAGATGGGGTGGAACAATTGAGGTTTTTAATTGGGAGGGAGACTTGATTTGGGAATACGTTATTTCCGATAATTTTAAGTGTCAACATCACGACATTGAATGTTTGCCCAATGGGAACATTTTGGCTGTTGTTTGGGAGTTACATAGCTTAGAAGAGGTTATTCAGGCAGGTAGGGTTGACGCAGAAAGCCCTATTTGGTCGGAAAAAATCGTAGAAATACAGCCCGATTATGAAAACGGAACCGGAACTGTGGTTTGGGAATGGAGAACGTGGGATCACTTAATTCAGGATGTCAATCCAAACCTTGACAATTACGGTGTTGTTGCAGACAATCCGCAACGCGTAGATATTAATTATTTGGGAGAGGTAGAAACCGCTACCGATTGGCTTCACTTTAACAGTGTCTATCATAATGCCGAATTAGACCAAATAGTTATTACCGTGCACAATTTGCACGAAATATGGATAGTTGACCACTCAACAACAACCGAAGAAGCTGCCTCAAGTACAGGCGGTAATTGTGGAAAGGGCGGCGATTTGCTTTATCGTTGGGGAAATCCATTAGCATATAAAAGAGGCACCGAAAGCGACCAACAACTGTTTTTGCCACACGATGCCAATTGGATACCGCAAGGGCAAATGGATGAAGGCATGATTATGATTTACGACAATCAGGCAGGCACTCCCTACGGTCTCGATTATTCCGCTGTTGATGTTATCGACCCGCCTTTGTTAGACGATGGTAACTACCAGTTAGGAGATGCAGCTTATGCTCCAACCGATCCGTATTGGACTTATACAGCCGAAAATCCAACCGATTTTTATTCCGATATTATTTCCGGAGCGCGTCGCCTTCCTAACAATAATACTCTTATATGCGAAGGTATGACGGGAAGACTTTTCGAAGTTGATTACGAAGGCAACACTGTTTGGCAGTACATAAATCCCATAGGAATGAATGGTATTACACCTCAGTACGGTCAACCTCAAATAAATGCTGTTTTTAAAGTAGAAAGATATGCTCCTGATTTCGAAGGATTTGAAGGTCGTGAACTTATACCGCAAGGGCACATAGAGCCGGGTACAACTGTTGAATGCGAAATTTACGACGGAGTTAATGTTGAGGGACTGTACACCGATGGAGATTTTGACGTTTTCCCCAATCCTGCAAGTTCGTTGCTTAACGTACAGTGGGATTATGCAAATGTTGACAAAATACAATTTTCCGATATAAAAGGAAATTTATTAATAGAAACTCCAACATATACTAACGGCAAAGTGCTTGATGTAAGTTGTTTCAGCGAGGGATTGTATATAGTTTCTTTGTTTTACAAAGGCTATTTTATTTCAAGCAAGCAAGTTGTTGTTAAGTAGGTTGAACTGTGGGACAAACGTCCGTATAAAAAATATTAAATCTAAATATATGAACTAAATATCACATAAAATATAGAAAGCAAGAATAAAAAAGAAACAAAAAAACTAAAATATTAATAAAATTTTTACTCATGAAAACTATAAAGTTAATATTAGTATTTATTGTTGCGATTGTTACACAGTCTGTTATGTCGCAACAACAAACCGTAGGAATATTTTTTAATACTCCTGAGTCATTTAACGGTTATACTCTTTTCTCGCCAATAGCTGGAACAACAACTTACTTAATAGATAATTGCGGTGAAGTAGTACACAAGTGGGAATCGGATCGAACTCCAGGTCTTAAGGCTTATTTAACAGCCGATGGCGATTTGATTAGAGGAAAGTCGGTGGAAAATACTGTTTTTCACGGAAGATCGAGTGGAGCAATGGAAGTTTTTAATTGGGAGGGAGAACGAATTTGGGAATACTCTATCTCAAATAACATTAATTGTCAGCACCACGATATTGTACGTTTGCCTAATGGGAACTTTTTGCTTATAGTGTGGGATTATCGTACTCGCGAAGAGGCTCTTCAGATGGGTAGAGTTTACGTTCCAAGAGATATTTGGTCGGAAAAAATTGTAGAAGTACAACCCGACTACGAAAATGGAGGCGGTACTATTGTTTGGGAGTGGAAAACCTGGGATCATTTAATTCAAGATGTTGACCCAAGCCTTGATAACTATGGTGTTGTTGCAGATAATCCGCAACGAATAGATATCAACTATTTGGGAGAAGATCCATTCTCTGTCGATTGGCTTCATTTCAACAGTCTAGATTACAATGTCGAATTGGATCAAATAGTTATCAGCGTACATAATTTGCACGAAATATGGATTATAGACCACTCAACAACAACCGAAGAGGCAGCTTCAAGTTCAGGTGGCAATTGCGGAAAAGGTGGCGACTTGCTTTATCGTTGGGGTAATCCTCTAGCATATAAAAGAGGCACTGTAAATGACCAAAAATTATTTTTGCAACATGATGCCAGTTGGATACCTGAAGGGCAAATGGATGAAGGTATGATTATGATTTTCAATAATCGAACAGGGACTCCTTACGGTCTCGACTACTCTTCGGTTGATGTTATTGACCCCCCTTTGTTAGACGACGGCAATTATTTATTCGAGAATGCAGCCTACGCTCCAGCCGAAGTGCATTGGACTTACGTAGCTGATAATCCAACCGATTTTTATTCCGACCTTATTTCCGGAGCACGCCGACTTCCCAACAACAATACTCTTATTTGCGAAGGCATGTCGGGAAGGCTTTTTGAAGTTGATTACGATGGCAATATTGTTTGGCAGTACGTAAATCCTGTAGGAATTAACGGTATTACGCCTCAGTACTCTCAACCTCAAGTAAATCCTGTTTTTAAAATAGATAGGTATGCCCCAGATTTTGAAGGATTTGAAGGACGTGAACTCATTCCGCAAGGGTATATAGAACCGGGTACATTTGTTGAATGCGAAATTTACGAAGGTACTAATATTAGCGTTGAAAGATTGTACGCTGACGGTGATTTTTACGTGTTCCCGAATCCTGCAAGTTCGTTGCTTAACATTGAGTGGAATTATACAAATGTTGATCAAATACAATTTACAGATATAAATGGGAATTTATTAATAGAAACTCCTGCATATACTAACAGCGCAAACCTTGATGTGAGTTGTTTCAGTGAAGGATTGTATTTAGTTTCCTTGTTGTATAAGGACAATTTAGTTTCGAGCAAGCAAGTTGTTATAATGTAAGTAAGTTGTATTTTTGTAATAAATAGCCGTTCAACGAATATTAAACAGAGTCCGTGACCTAAAAATCTTGCAAAATGTAGAAGTTAAAGATGGCTTTTTAAAAAAAGAACAAAAACATATTAACAATAAAAGATTATTTTACATGAAAAAAACAAAATTTATTCTAGTATTTTTGGCTGCACTCATCACACAGGCGGCTGTACCGCAAGAACAGACCGTAGGAATATTTTTTAATACTCCTGAGTCTTTCAATGGTTATACTCTTTTCTCACCTTTAGCCGGAACTACTACTTACTTAATAGATAATTGCGGCGAAATAGTACACAAGTGGGAATCGGAGCGAAGACCGGGTCGAATAGCACATATAACTCCCGAAGGCAATTTGGTCAGAGCCACAACATCGGAAAATACTGTTTTTAATGGAAACTGGGGTGGAGGAATAGAAGTTTTTAATTGGGAGGGTGAATTAATTTGGGAATACTTTATTTCAGATAGTCTTAATTGTCGACATCACGATATTAAATGTTTGCCCAACGGGAATATTTTAGCTATTGCATGGGAGTACCGAACAGCCGAAGAGGCTATTCAGGCTGGCAGGGTTGACGCCCAAGATGATGTTTGGTCGGAAACCATTGTTGAGATACAACCCGATTACGAAAATGGAGGCGCTACCATAGTTTGGGAATGGAAAGCATGGGATCATTTAATTCAAGATGTTGACCCCAACATTGACAACTACGGTGTTATTGCCGACAATCCGCAACGGATAGATATTAACTTTTTGGGCGAAAATTCACTTGCTTCCAACTGGCTCCACTTTAACGGTATAGATTATAATGCCGAATTAGACCAAATAGCTATTAGTGTACATCAATTTAGCGAAATATGGATAATTGACCACTCAACAACAACTCAAGAAGCTGCTACAAACGTAGGTGGTAATTGTGGAAAAGGTGGAGACTTGCTTTATCGTTGGGGAAATCCCCAGGCGTATAAAAGAGGTACCGCAAGTGACCGAAAACTGTTTTTGCAACACGACCCTAACTGGATACCAAAAGGGCAAATGGATGAAGGTATGATTATGATTTACAACAATAGAGCAGGAACTCCTTATGGCATCGATTATTCTGCTGTTTATGTTATTGACCCACCCTTGCTAGATGACGGTAATTACTTGTTTGAGGATGCAGCTTACGCTCCAGCCGAACCGCATTGGGTTTATATGGCAGAAAATCCAACCGATTTCTATTCCGAGTTTATTTCAGGAGCAAGCCGACTTCCCAATAACAATACTCTTATATGTGCAGGCAGATCGGGAAGATTTTTCGAAGTTGACTACGACGGCAATATCGTTTGGGAGTACATAAATCCTGTCGGAACCAACGGTATTACACCTCAGTACGAGCAACCTCAATTAAACACTGTTTTTAAAATTAAAAGATACGCTCCAGATTTTGAGGGATTTATAGGACGCCAGCTTATACCGCAAGGACACGTTGAACCTGGTACAACCGTAGAGTGTGAAATATACAGTGGCACCAATGTTGAGAAATTGTATGCAAACGGGAACCTTCACGTATTCCCAAATCCTGCAAGTTCGTTGCTTAACGTACAGTGGGATTATACAAATGTTGATAAAATACAAATTACCGATATGAAAGGAAATTTGTTAATAGAAACTCCTGTATATAGCAATAGTTCAGTCCTTGATGTTAGCTGCTTCAGTGAGGGAATGTATATACTTTCTTTGTTTTACAAAGGCTATTTAGTTTCGAGCAAGCAAGTTATTGTTAAGTAAATTGAATTTTGTAATAAACATTTGTACAAAAATATTAAATCTGAATATATGAACTGAATATTATGTAAAATGTAGAAAGCAAGGATAAAAAAGACCAAAAAAACTAGTACTTTTTAAATTTTTACTCATGAAAACAATAAAGTTAATTTTTGTATTTATAGCTGTATTTGTTACACAAGCAGCTATATCACAGCAACAAACCGTTGGAATATTTTTTAATACTCCCGAAGCATTTAATGGCTATACTCTTTTATCGCCTTTAGCCGGAACCACAACTTACTTGATAGATAATTGCGGCGAAGTAGTAAATAAGTGGGAATCGGATGCTACTCCGGGTTTAGCATCATATTTAACTCCCGAAGGTAATTTGGTTAGGTGCAAGGCAACAGAAAATTCTGTTTTTCATGGAAGATCAAGTGGAGCAATAGAAGTTTTTAATTGGGAGGGAGAATTACTTTGGGAATACGTTATCTCTAATGATACTAATTGTCGGCATCACGATGTTGAATGTTTGCCTAATGGAAACTTTTTGTTTATAGTATGGGATTATCATACTAAAGAGGAGCTTATTCAGGCTGGCAGGGTTAACGCTCAAAGAGAGATTTGGTCGGAGAAAATTGTAGAGGTACAACCCGACTACGAAAATGGTGGAGGTACCATAGTTTGGGAATGGAAAGTATGGGATCATTTAATCCAAGATGTCTACCCTAATCTCGACAACTACGGTATTGTTGAAGACAATCCGCAGCGCGTAGATATTAACTATTTGGGAGAGATTGAAAACTCTGTCGATTGGCTTCATATTAACAGTGTCGATTACAATGCCGAGCTTGACCAAATAGTTGTTAGCTCACATAATTTGAGCGAAATATGGATAATTGACCACTCAACAACGACTCAAGAAGCAGCTTCAAGCTCAGGTGGCAATTGTGGGAAGGGTGGAGACTTGCTTTATCGTTGGGGAAATCCCAGGGCGTATAAAAGAGGCACCGTAAATGATCAAAAATTCTTTTTGCAGCATGACGCTGTTTGGATACCCGATGGGCAATTGGATGAAGGTATGATTATGGTTTACAATAATAGAGCAGGCTCCCCTTACGGTCTCGACTATTCTTCTGTTGACGTTATTAACCCACCTTTGTTAGACGACGGCAATTATTTATTTGAGAATGCAGCGTACGCCCCAGCCGAACTACATTGGACTTATGTAGCCGAAAATCCAACCGATTTTTATTCATCTAATATTTCCGGTTCAAACCGACTTCCCAATAACAATACCCTTATATGCGAAGGCAGAACAGGAAGACTTTTTGAAGTTGATTACGACGGCAATATTGTTTGGCAGTACATAAATCCTATTGGGATGAATGGTATTACACCCCAGTACGCTCAACCTCAACTAAATCTTGTTTTTAAAGTAGAGAGATATGCTCCGGATTTTGAAGGATTTGTGGGACGTGAGCTAATACCACAAGGGCACATAGAGCCAGGCACATTTGTTGAGTGCGAAATTTACGAAGGTACTAATATTAACGTTGAAAGATTTTACGTCAATGGTGATTTTGACGTATTCCCCAATCCTGCAAGTTCGTTGCTCAATGTGCAATGGGATTATACAAATGTTGATAAAATACAATTAACCGATATAAATGGAAATTTACTAGTAGAAACTCCGACATATACCAACAGCATGGTAATCGACGTGAGTTGTTTTAGCGAGGGAATATACATAGTTTCTCTGTTGTATAAGGGTAATTTAGTTTCGAGCGAGCAAGTTGTTGTTATGTAAGTAAGTTGTATTTTTGTAGTAAATAACTGTACAACGAAAACTGAATTTGAATTTATAATCTAAGTATCTTATAAAAAAGCACATACGTTTTAATAAAAAATTTTTACTCATGAAAACAATAAAGTTAATTTTAGTATTTATAGCTGCGTTTATTACACAAGCAGCTGTGTCGCAGGAACAAACCGTAGGAATATTTTTAAATACTCCTGAGGCATTTAATGGTTATACTCTTGTAACCCCATATTTACACAACACAACATACTTAATAGATAATTGTGGCGAAGTGGTAAACAAGTGGGAATCGCAGAGGGACATAATTATTATGGCATATCTCAATGCCGACGGTAATTTGCTTAGAGAAGTGGCTTCAAACAATCCGGCTTTTAATGGAGGAACAATGGGTGGTACGTTAGAAGTTTTTAATTGGGAAGGAGAATTAATTTGGGAATACTCTATCTCAGATGATATTTTTTGTCAGCATCACGATGTAAAATGGCTACCAAATGGGAACATTTTGGCTATTGTATGGGAGTATCACACCCTCGAAGAGCTCACTCAGGTAGGTAGGGTCAACGCCCAAAATGAGATTTGGTCAGAAAATGTTGTAGAAATACAACCCGACTACGAAAATGGAGGCGGTATTATAGTTTGGGAATGGAAAGTATGGGATCATTTAATTCAAGATGTTGACCCCAGCATTGATAACTATGGTGTTGTTGAAGACAATCCGCAACTAATTGATATAAACTATTTGGCTGAGAAAGCATCCGTCGATTGGCTCCATATTAACAGTATTGATTATAATGCCGAATTAGACCAAATAGCTCTTAGCGTACACCAATTTGGCGAAATATGGATAATAGACCACTCTACGACAACTGAAGAAGCAGCTTCGAGTACAGGCGGTAAATGCGGAAAGGGTGGGGACTTACTTTATCGTTGGGGAAATCCTATGGTATATAAAAGAGGCACCGAAAGTGATCAAAAATTATTTTTGCAACATGATGCTGTTTGGATAGCCCAAGGGCATATGGATGAAGGTATGCTAATGGTTTTTAACAATAGAGCAGGTATACCTTATGGTCTTGATTATTCTTCTGTTGTTGTTATAGACCCACCCTTGCTTGACGACGGTAATTATTTGTTTGAGAATGCAGCTTACGCTCCAGCTGATGTGCATTGGACTTATAAAGCTGAAAATCCAACCGATTTTTATTCTTCGCTTATTTCTGGATCAAGTCGACTTCCCAATAATAATACTCTTATTTGTGAAGGCATGTCAGGAAGGATTTTTGAAGTTGATTACGACGGCAATATTGTTTGGCAGTACATAAATCCTGTTGGGATGAACGGTATTACACCTCAGTATGAGCAGCCTCAATTAAATATTGTTTTTAAGGCTGTAAGATATGCTCCTGATTTTGAAGGATTTAAAGGGCGTGAGCTTATACCGCAGGGACATATAGAAACAGGCACAACTACAGATTGCGAAATATACAGCGGCACAGGTGTTGAAAAACAATACGCCGACGGAAATTTTCACGTGTTTCCAAATCCGGCAAGTTCGTTGCTCAACGTACAATGGGATTATACAAATGCTGATAAAATACAATTAACCGATATAAAAGGGAATGTATTAATAGAAACTCCCGTATTTACCAACGGTACAACACTTGACGTGAGCTGTTTCAACAAAGGAGTTTATATAGTTTCCCTGATGTATAAAGGCTATTTGGTTTCGAGCAGGCAAGTTGTTGTTAAGTAGGCTTATTTTGTAATAATTGTCTTTGGCTTTTAGCTTTTTTGTGGTTAGTGGTGGGTGATGAGTGGTTGGAAGTCCGAAGTTCTGTCCCGAAGTTTCGGGAGAGTTATGAGTCAGGAGTTGATCCCGAATTTTCGGGACAATACTCGATACTCGAAACTAACCCGCAACCCGTACCGCCAACAGCTAACAGCCAATAGCTATATTACATCGATGAAATATTAGTGCTTATTCTTCACCTTCTTCAATCTGAGCGTAGCAATAGCCATAAGCAAACCGGTAATTGTAATTAACAGTGTTCTGTACACGAACCAATCGTGAGAGTACGAATGCTCGTTTAAAGCAAAAATCCATAGAAAGGGATAAGTGCAAACTAACAGGTAAGGAATTAGTTTTTTAATATTTTTTGTGCAGTTAGGTCTGACGTTTATTAACAAGAAAACGCATATTGTTATTAAAAACAACACCAAATTAATGTTGTTTATGTTTTTTACTATTCCTCCAAATAAATTTGCTCCTCTATCAAAACCGCTTCTGTACTTAACTTGATTGGTTACGGAAGTGATAATATTGAAATCGGTGAAGATATCAACTAAAACCCATTTGACAATCCAAATAGAGGCATAAGCCACAGCCCATAAGAACGAAAATAAAACTATCTCGCGTAGTTGTTTTTTGAGCGAAAATTTATTTTCAAATTGTTGAATGCTAATGTAAATCAGCAATGGCAAACCTAATGTGATTACAGGTGCTGTCAGCAAGTCAATATATACAGTTACAGCACCGGTTATAAAAAAGAAAATCCCCAATTGCTTATTGTTGGGTTTTTTCATCGACAGAATGATAATACTCGCTATTAATGCAATAATTAAAGCTGACGAATATTGAATTAAATACTGCATAAACACGAAATTAACCAATATTAAGCCTAACATCGTAGCCAAGGCGAATTGAAAGTTCGTTCTTTTGTATTGTAGTATAACTGTCGTAAAAACCAGTACTGAAGTTACGAAAAACAGAAATAAGCGTAACGAAGCGTAATCGAAAAAATTTAGGAAGAACCTGTAAATAAAAGATGCTCCGTGCCAATATCTGGGATAATTAATATTTTCGTAAATCTTGCCTTCGCCCGAAATAGATTTTTTTATGTACGAAAATTTAGGTTCGTCGTTGTGCTCAGAATAATAACTTCCCAATAAAGCTGATTGAAAAGGCTTTGTATTATCTACCGAGCAAGCAATATTAAGTATTAATGCTTCGCTGTTATAATCAAATACTTGTGCGTGGTCGTCTGCAAAAGGTTTCCCGTAGTCCTTTAAAGAAATGTAAAAATCAAGATTTTTGCTTAAGTTGCGTTTAATATTATCGCTCGGCATAGAAGAGGACAATATATTTATTAACAAAAATAATGTTGTTAATCCTAAAAACAACAAAATGTATTGGACTATTGTTTTTATTATTTTTGATTTCATTGTAGATAGTTTTTTAAAATGTATAGGGCAAAGTTAATAGATTTTGTCAAACAACAAACATATTCAATATCAAATCGGATATAAATCAAAGATGTTTAATAACATAACTGCAAAATAGCGCAACATTAGTAATTGTTAGTGCAATATTTTAAAAATCAGTTCTTTTAAAAGTTCGCCATGTGTTGCAGTATTATTTTCAACACCAAGAGCTTTTGTTGCACATTCGCGAATATAGCTTATTATACGAACCGTTTTCTTTAGAGGATAATTTCTCATTGCAACAAAAAACTCGTTTTTATTGTAATAGTTTAGTTTAAACTTACTTACAATTTCCTTTTCCGACTTGTTTGGAAGCGAGTGAGCCAAAAGCAACTTGTTAAAGTGTGCAAAGAGCATTGGCAAGGTTTTGAAAATAGGATTTTCGTTCGGATTTTTATCGAAGTGTATGGCAATCAGATTGGCTTTATAAACATTTTTTAGCGAAAGAGCACTTATAAGTTCAAAAACATTAAAGTCTTTGCTAATTCCGATATATTTTTCGATATGCTTTTCGTTAATAACTTCTTTGCTATCAATGTTAATAATGAGTTTATCTATCTCGTTTTCAATTTTTTCGAGGTCGTTACCAACAAATTCTACAATCAAGTTTACAGCCTTATTATTGATTTTGTATCCTTTTTGAGCAACTCTGTTGTTAAGCCATTGGGGAATTTGGTTGTCGTACATTTTCTTTACCTCGCAGCAAACGGCATTCTCGTTGTTTTCAAAAATTTTGACAATTTTAGCCGGTGGCTTTTTGTATTTAAAGCACATTGCAAATATTGTCGACGGTTGAGGATTTTCGGTATAGGCTGTCAGATGCTTAACATTTTCGTCTTTTTTCAGGTCAATATCTTGACCTTCTTTTAGAATAACAAACTGTTTATCTCCCATCATTGGGTATTGTTTGCAAGTGCCTAAAATATCAATAATATTGCTGTCTTTACCGTAAAATATATGTTGGTTAAAATCCTTTTCGTCTTCGGTTAAAATGTTATTAATCATGAGTTCCGAAACTTCATCAATAAAAAAAGGTTCGTCGCCGTATATCAAATACAACGGCGAATATATTTTCTTATTTATATTGTTTTTTATTGAGTCGATGGAATATTTCATAATTAAAACTTAAGGTGCTTGACGGTTATACGTTTTTCTATTAACTGTTTCAATGATTCTATACCCAACGAAACGTGCAATTCCATATATTTTTGTGTAACAAGTTTATCGCTTTCTTCGGTTTTAACGCCGCTAGAAATCATTGGTTGGTCGGTAACCAAAAGCAAAGCACCAGTAGATATATTATTTGCAAAACCCACAATAAAAATAGTCGCAGTCTCCATATCAACGCCCATAGCTCTTGTAGCTACTAAGTATTGTTTAAAATCTTCGTCGTGTTCCCAAACGCGGCGGTTTGTGGTATACACGGTTCCGGTGTAATAGTCATGCCCAAAATCGCGAATGGTAGTAGAAATAGCTTTCTGCAAATTAAATGCCGGCAAAGCCGGAATTTCGGGCGGAAAATAATCGTCTGAAGTTCCATCGCCTCTAATAGCAGCAATTGGTAGGATTAAGTCGCCTAATCGGTTTATATGTTTTATTCCTCCACACTTACCCAAAAACAGCACGGCTTTAGGTTTTGCAGCACTAAGCAAATCCATAATAGTTGCGGCATTGGCACTGCCCATACCAAAGTTGACCATTGTTATGTTGTCTTTTGTAGCACTGGGCATGCTTTTGTCAAGACCATTTATTTCTACAGAGTTTATATCGGCAAAGGTTTGCAGATAATCGGAAAAATTTACTAGCAGAACGTACTCGCCAAACTCCTCAACGCTTGTTCCGGTATATCTTGGAAGCCAGTTTTCAACAATTTTTTGTTTTGTATCCATAATTATTATTTTTGTGGTTCGTAATAATAGTTTAGTCGGCTTAAGTGCAAAGATAATACATTATTATTTTAATAAATTAAATACAAACTTTAAAATGCAAGAACTTAATTTTCCTAAGTACGATTTTACAATCACTCGCGATGCAAAAGGCGACTATATCTACGATATAATTAGGAAAAAAAACGTAAAACTAACTCCCGAGGAGTGGGTTAGGCAGAATTTGATACACTATTTTATTTTTAACTGTAATTACCCGCAAAGCCTTATAGGTGTTGAGAAACAGATAAAAGTTGGCAACATGCTCAAACGTTTTGATGTGGTTGTATTTAACAGAAATGCTAAAGCCTTGCTACTCGCCGAATGTAAAGCTCCCGATATTGAAATTACCGAAGATACCTTCGACCAAGCGGCAAGATATAACCTTGCTCTTTCGGCAGACTATTTCGTTATTACCAACGGCATTGATACTTTTTCTTGTAAAATAGACTACAATTATAAGAAATATTCTTTTCTTTCGGAATTTCCAAACTTGTTCAGCAAAAAATAATTCTATGAAACAAATGTACCTGAGTAAAAGACATAAGTTTGAAGTTTTGAGTTATGAGTCCGGAATTTCGAGACTCAGAACTCGTAACTCCCGACTCAAAACTACCCCGCACCCCGTCCCGAAACTTCGGGACAACCCGTAACCCGTAACACGCATCACCAATCATCATTTAATTTTATGAAAAAACTTATCGCAGCCTTATTATTTATTTTTGTTGTAAACGTACCGAATTTATATTCGCAAGAAGACTATGAAGAAGGTGAAAACCCTCCAGATGCTGTGCTTATCGGCAGTTTAAAAACTAAGTGGGAAATCAATACCGAAAACGGCAAAATGCGTTTTGAGGTCAGAAATGCTCGTTTCGGAACTAGAGGCAGTTTGAACAAGTATCTATCGTACAGAGCTGAAGTAGATTTATCTGACGAAGGCAAAATTAAAATGTTAGATGCTTACATTAAATTTACCCCTATAACCAATTTGGATATTTATTTAGGACAACGCAAAGTACCATTTGGCTCCGATTATATGCGAAATCCTGTGCAAAACATGTTTGCCAACAGATCTTTTGTTGCCAAATACGTTAATAATGGACTAAGGGATATTGGCTTTGCGGCTTCGTATAAGTTTAATTGTAAAATACCTATAGAGTTGTGGGGCAGCATTATGAACGGCACAGGTGGCAACAATCCGGAGTGGATAGTTAAACCAAATTATTCGATGCGATTGCTTGTTACGCCATTAAAAAATTTCAGAGTTGTGGCTAACTTATATCAAGGAAATACAATTTTTGAGCAAGATTTGTTTATGGTTGGTGGCGAGTTACGCTACAAATCGCAGAGACTTTTAATTGAGATGGAATACTTAGAAAGAAGTTACAACGATACCACAGCTACTAAAATACATCAAGATGCATTTTATATTCATTCCTTATACCATTTTCCCATAAATACAAAGATTTTCAAATATATAAATCCGCTTATTAGGTATGACTATATGGGCTCAAAGCTGTATGAAACAATTAATGCCGAAAGAATAACCGCAGGTGTTAATCTCGGGCTTTTTCCAACACAATTTTTGGGAGAAATAAGGCTTAACTACGAAAAATACTTAAATGGTTACTTGCCAATACATTTCGACAAGTTTACGGTTGAGTTTGTTTTAAGTTTTTAAGAATTATCACAGCAACTGTACAACTGTTCTTTTTCTTCAATATAGTCGATGGAGTTGTGTGCGGCATCCTGTTCGGCTAATTTAATAGAGCTGCCTCTTCCGTGACCAACAGCGTTACCGTCAATCACAACATCAACTTCAAACCCTATATTGGCATCAGTTTGACATAATACGAAATCTATGTCAAGATTATGTTTTTGAGCAAAATTTATAACTTGCTTTTTATAGTTGGTATCTGTTTGTTCAACGTCTTCGATATCAATATAATCGGGGATAATTTTCTTCACAACAATATTGTAGGTAAAATTATAACCCTTGTCAATATATATGGCACCTATAAGTGCTTCAAGAGCGTTGCCCGTGATGGAGCAATTGTTGGGTATGGGGCGAACTGAGTCTATAATAATCGAAACACCTAAGTCATCTGAAAGTTCGTTTAGTCTGTTTCTGCACACCAGCCTCGACCTCATTTCAGTTAAAAAACCCTCGTCTTTCAACGGATATCTTTTAAAGAGGTAATCGGCAATAATTAAATTAATGACGGAATCGCCGAGAAACTCTAAGCGTTCGTTAGTAATTTTGTGATTTTTATGTTCGTCAATTGACTTTGACTTATGTCTAAGCGCTATATTGTACAGCTTAATATTTTTCGGATAAAAACCAAAAATGCTCTTAACAAATAGAAAAATTCTTCTGTTATGAGCATTGTACTTGATTAAGCGTAATTTATGTAGAAACAATTACTTTACGAATTTTTTAAAAATAATCGAGGCATTATGACCGCCAAAACCGAATGTGTTGCTTAAAACTACGTTTAGTTCTTTTTTAAGCGCTTTATTGTAAACAATATTAACGTCTTGGTTTATTTCGGGGTCATCGGTAAAGTGGTTGATAGTAGGAGGAACTATACTGTTTTGCATAGCCATAATAGATGCGATAGCTTCAATAGCACCGGCAGCGCCTAATAGGTGTCCGGTCATCGATTTTGTTGAATTAACGGCTAACTTGGAACTATGTTCGCCAAATAATTTCGAAATAGCTGTGATTTCAGCTATATCGCCAAGTGGCGTCGATGTTCCGTGAGTGTTAATATGGTCAATATCTGTAATGCTAAGGTTTGCATCTTCAATGGCAAGTTTCATACCTCTAATAGCTCCAATTCCTTCGGGATGAGGTGCAGTAATATGGTAAGCATCGGCAGTCATGCCCGCTCCCACAACTTCGCAATAAATTTTGGCTCCACGAGCTAATGCATGTTCGAGTTCTTCAAAAATTAAAGCTCCAGCACCTTCTCCCAAAACAAAACCGTCGCGGTCTTTATCAAAAGGACGTGATGCTGTTTTTGGATCATCATTGCGAGTAGAGATTGCGTGCATAGCGTTAAAACCTCCTATACCTGGAATGTTTATTGCAGCTTCGGAGCCACCTGTTACGAAGGCATCTGCTTTACCTAATCTGATATAATTAAAAGCATCAATCATGGCGTGCGCCGATGATGCACAGGCAGACACGGTTGCGTAGTTAGGTCCTCTGAAACCGTACTTGATAGATATTTGACCGGCTGCAATATCTGCAATCATTTTCGGTACCATCAGAGGGTTAAATCTTGGTGTGCCGTCTCCTCGGTTAAATTCCTCAACTTCACTGTACATGGTATTCATGCCACCAATTCCGGATGCCCAAATAACCCCAACACGGTCGCAATCGACGTTGTCGTTTAGCAAATTCGACATATCAACAGCTTCTTGCGATGCTACTATGCCGTAAATGGTATACAAGTCGAGCTTGCGAGCCTCTTTTCTATCAAGATATTGCAAAGGATCAAAATCTTTTACCTCGCAACCAAATTGAGTTTTAAATTTACTTGCATCAAAATGTGTTATAGGTCCGGCACCGCTAACACCATTAACCAACGACTCCCAATATGCTTGTACAGTGTTGCCTATTGGCGTTACTGATCCCAGACCTGTAACAACTACTCGTTTTAAATTCATAAAATTTAATGAATTATTTTAGACTTTTTTCTAAATAATTGATTGCGTCTCCCACAGTAACTATTTTTTCTGCTTCTTCATCAGGAATTGCAATGTTGAATTCTTTTTCAAATTCCATAATAAGTTCAACTGTGTCAAGTGAATCTGCACCTAGATCGGTTGCAAAGTTAGCTGCTGGAACAACTTCACTTTCTTCTACGCCTAATTTTTCTACAATAATAGCTTTAATTCTGTTTGCTACGTCTGTCATTTGATTTAAAATTTAAATGTTTATAATCGGCAAAAATACATTTTTTTTTATAAATACCTAATTTTCTATTAACAAATTGTTTTTTTACGCACATTTTTCAGATTATCAGTCATATAACCATAGCGTTTTGTCTCAAATTTGGTTATTATCGCATTAGTAAGTTTTGTGTGTAAATTTATGTTTACGTGCTGCTATAATGTTATTAAGGATATTTTGTAATTTAGTGCCGTTAATTTGTTAAAAATAATGAAAACAAAATTAAAAAAAATCATATCCGGCATTACTTATTCAGGTGTTAAAAAGGCTTTGTTGTTTGTTGTGGCTATTGTTCTGGTTATGCTGATGTTACCAAGGCAGCAAAAATTCAAGTACGATTATTTTTTAGGGAAACCGTGGAAATATGACGATTTTTATGCCATAGAAGATATTGCCATTCTTAAACCTGAAAGCGAATTGGAAAAAGAAAAACAGAAAGTGGCAGAGGAAAGTTTACCGTACTACGTACGAAATTCTCATATCCAAGACAGTGTTAAAATTGAACTAAAAAATTATTTAAGTCATATCGATACTTCTTCGATTTTAAGCAAAAAGAAGTCGAGATACCTTAACAGGAATAAAGAAAGGCTTTTGTTATTAGGCAGCAGATTACTAGATTCGGTTTACAACAAGGGTATAATTTTGTTGAATGAAAATGCAAGCGAAAATTTGAGCGACGAAAACGCAGACAAAATTATGCTTATACTTGGCAATAACAAGGTTCAGGAGCATAATAAAAATGATTTTCACAATATTGTATCGGCGAATAAATTTTTTATTAGCAGTCTGGATAAACATCCCGAAGAGGCATCAAAACTACTAATGCCTATATTACAAAGATTGCTGACGTACAATATCAATTTCAGTCAAAGTTACACACAACTACATTACGACCAAAATATCAGCAGGATTTCTCTAACGCGCGGTGTTATTCAAAAGGGTGAAAGGGTTGTTGCCCGAGGCGAAATTGTTAATCAGAATAAGTTTTTAGCTCTCGAAACTATACGGTTGAACTACGAATCGCAACAAGTTGACAAAAAACATTACAATAACACCTTAATTGGACAGTTGATACTGGTTTGTATAGCTTTTACAACAATAGCTTTATATTTGTTTACTTTTAACAATAAGCTATTCAATTCAGATAAGTCTGTGGGGCTGCTTTTGTTATTAATTCTGCTTGTAGTCGGAATGGTTATTTTGTCGTTGAAGTTGGCTCCCGAATACTTGCTAATTGTTCCTATACCCGTTGTTCCCATAATGATACGCCTGTTTTTTAATTCAAAGACGGCAATATTTGTACATGTTTTTGTTATGGTAATTATATCATTTATAGTTCCAAACAATATAATATTTTTATTTACCGAACTTGTTGTTGGTGTTGTTGCGATTATCAGCATAGCAAGTCTTGAAAGAAGGTCACAGTTGTTTGTCACCTCACTAATAATTTTCATTAGCTATTCGCTGATATACACAGGTTTTTATTTAATACAAGAAGGAACTTTGCAGGGAATCAATTTTGTTTCGTATATAGTTCTGTTTGCAAGTTCATTGCTAACGATGTTGGTTTATCCGCTATTGTTTTTGTTTGAAAAGCTGTTCCGTATAACAACTAACATAACTTATTTCGAGCTTACCGACACCAACAATCCAATATTGAGAGAATTGTCGTTAAAGGCTCCCGGCACTTTTCAGCATTCGCTTATGGTTTCAAATATGGTTGAAGAAGCATGTATTGCAATTGGAGCTAACTCGCTGTTAGGCAGAGTCGGAGCTTTGTATCACGATATTGGAAAAATTGACAATCCGCAGTTTTTTATCGAAAATCAATCAAGTGGTTACAATCCGCACGATGACATTGAATACACCGAAAGTGCAAAAATAATTGTCGGACACGTTATCAAGGGTGTAGAAAAAGCCAAAGCTCAAAAGCTTCCTAACGAAGTAATCGACTTTATAAGAACTCACCACGGGACGAGATATGCTCAGTATTTTTACAATAAATACAAAATTGCTAATCCCGATAAAGAGCCTGACGAAAAAATATTTAGATATCACGGTCCTATCCCTCAAACTAAAGAAACTTCTATTTTGATGATAGTTGACCCAATTGAGGCTGCTTCTAGGACTCTGAAAACACCTTCGGAACAGAATATTGTCGAGCTAATTGAAAGTGTAGTTAAAACACTTATCGATGCCAAACAATTCGACAATTCGGAGCTTACACTGCAAGAAATTGACAAGGTAAAAAAGACAATCAAAAGCAGATTGATGAGTATTTATCATGTCAGAATTGAATATCCTGTCGTAAAATAATTTATGTTTCGCAACATTTAAGGCATTATTACGTTATTATTTTCAAAAAACAAATTAATAAGCACTGTAAGGTCGAACGATTTTTGTTGATGGAATCACATAAAAAAAAGATGTCGTTTGTGTTGGTGGTAACTGCGTTGCTGCTCGGTTCTCATTTATACGGGCAGAGCAAAAGCAATTGGATGGAAAATGTTTTGGTTGAAACTCGTGTTAACTACGGCTTTTTGATAAACCACCATTTGGAGATGGAAATATATAACAGCCATTTTCCAATGTTTGAAATTAATATAGGGAAAGAAACTTTCGGTAAAAAACGTTGGCATTCTCATTATTTGTATCCATTTTTGGGACTTGGTTATCAGTATTCGCATTTGGGCAATTCCGATATCTTAGGAAGCTCACACGCAGTTTTTCCATACATCAATTATCCTTTGTTTCGTAACAGTCGCAAGTCGTTAAATTTCCGTGTCGGTCTAGGATTGGCGTATCTTACCAAGTGTTACGACCGCATTAACAATTACAAGTACATTGCAATAGGTTCGCATATAAATGCAGCAGCCAATTTTGTTTTAGAGTACCGCTACGAAATTTCAACACGGCTCCAAACTTCAATAGGATTGTCGCTAACTCACTTTTCAAACGGCTCTACCAAAAATCCTAACTACGGTATAAATATTCCTACAGTCGATGCTTCGCTGGCGTACAGACTTAAGCGTAAAGAAAATTATAGAGAGTATAAATTATTGCCCGACTTATATGTTTTTGAGTTTCCAAAACCTAAATCCTTCGATTTTAGTGCAAACTTTAACGTTGCTTTTAAGGATATGGAAAACATCAACAACAGAAAATTTATGGTTTATAATTTTGCTTTTACTACAATGAAACGAATTTCGTACAAGAGTAGTTTTGGTGCTGCTGTTGATATAACATCTCACGGAGCCGATTACTATATCGCCGACTACGATAGCGTAGAATATAAGCGAAAAAGTCAGTTGCTTAGGGTAGGTGCAAGTGCAATGTACAAACTTAGCATGTCGAAGTTGCATTACTACGGCGGAATGGGATTTTATTTTAATGGGAAAGTCGTGCGTTGGGAATCGTATTTTAAAGTCGGTTTGCAGTACGACATCACCGATTATTTGTTTGCCGATTTAACGCTCAGAACCAACTTTGGCAAAGCCGATTTTGTAGGTCTGGGCTTAGGTTATAAGTTTACTTATTATGGAGATGGCAGGAAGCATAGAAGTGGTGGTGGGTGAATGGTGAATGGGTGATTGGTGATGAGTGATGGGTGATGAGTGATGGGTGACGAGTGATGGCTTGTCCTGAGTATTCGGGAGTGATGGGTTCGACATTTTCGGACATTGAGTGCCGATATTGAGCGAAGCGAGATATCGGTGTATCGAAATGCCGAAAATGGAGAATGGTGGTCGGTGGCAATGAGCCCCGAAACTTCGGGGATAATTGTTCATTACTAATTGTTAATTGAAAATTGCCCCGCAACACGAAATAGCCAATAGCTAAATTTATCCAACAACAATAATTTTAATAATAATTTGTTACTTTTGAGACCATTACATAATTAAAATGAAAAAATTAAGTTACATACTGTTTTTATTTATCGCTATAGCCCTGTTGAGCTCATGTTCCGACAGTCATTGGTTTGACTTTGCCAAAAGTACAGGCGATATTGTCAGAATTGAGCGTCCTTTGGAAGGCACTTTTGATACTTTGGTTTTTAACGACAACGTAAACGTTGAGATTACTATTGGCAGCGAATATAAGTTGGAACTGGAAGGCGGAGAAAACTTACTGCCCGGAATAGAAACTCCTGTCAAAGATAGCACAATTACTTTTTCCAATAAAAACAGATTTAATTGGGTTAGATCGTACAAGCCTAAAATTAATGCGTATCTGACTTTACCTCACATTTCAAAGATGGAATACAATTCGGTAGGCACTATAACCAATACGGGTACTATAAGGCAATCTTACTTAGATATTTCAGGTGTAGGCGGTTCGGGTTATATTAAACTTGATCTTAATGTCAACGAGCTTAAGGTAGCTTTTGTAAACGGAGCCATAGATGCCGACCTAAAAGGCAGAGTTGGTGCTTTTTACGCTTTTAACGACGGAATGGGCGTTTTTAGGTGTTACGAACTTAATACAGGATTTTTGTACATTACCAATAAAGCTGCAAACAACTGCTATGTTAATGTCAGCAATACTATTGAATACATAATAGAAGGCGTTGGAGATATCTATTTAAAAGGTAATCCACCAAATATAAGCGGTACTGCAAGTGGAGGAGGGAAATTGGTGATTAGTGATTAGTGGTGGGTGACGACATTTTCGGTCATTGAGTGCCGATATTGAGCGAAGCGAGATATCGGTGTATCGAAATGCCGAAAATGTAAAATTGAGTGTTGTATCCTTATCAATAGCCGTGCCTTTAAAGGCACGGCTATTGAAGCGAAATACCGAAAATGGAGAAGACCCGCTCGCTTTGCAAAAGCGAGCGAGCGTCAATAATAAAAATTTGCTGGCGTGCTTTTGTAAAGCGTATCAGCAAACTCGTAACTCGTAACTCGAAACTACCCCGTGACCCGTAACCCGCATCCCGCAACCCGTTTCAGAACGGCTTTTTATACGGATTAAATATCATCGATTCTCTATGAATGTTAAAATTATTTACAACATGCATAAGAGCTAGTAGGTCGTTTTCTCTTAGGTAGCTGATAGCCCGTGGTTTCTTATTGCATGCTTCGGCAAGTATGGCATATATTTTATAGTCGTGGCGAACTAACCAAAGCAATGCATCTACATTGTTATCTGCGGCTCTGTCGAAAGCTCCTAAATGCGGGTAACCGTTAGCCATAAGCCATTTAAAGCCATCATCGTTGCCGCGCATACAAATACTTAGAGCAGCCAATTCGGGATAGCCGTTTTTGGTAAGCCACTCCAATATATCTTTGTTGCCTGTGAGTGTTTCGGCAAACGCTATTACAATTTTAGGTTCGTATTCTAACAAGTGTTATAGGTTTTTATTTAAATTCTAAAACTCTGATGATATACTGTTCCGACAAATTGGTTAAGTGCAAACGATTCTTTTAAAGCTTTTGTCATGCCGTCTTTTGTTGTTTTAAGAGCTTCCTGTATAGTGCTGCCTTTTGTAAGTTCGGCAGTTATAGAAGCCGCAAACGTACAGCCGGCACCGTGGTTGTAATGAGTCTTTACCTTTTCCGATTCGAAAACAACAAAATCTTTGCCGTCGTACAGAGTATCAATAGCAAGCGTTGGGTGAAAATCTTTGCCGCCTTTAACTATAACATTTTTACATCCGAAAGAGTGTATCTTCTTTGCTGCAATTTCCATATCTTCAATTGTTTTTATCGGCTCAACATCGGCTAATTGAGCGGCTTCAAAAAGATTGGGAGTAACTACTGTTGCATGCGGTAGCAAGTATTTTTGCATTGCTATTGTATTTTCCGGAAACAAAGCTTCGGTTGTGCCTTTGCAAACCATTACCGGGTCAATGACTATAATAGGAGTTTTAATATCGGCTAAGGTTTTGCCAACTAACTCAATAATTTCAACGGTAGGTAGCATACCTGTTTTTAAACCGTCTATTCCAACTCCGTAGAGAGCAGTCTTAATTTGCTCTTTAATAATGTTTATATCTATTGGAAAAACCTTGTGATCCCAATTTTGTGGATCCATAGCAACAACAACGGTAATAACAGACATACCGTAAACGTTTCTTTCTTCAAAGGTTTTTAAATCGGCTTGTAATCCTGCACCACTACTGGTATCCGATCCTGCAATTGTTAGTACTTTTTTTGGATTTGCCATTTTAATTATTAATTTTTATAAATGAATTGTTTTGTTGATAATAAATATTTGGATTTATATTGTTTCTTTCGTTTAAATATCGCGAATAGGTTTCGTCGAAACTAATTCGATGTGTCAAGCATTTGTCGTACACACTCAGCGTTCCCAAAAGCAGTTCCGATATTTCTCTAACGGCATAGTTAGCTCCGTTGTTGGAAGTAATGTAATCGGAGAGGTTGTTGTTGATGCAAAACATATCAAACAATGGAGATGCACTGCGTTTAACTTGAAATTTCAACCCGCATAATTCTGCTATGCTGAGGTCTAAAATATCGTCGAAACAAAAAGCCACTTCGTTTGGTTTAAGGTTGTGCTTTTCGATAAAATCGTTAAAAGCGAGTCTTTTATTCTTGCAGTTGAAATAAAATTCGTTAAAGTGCTCTCTATTGGTGAGGTTTATAGCAATTTTGTTTTCTTCGCCTGTAATAATAGCAACTGGAGGAACTTGGTTGTGGGTTAACCAAAGTCCGAACCTAAGCATATTGGTTCCCATAGAGTCAATTTCTGAGAAGTTGCTTGAATTGCTTTCGCCTTTGGTTCCCGAATTAAAAACTCCGTCCCAATCGAAAATAAAAGCTTTTATGTTATTACATTTTTCGACAAACTTTTCGAAAGGAATGATAAATCTTCCGCCAATGTGTTCGAATATGTTTTTTATCTCTTGCATTGTTTATATATCGTGAATATCAAGCAAGCCAATTGCTTTGCCGTTGCTTGTAACTAGCAAATTATCGACTTTGTTTTGTCTGAGCAGGTCGTTGGCTTTAAACAGAAGTTCGTTTTCATCGATAGAAATAGGTGTATTGTATTTAAAGTCGGACATCTTATTTTTGAGAGCGTTTTCTCCTTCGTTTTGCAGCAAACGTCTTAGGTCTCCATCGGTAAATACACCTAATGCATTCTGCGATTCGTCGGCGACAATAATGCAGCCAAAACCGTATTTAGACATCTTGATAAGAGCTTCTTGCAGCGTGCTATCTTTCGACACAAAAGGATTGACATTATTCATTGCATCTTTAACCTTAACGGTCATAAGTCTGGTATGCTCGTAAAATTGTTCGGTTCCAATTGATGTGAAATTGTTTTCCGGCATTTGCAGAAGTATTTTGTAAGGAACGGTGATAGTGTGAACTCCAATGTTTATGGCATTTCTGACGTGTTCAACATTTCTGACCGAAGAAAACATAATTTTCGTATTGTAGTTGTACATGTAAACAGCTTGTACGCATTGCTCAACAAGTGAAAGAGCATCGTGTCCTTGGTCTTGCAGTCTTCCCACAAGAGGACAAACGTAAGTTGCTCCGGCATGCATTGCCATATATGCCTGTTGAAGCGTATAAACCAAATGAACATTAACCATTATGTTTTGCTTGGTGAGCATTTTGCATGCTTTAACACCTTCTAAAGAGATAGGAATTTTAAAGACTGTGGTATCTTTCGAAAGTCCCATATCGAGTAGTCGTTGAGCTTCATTGTATATTTCTTCAGCACTTTTACCAAGGGCTTCAATTTGTATAACCGGTACGATGTTCGCCAATTGCAAAATAAATGCGTCAATATCGGTAACACCGTGTCTGTACATAAATGTTGGCGTGGTTGTTAAGCCATCTAAAAAACCCAATTTAAAGGCTTTTTTTATTTCGTCATAATCGGCGCTGTCTAAGTATAGTTCCATAATGTTGATTATCTGTATTTTACTTCTATGTTATGTAATTCAATGATTGGTTTCAAAAATTCTTCAAGGTCGTTGATGCATATTTGGCTGGCTGCATCGCAAAGAGCTTTGTCGGGTTCGGGGTGAGCTTCGATGAAAACACCATCAACGCCGGCAGCTACGCCTGCACGAGAAAGCACACCCAAATACTGGCGAGCACCGCCTTTTGGGTCGGCACTAGGGATTCCGTACTTTCTGATTGAGTGAGTAATATCAAAAATAACCGGAAAGCCGATTTGTTGAAGTTCGTAAAAACTTCTCGGATCGACTACAAGGTCGTTGTAGCCGAATGTGTAGCCGCGTTCGGTAAGTAATATTTGGTTATTTCCCGAATCAATGACTTTTTGTGTTGGCTTGTCCATGTTTTCGGGTGCCAAAAACTGTCCGTGTTTGATGTTTATCACCTTGCCGGTCTTGGCTGCCGCTGTAACTATTGAAGTCTGCATACACAAGTACGCAGGAATTTGAATAACGTCTAACACTTCGGCTGCTATCGCTGCTTGCGAGCTTTCATGAATATCGGACAGTACGGGAAATCCAAAATCTTGTTTTATTCGTTGCAGCATTTTTAAACCTTCGTCCAAGCCAGGTCCTTGATAATGTTTTAGACTGCTACGGTTGTCTTTTGTAAACGAAGATTTAAAAATAACTGGAATATTCAGCTTTTCCGAAACTTTTTTCAAATATTCCGCAGTTTTCATCATAACGTCTTCGGTTTCTATGACACAAGGTCCCGAAATCAAAAACAATTCGTCGGCACCGCAATTTATATCGCCAACTTTAACTTTATATTTACTCATTTTTCGATTTTTAAAATTACTACATTCTGATAAACATTTCTTTTATTCTGTCTTTTGTCAGAACGTCTTTCCAATTTTCGCCTAAGGCGTGATCCCACATGTGTGGTAAGTTATACGCAATGTCGGACATCTTGTCAATTTGCTCTTTTGTCCAATTTTTTGATAAGTTGGTTGGAAGGTCAACGTTGTTGATTTTAATCATTTCTCTAAATTCATCAATTCCTTCGGAATAAAAATCTTCCAAAACGTTGAAAGCAATGCAGTTAGCAATACCATGTCTGGCTCCTAAAACGTAGGACAAACCGTAAGAAAGTGCGTGGCAAGCACCAACTTCGGAATAGCTAAGACTGAGTCCGCCAAACAAAGATGCTACCATAAGATTTTCGGCTGCTTCCAAAGAACCGAAACCTTTGGGGTTTAAATAAACCTTACGACAAAGGTTTATAGCCATATCGGCGTAGGCGGTGCTAAACGTGTTGTTTAGTCGTCCGTGTGTCGATTCTATGCAGTGAATATAAGTATCCATTCCTGTATAAAACCAATGGTTTCGCGGTACTGTGAGTGTAAGCTCCGGATCCATAACAATTTGGTTAAACGGAGTAGATTCGCCTTTTATGCCTAATTTCTTTTCAGGACCTGTCAAAACAGCTGTTGTCGAGCATTCTGCTCCTGTGCCTGAAATGGTCGGCACTCCCACGTGATACACGCTAGGATTTTTTGCCAAACCAAAACCTTGGTATAATGTTGAAGAACCTTCTTGATTTACCATTACCGACAGAGCTTTTGCTATGTCCATGGCACTACCGCCGCCAATGCCGACAACACCCGAAGGTAAGCCCTTTGCTTGCATTATCTCGTCGCGTAGCGTGTCTATTTGTTGCGTTGTTGGCTCGTCTTTACCTGTAAAAACAAAATACACGCTATCGTTGGGTTTCAAAGGCAACCTTTTTTCAAGTTCTTTGCCTTTAAAGTAGTCATCGACTATAAACACAAAATACTTGTTGTTGAGTTCGCGTTTTGGTGCTATTATTTCTTCCAACTGATTGAAACTACCTGCACCGAAAACAATTTTATCTATATTTTTAATGTTTTTGTACATATCTTTTTATTTGTTGTTAATTACTGTAGAAATTATCTTTTTCAAATTATCGGCTAAATCAACAATTTGCTCGTCTGTCCATGTAGCTTTAACACCAACGGAAATCAACCTTCCGATAACATTTTGAGATACCGGTAGTTGTAAGTTGTTGTAATCCTGAACAGGTTTTAAATGATGAATAGCCATAGGCGAAGCTGTTTTCAGATTTTTAAGGTGATCCCACTGATTTATAAAGTGATACATGTTGATGTACCAATAGTTACAGCTTTCCACTTTGTTTTTTGTAATGAGTTCGAACACTTGTCCCGCCATTTCTGTTGTAGGCATAAAGAAGTTAAGAAAAGTACCTGAATCGCCTTCCGGGTCGGGGACAGGTCTGAAAGTAATGCCTTCAACGCCGGACAATAGTTCTTTAAGTCTCTGCTGATTGTGCTTTTTAGCACTTCTGATTTTATTCAGTTTTCGCATTTGAGCCAATCCCACGGCAGCGTTCAATTCGCCGATACGAAAATTAAATCCCAAGATAGGATGCTGTTCCATACCCCTGTTGTTTCCAACGTGGTTGTGTCCGTGGTCGGAGTAGCAATCGGCTAATTTATAGCAATTTTCGTCGTCGGTAACAAGTACGCCACCTTCGCCGCAGGTTGTAATTTTAAAGAAATCGAAAGAATAACAACCGGTTTTACCAAAGGTACCCACCGATTTTCCTTTATAGAAAGCTCCCAATGCCTGTCCGGCGTCTTCAACAAGTACGAGATTGTGTTTTTTGCAAACTTCCATTATTTCGTCCATATTTGCAGAAGCACCGCACATGTGAACTAACAGCACAGCTTTGGTGTCGGGGGTCAAAGCAGCTTCAATTCCTTTGGCACTCAAACAAAGGTTTTCGTCGATTTCGGCAAAAACAGGAATTGCACCGACAAACAAAACTGCTTCAATTGTCGCAATAAAAGTAAACGGTGGCACAATAACCTGATGTCCGTAGCCAATACCTGCTGCAGCAAGAGCTGTTGCAACCGCAGTACTACCGCTGGAAACAGCGTGAGCGTAGTTTGCTCCTGTGTATTTTCTAACCTCCTCTTCTAAACTTCTCGCTTTCCATATATTATTGCGTTGTGCATCGTGGTTGTACCTAAATAAAATGCCGGTTTCTAATACGTCTTGTACTTCTTTACGTTCTTCGGCACCAAAAAATTCCATTCCAGGCATAATAATATCGTTTTAAAATTCAACTACAAAAGTACATCTTTTTATTAATCATTTAAAATAAAGATGATATGTATTTTGCGATTTTTTGCAGATTTAACACTAATCATAATGTTTAGAAACAATTAAGTACTGCAATTTTCACAATACTGTCAATTTTAATACTTTGTTATCAGATTTAGAAATAATATTAAATTTGCCGAAAATATTCAAAAAAATAGACTATGAAGAAAGCATACGTATTCCCCGGTCAGGGAGCGCAATATGTTGGAATGGGTAAGGATTTGTACGAAAATTATCCATTAGCCAAACAAATGTTTGATCAAGCCAACGAAATACTTGGTTTCAACATAACAGATTTAATGTTTTCGGGAACCGAAGACGAATTAAAACAAACGAGAGTTACGCAACCTGCAATATTTTTGCATTCGGTTATATTGGCAAACTGCATAAAGGATTTTTCGCCTTCAATGTCGGCAGGGCACTCACTTGGCGAGTTTTCGGCATTGGTTGCTTGCAAAGCCATGCCATTTGAGAGCGGACTTAAATTAGTTTACGCAAGAGCTATGGCAATGCAAGAAGCATGCGAAATGCAACCTTCGACAATGGCAGCTATTTTAGGATTGGACGACGAAAAAGTTGAAGCTGTTGTTAACGAAATTGACGAAATTGTTGTAGCAGCAAATTATAATAGTCCGGGGCAAGTCGTTATTTCCGGTTCAATTAAAGGTGTGGAGTTTGCTTGCGATGCTTTGAAACAAGCCGGAGCAAGACGAGCTTTACCTTTAAAAGTTGGCGGAGCTTTCCACTCACCGCTGATGGAGCCAGCAAGAATTAAATTAGCCGAAGCTATCGAAAAAACAGCTTTTAGCGAACCAATTTGTCCTATTTATCAAAATGTTGATGCTTTGCCGTACACCAATCCTGACAAGATAAAGCAAAACCTTATCAATCAACTGACATCTCCTGTACGCTGGACTCAGATTGTTAAAAATATGGTAAAAGACGGTGCTACAAGTTTTATTGAAGTAGGACCAGGAAGCGTACTACAAGGATTAGTTAAGAAAATAAATCCCGAATCGGAAACATCGGCAGGTACGGCTGAGTAGGGGATATGGCTGTTGGCGATACGGGTTACGTGTTTCGTGTTTTGACATTTTCGGTCATTGAGTGCCGATATTGAGCGAAGCGAGATATCGGTGTATCGAAATGCCGAAAATGGGGAATAGTTTCAAGTTCTGAATTTTTCTCAATAGCCGTGTCTTTAAAGGCACGGCTATTGAAGCGAAATGCCGAAAATATTACCCCGCTCGCTTTGCAAAAGCGAACGAGCGTCAATAATAACAATTTGCTGGCGCGCTTTTGTAAAGCGTGTCAGCAAACTCCTAACTCCTCACTCCTCACTCATAACTCTTAACTCATAACTTCAGACTTCCAAACACTCATCACCCACCACCGACCACTAACCACAAAAAAGCCAACGGCTAACAGCTCATTACAATTCTTCTTGCAACCACTGCATAACTTTCTTAGTAGCACCTGTGCGAGCTTTAATATAGCTTAGGCAGTTTTGGCTTGCTTCTTTGTATCGTTGTTTATTGTTGATTAGCTCGTTAACGGTTTTCTCCAAAACAAATTGGTTGTGGACAACAGTAACAGCATCACGTTGGATAAGGTCGTATGCTTCTTGAAATTTACTCATTTTAGGACCTATAATAATCGGCAATCCGAAGGCAGCCGGTTCCAAAATATTGTGAATACCATCGCCAAAGCCACCACCAACGTACGCAATGTAACCGTATTTATAAACTTCCGAAAGCATACCAATAGTATCCAATATCATAACTTTTGCACTCTTTGTCTCGTTAATGCTAGATTGCGTGTATCTTATGGTGTTGCACTTTGTGCTTAGCATTAGCTTCAAAATCCTTTCTTCGTTGATTTCGTGCGGTGCAATGATGTACCTTAACGGGATTTCACTGTTTTCGACCAAACTCAATATTAGTTCTTCATCTTTTTCCCATGTGCTGCCGCCTATAAGCACCAAATTATCCTTACAAAAAGCTTCTAAAACAGGGAAATTTATATCTTTTTGCGAAACTTCAAAGACTCTGTCAAAACGTGTGTCGCCACTAATGCTGACGTTGTTTATGCTGATAAATTCTAAAAGCTGTTTTGAATCTTCATTTTGCACAAAAATATGTTTGTATCCCGAAAGTATCTTGCGAGCCCATGAGCCGTACCATCTGAAGAATATTTGTTCGGGACGGAAAATTCCTGAAATTAGCACTATAGGAATATTATTTTTTTGAAGTTGTTCAAGGATATTGTACCAAAATTCGTATTTAACAAAAAATGCTATGTCAGGTTTGGTAATTGCAACAAATTTTCTTGCATTCTTTGGTGTATCAATCGGGAGATATAGAATAAGGTCGGCACCAACGTATGCTTTGCGTACTTCATATCCCGAAGGACTGAAAAAAGTAAGCAAAATTTTATAATCGGGGTGTTGCTTTCTAAAAGCTTCGATTATAGGTCTTCCTTGTTCAAATTCGCCAAGAGACGCACAATGAAACCAAGCTTTTTTGGTATCGGGTTTGTTGAAGCCGTTACGCTCTAAGGCGATTTTTAATCCTTCGAAATAATAATTACGACCTTTAACCCACAAGCGAGCTTTACGGTTGAAAATGGAACTTATTCTTATACCGAAGTAGTATAAGTAAATGCCAATATTGTATAGAAACTTAGAGAACATCGTTAAACATAATTAGTAATAATAATATTCGGTTTTTGTTTTCGGATAAAATGGCAACATCCAGCCGACTTTGATGCTGGTAAGCATGTCGAAACGCTTTTCGTCGGCGTATTTCATATCATTGAAATAGTAAACGCGTCTGTTTTGTGTGTACGCTTGAACCGATTCAATGCCGATTTTAAAGTTTATACGTTGGTTGTTGCCTTGGTAATGCAGTCCGACATACTCAACGACTGCCGGTCCGTTGCATAAATGGTCGTAGCCCTTTTTGTAATCGCCGTCGAGTTGCGGAACGTTGTTGTTTGGTACGTCAATTCTGATTTTATGCTGCATAAAACCTGCTCCAATTTGAAACATAATACCCGAATTTGGATTGATTTTCGGTATAGGCACAAGTTTGCCTGCCTTTACAAATGCCGTAAATCCCCTTTCCGTAAGCATAATATTGGATAAGGTTCCAAGCATATCTATCACGCCGTCTGGAGTAGATATACCGCTTAAAATAGAATCGGGGTTGTTGATTTTATCTTTGAAAATAAAATTTCCTTCCAACTCTAAATTCCACCCTGTAGCCGATTTGAATAAAAACGAACCGCCAATTTGGTGCGAAGGTCCAAAACGCTCCGAAAGGTCGCCCGAAGGGAAACCAAAACCGTAATGAACGGACAAAACGTTTATGTTCATTGAGGTATCTATTAATTTGACATGTGACCCTCGCTGCGAATACGAGTTAAATGAAATAAGAATAGCAACAAGTACCAATAGTAAGGTTTTATTCATATGGCAATATTTACGCGTTTTTATCGACAGCATGATAAAAATTGAGTAGTTACTTTTATTCTGCAAAGGTAGTAATTATTAAGTTAATAGGTTGAAAATTTATGGACATAAATTTTTGGTGGTTGGTGATTGGTGGAGAGTGGAGAGTGGTGAATGGCATGGAACAATTAACAATGAGCACCGAAACTTTGGGGTACAATTAGCAATTGATAAAAGCGAGTGGGAATTTGCGAATTTGTTAAACTGTTTTGCAATAAACGAACTTCACTCTTTTCGCATGAATAATCTGCTGTGAGAAAAAAATACAATAGCCAAAAATTGAACTTCAAAAAGGATGGCATACATTTCTTCTGAATGAAGTTCGTGATGAATCCTTAGTGAGAAAGGGAAGCTCCGAGCTTGCGAGGAGATCACCCGCACGAACTTAGGATTTATGAGAACGCAATTCAGAAAAGAAATGTCAGCCTTGACTTTTTGGTTCTTTTGTGTCAAGACAAAAGAACATATAAAAAGAATAAAACCTGTAAAGCTAAAATCTTTCACACAAGTTTTTAAAAGCATACGAGCGTTGAGTGCATATTAAAGTCTTAGCTTTGCAGTATAAAAAGTGTTAATCTTTTTCAAAATAATATAATATCGAATTAAATATTTATCTTTGAACTTTTAAAACTTACAATTATGAACAACTTTACAATGTACAACCCTACCAATGTTCACTTTGGTAAGGGATGTTGCGAGAAACTTGGCGAGAAAGCAAAGAAACTGGGAAATAAGGCATTGCTTATTTATGGCAAAAATTCAATAAAAAAGAATGGAATTTACGACTTGATTGTCGAGCAGTTGGAAAAAAACAACATGACTTATGTTGAGTACGGAGGTATAAAGTCAAATCCGTTGAATACCGATGCCGACGAGGCAGTTGCACTCGGACGTGATGCCAAAGTCGAATGTGTAATTGCTATTGGCGGAGGTAGCGTTATTGATACTGCAAAGATGGTGTCGGTGTGTATTCCTACCGATAATAAAGTGTGGGATTTTTATCAGCAAAAAGCCGTTCCTCAAAAATCTATCCCACTTATAGCTGTACTAACTATTGCAGCCACAGGTTCGGAAATGAACGGTATTGCGGTTCTTCAAAATCACGAAACGCAACAAAAATTCGGTTACCGCAGCAAATATTGTTTTCCGATGCATTCGTTCTTAGACCCGACTTTTACATTTTCGGTGCCGGCAAATTATACGGCTTACGGCGTAGCCGACCTTATAGCTCACAGTTTTGAGGCATATTTTGGCGGAGGCGAATGTACTTTGTCCGACAGATTTTGTTTCAGCATAATTTCCGATGCTATTCATTGGTCGGAAAGACTTTTCAAAGACTTGCACGATTACGATGCACGAGCCGCCATAATGTACGATGCAACTATGGCGCTTAACGGACAAATAGCTTACGGAAAAGCCAATACCGATTGGGGTGTCCATGCTTTGGGACATAACTTGTCGTTGCTGTTTGATACGCCGCACGGAGCAAGCCTTTCCATCATGTATTTGGCATGGATGAAACATTTTAAACCCACAATTGAACAAAAACTCATAAAGTTGGGTAAGGCAGTCTTTAATGTTGAAACCGCCGACGAATGCATTAACAAGTTTGAAGAATTTTTCAAAACTATTAATACGCCTACAAGGTTGTCGGAAGTAAATATTTTTGAAAAAGATTTCGATAAAATTATTGAGTCTTTTGCCCATAATAGAGCGACGGGATACAATATCAAGATAACAGAAAAAGACTACGCACCGATATTGAAGTTAGCTCAATAATAATAATGTTTACAGGTGGATTTGTTTTTCAGAAAATACGGCTGCGGACAAAATATTATCATTTTGCACGGATTGTTCGGTCAGAGCGATAACTGGATTCCCGTAGCCCGACACTTGGAAAAGAACTTTACAGTCTGGTTGCTCGATTTAAGAAATCACGGACAATCGCCGCACAGCGACGAGTTTAACTATTCAGTTATTGCCCACGATGTTTGCCAATTTGTTTCAAAACATAATATCACCGACTTTGTAATTGTGGGTCATTCTATGGGAGGCAAGGCAGCACTTAAAATTTCTGCCGATAATATTTGTCCTGTCAAAGCTCAAATTATTATTGATATTGCTCCCAAGCAATACCAAGTGTCCGAATATCATTTGAATATACTCAAATGTATGCAAAATCTGAATTTAGATGAACTGAAATATATCAGTAATGTTGAAAAAGAACTGAAACATCTGCAATTCGACGACTTTACAATCAATTTGATAATTAAGAATTTGAAGTATGTCGATAAGAAATTAGTCTTTAAGCTGAACGTAGAAAGCATTTACAACAATATTTCCAATATTGTAGCTCCAATAACTGCAAAAAAGCCAATAGAAACCAAAACGCTGTTTATAAAAGCCGATGAGTCGGATTATATAAAAGCTGAGGATTTTGCTTTAATAAAAGAAAACTACGTAAATGCCGAGTCGCGTACCATAGCTACGTCTGACCATTATGTTCATGTTAGGCAACCGGCAGAGTTGAGTAGATTGATAAGCAATTGGCTGTTAGCTGTTGGCTATTAGCTGGTGCGTATTCAATATTTTCGCTCACTGAGCTCGTCGAAGTGTCGAAAATATTGGAACTTCGGATCTTCACCACTGCGGTACTTCGACAAGCTCAGTAACCACAGTGGCTCAGCCCCGCAACGTCTCGAAACTTTTGGACAAAACTTCAGTTTTCCGCCTTCCAACAAAAATCTTCAAAGCCAAAACCCGCTACACATGCTTTACAAAAGCGTGCGAGCGAGTGGTCTTAATAATATTCATTGATTATCAGATTAACAGTTGCTTCGTCCTTAATTTTAGTTTTAGTGCAAAATGCAGAATGCCATAAATCTACAGAATGACAAAGACCTAAATGTAAATTGACTTTTAAATCATATAAATTTTTGCCATTTTCTAAAAATTCACTATCTTTATGAATTAAACAACCTGTTCCGCCCCACACTATAACAAATGTATGTTTTGAAAAATCAATTTTTGGCAAATTAGGAACACAAGCACCTAAAAGGTTCTCATATTCTTCTTGAGTATTTACTATATAAACTTCAGCAGCATTTAAACAATCTTTAAGTTGGTGTGTGTGAACGTTTAGGTCAATTTCCATTATGGAAGAATGTTTAATGGCACCTTTATCACTCTCTTTGTCATTCTTGCAAGATGACAGAAAACTTAGGCTTAAAGTAGCAATTACTGCCACCACAACTATTTTTATTAAATTAATTTTTTTCATTTTTATATCGTTTTTAAAACTTATTACTATTTTGCCACTTTTTAAAAGGCAAGTAGCTTAAACCATTGTTTTTTGTGCCTATCCGCTTAGTTAACAAACGGATAAGCAAAGCCTATCGCCCTTTTGGCGACTTAAAAAATGTATGTATGTATGTATGTATGCAAAATAGTATCGGATTTTGTTTTGCTTAACAAACATTGGTTTAAGCTATGAGTAGAAGAGTTTTCATAACTCATTGGCGTAATAATTAAACTTGTATTTTCGCCACAAAAAAACATTGTTAAAAATATTTTTTAATAAGTTTATCTTATTCGTAATCAGTAATAATTGCTACAAAAAGCATACCGTATTTTAAAATTAGAAGGTAGAAAATGGTGATTGGTGGTCAGTGGTTAGTGGTTAGTGCTTTGCACCATTCACTCATCACTCATCACTCATCACTCATCACTCATCACTCATCACCCATCACCATCCTAACAATTCGGAAATAGCGATAAAGAAACCTTATCTAAAACATCTTTTGAGTTTTGCTTATCAGCGTGTAATTGCTCAATAAGAGCTTCTATGTTTTTAAAACGTATTTCATCTCGTAGGTGTTTTACAAAAAATAAGCGAACATTTCTGCCGTAAATATCTTCATCAAAATCAAAAATATTTGTTTCAATGGTTAAATGATGCTCGTCTATTGTTGGTCGGTAGCCGATATTGGTCATGCACTTGTAAAACTCATCGTTAACGCAGAGGTAACAAGCGTAAACCCCAATCTTGGGTATGAGTTTATCGTTGGAGTCAATTTTTATGTTTGCCGTGGGAAAACCCATTTTTCTGCCCAACTGATTACCTTTAACAACAGTGCCGGAAATAAAATAGTCGTAACTTAGCAGTTTGTTAGCATCAGGAATATTGCCCAAATTTATGCAATCTTTAATATCCGCCGATTTCACAATAGTATTATTGACTTTCTCATCGGGAATTTCAATTAATTTGAAATTGTTTTTCTTAGCCGTATCCTTCAACTCATCAATGTTTGTATTCATTTTCGAAAGAAAATCATCGCTATTGAAGAAAAACAAGGTGTTGATTTTTATGTTTTTAAGAATAGTGCTTTCTAAAAATTCGCAAGTGTTAAGGTCTGCCAACCACCTGTTAAACGGCACGACAACCAAAGCATCAACGCCCAATTGCTCAAGCATAAGTTGTTTTTCGTCGTCGCTAAGCAAGAGTTTAAAGTTGATGTCGTTGTACAAAACCTTTTCGGGAGGCGGCACAAAAGTAATTACGCAACTCTTTATATTTTGTTCCGACGAGGCTTCGGTCAATGCTTTCAACACTTTTTTGTGTGTCAGATGAATTCCGTCGAAAGAACCTATTGCAACATTGTATTTTATTTTTGAGTCAAAATTTGTCCAATTATGGTATAGCTTCATGTTTCTGCATTTTCTTGTTTATGATGATGGCTGCAATTTGAATAGCATTGGTAGCAGCACCTTTGCGAAGGTTGTCGGAAACAACCCACATGTTGAGAGTGTTTGGTTGTGTGTGGTCAATTCTGACTCTGCCTACAAAAACTTCATCTTTGCCTTGAGCCAATAAAGGAGTAGGGTAAAGGTTTATGTCGTTACAGTCGCTATGTATTACGCCTGACGAGGAACTTATAATATCTTTTACTTCGTTGAGCGAGAAAGGTCTTTCAAATTCGGCGTTAATAGCTTCGGAATGAGCCACCATAACCGGAACTCGCACCACAGTTGCGCTGACTTGTATATTATTGTCGTTGAAGATTTTACGAGTTTCGTTAACAAGTTTTTCTTCTTCCGAAGTGTATCCGTTTTTGTTAAAATCGCCGCCTTGCGGAATAACGTTTAAATCTATAGTGTGCGGATAAGCCATTGCAGGCGGTTTTATGCCTTGCCTTTCGCTAGAAAGTTGCGTTAAACCTTTGTGTCCTGAGCCCGAAACCGACTGATATGTAGAAACAACAATTCGTTTCAGTTTGTAATGTTTGTGCAACTCCGAAAGAGCAAGCACCATTTGTATTGTCGAGCAATTGGGATTAGCAATAAGTTTAGTGTTTTCGTTTACGCAATCGCCGTTAATTTCGGGAACTACAAGAGGTACATCATCGTGAAGTCGCCATGCAGAGCTGTTATCTACAACAAAGCATCCCATTTTTGTAAATTCTTTCGCATAAGAAATCGACGCTTCTGAACCACACGAAAAAATTGCAATATCAGGCGATTTCTGCAAGCAATCGCTTATTGTCATTACTTCGTGGTACTTACCATTAAACAATAATTTTTTCCCTTTTGATTTTTCGGAAGCAACAAAAAATATTTCTTTTATCTTACTTAAAGGGAAATAGTTTTCTTCGGATAAGACTTCCAACAAGGTCTCTCCAACTAATCCGGTTGCTCCTATTATTGCTAATTTCATTGTTAAAAATATTTTTGTAATTACTGTTAATAAAAAAATAATAACAATAACTTTACATTTAATTGTCCAAAAATCATTAGTTTTGAAAACTACAAAAATACATATCAATTTGCTAAACAAGACAGAAATATGAAAAAATTATTGACGGTTTTACTCATAATGCTTTCGTTATCAGCACATTGTCAGCTTATTGACGATTTTTCCGATGGCGATTTCACTAACAACCCAACTTGGGTAGGCGACGTTGATGCATTTATTGTAAACACTTCGTATCAGTTGCAGCTAAGCAGTAGCGGCTCGGATGTATCGGCGTTGTGCACTTCTATTCAAGTCCCGACGGAAGTAGAGTGGTCATTTTGGGTAAAATTATCTTTTTCGCCCTCGAGTAACAATAATGCAAAGGTTTATTTAATAGCCGACAACAGCGATTTAAAACAAGATTTAAACGGTTTTTATATTCAGCTTGGCGAATCCGGTTCCGAAGATGCCATAGAGTTGGTCAAGCAAAGCGGAAGTCAGCATACGGTTATTTGTCGTGGGCAAGATGGAACCATAGCTTCGTCGTTTACGGCACGCATAAAAGTTACTCGCACCGACGATGGATTGTGGTCGGTATATAGCGATATGAGCGGAAATGAAAACTACATTTTGCAAACTACCGGCAACGACAATACGCCTGTTGTAGGACAATACATGGGAGTTTATTGCAAATATACGACTTCCAATAGCAATAAGTTTTATTTCGACGATTTTTGTGCAGGTGCTATACAATACGACACCACTCCGCCGCAAGTGCTGTCGATTAAGCCAATTTCCGACAATTCCGTTGATATTATGTTCAACGAAGCCGTTACGGATGCCACTGCCGGCAATGCCAATAATTACAAGCTATTGCCCAACAATATTATTCCTTATCAGGTTCAGGTTATAGATTACGCGACAGTCAGATTAATTTTTAATATTTCCTTTGAAAGCGATTTAATTTACAAAGTGCAGATAAAAAATATTTCCGATTTGGCGGGAAATGTAATGCCACAGACGGAAGTTGAATTTGCTTTTCATTCTGTTTCAGCATTCGATGTTTTGATAAATGAAATAATGGCTGACCCTACGCCTGTTGTTGGTTTGCCCGATGCCGAATATATCGAGTTGTACAATCGCACTGATTTTCCTATCAGTCTTGATAATTGGAAAATGAAAATAGGACGATATTATAAAGATATATCTGATTTTACATTAGCACCTAAATCGTACGTTATACTTTGCGACGACGGCTCTGTGCCGCTTCTTTCGGAATATGGCGATATAATAGATTTTGAAACTTTTTCATTGGCAAATTCGGGTGCTACGCTCATTTTGTACGACGATTCGGGTAATGTTATTCATGCAGTTGAATATACCGACAAATGGTACAACAGCGATTACAAAAAAGACGGAGGTTGGTCTTTGGAATTGATTGACCCGAATAATCCTTGTGCTGCACAAAGCAATTGGAGTGCTTCTGTTGATAATTTGGGAGGAACCCCCGGAAGTATAAATTCCATTTATGGCTCAAATCCCGATACTACCAACCCGAAAATTTTGCGTGTAGGTGTTATTGATGAGTTTAATGTAGAGGTTTGGTTTACCGAAACATGCGACAGCATTCAGATTGCTGATGTAAACAATTATTCAATAGATAATAACATAGGCACACCACTGCAAGTTATTTTGTTTCCGCCTTTTTACAACAGAGTGCAATTGGTTTTGCCTACGGCTTTGCAAGCCGGAACTTTGTACAGCTTGCAATGCTCGCAACTGATAAGCGATTGCGTTGGAAATACTTTTGTTCACACCGAGAGTGCAATTTTTGCAATTCCAACTCAAGCAGCCGAAAACGATATAGTCATTAATGAATTTTTGTTCAATCCGTTTGCCGGAAGCGTTGATTGGGTCGAGATTTGGAATGTGTCCGAAAAAGTTATCGATTTAAAAACCTTGGTTTTATCAAATTACGATACTTCTACCAATGCAATTTTGAGTTATCACGAAATATCCGAAAATTCGTTGCTGATGCTGCCGCAACAGTATTATGTGCTTAGTACTTCGCAAGAAAAAATAAAACCACACTACACCATACAAAATCCTGATGCTTTCATAGATATCAACTCAATGCCTACCATGAATAATGAAGACGGAACGGTTGCCTTATGTGCCAAAGGCGGTGGGTTTATTGATAAAGTGGCTTACACTTCCGATATGCACTTTGCATTGCTAAAAGATGTGAAAGGAGTTTCGTTAGAACGAATAAATCCGCAGACATCGTCGAGCCAGAGGAGCAATTGGCATTCGGCAGCCGAAACGGCAGGATTTGCAACGCCCGGATATATTAATTCGCAATTTTCTCCGATTGCGGTATCTGATGCTCAATTGGAGTTGGAACCCGAAGTATTTTCGCCCGATAACGACGGCTACAACGATGTGTTGAAAATTTCAGTAAATAAAATAAAACCCGGAAGCGTAGTAAATATCACCATATTCGATTCTTTCGGTCAGATTGTTAGAAAACTAACTAACAACGAGCTTTCGGGAACATCGGCAGTGTTTTATTGGGACGGATTGAAAGATAATAACCAAAAAGCAAGTATTGGCAGATATATTGTCTTTGTTGAGGCATACGATTTGGAAGGCAAAGTCGTTAAATTGAAGAAAACGACAGTACTTGGAGGCAAGCTATAATTTTTAGGTTAACTTTCATTGATTGTTTGATAAGCTATTGGCTGGTGCGGGTTATCCCGAAGTTTCGGGACGGGTTGCGTGGTTCGTGGTTCGTGGGATTTTCGACTTCCAACAAATTCAGCTAACGGCTATCTTACAGTGAGGGTTCGGTGCTACGCACCTTGAACGTATGTGCAATTTATTCTATAAATTGTTCGGTGCTAACGCACCTTTTTGGATAACACCTTTTATGGGAAAGATTGTGGCAGTTTGGTACTGTGCTTATTTTGCTGATATACGCAGCATCTGTATTTTCGATGGCAATTAACAAAAGCCGTGTAACGGCGTCCCATTTGTAACTACAAAACAATAAACTTAAGTTAGGTGCGTAGCACCGAACCATTAAACCCAGTGTGTGAAAATATTTAAACTCGGAACTCTCTCAAAATTTCAGAATGTAAATCCCATGCATCCAGCAACCCATCAATGGCTAACGGCTAAAAGCCAATAGCCGATAGCCAATAGCCAATAGCCAATAGCTAAAGGCTAACAATAAATAAGTCCGATGCTATTTGGTCGGCGAAAATGCGTTGTGTTTTTGTTAAGGTAAGATGATTATCTATTTCTGAAAAGCATTCGGTTTTGTGTTGTTTTTCAATTTGAGTTATTAAGTAGTCGTGATATTTCGAGCCGAATTTATTGCTAATCAGTTGTAAGTCAATTCCTTTTGAAGTCCGCAGCGAGGTCATTATGTATTCGTTAAAATTATCGTCTAACGACAAGTTTTCGCATTGAGACGGAATTTTATTTTCGTTTATGCTCTTTATATATTCGGTTATATTATTTGTGTTCCAACATCTGCGATTGTTGTTGAAGGAATGAGCCGAAGGTCCAATTCCCAAATACGGCGTATATTGCCAATAAGCGGAGTTATGTTTCGACTCAAAATTATCCAAAGCATAGTTAGATATTTCGTAGTGATTGTAACCTTTTCCTGTCAAAAAATCTTCAATCAAAAAGTATTGCTCTGTACTTGTGTCTTCGTTGGGAGATGCTTTTTTGTCGTTTTCAATTTGCCATTTCAGTTGGGTTTTATCTTCAACAGAAAGCGAATAAGCCGAAATATGAGGAATTTTATTATCGCACATAAAAGCCAAATCGCTGATAAGCATGTTGTTATCAAGTGTTGGAATGCCGTAGATAAGGTCAATACTCATGTTGTGGAAACCGTATTCCAAAGCACTTAGTATGCTGTTAATAGCTTTTTCGCCGCTGTGGTTTCTGCCCAAATAATTTAATGTTTCATCGTTTGTCGATTGTATTCCAATGCTCAGGCGGTTTATTCCAACGCTTTTCCACATCAGTAAGTTTTCTTTGCAAATATCTTCAGGATTGGATTCCAAAGTAATTTCTTCAACATTGCTAATATCAAAATTCTTGTTAATGGCGTTGAAAATGCTTTCAATTTGAGATTTATTAAGCATTGATGGAGTTCCACCGCCAAAATATATGGTTTTTATCGGGTTTTTATCGAAGAAATTTTTTTGCAGATGGATTTCTTTTGCAATTGCATCAACGCATTCTTGCATTTTGCTTTTGGTGGCTAAGGAAAAGAAATTGCAATAACTGCACTTGCTACGGCAAAACGGGATATGAATGTAAATTCCGCACATACTATTTGTTTAGTATAATTCTTAAAGTGCTTCCTTTGCCAACAACGGAGGATTTTACAAATATTTTGCCTTTGTGATAATCGTTAATAATTCTTTTGGCAAGAGATAGTCCTAATCCCCATCCGCGTGCTTTGCTCGTGTAGCCGGGATTGAAAATAGCTTTGTGCATATTTCGGGGAATACCTTTTCCGGTATCTTCAATATCAACCGTAACGGTGTGCTCTTGTTCGGTTATAATGATATTTATCTTACCTTTTGAGCCGCCTATTGCATCTATAGCGTTTTTAATCAGGTTTTCAATAACCCAACCGAACAGTTGTACATTAAGCGGTAGCATAATAAGATCTGACGAACTTGTAATTTTGTACGATATTTTTTGCGAAGTGCGAGTTTTAAGGTATTTCACAACCGAATCAACGACAGAAACAATGTCGGATTGCGTGAGAGTTGGCACTGAGCCGATTTTCGAAAATCGGGAGGCGACAGTGTTAAGTCGTTCCACATCTTTTTGCATTTCGCCGACAACATTTGGCTCAACATCTTTATCTTTCAGGTATTCCGTCCATGCTAAAAGCGAAGACAAAGGTGTTCCAAGCTGATGAGCCGTTTCTTTTGCAAGTCCTGCCCAAACCTGATTTTGTTCGCTGCGTTTTGAAGTGCTGAAAAGCATGTAAGAGATGAGAAAGAAAACGCCTATAATAGCAAATTGCAGGTACGGATAATAGCGAAGCTGAGTAAGAACTTTTGAATTTTTATAGTAAATCCATTGGCTGCCTTTTCCTTCTATATCAAATGAGATAGGCGAATTTTCGGCTTTCATCTCATTTATAAGTTTGGTAACGTTTTCTTTATCGGATAGAATTTTTTCGGGGATATTGCCCGAAGCCACAACGCAGTTGGCGGCACTATCGTATATAATAACCGGAACCGAAGCCGCATTGTTTACAATATCGTCGTAAAAAGAGCTGATAAGCGAGTTAATCATGTCTTGTACTTCGGTAAACAGCTTAGAGTCTTTGTAGTATATGTAATTAACCTCATCTTTGTAATATCTGATGGGTATAGGCGGATAAACCGAAAATTCTTTTTCGATATAATCTTTCATACCAGGAACCGAAGTAGACGTAAAAACAGTATTTACGGCGGCTCTTATGTTTCCATCTTCGTCGGTTAAAATAACGGGAATAGTTTTATTACCTTCGATTATCAGGTTATAAAAGCTAATATCTTCATCTAATGAAGCTGCGGCTATCTTTTTTTGAGCTTCGGCGTAAAGTTCTACCTTTGCTCTTTCTTCGTCTTGAATTTGTTTAAAAAATTTATTGGTAGAAGTTACAATTTGCGAACGTTGTTTGATAGTAACAGCCCAATTATATATTCGCATTTTTTCGTCACGAGCTATCTGCATCACTAGGTAGTTCGAAACCCAAATCGAAAACATAATAATTACAACGGCAACAAGTAGCAATATTAGTTTCCAATATTGTTTTTTATTATGAAGGTCGTAGCTATTTGAATTGCCTGAATACATTTGAAACAAATTGCTTGTTTATCAATTTTGTTGTTTTTTTTCCTTCTCCTTCTCTTTTTCCTTTTCTTCTTCTATTTTAAAGAGTTTTATTGCTCTTTTAATATCCTCAAGTTGTGCAGGAGTTGCTTTAGGGTATTTTATGTTCAGTTTTTTAATGTTTTCAACTATTATGTTAATGACTAATGTTCGCATAAACCACTTGTTATCGGCGGGGATAACGTACCACGGAGCGTAGTTGGTTGAGGTATTGACGAGAGTATCTTCGTAGGCATCCATAAAATCTTTCCAATAAGCTCTGTCTTCAACATCTTTGATTGAAAATTTCCAATTTTTATCAGGGTCTTCTATCCTATCTATCAAACGACGTTTTTGTTCGGCTTTCGAAATGTTAAGAAAAAACTTTATTATAACCGTTCCGTTGTTGGTAAGATATTTTTCAAAGTTATTTATATCTTTAAAACGTGTATCCCAGAACTTTTGGTTGTTTTTAACATCTTTTGGGGCATTAGGAAGTCGCTGGTATTCAATAAGTTTCGGGTGTACTCTTGTAACAATAACTTCTTCGTAGTACGAGCGATTAAAAATCCCGATTTTGCCTCTTTCGGGAAGTCGTTTAATACATCTCCACATAAAATCGTGGTCTAACTCTTCCGGTGACGGAACCTTAAAGCTAGTGATATCGCAACCTTGCGGATTTACACCCGACATCACGTGCTTTATTGTTCCATCTTTGCCTGCAGCATCCATAGCTTGAAAAATAATCAAAACAGCGTATTGGTCTTGTGCGTAGAGAACTTCTTGCATCTCTTTAAGCTGGCTAATACTGTTTTGAATTTGTTCTAGAGCTTCTGCTTTGTTGTTAAAGCCGTCGATATCGGGTTTAGTCATCTGACTAAAACGCCTATGAGCTTTGGGGTCGTATATGTAGCGATCAGTATCCATAGTTTTTGCAGTTATAAGTTTGCCCATTTTAGGTATGGCGATGTTTTATTCTCAAAATTAGAAATGTTTTCAAAAATTTCTGAAATATTATCGGAAATAATAAGTTGGTTTACGTATTCTTCTTTAATAAATTTTTGACTTATGCTGAATTTAATAAAATCCAACAACTTGTTGTAGTAGCCGAGTATATTGAATAATGCAACAGGTTTTGAGGTAATTCCCATTTGGTTAAGGCTGATAATTTCAAAAAGCTCGTCTAAAGTGCCCAAACCGCCCGGAAGTGCAATAACAGCATCTGATTTTTCAATCATAATTTGTTTGCGTTCATGCATGTTTTCCACTTCAATAAATTGTGTAAGGTCTTTTTTGGCAATATTGAACTTAATCAGGTCTTTAGGCATTATTCCAATAACTTCGCCGTTGTTTTCCAATACAGCATCGGCAAGAGTTTGCATAAGTCCTAGCTTACTGCCGCCGTATATTAGCGTTATATTGTTTTTGGCAAGATATTCGCCTAATTCTCCGGCTTTTTTAACGTACATTGGGTTGCTTCCTGAGGATGAGCCACAGAACACGCAGATGGTTTTTATATTATTTGTTTCGGTCATTTATATTATTTGATAAAAAGACAAAGGTAAAAAAATTTTGTTCTAATGCTGATTTTTGCATTTTTCTTTTAGTAATTAGGGTTAAGACTCAGCCGGAAGCATATTTGAAGTTAAATTCTTCGGCAAATATGGCTTTGAGCTTGTCTTTAACTTCCAAAATGTCCAAATTTTTATTCAAAATTTTTTGCATAGATGTCGCCGAATTGCTCGCAAATCCGCAAGGGTTAATCATGTTGTAATAATTCAAATCGGTATTGACGTTGAGAGCCAATCCGTGCATGGTTATACCTCTGCTGACCCTAACGCCTATTGCACATACTTTTTGTTCGCCGATGTTGTCGATATTTCTAGTCCAAACGCCGGTAGCATGCTCAACACGGTGAGTTTCGATATTGTAGAGTGCGTTAAGTTTTATGATAACTTCTTCCAAGGAATTTACATATTGTTTTATTCCGATATTAAATTGAGACAAATTAAAGATTGGGTAGCACACAATTTGTCCGGGACCGTGATAGGTAATATCGCCGCCTCTGTTGGTGTTGTAAAACTCAATTCCTAATTGTTTGAGTTGTTCATTGTTTATCAGCAAATTGTTTTCGGCTCCATTTTTGCCCAAAGTATAAACGTGATTGTGTTCGACAAAAAGCAAGTAATGCGAGGTTTTGGCGTTGGAGTTGGCTTTGGCTGCTGCAATACTATTCAGTAGGTTTTCTTGATACTTCCATGCTTCTCCGTACTGCATTACGCCTAAATCTTCAAAAATTACTTCTTCCTGCATTTTGCTGATACGTTATTTTACAATATGTTTTTCGGCGTGGTAGCTACTTCTGACTAAAGGCTTGCTTTCGACAAATTCAAAACCGATATCTAAGCCAACTTCTCTATATTTGTCAAACTGCTCAGGAGTAACGTATTCTTTCACAGGCAAGTGCTTAGGTGTTGGCTGAAGATATTGACCTACCGTAAAAATCTTGCAACCGGCATTGTATAAATCTTGCATTGTTTCAACCACTTCATCATAAGTTTCGCCCAAGCCGACCATAATCCCCGATTTTGTTCTAACACCTTTATCAGCCATATATTTAAGCACTTTGAGACTGGTTTCGTATTTTGCGGCACTACGCACAAGAGGTGTAAGCTGTCTGGTTGTTTCCATATTGTGCGAAATAATATCGGGTTTGGCATCGATAATTTGCTGCACAAGGTCGGTGTTGCCTTTAAAGTCGGGGATAAGAGTTTCTATTGTCGTTTCCGGACATTTGAGTTTAATTTTCCTAACAGTTTCCGCCCATATTGCAGCGCCACCGTCGGGTAGGTCGTCTCTATCAACCGAAGTGATAACAACATGTTTCAGATTTAAAAACTTGACGGAGTCGGCTATGTTGTCGGGTTCGTTTTGGTCGGGAGGTAAAGGTTTACCTGTCATCGTAGCACAAAACTTGCAACTGCGAGTGCATATTTCGCCAAGTATCATAAAGGTTGCCGTGCCTGCGTTCCAACATTCGCCCATGTTAGGACATTTGCCGCTAGTACATATTGTGTGCAAACCCTTGGCTTCTATTATCGACTTCACTTTGAGGTAGTTATCGCCTTTCGGAAGTTTTATTTTAAGCCAATCGGGCTTGCGTAAGGGCTGTTCTGATTGTTTCATTTTGCAAAAATAAAATAATGGAGTTATTAACGACTTAACAAGCTGATTTATTTTTATTGTTGTAGGGTAAAATCTTGAAAGAAAGTAGCTTTGCGGTGAATGGTGGTTGGTGATGGGTGATGAGTGATGAGTGATGAGTGAGTTATGAGTTGAAATACTCGAAACTCGGAACTCGGAACTCGAAACTAACTCGTACCCCGTAACCCGCAACAGCTAATAGCCAAGAGCTAACAGCCAACGGCAACTTTGTGATATTTCAGTTTATTATGTTTTGTTCACATCGTTGTCGGACGTGTCCTCATCTAAGAACCTCATATTGTTTGGGTTAAATGGGCTCTTGGAGCGATGTTTGCGAACGTATCTGAAACCGACTCTGTACAAATAAATAACGTAGGGAATAAAAAGTAACAACATAAAGTTGTATCCAGTCATCAAAAAGAAATCGTAAAGTCCGTGTAACATCCACGGCACAACGAATGCCAATGACGAGTATCTGCTTTGTTTACCGTCTTTTTTAAATTTAGCCAATCCGAGGTAATAACCCATAGTAACCCCAAATATGGCGTGAGCCGGGACAGCCGTAACGGCTCTGAGCAATCCGACGTTAAGAGAGTTTTCGGCAAACACGTACATAATATTTTCAACGCAGGCAAAACCTAAGCTCACCGAAACGGCGTACACTATGCCATCGAATTTTTCGTTAAACTCTTTGCTTCGCCAGAACAGTATTACCGTGGCTAAAAATTTAAACAATTCTTCGGAAAAGCCGGCAACTACGAAAGCGTCGTAGAAAGCTGATATTATTTTGCTCCCTTCAAAAATGTTTAGCAAACCCAAAAACTGCTCGACAAAAATAACAGGAATTATTATAAAAACTCCACCCAAAAAGCCTTTAATTACAAGGCGTATAGGTTCTCTTTCGTATTTGTCGGAAAAATAAATATAAAACAAAATTATTAGTACTGGGGCTATGGCTATTGTGAAAAGCATAAAGTATTGTTAAGAGTAAATATTTATTTTTTGTTTAAAATTTGTTCAAGCAGTTTATCGTACCATTGTTTGCCATATTTTTCTATTAAAGGCTCTTTCAAAAATATGTACAGAGGCACGTTGTCAATTTCTCCTTTAACTAAAGCATCTTCGCATATGTACCACTTTTGGTAATTAACCACTTCGGTTCCGTCACTCAGTTTGCTGAGCCTTATGGGATACAAAAAGCAAGATATAGGCTTTCTGAAATTGATTTTTCCATCTCTGAATGCCTTTTCTATGGCACATAAAGCAATATCACCATCGTAAACCATGAAAGTGCAGGCTCCTTTTTCTTTCAGAGAAGTAACAAACTCTCCATCATCATCGTAATCGAAAGAGCCGTACTTTTCAAGCGCTTTCAAACCTTCGGCGTCCATGTATTGTTTAATGACTTCGATGTTTTCTTCTATGGTTTCAATTTCCGTTTCTAAAATAGGAGCTCCGGCAACACCTTCGATGCAACATATCCCTTTGCAGGCTTTGAGGTCGCAACAGAATTTAACATGTTCCAAGTCATCGCTTACGAGTACATTATCAACTATAATCATTTTCATAAGTGTTGTAAAAACGGATTGTTATTTTTTTCGTATTCAATGGTAGAAGCAGGACCATGTCCGGGATAAACAGCATAACTACCGTCTAATGTGAGCAGTTCTCGTTCAATGCTTTCTAAAAGCGTGTTATGGTCGCCGGTAGGCAAGTCGCTTCTGCCAATGCTACTGTTAAAAAGCACATCGCCGGTTAAAACGTATTTTTCGTTGTGGTTCACCAAGCAGATGCTGCCGTCGGCGTGTCCGGGAGTGTATCGTACCTCAAGTTCAGTGTCACCGAATTTAACAATATCGCCGTGATTCAAAAATTCGCCTGGGTCACCAATGGGCTCCAATTTTAATCCCATAACTGAGCCGAACTCTTTTGCTGTATCTATAAAAAGTTTGCTCTTTGGGTGACACAAATAAGGGATATCCCATTTTTTTTGAACAAAATTATTGCCCAAAATATGATCGACGTGCATGTGCGTATATATTATTTTGACGGGTTTAAGATTATTTTCGCCGATAAATTCTGATAAAATTTTTTCCTCATATTCTCCGTAGCAACCCGGGTCTACGATTATGCAACTATTGTCGGATGAGGAAATTACGTATGTGTTTACCTGAACAGGATTGAAAACTAGAGTGTTAATTTTGCTCATATTTTGTTTGTGTTAGCGTTAAAATGTAGCGCACAAGGTGTTTGTTCACCTTATTTGCTACTTATTCTACAAAAATAAAATTTTTACAAATATAGGGTTTTGTTAATCATTGCAAGATTAACCTTGATAAATTATTGTAATCTGTTTTATAACTGGCTGTTAGCTTTTAGCCATTAGCCGTTGGCAACAATTTCGGATGCTGAGCTTTTCTAAAATAGTGTAAGCTAATATTTTCCACACACGCTTTACAAAAGCGTGCGAGCGAAGGAAAAAAAAGAGGACAAATGAATAATTGCGAAAAAATATTGCTATTTGGAAAAGTTCTTGTAATTTTGCGAACGCCTGAGGGGAGTCTGTGCTCTCCACACGATCCCGTCCTTTAGTTTTTATAATTAAAGGACGGTTTTTTTTATTTATTCTACATATCTTTATTATGGATTTATAAACGATTATTATAAATAATCCAAAATTCGTACATAGTAGTTTTTTTGCACACGCTTTACAAAAGCGTGCGAGCAAAGGGGAAAAGAGAACAAATGAATAAACGCAAATAAATATTGCTATCTGGAAAAGTTTTTATATTTTTGCAGACGAAATAGTAAGAGATTAAAAACAATTAATGCTGTCATAGGAAGACAGAGCCGCTGAAAAGCCGCTTGATTGCGTGGTTCGAGTCCCGCTAATTGTTTTTAGTCTCTTGTTTTTATATATCCTTTTTTAGAATATCTTTCACCTAACAAGGGTGGTTTTTGTCAATTATCGATAATTAACAATTATTAATTGCTAATTGCCCCGACCACCCATCCCCACCACCCACCACCCACCACTATTCACTATTCACCATTCACCAACCACCAATCACTATAAAATTAACTTGCTATACAACAAAAAATCTTTACTTTTGTGCTGAATAATTAATAATATTCAATTAAACCTGATTATGAAACGTAGAATAGGCATAGCGACAATAAGTATTTTGTTATTTATTAGCTTCAACAACGCTAATGCTCAGTTTTACAACGGTTCGCAGGTTACTTTCGGCAAAAACAGAGTACAATACAACGATTTTTTATGGACTTACTACAGGTTTAATAGTTTCGACGTGTATTTTTATTTAAACGGTAAAGAACTGGCACAGCACACCGCCGACTACGTCCATCGCATTATTCCGCAAATTGAAACACAATTATCCACAACCCTTGATACAAAGCTGCAATTTATTGTTTTTAACTCGCTTTCCGACCTAAAACAAAGCAATTTAGGTCTTATGGAAAACAAACAATACAACATAGGTGGAATTACTCACATTATCGGAAGTAAGGTTTTTATTTACTTCAACGGCGATAAAAACAACTTCGAACAGCAAATACGAGCAGGTATTGTACGCATTCTGACTCAGAAAATAATTTACGGAACTTCAGTAACGGCTCAAATTAAAAACAACACTATTATCAATCTGCCAAATTGGTTTATAGATGGTTTGGTTTCGTACTACAGCACCGAGTGGGATTCGGAAATGGACAATAAAATGCGACAAGGGATGCTGAACAAAAACTATAAAAAAATCAATCATCTGTACGGGCAGGATGCTGTTATCATAGGACACAGCTTTTGGCGATATATAGCTCAAAAATTCGGCAAAGATAAAATCAATAATATCCTGTTTATCACGCGCCAAATGAGGAGCATAGAAAAAGGATTATACTACGTTTTAAGTGTTCCCTATGATGCTCTTATGAACGATTGGCAGCAATGGTACGAAAATCAGTACTCCGACTTTAATGCCGACGGTTTTGCCGATTACTATAATATTCCTGTGAAAGTTAGGAAAAACAAGGATTACTATAACCTTAAGGTAAGTCCCGACGGCAACAATGTCCTTTACGTCGAAAACAACAAGGGCATAAAGAGGTTGTTTTTAATTTCCGATAAAAATAACGGCAAGAAAAAGCGTTTGCTTCGTCAGGGAATACGCTCAAGCGACAAGATTGATACCGATTATCCTATTGCTCAATGGCATCCCAACGGTAATATTATAACTATGATTGACGAAAATAAAGGACAAATTTCATTTCATTTCTACGATTTGAGAGAACAGAAATGGACAAAACAAGACCTTTTCGGATTTCAAAAAATATTAGACTTCAGCTATTCGCCTGACAGTAGAAATATTATTATGTCGGCTGTTAAGAAAGGGCAATCGGATATATACTTGTACAATATTGCAGCCAATGCTGCCGAAAATATTACCAAAGACGCATACAACGACCTACATCCGCAGTTTGTTAGCAACGATATTATAGTGTTCAGCTCAAACAGACCAAGCGATACGCTAAGCTTTTCTGACGAATACAAGCAATCGTACAACGGAATGTCGAAAAACGACTTGTTTGTTTATAATATAAAGTCGAGAGACAAACTGCTTTACCGAGTTGAAAAATCTGCTTATGCCAACGAAACATTGCCGAAAGCACTAAACGAAAACGAATTTTTATTTCTTTCAGATAAAAACGGCATAAACAACTGCTACATTGCCAATATTCAAAAGGTTGTAGCATCTGTTGATACCGCAATTCACTACCGAATGTTTGTCAGCACCAAACCCGTATCAAACTATAACAATAGCATAATCGATTACGATGTTGATTTGTCGAAAAACCAACTTCTTGTGCAAATTATGGAGGACAATAAGGCGGTTTTCAAGCAAGTGCCTATCAATAAGAGTTCAAAAACCTTAGAACAGACAGATTTTTCCGAATTAAGCATTAAAAAACATATAGCCGAAACACAAGCCGACACAGTTAAACGCGATAAATTCAAACGCAAGCGTTTTGTTAATGTTTACGCCAACGATGTTATTATTGAAGACACCAGCTCAAGTAGCATTATCAGAAGCGGCAGCAATCGCAGCGTTCCTTTCTTTAGCAAAAAGGAAACCTTGTATTACGAAGAATACAAAAAATCGGATTATAACCTTACCACACCGCAGGCAAGAAACTATTTAGTCGAGTATTCGATCAACGATTTGGTAAGTCAGCTCGATTTTTCCAGAATCAGCACAAGTTACCAGCCATATTTGGGATATGCCGGTCCTGTATTTCAAAAACAACCCACAAATGCTAATCTCATTGTTGGTGCTACCGATTTGTTGGAAGATTACAGAATAATTCTAGGAACTCGACTGAACACAAGTTTAGTCAACAACGAATATATAATTGGGTTCGGCAATTACCAAAAGCGTTTGGACAAAGAATTGTTTTTCAGGCGTTCGGGCTTTGATATGGCGTACACAAATGCTTATATCAGGCATCATATCTACGAGTTGCATTTTATTCTTCGCTATCCTTTTAACGAAATATTAGCTCTGGAAAACACATTGTCTTTGCAGTACGACCACCCGGTTTCGTTAGCTTTTGAATATTTTACGGCAAACATTACCCCTAAACCCGATTTGTGGGGCATAGAAAAGTTGGCACTTATTTACGACAACACTCATGAGCTTGGCTTGAATTTGTTGGATGGAACCCGATTTAAAATATTTTCCGAATATTATCAGCTTGCCATCTCCGAAAAGGAAAAAACAAACATGATAGTCGTTGGAGCCGATTTCAGAAATTACTTGCCTATACATAAAAGTTTTATTTGGGCAAATAGGTTTTCGGCAAGTACGTCATTTGGTCGTAACAGACTGCTGTACTACGTTGGCGGAGTTGATAATTGGATTATTCCTAAATTCGAAACCGAGTACCTTACCGATTACAAGTACGACTACGCATTTCAGGCATTGGCTACAAATATGCGCGGATTTAAGCAAAACATCAGAAGCGGAAATACCTTTGCTATTTATAGCACCGAGTTGCGTTTCCCTGTCTTTAAGTATCTTTTGAATAAACCCTTGAAATTTGAATTTTTAAACAACTTCCAAATTGTCGGTTTCGCTGATGTCGGCTCTGCATGGCAAGGAATTAATCCTTTTGACGAAGATAACACGTATTTTACAAGATATATAGATAATAAGCCGCTGTCAGTAAGCGTAAAAGTTCAGCAAGACCCGCTTGTTGCAGGTTACGGTTTTGGGCTCAGGACAACCGTTTTAGGTTATTTTGTCCGTGCCGATTGGGCTTGGGGAATGCAAGATAGAAAAATCATTAAAAAACCCATGTTTTACCTTTCGCTAAGTCTCGACTTTTAAAGCATAGATTGATGGAAGTTATAGACCATAGAATAACCGATTTTATCGCAAAACACCACGTGTTTACGTTGGCAACGGCTCATCAAAACATACCTTACACCTGCTCCTGTTTCTACGTATATAATAAAAGCAACAACACTTTTATTTTTACCAGCGACTCTGATACACGTCACGCTGCCGAAATGGCTCAGCAACCAAACGTGTCGGTTTGTATTGCTCTAGAAACCAGGATAGTAGGCAAAATTCAAGGAGTGCAAATTACCGGAAAAGCTTATCCTGTTACTGATGAACAGTACAAAGAAGCTCACAAGTTGTACACAAAAGAATTTCCCATAGCAAATTTGAAAAAATTAAGCCTTTGGATATTGCATCCTGATTATATAAAAATGACACATAACCAGCTAGGCTTTGGGAAAAAACTAATCTGGGAAAAATAATTTTTTAAAATATACAAGCTTTAATTTCAATCAAATGCAAAACAAATTTTTCGCAATGCCGCTAAAATAGGGCTTTACAAGATTTATCAAAAGCATAAAGCAAACATAATCAAATCGTTAAGATTTTTTATTAAGTTATTGTTAATAACTGAAAATTGAAAGTTTGTAATTCGTTACTAAATTTGTAAACCTATCATTTTGATTATTTTTTTATAATTTAAATTTGATTATCAAACACATAAGCCCAATTTTATTAAAAAAAACTAAAATATGAATATACCTGATTTATTTTCGCAATCGTCCAATAAAGTTGAGGTTTCCAACTCAAAGGGTAAATACGATAACATTCTAGAAAATAGAGAAAGGCCGGATTTAAATGCCGACAATGTAAATAAAGAAACAGAAACCGTTAATATGAAAAAGAAAGTTGCCGAGCAAGCGACAAAGAAAAAAGTTATGAATGAGCCGTACAGCGATGAAGAAGTATCGTTGGCGTCGGAGAAATATTTTAAGGGTGATAAATTAGCAGCCGATGTTTGGAAAAACAAATATTCGCTGAAAGACAGTAAAGGCAACATATACGAGAAAACTCCCGACGATATGCACCACAGGATAGCTTCGGAAATTGCTCGTATAGAAAGCAAGTATCCGAACCCATTGTCGCATGAGCAGGTATTTGAACTGATTAGAGATTTTAGGTACATCATTCCGCAAGGAAGTCCTATGGCAGGTATAGGCAACGATTTTCAGGTTTCATCATTGTCAAACTGCTTTGTAATAGGTAGCGATTTGAATTCCGATTCGTACGGAGGCATTTTAAGAGTCGATCAGGAGCAAGTCCAGTTAATGAAGCGTCGCGGAGGCGTTGGACACGACCTTTCGCATATACGTCCTGCAGGCAGCGAAGTTAAAAACAGCGCACTGACATCAACAGGTATTGTTCCATTTATGGAAAGATACAGTAATTCCACACGCGAGGTCGCTCAAGACGGACGTAGAGGAGCTTTGATGTTGTCGATTTCGGTAAAACACCCCGATAGTTTAGACTTTATCGACGCCAAATTGGAGCAAAATAAAGTTACGGGAGCTAATATTTCCGTCAAACTTGACGACGAATTCATGAATGCCGTCAAAAACAACACTAAATACGTACAACAATATCCTATCAATAGCGACAAACCTAAGGTTAGAAAAGAAGTTGACCCCAAGAAAATTTGGGATAAAATTATACATAACGCATGGAAATCGGCTGAGCCGGGAGTGCTTTTTTGGGATACTATAATTAGAGAATCCTTACCCGATTGCTACGCCGATTTAGGTTTTAAAACACTCAGTACCAATCCCTGCGGAGAAATACCGCTTTGTCCGTACGATAGCTGCCGATTGCTGGCTATCAACTTATACAGCTACGTTGATAATCCGTTTACCGACGAAGCCAAATTCGATTTCGAAAAATTTGCAAACCACTCGCAAGTTGCTCTACGAATGATGGACGACATCATCGACCTTGAAATGGAAAAGATTGATAAAATTCTTGAAAAAATTGAGAGCGACCCCGAAGATGACGAAACCAAGAGAGTAGAAAAGAATTTGTGGTTGAATATTAAAGATAAAACCCTAAAAGGACGTCGTACCGGTATTGGTATCACTGCCGAAGGCGATATGCTTGCAGCAATGGGATTGCGTTACGGAACCGACGAAGCCACCGATTTCAGCGTTGAGGTTCATAAATGCTTGGCTACAAATGTTTACAAGTCTTCGGTAGAATTGGCTAAGGAAAGAGGAGCATTTTCGATTTACGATTTCAATCGCGAAGCAAATAATCCGTTTATAAATAGAATTTTCGACGCAGTTCCCGGACTTAAAGAGGAAATGCAGAAATACGGACGACGCAATATCAGCATGCTTACCATTGCTCCCACAGGCAGTGTAAGCATTTGTACTCAAACCACATCGGGTATTGAGCCCGTATTTAATGTTGCGTACAAACGCCGCCGAAAAGTTAATCCCAACGAAAAAGACGTTAACGTTACTTTTGTTGACGAAATCGGCGATTCGTGGGAAGAATACAATGTTTTCCACCCCAAATTTGAAGAATGGCTTAGGATTAAAGGCTACGACTTCAGCGAAGTTGTAAACATGGGAAAAGAGGAGCTTGATAAAATTATAGAAGTATCGCCGTACTACAAAGCTACGAGCAACGATATTGATTGGGTTGCAAAAGTAAAAATGCAAGGTGCAGTCCAAAAATGGGTTGACCATTCTATTAGCGTTACCGTAAACTTGCCCAACAATGTTTCTCAGGAACTTGTGAGCGAAGTGTATAAAACAGCTTGGGAATCGGGCTGTAAAGGAATGACAATATACAGAGACGGCTCACGTTCGGGAGTTTTGGTTAGCAACGACGATGATGATAAAAACGAAACGGATTTCCGCGAAACTAACGCTCCAAAACGTCCCAAAGAATTGGAAGTTGAAATTGTAAGATTTGTCAACGAAAAGGAAAAATGGATAGCCTTTGTGGGACTATTAGACGAAAGACCTTACGAAATATTTACCGGTAAAAGTTCCGATTTCTATATCCCCGACTACGTACATAAAGGTTGGGTTATCAGGATTAAAAACAAAAATATGGAAAGCGCCAGATACGACTTCGAATATGAAGACAACTACGGCTACAGAGTTACGCACCGTGGTTTGTCGCGTTCGTTCAACAAAGAGTACTGGAACTACGCCAAACTTATTTCCGGAATTTTGCGACACGGTATGCCTTTGCAATATGTAGTCGAGCTTGTTGATAATTTAAGCTTCGACAGCGATAGCATTACAACTTGGAAAAACGGAGTTGTAAGAGCCCTAACCAAATTCGTCCCCGACGGAACCAAGGTAGATAAAGTCTGCCCCGAATGTAACCAAGCCGACACCCTAATTTTTAAAGAAGGCTGCGTAACCTGTATAAATTGCGCTTATAGCAGGTGCGGGTAGGGGTGGATGAGGTGATTTTTTAGATATTTGTAATAATTATTGAAAATGATATCCTTGTAAAATAGGAGTATTGTGGGTCTAGTGTTTATAAAAGTTGTATATTTGTACGGTAAACTACAAGTTGTGTGCAATTTCGTGGAAACATAGTTTATTTTGATGTATATGAAAAAGCTTTTGAGATTGTAACATTGTAAACTAGAAATCATAGTAGAAATGTTGGTTGGACAAACATACAAACTAAAAAAAATAAAATCACCCCTGAATTATATTGGCGGAAAGGTGAAGTTATTAGATCAAATTTTGCCTCTTTTTCCACAAGGGATTGATAATTTTATAGATTTATTTTGTGGTGGTTGTAATGTTGGCATAAATGTGAATGCAAACAAAATTCATTTCAATGATAATCTAATTTACTTGATTGAGATGTACAAAGTGTTTCAACAGAAAAGCATAGAAGATACTCTACGCCACATTGAAAAGCGAATTAACGAATTTGACTTGTCTTTGACAAACGAAAAAGGATATAAAAACTTAAGAAACAAATACAACAAACTAAGAAATCCTCTAGATTTATTTGTTTTGATTGCTTTCTCTTTCAATCATCAAATACGCTTTAATAATAGCCATGATTTTAATAATCCTTTTGGGCGAGAGCGTAGTAGTTTTAATCCAAGAATGCGACAAAACTTGGTAAATTTTATCCTTGCCATTAAAGAAAAGGATGTGCATTTTTCAAGCCAAGATTTCGATAAATTTAATTTTGAAAAACTAAGTAATAAAGATTTTGTTTACGCAGACCCGCCTTATTTAATAACTTGCGGAACGTATAATGATGGAAAGAGAGGGTTTAAAGGTTGGTCGGAAAGAGAAGAAAAAACATTGTTGAAGAGGCTTGATAATCTTAATGAACTGGGAGTTAAATTTGCGTTATCCAATGTTTTAGAACATAAAGGAAAAGAAAATAGTATATTAAAAGCGTGGGTACACAACCAGTCAAGCTATATTGTTAATTATTTAAATATCAATTATTCAAATTCGAACTATCAAACTATCGTGCGTGATAGAAAGGCAAGCGTCGAAGTTTTGATAACGAATTACAAGCCCCAAAAACCAAAACAAAAATCAACACTTTTTGATGACTTATATTAATTTATGAGGTATATTGGTAATAAAGAAAACTTGCTTGAAAAAATATATCAAGTAATGCAGTCAAAAAATATTAATGGAAATTCTTTTTTTGATTTCTTTTCAGGTACAGCAAATGTTGGCAAGTTTTTCAAAAAACTAAATTACCAGATTTATTCTTCCGATTTGCTATATTTTTCTTATGTCCTACAACGAACATATATTGAGAACAACGTGGAATTACAATTCGAAAAGTTGATGAATACACTAAATTATAAAAGTAGAACTTTACTAGCCTCACCTTTGTACATTATATTAGAATACCTTAATCAGATAGAGCCGATAAATGGGTTTATTGCTCAAAACTACACTCCAAGTGGAACACAACACTTAGAAATTCCCAGAATGTATTATTCAGATGAGAATGGAAAAATTATTGATGCAATCCGTCAGCAAATTGAAAATTGGAAAGTAGAAAATTTAATTTCAGAAAGTGAATATTTTGCTCTGTTGGCGTGTTTAATTGAAACAGTACCGTATTATGCTAACATTGCAGGCGTTTATGCCGCATTTCATAAAAAATGGGATCCAAGAGCAGTTAAAAAATTAGTATTACGTCCAATTGAATTTGTGATAAATAATTTTGATAATCATTGTTATAACGAAGACTCAGTTAACCTGCTTGATAAAATAGAAGCAGATATTTTTTACTTAGACCCACCATACAACCAACGACAATATGCCCCCAACTACCATTTATTAGAGACAATTGCAAAATATGACAATCCAGATATTAAAGGCGTTACAGGAATAAGGGCGAATTATGAAAATCAAAAATCTAAATTTTGTAATGCAATGACAGCACTGCAGGAATTAGAAAAAATTGCAAAATTTGGGAAATACAGCACTTTGATTTTAAGTTATAACAACGAAGGTATTATGCCACAAGAAGAAATAATCTCAATATTACAAACTTTTGGAAAAGTTGATTTAATTGAGTTTGATTATACTCGTTATAAAAGTAACAGTAGGGGAAGAAGTAAACACAGAAAAATGGTTAAAGAACAACTTTATATTCTACAACGATGAAAAAAAATCTTTGGTTTTTAACGGAGGAACGCCCCAAAAAGGAAGTTTTGGCTACTATATTTAAAAAATTCGCTGAGGACAATGGTTTTGCTGTTTTTATTGATGTTATCCGCATTTTTCCAATTTTAGAAAATGATAAGTTCACGTTTACTTATGAAGTAGCAGGTTTTCGTTGCAACAAAGTAAATCGTGTTTTTGTGAAAACAGTTTCAGGGAGTTCTAGTTTTGTAGATTTTATTATATTTTATCAAGAAAACGAGCCCACACAAAAAGACCAACCAATTTATGTCATTGAAGAAACAAAAACAGACGATAGTGAAAGTCGAAACACCGGAGTTTATCAGCGTTGCACTAAATTTGTTTTCGTTGATAATTATTTTCCAAATGCGAAGAAAATAATGCTTTACCAATTGCAAGTTGAGCAAAAAGAAAATCCAACTGAAACTTATATTTTTGGGACAAGATTATTACTAACATTGGGCGTAGAGATTTTAGGTAAAAAGCTAAATGAGGAAATCTTTACGCCATTCAAAAATATTGATGAAATTATCGCTTTCAAAGACAATATGCGAAAGGCGCCAAAAGGGAACGTCCCAATTTTGCTAACAAAATCAAAAAATTGCATAGAAATTTCGGGGCGTTTGTATAAAAGTGGCGGACTTTCACACGACCCAAATATTGGTGCATTGTCAATTATTTCTGCAGTTCTGCGTAAATTAGGTTGGAATAAAAAAATAGAAATCACACAACATGGGTTGGAGCAGAGACATGTTGGAAAAGACAATAAATTCATTCAAATAGCAAATAAGTTAAATATTTTGTTATATGGCTTAATGGTTCCAAAAGTTCAAATGAATGAGAATTATTGGAAATACGATCTTGATGGAGAGAAACTTGGAACAATTTTTATTCATTTGGTAGTTGAGAATTTTGCTAATGGGTATTCTATTTTTGAAAATCACGCAGGTTGTGAAAAAGGTTATTTTATTCCATTGGAAGGCGACCCAATTCCACTTGCAAAGTACAAAGATCGTGAGAAATATAAGGCAGGAGACAAGTCGCAAATTATAAATATTCCTGATTTGGTTTTACTCGATTTATCGAACAAAATTGTAATTGATATTGAAGGTAAAAAGTATCAATTCCGAAAAAAGGGAATAGAAGAACTTGCCCTTTATGATGCTTTTGATGAAATATATGTCCAAAAGCACTATCCAAAATCAAAAATAGTAAGGACTGTGGTGTTATATGGAAGTGAAGAGGAGAAAATTGTCGAAATAGAAGTCGGTTTTTTGCTTAATCAAAACGGAAAATTAATTTTGGGAGTAAAAGCACCAAAAATATTTAGGGAAGCAATAAAAAATTTATTAGATTTTTGGAGCTAATAAGGTAGGATAAAAAATATCACAAAGTACAACTTAAAACACAAAAAAAAGAGGATAACCTCAATTACCCTCTTTTATATCACGACAAATTTAAATTTTATTTCTGCTGTTCAATCAAATCGCGGACAACCTGAATAAGTTCTAATTCGGCTCCTTCGCTGAAACTTGTGTGTTGCCATACAACTTCGCCTTTTCCGTTTACCACAAAGGTATGAGGAACAGCATTAACATTCATAGCCCTTTTAAAATCGGAGTTTACGTCAAGCAAAATATCGTATTCCCAGCCCTTGCCGTTGCATAAGGTTTTTACCTGAGCCGACGAACGCGAATCGTCAACCGAAACGGCATATATCTTAACGCCGGTTTCGTCTTGCCAATCTTCGTAAACTTCGGCAATAGCCGTTAATTCTTTTATACATGGCTTGCACCAAGTAGCCCAAAAGCTGATGATGTACGGGTTGCCATCGTTGTTCAACTCTTTGGTGTTAATTTTATTTCCCTGCATGTCGGTAACAGTAATGGAAGGCACCGAGAACAAAGGTTTTAGCTCCTTATTTTGAGCTGTAATTATTCCTGAAAATAAAACTGAAACAATTAGTATTAAAAGTGTTTTTCTCATAGTGTTTATATTTATTTGTTTGGATAAAAATTTCTAAAAACGATGCTTCTCCTTTGCTTTCTATTTCAACTTCGGTAATATTTGCAGGTATCAGAACAAGTTCGCCGAAATTAAGTGTTTCCTTGTGCTTGTTGTTATCGCAAATGCTGATATTACCTTCGGTACACAACAAAATAACAAATGAGTCTATATCGGTGTAATCTTTTACAATTCTTGTGCCAAGATTATTATATACAACCGCAAAATGCTTATCGTTAACTATCAGTTCGTGAGAGTTTTTGATATTATAGGTACTTTTTACAAAAGAATTATTTTCGTCAAAATCAATGACTTCCAAAGCTTGTTTGGTGTGCAGTTCGCGTAAATTTCCGTTTTTGTCTTCTCTGTTATAATCGTAAATCCTGTAGGTTGCATCGCTTGCCTGCTGTATTTCAAAAAGAAGTATATCAGGTCCAATAGCGTGAACAACGCCTGCCGGAATAAAAATAACATCTCCTTTTTTTACGGTTTTATACTCCAAAATATCGGTAATATTGCCGCTGTTTAGGTGTTTATTGTAGATATCTGGGTTTATCTTTTTGTTGAAACCAGCAATCAGCTGCGAATTATCTTTCGCATCGGCTATGTACCACATTTCGGTTTTGCCGTTGTACATATCGTTTCTTTCGGCGTAGTCGTCGTTGGGGTGCACCTGAACCGACAACCATTCGTTTGCATCAATGGCTTTAATGAGTAAGGGAAAAGTGTTTTCAAATTCGCTGTAAACACTGTCGCCAACCAATTCGTCCATGTATATTTCTATAATATCACCAAGAGAATTACCTTTTAAAAAGCCGTTTTTTATGATAGTATCGTTTTCGTCAAAACTACTTAAAAGCCACGCTTCTCCGCAGTTTGACGCAGGTGCCGAGCCGTACTTCAAAACGGAATTTATTTTGTTGCCACCCCAAATTTTTTCTTTAAAAATCGGCTTAAATTTCAGAGGATATAAGTTATTCATAGTGTTTTTTCGCAGGCTCAAAATTAATAAGTTATTTAAAATAAAGGTCAAAAAACCAACAAATTACTATCTTTGCTGACTTCATACTGTAAAAGTACAAAAATACTAAGGAAATATGAATACAAACAAGTTACGCTTTTTATTATACTTTTTCATATTTATTGCTTTTAGTCGCAATGTTGCTGTGTCGCAAGGACTTACCGGTTCTATTTTGGTTGAGGATTTAAAGCAAGAAATATACTTTTTAGCTTCCGATTCTTTGAAAGGAAGATTGCCGGGCACTCCCGAGAGCTTAATTGCAGCGCAATACATAGCCGATTGCTTTGAAAATGCAGGATTATTCTTGCACAACGATAACGGTATGCAAAATTTTAAAATCATTACGGATGTAAAGGTTGACGACAAAACGTATTTAAAAATTGGTAAAACCAAACTTGTTGTCGGAGAAGACTTTACGCCAATGTCGTTTTCAGCAAACAAGAAACTCAGTAAAAAAGTTGCCTTTGTCGGTTACGGCTTTGATATCGATACCGATGATTTTAAATGGAACGACTACTCCAATGTTGATGTTAAAGACAAGTGGGTAATAGTTTTGAGAGGTTTTCCTGAAAAAGAGGAATACGCTAAACATTTTGAAGATTTTGCTTCCGATAGAAGTAGGGCAGTAATTGCACGAGACAAAGGTGCTGCAGGCGTTTTGTTCGTTACTCCCAAAAGCATAAACGAGACCGATGAGTTGTTACATCTTAGCTACGACAGATCGCCGTCAGATGCAGGAATACCCGTCGCTAATATTAAAAGAAGTATAGCCGATTTGATTCTTAAATCGTCAAACACCACAATTGAACAACTTGAGCAAAGTATTTTAACAAAAAATTCACCTGCATCGTTCAGTACCAAACAGAAAGCGAAAGCTTATGTTGGAGTAGTAAAGCAAGAATCGGATGTGCAAAATGTTATTGCTGTAATTGAAGGCGGAAATCCCGATTTTAAGCACGAATATATTGTTGTGGGTGCTCACTACGACCACTTAGGTTTTGGCGGTGTCGGTAGCGGTTCCAGAACTCCCGATTTGCACAAAGTTCATAACGGAGCCGACGACAACGCATCGGGTGTGGCGGGATTGATAGAGTTGGCTCATAATATTTCCAACAAAAAATCTCGTCCAGACAGAAGTATTTTATTTATTGCCTTCGATGCCGAAGAAATGGGTTTGCTTGGTTCTAAAGAGTTTATCAATAATCCGACTGTGCCTTTGAGCAATATCAAGGCAATGATTAATATGGATATGATTGGAAGGTTAGATTCTGAGAAAAATGCTATTTCGGTTGGTGGAACCAAAACATCGTTGGAGGCGGAAGGCATTTTGGATAAGCTAAAAGAAAATGTTTCATTCAAGGTAAATTATTCGCCCGACGGTTACGGTCCTTCCGATCACGCATCGTTTTACGCGGCAAATATTCCGGTTTTTTACTTTACCACAGGTGCTCATGAGTTGTATCACACTCCCGACGATGATGCCGAGTACATCAACTACGAAAGCGAAGTGGAAATTTTAAACATGATACGCGATTTAATCGAAGTGCTTGCCAATAAGGATACGCATCTTACTTATCAGCAGTACGGAACTCCGCAAAAAGCTAATCATCGTTATAAGCTTAAAGTTACTTTAGGTATTGTTCCCGATATGGTTTCGGCAGATAGCAACGGACTTAGAGTTGACGGTGTTAGAAATGGTGGAGCGGCTGACAACGCAGGAATTGTAAAAGGCGACCTTATTGTTGCAATTAACGGCATGCCTATTACCAATATATACGACTACATGGCGAGACTTAAGCAACTTAAAGCCGGCGATAGAGTTAATGTTGAATACATTAGAAACAATAAAAAGGAAATAACGATTATTCAATTTTAATATTGTGTTTTATGGTTATTGATAAGTTTTTGATTTTAAAGTTTTTGAAGTTTGGAGTTGTTGGAGGCAGCGGAGTTATAGTCGATTTTGGAGTTACGTATCTTTGTAAGGAAAAACTTCGCATTCAAAAATATGTTTCAAATGCCATCGGCTTTACAGTTGCAGCTACTACAAACTATATTTTAAATCGTATATGGACTTTCCAGAGCAATAATCCGCAAATTGGCAGAGAATATTTGTCGTTTATAATAATTTCTTTGATAGGATTAGCAATAAACACTTTTATTCTTTGGGTATTGCACAAAAAATTCGGGTGGAACTTTTACCTGTCCAAGCTGTTTGCAATTGGTGTTGTAACGATTTGGAACTTTTTCGCCAATTTACTAATAACCTTTGCGTAAATTGATTTTATTGTTGTGTTATAGATATGTTTAGCTATTGGCTGTTGCGGGTTGCGCGTTAGTTCCGAGTTCCGAGTTCCGAGTTCCGAGTATTTCAACTCCTTACTCTTAACTCAAAACTCACCCATCACTCATCACTCATCACCCACCACACACTGTCAACTTCAGATTTTACCGTACAGTAACGAATCAATCCAATATTTCAAACCGCTGATTTCTTTGCTTTGGAACAAAGCCGGCTTCGCTTATCGCCGATTTAATGCCTTGCACATCGAATTTATGATTTGAACCGGCAGAGCTGACAACATTTTCTTCCATCATAATTGAACCGAAATCGTTGGCTCCGGCGTGCAGGCAGACTTGTCCTACGTCTTTTCCCACAGTCAACCACGATGCTTGTATATTGTCGATATTTGGCAAAAGCAAGCGAGACATGGCAATAAGTCGTATGTACTCTTCGGAACTTACGCTTTTTGGTAGATTATAATTTTTTTGAAGTACAGTGTCTTTGCCTTGAAAAGTCCATGGAATAAATGAAATAAAACCCTTGCTATCTTCAGGTTTTTTGTCTTGCAAATCGCGTATTTTGAGTATATGCTCAATGTGTTCGGCTCTTGTTTCGATATGTCCGAACATCATTGTAGCCGAAGTAATAAGGTTAAGTTTGTGTGCTTCGTGCATAACGTCCAACCATTCGGCAGTATTGGCTTTAACAGGCGAGAGGATTTTTCTAACTCTATCCGAAAGAATTTCGGCTCCGGCTCCGGGCAGGCTGTCTAATCCGGCTTTTATAAGTCGTACAAGCGTTTCTTTATAAGTAAGATTAGAGATTTTTGAAATATGAACAATTTCAGGCGGTCCCAAAGCGTGCAGCTTTAAGTTAGGAAATCTTGTCTTTAGCGATTTAAAAAGCGTTTCGTAAAATTCAATTCCTAATTTCGGATGCATACCGCCTTGAAGTAACAATTGATTTCCGCCGGCTTCAATGAGTTCATTTATTTTTTCGTCGTATTCGCTATCCGTTGTTATGTAAGCATCTTTATGACTAACACTTCTGTAGAAATTGCAAAATTTGCATCCCGAAATGCAAACGTTGGAGTAATTTACGTTTCTATCAATCAACCAAGTTACAATGTTTTGTTTATGAATTTTATATCGGACATAATTGGCGGCAGCCATGAGTTCGGAAGTGGAAACATTGTCGTACAACAACATAGCTTCATCGGTTGTTAGAAAAACGCCGTCGGTGGCTTTATTGAGAATTTTATCCGTTTTCATTCAAAAGTAATTTGCAGAACAGCCGAAATCAAAAAAACACAACGCTACACATTTAAGGATATGTCAGCGTTGCTAAAAATTATACGATAACTGCATGGCTTAATCGCCGCATTTGTTGATGCACTCAATAATATCAAACAATAAACCGTCTTTAACTTTATAAATTATTTCTCTTCCTTTTCTCTCAGTTTCAAGCAAACCCCTTGATCTTAAAACACTAAGGTGATGAGAAGCAACTGCTTGTTTAAGATTCAGTTTAGTATAAATTTGTGTTACATTAAGCTGTTTGTGCTCAATTATTAGTTCAACAATAGCAATTCGTACAGGGTGTGCAAGCGATTTGATTTTATCAGCAGCAACTTGTAATTTTTCTAAATCTAGTTTCTTTTTCCCTTTCATATTCAATAATTCTATATTATGTTATTACCACAAAAATAACATAAAACTATAAACCACGCTAAAAGTTTTCAACAAAATTAAGAATAGTATCAACAATGTACTGTTGCTGCTCTTCCGAAAGCTCAGTGTGCATAGGCAATGAAAACACATTTTCGACCAATTTTTCCGATACTGATAAGTCCATTTCCTTATACTTATCATGAACATACGCTTTTTGCTTGTGAATAGGAACAGGATAGTAAATCATGGCGGGAATTTGCTTTTCTTTCAGATGTTCAACAAGGGCATTTCGGTCAAATCCGTTGGCTTGCAATGTGTATTGATGAAATACGTGTTCTGTATAAGGCATTACAACAGGAGTTATAAGTTTTTGGCAGTCGGCAAACGCCTTATTGTAAAAGTTTGCAGCTTCGCTGCGCAGTTTATTATATTGGTCTAGGTATTTTAGTTTTACATTTAAAACGGCAGCCTGAATGCTGTCCAAACGACTATTGACACCAACGTGGTCGTGGTAATACCTGACCGTCATTCCGTGATTTACAACCGATCTCATTCTAGCAGCCAAAGCATCGTTGTTGGTGAAGATAGCACCGCCGTCGCCGTAGCAACCCAAATTTTTAGATGGGAAAAACGAAGTACAGCCAATTGTACCTATTGTACCGGCTTTTTTGCCTTTGTATTTTCCCGAAAGATAATTGCAACCCAAAGCCTGAGCGGTATCTTCAATTACGTACAAATTGTATTGTTCGGCTATTTCCATAATTTGTTCCATATCGACGCACTGACCGAACAAATGCACAGGAACAATAGCTTTGGTTTTGCTTGTGATGGCTTTTCTGATAGAATTTACCGACACATTAAAGCTATCCGGCTCAACATCAACCAAAACGGGAGTCAAGCCAAGCAGAGCTATGACTTCTGCGGTAGCTATAAAGGTAAACGTAGGAACTATTACTTCGTCGCCAGGTTTCAAATCCAAAGCCATCATTGCTACTTGCAAGGCATCGGTTCCGTTGCCGCATGGTATAACGTGTTTGACGTTCAGATACGTTTCAAGGTTTTTCTGAAACTCCTTTACCGACGGACCGTTTATGAATTGTGTAGAGTCAATTACAGCTGATATAGCCGTATCAATTTCGTCTTTTATTTTAAGATATTGACCACGTAGGTCAACCATTTTTATTTCTTCCATGCCATTAATTTAAAACTTTGCAAAGTTAATAAAAATGTGATTGTTGCGACTGTTTTAACATCTTTGCGATTAATATTACAAAAAAGAAAAGCGGAATTTTTGTTTGCGTATAATTGCCATAATATTACCTTTGTTACGATAAACGTGTAAGTTAGTATTATGATAAGTCAGCCGAAACGAATAGCAGTTTTTGCTTCGGGAAACGGAAGCAATATGCAGCGAATAGCCGAATATTTTAACGAAACAAAAACCGCACAGGTTAGTTTGGTATGTTGCAACAAACCCGATGCTTTTGTTTTGCAAAGAGCTGAAAATCTTGATATTCCTTCGTTTGTTTTTACCAAAAAAGAATTATCCGACGGCTCGACTGTACTTAGCAAACTAAAACAGCACAATATAGATTTTATAGTATTGGCAGGCTTTTTATTGTTGTTTCCGTCTGATATTATTGCCGCTTATCCGAATAGAATTGTAAACATTCATCCGGCTTTATTGCCTAAGTACGGTGGCAAAGGCATGTACGGCAGCAATGTACACGAAGCCGTTATAAACGCAAAAGAAACCGAAAGCGGTATAAGTATTCATTACGTTAATGAGCATTACGACGAAGGCGATATAATATTTCAGGCAAAATGCACCGTTGAACCAAGCGATACCGCCGAAACCTTAGCTGAAAAGATACATAAGTTGGAGTATGAGTTTTTTCCAAAGGTTATTGAAAGGGAGATACAGAAGTTTTAAATAAACTGCTTTTTTATGCTGGAAGTCTGAAGTTCTGAGTTTTGAGTTTGGAGTTCTGAGTTTGGAGACTCGAAACTCGTAACTCAATACTCGAAACTAACACTAATCACCCACCACACTATCCTTATTTATCTGCAAATCATACAGTTTTTTATAAACTCCGTTTTGTGCCAAAAGTCGGTGATGACTGCCTCTTTCTACAATTTCGCCTTTTTGGAATACAACAATTTCGTCGGCGTTGATAATGGTAGATAATCGGTGAGCAATAACAAGCGAAGTGCGGTCTTTCATAACTTTTTCTATGGCTTGTTGCACAAGCATTTCGCTTTCGGTATCAAGAGCCGAAGTAGCTTCGTCTAAAATCAGTATTGCAGGATTTCGCAATATTGCTCTGGCAATGCTAATTCTTTGTCTTTGTCCGCCCGAAAGTCTAGTACCTCTATCGGAAATATTGGTATTGTAGCCATCTTCCATTTCCATAATAAAATTGTGGGCGTTGGCTATTTTGGCGGCTTTAATAACATCTTCATTTTTAACGTCCATCAATCCGAAGGCAATGTTATTGAAAACCGTATCGTTGAAGAGTATCGGCTCTTGCGTAACAATTCCCAAATGACTGCGTAGGTTGTTGAGACTCATATCTCTGATATCAACTCCGTCTATAAGTATTTGTCCTTTAAGCGGGTCGAAAAATCGGGGAAGTAAATCTACAAAAGTCGTTTTTCCGGCTCCACTCTGACCGACCAAAGCAACTGTCTTACCCTTAGGTATCACCAAATTGATGTTTCTTAGCACTAAGGCTTCTTCGTAGGCAAAGCTAACATCTCTGTATTCAATTTCTTTGTTAAAAGTGGGTAATTCGGTTACCTTTTCTTTTTCGGTAATAGCACTTTCGGAATCTAAAATATTGATAATTCTTTCGCCGGAAGCCAAACCCCTTTGTATGTTTGAATAAGTATTTGAGATGCTTTTTATAGGCGGAATAAGTTGAGAGTAAATAATAACGTAGGTAACAAATTCCGACGGAGTAAGCACGGAATTGTGGCTAAGCACCATGCTGCCGCCAATTATCATTATTACTACAATTGTCAGAACTCCTAAAAATTCGGAAATAGGACTTGCCAATTCGCGTCTGTTCATGTACGCTCTGATAATTTTTCGGTACATGTCGTTTACCTTGTTGAAACTCTTTCGGGCAAATTCTTGTGCGCTAAAACCGCGTATTATTCTGGCTCCGGTAATAGTTTCTTCGGATATGCTAAGTAGTTGTCCCAATAGTTTTTGGCTGGCTTTTGCCGATTTTCTCAAACGTTTTCCTATAAGAGAAATAATAAACGCCGCAACAGGGAAAAACACTAAGGTTATCAACGTTAGCTTAGGCGAAATCATTATCAGAACGCTTAAATATACTAATATATGGAAAGGATCTTTGAAAATAACCTGAATTGTGCTGACTAAGTTGTTTTCTATTTCGTGAGAATCGGCGGATATTACCGATAAAATATCACCTTTTCGGTATTTGCTGAAGAAACCAATGTGCAAGGTAACCAACTTATCGTATATTGCTTTACGCATATTGAAAACCAACCAAGTACGCATGCGAGCTAAGGTACGTTGCGACATATACAAAAACAAATTCGACAGTAGCACGCTGGTAAGAATTACAGCGCAAACAAAAACTAAAGCATGAGTTTTGCTATATATTGTAGATATCTGATTTACGTAGTAACCTATGTAAGCAACAACAAAATCTACGTCGAAAGCGAAGGCAGGTTTTTCGGTTATGGCAACGGTGTTTCCAACTTGAAAAAGTGTATCTAAAAGCGGAATTAGCAAGGTGAAATTCAGCACTCCAAATATGGTTGCAGGAACTACGTAAATAATGTATTCGGGTACGAAATGCCTGTATGGCTTAGCAAATGATAAAAGTCGAAATAGAATTTTCATTTTGTAAGAATTCGAAATTCGGCACTAAAATATAAAAAACGCTTGAATGGCAACATGTAAATCATGCAAAAATCTGTACTTTTAATTTTAGTACCGATAAAACGTTAATTATGCAATTATTAGTATCTTTGTACAAAAGAAAATCAATAATTATGGATTCGAAACGACAATTAAGAGTATCGCGTTTATTACAAAAGGAATTGGGAGACATTTTTCAGGAAATGGGTCGTTCCGTTTTTACCGGCAATATGATTAGCGTAACAAGAGTTACAGTTACACCCGATTTGGAGATAGCCAGAGTTTATTTGAGTTTGTACGGCAAGACCGATAAAAAAGTTTTGATAGAAGAAATTAAGCAACGCGACAAAGCAATTCGTTTGGAATTGGGAAACAGAATTAAACGTGTTTTAAGAGTAGTTCCCGAGTTGGTTTTTATTTTAGACGATTCTTTAGATTATATTGAAAATATTGAGAAACTGTTAAAACAGTAGTTTTTTAATCCTGAAAATAAACTCTTTTTACTCGTTGCGAAATTCCCGTTAGCACTTCGTAAGATATTGTTCCCATAAGTTCCGCTAATTTATTTATCGTTTCGGCAGAGTCGAAAATAACCACTTCGTCGCCTTCGTTGGCGTCAATGTTGGTGATGTCAACCATCATCATATCCATGCAGATATTTCCGACAATTTTTGCCGTTTTGCCTTTAATATAAACGTGTCCCACCATGTTTCCCAAGCTACGTGGTATTCCGTCGGCGTAGCCAATAGGCAATGTGGCTATTGTCATATCGTGGGGAGCAATAAAATTTCGGCTGTAGCCGATAGACTGATTTTTGCTTATTTTTTTAATTTGAGTTATAACGGTTTTGAGCGAACTGACATTTTGCAGTTGACTTGAAACGTTTCCGACAGGATTTATTCCGTACAAACCTATTCCCAATCGCACCATATCGAAATTGGCTTCCGGAAAGCGAATAATAGCAGACGAATTGGAAATGTGTCGCAGAATAGGATAGTTCAGTTGTTGCAAAAATTTATCGGATACGTTTTTAAAGATGTTTATTTGCTGTTTGGTAAAATCGTCGAATTTGGCATCGTCGCTACCGACAAGATGTGAGAAAATCGATTTTACGACAATATTTTTGTTGTCTTTAATTCTGTTTATCAACTCGTCGGTTTGGTCGGGAGTAAAACCCAAGCGGCTCATTCCGGTATCTATTTTAACATGAATGCTAATGCTTTTATTTTCGCCGGCGTATGATTTCATGGCTTGAAGCAACAAATTCAAAGCTCTAAAACTAAATATTTCGGGTTCTAGGTTAAACCTGATAATAGCTTCGTACCCAGACGGTTCGGGATTCATAACCATAATAGGCAAGGTTATACCTGCTTTTCGTAGTTCAACTCCTTCGTCGGCGTATGCCACAGCCAAATAATCAACATTATGAAACTGTAAGGCGTTGGCAATCTCGTAGCTGCCGCTTCCGTACGAAAAAGCTTTTACCATTGCCATAGTTTTAACGCCGGGTTTAGTCAGCGACCTGAAATAATTTAAGTTGTGAATAACGGAATTGATGTCAATTTCCAAAACCGTTTCGTGGTCTTTTAGTTGCAATAGGTTAGAAATATCTTCAAAATGGTAATCGCGAGCACCTTTTATAAGTATTGTTTCGTCGTTGAAATAGCTCATGTTATAATTGCTCAAAAAGTCGGAAACATTGTTATAAAACTGCTTTTGCATAGAAAACACTTCCGAATTTTCGGAAATATTGCTGCCGATACCTATAATTTTACTCACATTGCTCGAAACAAGCATGTTGTTAATGTTGGTGTACATAAGATGCTTGTCGTCGGCGGTTTGCAACAAATCCGATAAAATAACAGTCTTGCTATTGTTTTGATGTTGTTGGTTTAAGAAATCTAAAGCAATTTTCAGAGAATTAATGTCATTGCTGTAGCTATCGTTGATGATTGTGCAATTGTTAATTCCTTTTTTGAGTTCCAAACGCATAGCTATCGGTTGCAGATTTTTGAGCCGATTTTTAATAATGTTTAAAGGATAATTAAGCACCAACATTGTGCTGATGCAGTGCAATGCGTTTTCAACCGAAGCGTAATCGGCAAAGGGAATGGAGATTTCGGTATCGGTATTTTTGTAGCAAATTGTTAAATTGGAGTTGTGCTTGTTATACTTGATATTTTTGACGTACAAATCGGCGTTATTGTCTTTGGTACTCCAAGTAAAAAGCTGTAACGATTTATTGACTTCTTTAAGTTTTTTTACTTGCTCATCAATTTGCTTGTAATCGGTGCAGTATATCAGATTGTCGACATTTACAAACAATTTCATCTTTTCTTCAATTTTTTGTTCAACCGAAGTAAAATTTGCCTGATGAGCCGCACCAATATTCGTAAAGATGCCAATGGTAGGTTTTATGATTTCTTGCAGATATTGCATTTCGTCAACCAAAGAAATGCCGGCTTCAAAAATACCGAAATTATTGTCGCTATTGATTTGCCAAACCGAAAGCGGCACGCCAATCTGCGAGTTGTAGCTTTTGGGATTTCTGCAAATATTGTAATCGTTATGCAAAAGCTGATACAGCCATTCTTTAACGATAGTTTTGCCGTTGCTTCCGGTTATTCCTATTACAGGAAAATTAAATTTGTTTCTATGATTTTGAGCTAATTGTTGCAACGCTCTGACAGAGTTTTTTATCAGCAAAAAGTTTGCATCGGAGTAGTTGGCAAACTCAGGATTGTCGGCTTCTACAACAAAACTTCTGACACCTTTTTTGTAAACATCGTCAATGTACTTGCTGCCGTCGTTTCGATTGGTTTTTATAGCAAAAAACAAGGATTTATTTCCAATAACCACGCTTCTGCTATCTATGGCAATCTCGCTAATAATGCTTTCGGGATTAGCGATGTGAAGTGTTTTTGCATTTATAATTTTTGCAATATCACTTATTTTATGGTTGTTAGAGCACGACATGCGCTATTATTTTATTGTTCAATATCTTGTGAAGCGTACTTTAACGGGTTTTCGTTTATTTCTTCCCACATTTGTCGGTTACGCGAAATATCGTTAGCCAAATACATTGCCGTTCGTAGCGATTGAGCGATGTTGTCGTTGTTGCTGTTAATATCCATTTCGGCGTCGCTGTCGGGCATGGTAACAACAAACGGAAGTCCAGCCAAATATATTGCACCCCTTTCCTGCGAAAATATGCTGAAAGGAATATAACTTTGGTCGTAGTACATGGAAATTATTCCGTCAAATTCGTCGTACGACGCATCGGAAAAGAGTTTGTCGGCATTGTAGGGACCGAAAACCAAGTCGCCTTTGTTTTTAAATTTATTTATTACCGGAATAATAATTTCGTTTTCTTCTTTACAATTGCTATCCTTACAGTAGCTTGGATTTAAACTCAAAACTGCTATTTTCGGCTTTTGAATATCAAAATCTATTTTCAGAGAATTGATAAACATGTCTATTTTACTTTCCAACAGTTCAGCCGTAAGTTTTCCAATTGCTTGATTAATCGGCAACTTTCCGGTTACACTTGTCATTCTAAAATCGTGATACACCCATGTAACCATGTAATCGTTATTGTCAAGGTAAGATGCCAGAAGCTGTTCGTGGCAAGTGTATTTGTCGTCAAGAGCCAACTGCATACTTGCACGGTTTAGTGGAGTTGCGACGAGTGCGTCAATTTCGCTGTTTTTAAGACTTTCGGTAGCTTTTTGCAAAGAAAGTAAAGCAGCATCACCCGCAGCCTTGCTAGGCTCGCCAACCGTAATGGTTATTTCTTCGTTGGTTATGTTAAATAAATTTGCTCTGTTGTTAGCTATTCCGCTAATATCTCTGACAATATTAAAATTGAAAGTAAAATTTCTGATTAATTTTTTGAAATACGAAACCGACTTGGAAGTGCCGTAAAAAACAGGAGTGAAAATATCGGTAATATTGCCGGCTGAGCAGATGTCAATAATCATTTTGTAGTTTGTGCTATTGACATCGCCGTGAGTAATTCCGATAATAAATTTGTCTTTTCCTGCTTTGTTTTTTGTCATATTTCACCAATTTATTTTAGGCAAAGATATAAAATTATTTTGAAAAATAATGTGCAATGTGTAATTGATAATTATTTGTCGTGTTAGTTGTTATTTAAGCAATAGAGCTTGTCTGATCTTAAAGTTCAGGATATTATTCATTATCGTTTTTTAACATATCCAACTCTTCATGTTTTTCGTTCCACAGCGACCAATTTTCGTCAAGCGAAGATTTTAATTGTTTGTACAAGGTGTATTGTTTGGTAATATACTCCTGATTGCCTTGTTTTTGCGGGTCGGCGAGATTGTTTTCGGTTTCGGAAATTTGATTTTCCAAGCTATCGATTTCTTTTTCAATTTTTAGAATAGCATTTTCTATTTTTCTAACATTTCTTTCAAATTCCTTTCTGTTTTGATAAGCGATTTTCTGCTCACTATCTTCTTTTACGGCGCTGCTTACAGCTTTTTTGGTTTGTTTTTCCAACTCTTTCAGAGATTCAATTTTTCGGTATTCCAAGAAATCGAAAATATCGCCTAAGTACGTTTTAATTTTCTTGTTTTTAAATTCTACGACTTTGTTTGTCAGACCTTGCAAGAAATCTCTGTCGTGCGAAATAATAACAGCGGTTCCGTCGTAGTGCAAAAGAGCATTTTTCAGAATATCCTTACTTGTCATATCCAAATGGTTTGTAGGCTCATCTAATATGAGAAAATTATAAGGATTGAGTAGCAGTTTTATCAGCGAAAGTCTTGTTTTTTCGCCACCCGAAAGCACTTTTACTTTTTTCTCGATATCGTCGCTGCCGAAAAGGAAACTGCCAAGCAGCGGTCTAATTTTTTGTCGAATTTCGCCAACGGCGACGTTTGAAATAGTGTCGTAAACGGTGAGTTCGGGGTCTAACAACTCATTCTGATTTTGAGCAAAATAACCGATTTGCACGTTGTGTCCTATAGTTTTTTTGCCGACAAAATCTATTTCACCGGTAATAATTTTCGCCATCGTCGATTTTCCTTCACCGTTTTTGCCGATAAAAGCCACAAAGTCGCCACGTTCGATGGTCAAGTCGATATTGCTAAGGACTTTATGCTCGCCGTAGCTTTTTGATACGTTTTCCAAATCTAAAACCACTCTACCTGAGCTTGGTGCCGGCTGAAAAAGAAATCTGATGGAACTCGTGTCAATTTTATCAACTTCAACAATATCCATCTTATTCAGAAGCTTTATTTTCGATTGCACTTGCTTAGCCTTAGAGCTTTTGTATCTGAAGCGTTCAATAAATCGCTCTATATTTTGAATTTCAGCTTGTTGATTTTCCAAGGTTGCTTTTTGAGTTTCAATTAATTCCATACGCTTGACCAAATAATCGGAATAGTTGGTTTTGTAGTCGTATATTTGCTTGTTCATCAGGTCGAGGGTTCGCGTAGTAATTTTGTCTAAAAACGTACGGTCGTGCGAAACCATCATAACTGCTCCGCTGTAAGTGCTAAGATAATTTTCCAACCACTGTATAGATTCTATATCAAGGTGGTTTGTGGGCTCGTCAAGCAAAATAAGTTGCGGTTGTTGAAGTAGTATTTTCGCAAGTTCAACGCGCATTTGCCAACCACCGCTAAAAGTGTTCAGTTGTCGGTTGAAATCGTCGGAAACAAACCCCAAACCTTTCAATACTTTTTCGCACTCTTGGTTAATGCGGTCGCCTTCAAACAAGATAAACCTTTCGTTGGCATCGTGTAGCTTTTGGGCAATATCGGCGTATTCTTCCGAATGGTAATCGGTGCGAGAAGTTAATTGTTTAGTCAGACTTTCTATCTTTTTTTTGATATTGTTGACGTCAACAAAAGCTTTTTTGGTTTCTTCAATCACGCTAAGCGTGTTTTTTAGCGTCTTTTCTTGTGGCAGAAAACCAATTACAAAATCGTTGGGTTTTTCAATGCTTCCACTCTCAGGCGATTCGGTTCCTGCAATTATTCTGAGCAGAGTCGTTTTGCCGGCTCCGTTTTTGCCTGTCAAGCCAATACGGTCTTTGGCTCCGATTAAAAAACTGACGTCTTTAAACAGATAATTGCCGCCGTAGTGCATTGATATGTTTTGTACAGAAATCACGGAGCAAATTTATAATATTTCGGATAAACGCTGAGATTGGAAAGTGGTATTTTTGTGTACAAAGTGTGTGTTACTCATCTTCCCACTCGATTGTGAAAGTTTTTTCTTCGGTGCTTTGAGTTTTATTTACATCTTTTTTTAGGGTAGTATCGTTTTTAAACCAATTAAATTCACGGTTTAAGGCTTGTTTAAGGTCAATTCTTTGTGTTTCAACATCTTTTTTAAACTTCTCTCTCGATGTTTTTTTGTCGTATTTTACGCTGATGCCTCTATCATTACCCGAAATAACTATAAACAACTTAGATTTTCCTTTGCCAAATTCCTCTTCACTTTCGCTTTCCAAGTATTTGTCCGGATTTCTCTTTTTCCATTTCGCCCAAAGAACATCGGAAAGGAGTAGGGTGCAGTGATAGCTAAAATTTTCGTTTGTTATTGAATGATTGCCCATTAATGAAAAATCGAGAGCGTTGGAGCGTATAAGCATGTGCGGCAAAGATAGTACACCATCTTTAATGCTTATTTCGTTGGTCAGCGATGCAAATTTCATGTCGTTGAGTTCGTCTATACGAATAAATTTCGACAATCTTTCAGCTAACTCTAATTTAAGAAGTCTGCCGTCGTTGATGGTAAACACGCTATGCATCTTAAGTTGCGACAAGTCGATTTTATTGTCTTTGAAAGGCGACAATAGCGTCAGGTTCCCGCTCAATTTTCCGTAAATATTATTTGCTTTAACATCTTCAAGACCGAAATTATCGGCAGCTATAAAAAGCTCGTGAATATCTATATTGTTGATTATAAATTCGGTATGAACCAATTCGGGCTGACTGTTGTTGAATTTAAGTTTCAAATTTCCATCAACAGAACCGTTGAGGGTGTTGGCTCTTAGGTTTCTGAACTCGCTGTAATCGCTGTTGTAGATGAATGTTCCGCTAAAATCGCTTATATTAAATTTGTTGTAAATAAATTTTTTAACTTCTATATCCGAAAATATGTGCGGCAAGGCAAATTTACCGTTTTTGGTGCTGTCCGAAGTCTCAATTTTAAAATCGGCAGCATCTAATTGGTTTGAAATAATATTGCCTTTCAGCAAAGCAACTTCTTCATCGATAAGGATAGTTTTTACAGCATTTTCAAAAACTCCGCTAAACGAAACATCCGATTTGCCAACAATAAAATTCAAGTAGTTGCAGTATAAATTGTTATTAACAATTGCAAATTCGCTTACTATGTTTTTAAAGGGTTTACCCATAACTTTGGGTTTTAATTCCACATCTTGCAGAGAAATTGTACCAGAAAAATGTGTGCTGTCTATGTCAAAGTTGTTGTTAAGAATATCGTTGAAGTCGCCTTCAATGTGAGCGTTTAGCGAAACCCCACCTTTTATAAAATCTATGTCGTTAAGTTTGGCTATGCTGTTGACCTTATCGGCTGTGAAATTTGAAATTATATTAGCTCTGTAAACGTCCTGTTCCTCGTTGTTGAGGTTAAAGTCGCCTTCAAAATTAATTTCGTTGTATTTACCTCGCAAATTTTTGACTTCGATTTTGTTCTTTTCTGCATAGGAATTAATGTATTCTGCATCAAACCATAGTGAGTTTATATTCAAATCGTCGGGCTCCGATTTAGCCGAAATATTATAGGCTTTCACGTTAATGTAGTTGGAAACGCTATTGCTGGCATATTTTATTTTTCCATCAGACCTTATTTCTCCGCCAAATTTGAAATTGCGTACTTTTTCCAAATAATTTTCCGGAATTATTTCGACAAGATAAGCTAGGTTAATTTTATCGGTTTTGTAGGTAAGTTCGGCATTTTCGGACCCTTCGTTGTAGCAAAAGGAGCAGTCGATATTGGCAGAAACCTTATTTATCCTTACGTTGCAATTACTGAGAGCAATTGTTTTGTTGTCCGTGTTTAAATCTACATCCGATTTTAACTTAATATTATGACTGCTGAATTTATTAAGCTGATTATTGAAAAATATTTCGGTAGGAGTAATTTCAGTCTTTACTTTATAGCCGTACGTGCCGAGAACTGAACTCTTTTGCTGAATTTTAAGCTCGTTGATAAGACAAGCAATTTCAATTTTTTTACCTTTTTTGTAGTACAGCTCTATATTATTTATCCTCAGATTTTTAATTGAGGTTTCGCTACTACTGCCCTCGCTCGAACTGCTTTTAACGCTGATATCAAAATTGTTTTCGTTGTTTTCAAATTCAAGAATATTAATTTTTCCGTCGCTAATGTTTATAGCATCTACTTCTAAGTTTTTCTTTAAAACTTTTATCAAGTTAAATTCAATGTCAATGCTTTTTACGGCTAGTAAATCGGGTTGTGTTTCCGAAGGATTGCTTCCGCGACAAGAGACATCATTAAACGAAACGCTTAAATTCGGAAAATACTTAAAAAACGAAACACTAATATCGCCAACATGTATAGGAACCGATATTTGTTCATTTATCATGCTTATTGCCTTATCTTTTATGTTTCGTTTAATACTTGGCAATTTTATGATGAACAAAACAATCGATGCAGCAAGAAAGACCGCGAGAGTGATTAATATTATCGTTCTTTTTTTCATAGTTCTGATGTAGCGCAAAAGTAACTATTATAACTCAAAAAGTCGCAATTAATTATTACTTTTGAAAAAAATTAATATGTCCACAAACATGCAAGGTAAAGTTCCTAAAAAGCGAAATTACAATTTAGTTTTACGAAAAACACATTCCTTTCTGACGGTATTTCTGTTTATCAACATTTCAATTATTGCGATAACAGGAATTTTATTAGGTTTGAAAAAACAAACCAAAGGAGTTATAATGCCTGTTATTGTCGAAGGAACCACTAGCGAACTAAAACAATGGATAAGTATTGACAGCATTTACAATGTTGCAATTAATGAGTTTTTGAAGCATTATCCAGATTGTAAGGATGTAGAAATATCGAGAATAGATATAAGGCAAAGCAAAGCGATGGCAAATGCTGTTTTTGATAAGAAGTATTTTTCGGTTCAGGTTGACGGAGCCACAGGTCAGGTGCTGTACGCAGGCAAGCGTTATTCCGATATGATTGAAAACATACACGACGGCTCAATAGTTGATATTTTGATAGGCTCAAAAACTCAATATTTTAAGATAGCTTACACTTGCCTGATGGGTTTGTCGTTGTTGCTTTTTAGCATAACAGGCTTTATGATATGGCTGAGCAAAAGGAAAAGAAAAAGGCGGACTTAATAAAAGTTGTTTTATGTAGCATTTTGTAACGTCATAAAACAACAAGCTACGGCAGAAAACACATTTTAAAGCAAATAGTTTTTTAATAATTTTAACAAATTATGCACGAAGCTGCAGCAATAATATTTACCTTTGCAAGTAGATAAAAAAGTATAATAATAAATAAAAAATCAAATTTTCATGAAAAAACTATTCTTAATAGGACTATTGTCCATGTTAGTAAGCGTAAAGGTAGCAGAAGCAGCTGCACCCGACGAAGGCATGTGGTTGCCGATGTTTGTCGAAAGGCTCAATTACGTTGATATGCAAAAAATGGGCTTAAAGCTCACAGCCGAAGAGTTGTACAGCATCAACAATTCCAGTATTAAAGATGCTATTGTAAGCTTAGGCGGTTTTTGTACAGCCGAATTGGTTTCGCCCGAAGGCTTGCTTTTAACCAATCATCACTGCGGATATTCAGCTATTCAAACTCACAGTAGCGTTGAGCACGACTATTTGACCGACGGTTTTTGGGCTATGAAAAAATCGGAAGAGCTACCAAACGAAGGACTTACGGTTACGTTTTTGCATCACATGGAAGATATGACTCAAAAAATTCTTAGTGTTGTAAATGATGATATGACCGAAGACGAGCGCTCCGAAGCAATTAAAAAAGAAATAGATAAGTATACAAAAGAAGCTGAACAAGACGGCAAATACGTTGTTGAGCTAAAAAGTTTCTTCAACGGAAACGAATATTATATGTTTGTTTACGAAGAATACAAAGACGTTCGTTTGGTTGGAGCACCGCCTTCATCAATCGGTAAATTTGGTGGCGATACCGACAACTGGATGTGGCCCCGCCACACCGGCGATTTCGCTATGTTCCGTATTTACACCGCTCCCGATGGCAGTCCTGCCGAATATTCGGAAGACAATATTCCTTTCAAATCCAAGTACTTTTTACCTATTTCGATAAAAGGTTATAAAGAAAACGATTTTGCAATGATTTGGGGTTTCCCCGGAACAACCGACCGCTACAGAACGTCAAGTGCTGTTAGTGCTACACTTAACGAAATAAATCCGGCTATCGTTAAAATGCTTAGAGCCATGTTGGACGTTCAGGACGAAGAAATGGCAAAAAGCGATAAAGTAAGAATACAATACGCTAGCAACAACGCTAGTTTGGCTAACTTTTGGAAAAATAAATTAGGCGAAACCCGCGACCTTAAACGGTTGAACGTTGTTGAGAAAAAACGTCAGTCGGAAAAAGAACTAGAAAAATGGATAAACGCCGACCCCGCAAGAAAAGCAAAATATGGCAACGTATTATCCGATTTTAACGAAGTTTACTCAAAATACACCGAGCAAAATATATTTCCGTTGTTGTGGAATACTCAGCTTGTTTTCTTCGGTTCGCAAGCGTTTACACTGCCTTCAATGTCGAAAGGCATAGAAACAATTCTAAAAACCGGAGTTAAAGGCGAAGCTCTTCAAAAAGAAATGCAGTCGTACAGAGAAAAAGCTGAAGCTATTTTTAAAGATTACGACAATACCATTGAGAGAAGAGTATTGGCTACGGCATTAGAAATTTTTAGAGACGAAATTCCGACAAATCAACATCCTGACATTTACAAAGTTATAAATTCCAAATTTAAAGGTGATATTGCAAAATTTGTCGATTATATATTCGAAAAATCGCCGTTCTTAACTTACGATAATTTCAACAAGTTTTTGGATAAACCTTCAGAAAAAGCTATAAAGAAAGATTTGGCTGTAGAAATGTACAATTCGTTTGTAATGAATTTTATGAGCGTTCAGGGTGGTGCTAAAGAATTGGCAACAAAAAATAACGCAACCAGACGCTTGTATTTGGCTGCTCTTCGCGAGATGTATCCCGATAAAAGCTTTTATCCCGATGCAAACTCAACTCTTCGTATGACTTACGGAAAAGTTATAAGCTACTATCCCGCCGATGCTGTACATTACGATTATTACACAACCATTGAAGGTGTTATGGCTAAAGAAAATCCGTCAGACCCCGATTTTGTTGTACCCGAACGTTTAAAACAACTTTATTACAAAAAAGATTTCGGTCAGTATGCTGAAAACGGAACCTTACCTGTTTGTTTCTTAACCGATAACGATATTACCGGCGGAAACTCAGGAAGTCCTGTTTTAGATGGAGATGGAAACCTTATCGGTATTGCATTCGACGGCAACTGGGAAGCAATGAGCGGCAATATTTTGTTTGAACCCGAACTACAACGTACAATCAACGTTGATGCAAGGTACGTTTTATGGGTGATTGACAAATATGCCGGAGCTAAAAATATAATGGACGAACTTACAATAGTTAAGTAGTCTGTTATTTTTTGTATTTTTTCATAACGTAGGGGGAAAGCCGAATGGCTTTCCTCTTTTTTTGTCATTAAGTTCGTCCCTTGCTTGCACGTTTTTGCAAAGCGTGTGCAAGAATTAAATGCATTAATATTTTTTAAAATTAATTACTCTATTGAGCAATAAACGCTTTGAATAAGCTGTTTTGTTTCAATCTTTTTTTATGTTCTTTTGTCTGTGACACAAAAGAACCAAAAAGTCAAGGCTGACATTTCTTTTCTGAATTGCGTTCTCATAAATCCTAAGTTCGTGCGGGTGATTCCCGAGCAAGCTCGGAACTTCCCGTTCTCACTAAGGATTTATTTCGAACTACATTCAGAAGAAATGTATGCCGTCCTTTTTAAAGCTAAATTTTGGGCTATTGTTCTTCCTTGCTATGGCAGATAGCTTGAACGAAAAGAGTGAAGTTTACTTATTACAAAACAGCTCAACAAATTCGCAGACTTTCGCTCGCTTTACAAAAGCGAACGAGCGGAAGTTAATAATTATTTTTAGCTTCGTTTAATATAGTCTCAATATCCTCATCAAAAAATGTCTTTATCAAGTAATATTCTTTATTATTCACTTTAAATTTCAACATTTCTTTATTTTGTTTTTTAGCCATTCCAAATTCACAAGGCATAAGTCTGATGTCTTTTATTTTAATACTAGCACTTTTACTTTTTAAATAAAAAAATTTAAATGTATTGAAATATAATATATCTTTTTCTATATGAATGTTTTCTACAACTTTATTAATAATTTCTATTTTACTTATTCGAATATGTACACCTAATACAAATAATATAAATAATACGATACACTGAACATAAAATGGAACCTCACTAATAACACTATAACTATATAGTAAGTGAGCTGTTAAAAGAACAAATAAAAAAAGAGATATTACAAATATTATCATGTTTGTTAAATGTAATTTGTAAAATTTGCTAGCATTCAGGTTTGTTTTCAAATTCATAGATTTATAAATTATATTGTTTCAACTTTTAACCAATCACGTTAAATATGATGATTATTATATATAGACATAATCATATTAGCTATTATGAATATTGTTAATGTTGTTTAATTTTGTTTTTAATATAGTCTCAATATCTTCATCAAAAAATGCTTTTATCAAGTAATATTCTTTGCTATTTATTTTAACCCTAAAAGCAGATTCCTGTTTTTTATCAAATGTATCAATATTGTGCGGTATTAGTTTTATGTCCTTTATATCACAACTGTCTTTTTTACTTTTTTTACATAAAATATTAAATGTTTCTATTTGTACAGAATTTTCTCGCATTTCTATTGAGCTTGTTATTTTATTTACAAATGCTAACATTCTAATTATTATAAACAAAAATAAAATTATTCCATAGCACAGTGTAAACCATGAAACTATCAACAAGTATATATATGAATCTGCTCCTAAAAACATTAAAAATGATAGTCCTCCAACCAAAATAGGGGAGAGACAAATGTGTTGTATAATTCTCTTTCTATATGTTAAGTAATATTTAATACCATTACTATTTGTAGAATATTTACTCATGGGTGTCTATAATAATTCCCTTCAAAGATAATCTGTTTTTCATAAAACAAATATATTTTGCTAAAACCCGCTCGCTTTGCAAAAGCGAGCGAGCGGAGGTGTGTTAGTTTCGAGTATTGAGTATAGAGTTTCGAGTTCCAAAACTCATAACTCATAACTCATAACTCAAAACTCCCCCGTAACCCGCACCCCGCAACTCGTAACCTATTTAACCGTAACTCTACATCCTGCCGAATGTGAACCGAATTCGGGAGCATAATAGCATTCGGCTACTGTTATGCCATTGGAAAAGCTGCCTTTTTGCGTTGCAAATAGTTCGTATTCAAAAACGTATTTTCCCTTAGGCATATATTCAATAAAAAACTCGGTTGAAACATCTTTTACGGCTTCGTAGTAGCCAATACCGTTTTTGTATCTGTACCCCGAAAGATTTGAAACAGGTTCGAAAGTAGCGGCTCGCATGTTTTTAATATGAACGTATTCCAAATTTCTGTCGGTTTCAATAACCATGCGTACCACAACTTTGTCGCCGACTTCAAGGTTAGTATTGTCAATTTCAATAAGTTGTCTGCCGCTTTCGGAAGTTTCTATTTTGTACAGTTGCATTTCTATATTGAAAGGATTGTCAGTATTGCCTTCGGTAATTTTATCAAGGTCTTGATAATATTGCCAATACGTTGCACCCCACGAAATACAAGAGTTAGGATTATTAATTTTTAGCTCAACAGCATCGGATTTATCGAAATAATCGGCTTTAAAACTCTTTTTAAAGTAACCGCTTCCGGCTTCCTGCTTTGTATTGTCGCCGGTTATTCGCGGATTAATTTCCTTGCCGTTAAGTATTATGCTAACGGGTTTGTCTTCGTTAATAATATTATCGCCGTAGGCAGTAAGAGCGTATATTGCGTTGGCGGTAGATGAGTTGGTCTTCCATCGGTTGGTTTGCTTGTTTTTCAAGAGATTTACCTTCAATCTTTCAACCGAAGTTTGGTCGTTGGAAACAGTGCTGAAAGTTTCAATCATCATTGTTGTTGTTTCAATCGGCAATTGATACCAATACGGAGTGTTTGGTTCTTTCCAGTACATTCCTAACTCGGGTTTGTACAACGATGTTTCTTTAAGCGAATGCATAATAAGTTCCGATGTATTGTAGTTTTTGTTGCCTTTCATGTAAATAGCCATAGCACCTTTTAAGTAGTTGCTGTAGTTAGTCCAGTACTTGTTTGTTTGCTCTTCGTAATACGAAATTGCATCTTGCAAATCTTTACTGTACGGATTGGCAAAAAAGCTACGTGTGTAAAGGTAATGAATTATGCCGGAGTGTAAATGCCTATTGGTTTTGTAGTCTTTATCATACTTTTTGATGTCATCGAAAGTTTCAACAGCTTTTTTGTCGATAAAATTGATTGCCTTATCAATATTAGGTTTTATCTTGTTTAATGTTTTGCTGTCAATGATATTATTTTTGATAAGTTTTCCGAAACCCGCAACAATACTTTGAGTTATGTAAACACTACTTTTTGAGCCGGGAAACCACGACCAACCGCCGTCGTAGTTTTGTGCATCTATCAGCAGTTGTATATCTCGGTCTTGTCGGTATTTTATATTGTTTAGGTTAAACAGCTGACCAATGTTCAGCTTTTGCTCTTTTTCGCTGATAGCGTCCATTACCCACGGAGTTTCATTCAGAACAACAGATTTAAGCTCCTGATTTTTTTCCAAATTCGATAAAAATGTTTCAGGCGTTAGCTTTTGCCAAGTTTCAAAAGTGTGGCGAATTTTCTCGTTGCTATTTGCGATGTACGAAGCCAATGTATTAACATAAAAGCGATTGAAAATAACGTCGGTTAATTTTGAATCGTTATTGGTAACGTAAGGCAGAGCTTGAATAGCGTACCAAATCGGGTTTTCGGTAAACTCAACAATTATGTTTTCGGTTTGTATTCCGTCTTGGTCGCTGAGCGTAATTCTGTCTAAACTAACAGTAGTATCTGCATTTCTGCTTATTTCTATCGGGAAACTTTCGGTAACCATCATACGGTTTGGCAAAATCGGCATAAATCCTTCTTCACCGTCCGAAATATTTTTGTTTTTAGCAATAATGCGATAAATAACAGCATTGGCATTGTTAGGAATATTAATGTTCCAATATGCTTGAGCACTGTTATTGGCTTTAATCGAAACATTTTTAACATTGTCGGTATTGTTAAAAGCATAATCGATAGGATTCATGCTTATTGCGTCGAAAAGTTGCAAATACGTTTCAACTTCAATGTCTTCGGAAGTATTGTTAGTTATTTTAGCACTAATGCTGATTTTATCGCCCTGGCGGAAAAATCGTGGCATATTCGGAAATACCATAAGGTCTTTTTGCGAAACAAAATTTTGCGTAAACGTACCGTGCTTAAGTTCGGCGTTATGAGCAATTGCCAACAATTTCCACTCTGTAAGCGATTCGGGAAGTGTGAATTTTACTACAAACTCTCCGTCTTTATTACTCAACAAGTGCGGATAAAAGAAAGCAGTTTCGCTTAAATCTTTTCTGTAGTTTACTTCTGGTTCTTTTTCGTCTGTGTCGGCGTTTTCAGGTGCGGGAGCAATAGCTTCTTTAGCCGACTCTTCTCTGTAAACTTCTTCAAAAGCATTGCCTGGTACGGCATAATCCATTGTAACATATTCTTCCTGCGCCGATTTTAACTTTGTTCTAGCCCCGTCGCCCGCCATCGACCTTAAATAAAATATCTCATTTCCGTAATATCCCGTCTCAAACAAGTATTCGTAATTAATATCCGTATCAAGAAATTCATATTTCCTTTTAAAATCTACGGCACTAAACAAGTTTCGGTAGTTTACATCGCCACTGTAACAACTGTTATAATTCGTCTTATACGGAATATACATGCTCCAACCGTTAGGATAGATTGCATCAAGCGATGCATCGTACATCGATGCTAATACTTCCGCTACTTCCGGAAGATTTTTGTTGTTTTTTATAGTAAACGTCCACTCTTCTTCGGCTCCGGGAGTCAATTTGGAACGTAGCGTTTGCTGAGCAATTTCGAGCTTTTTATTGTCGTAACCGACGATGATGTCAATATTTTTGCTTAAATAGTGATTATCCCTTAAATAAAAAGCGTTAATTTTCACATTTCCGCGTTCGGCTTCGGTTATAGGTATGCTGAAATTTGTTTGCTTGTTGCTGAGTTTGAATTGTTTCTGAAAAATAATTCCGTCAACGTTGGTAGCTTCAACGAAAATCGTGGTATTATCGAAAGGCACACCAATTGTAAAATCAATAACATCATCGGGTTGGGCTATACGTTTATTAGCTTCAAATAATAGATTTTCGCTTCTCAAGCCTTTACTATTGCGTGAATCGAAAACGGTAAAATATTTCTTGTAATTCACAGGATTGCCAAAAGCGTCTTTTGAATTAATTTCTACAACGTAGAAGCCGGTTTTTAACGTTTTGCCGACTTCAAACTTATTATTGTCGGGAGTAGTAAATTTGGTATTCAAAATTTCTTCTTCAACGCTCCATTTGGTATAGTCGTCTTCGTCGTTGTAAATTTCATTTTTAAATAATTTTTTAAACTCATTTTCGTCAATAACAAACTTATTGGGTTTCTCCCAATCTTTTTTGTACAAAGCCACATCGGGTTCGCGGAGTTTTTGTAGAACGACAGTACCCGAAGCTGTCTGCTCTTGTCCGCCAAAATTTTCGGCACTTACTTTAAACGAAAAGCCGTTTTTTGCATCAAATTTATCGCTTATATCCGTTGATATAAGCAATGAGTTATAACCTACAACTACACTTTTTTGAAAAGAATGTGTTTCGCCGTTGATATCAACAACATCGGCATAAACGGTAAAGTTGTAGTAAGGCATATATTTCTTTTCAATTTTGCGGTCGGCGACGGCATCAAAAGCGATGACAAACTCGCCTTTATCGTTGGTTGTGGTAGAACCGTTAAGTATTTCCACATTTTCGTATTTGAATGGTATGGAATAGTAAAAATAGCTTCTGTAAAACAGAACACTACGTTCAACTCGGTAGTTGACTTTGGCGTCGGAAACACTCGTTCCGCTGTAACTTGTAGCCGTTCCGCTTACCTTAACTTCTTGATTTAAAACATACTCTTCCGATACGGGTGCAAAATCCACGAAAAACTTAGGACGTTTGTATTCTTCAACTCTGATGCTGTGGTACAAGTCTTTGCCCGAAACAGTGAAACGTCCGGTAAGTCCCGAAGTAGGCAAGTTGAAAGAACCCGAAAATGAGCCGTATTCGTTGGTTGTGAACAATGTTTTGTAAACTTCCTGACCGTTGGCATCAAATACTCTAAATTCCGATTTGTAATTTTCTTCCAAACTGAAGTTTTTATTATCATCATTAACAACAATTCCTTTGTAATAAACGGTTTGTCCCGGGCGGTATATGGCTCTGTCGGTGTAGAAATAAATTCGTTTTCTGGGCTCCGATTTTGACCAGCTCGGATAATTATGTCTATATTCTGAAAACAACACGTCATTGCCAACGCCGATAGATAAAAAGTATCTGTCGCCTGATTTATCAGCATCTATTCTGAATTTACCTTCAGCGTTTTTGTATTGTTTTTCTTTAATTTTGGTTCTTTCCGTATCGCTTCGTCGGTAATCGCGACTTACAGCATATTTTTTAACAACAAAATCATCTATTGGTTTGCCAGTATTTCGGTTAATGACAATATAGTCTTCACCATTATTATTGTTTTTTACTACGTAAGAAATTTCAGAAACACACAAAAGTTTATCTCTGTACAATCTTTCAAAATCAAATTTATCATTTTCAGAGAGTTGTAAAAGATAATATCCGGCTTCTAGTTCAGGGAAAATAACTTCTGTGGTATTGGTAAGATAGTCTCCATCATTAGGCAGATCAATGCTCCAATGTTTTGTAACTTCGTATTTGGATAAATTAATTTTATCAAATTGTCCGTAATTTACTTTAATATCAGCTACATCTTTCTCTTTTATTTTAACAAGACGAAGGAAAACCTTGTCGGCGTTTTTATATTTTACCGAAGCCAAAAACGGTTTATTAGGCAGGTTAACGGATTTGGTAGTAACACTACATTCTTTAGTTTCTATAGAGATTATCAGTTTTTTACACAACTGAGCTCCGTACGATTTCGGATAGCGTTCTACAGCATCTGTGCACAAAGTATGAGCTTCTTTTTTAAGCCAACGATATTTTTCATCTCGGGCGGTGTAGTAGTTTTCGCCCATATTGTTGAGATGTTCGGCTAAGTGATAAATTATTTCGGTATAGCCTTCGCTATGCGGATATTCTTTCGCCAAATTTCGCAAGGCATTTTCGTAGAGAAAATCCTTGCTGTCGTGCATGGTACAGTTTCCGTATACATAGCTAAGTCGGTTTAAATCGGATGTTATTATTGCCAAAAAATCTTGTTTATCGGTCAAATGAAACTTTATCATATTTTGGTAAATGACAAGACTTTTGTATCTGAAAGAATTGGTGTCGCTTTGGTTTATACTGATTTTTGCAAACTGCTTTGCAGGCAAAAAGTAGTCTTCGGAGTCGATATTAAAGTAAAACGACTTGCTCATTGTTTGTTCAGTTGGATTTGTGTAGAATTTAAGAGCATTGTAAGACAATATATCAAACAGAGTAGGTCGGTAAAGTCTTGTGCTTTTATCGCCTTTCATAAGGCATTCGTATTCTTGCACAGATGTTTTTTGCAGAATTTCGCTTTGGCTCAGCGATAGGGCAATATTGCTCTCTATTTCTTCAAAAAACCTTTTTGTACTCCATGTTTCAATGTCGGAACTCTCTCCGTCAAGGGGCAGCCTATCTTCAATTTGCCACCTGTTTCTTTGGTAATGACTGTAATAAACATTGGCGAGAAAAGCGTGTAATACTTGCTTACTCGGTGCTACGGCGGTTTTAAGCTCATTCTCTATCAGTTCAATGGATTTTATAGTGCTGTTTTCGGCGTAATCATCCCACGCTTTCATCTTGTATTCAATAGATTTTAAAAGTTCGGGAAAGTTATTGTCTTGTTTGCTTTGCAAGTATATTTTTTCAATAGCTTGCTCGGCAGTTTTTACCTGACCAATGTCTATAAGAGAGTCAAGTTCTGTCCATTTGTTTGTTGGGTTTTTTTGTGACATTGCTGAAATATTTATTAGTAAAAGCGAAAAAAATAAAAGTGCGTACCGTTTCATATGCGTTTGTATGTTGATGTGAAACAAATTGTAAAAGATTTTAAACCAATAACATCAAAAATTAAGCCACGAAAAGCAAAACGTAATTTTAACGTTTTACTTCAATAGACAAAATGTTTTGTATGATATTAATTAGTTTTGTTTTTGTGTTTTTTATGTAATTCTTGAATTTTTACGTATTTGATAAATCCCGAAAATGAATTCATAGCACTAATCATAAAACCTTGTCTGCCGTCTAAGAATCCCAAACGTATTATGTAGCAATACAAGAATTTGAATAGCGGAGCGAACAATAATTTAATTGTCGATATTTTCCTTCCTTTTTCAAAACTTTCTTTTGCCGAAATATCGGTAAACTTCACAGTTTGAGCTATATGCTGATTGATGTTTTCAAAAGTAGTGTGCAAAATATCGCCTTTCAGATGTCGCAATTTAGCACCATCGTTCAGCTCAACTTTTTCGTGTATGTTAATGCCTGTCCAGCCGGCTTTCTCTTTATTCCAAAGTCGTATTTTAGTATCCGGATACCAGCTGCTGTGTTTTATCCATCTACCGCAGTAAAAATTAAATCTGTTCATTGAACAAGCATCAGCATTGGGGTTTTTCTTAAACTCGTTGATAGATTCAACAAGTTGCGGCGATAAAACTTCGTCGGCATCAAGGTTTAGCACCCATTGATGCGAAGTAGCTTCCGTAGCCCATTTTTTTTGGTCGTAGTAGCCTTTAAACTCACGCAAATGAACCTTAACTCCGTGCTGTTCGCATATTTCGACGGTTTTGTCGGTAGAGTACGAGTCAACAACAACAATTTCATCTGCCACCTGTTTAAGACTACTTATGCAATCGGCTATTTTGCTTTCTTCGTTGTAAGTAATTACAAATGCGGATAATTTTATCATAAAATGATATTTTGTACAAAAATACATAATTAATTTACATTATCAGAAATACAATATTCAGACTTAAAAATATTATTTTAGCAAAGCATTAAAATATTTGTAATTTTGCATCATTAATATGAATGCAAATACATCTCTACTACAAACGATAAAAAATCCGAAACAACTGCGTCAGTTACCAACTGATGACTTACCATTGTTGTGTAAAGAAATCAGAGATTACATATTAGAAACCATCTCGAAACATCCGGGTCATTTGGGTGCAGCACTCGGCGTTGTTGAGCTTACAGTTGCAATACATTACGCTTTCAATACTCCCGACGATAAATTGGTTTGGGATGTTGGACATCAGGCATACGCTCACAAAATTTTGACCGAACGTTTCGAAGAATTTAAAACCAACAGGCAATACAAGGGTATAAGCGGTTTTCCGCGTTGTTGCGAAAGTGATTACGATTGCTTTGGTACAGGACATTCTTCTACAAGTATTTCGGCGGTTTTGGGTATGGCTATTGCTGACCAGCTTTGCAATAACACAGAGCGACAGCATATTGCTGTAATCGGCGATGGAGCTATGACAGGCGGTATGGCTATGGAAGCTCTAAATCATGCCGGAGCTACAAACACAAACATTTTGGTTATTCTAAACGACAACGGTATTGCAATTGATAAAAACGAGGGAGCTTTGTCCAAGCATCTTACGCATATTACTACTTCAAAGTGGTACAATCGCTTTAAAGATGTGGTATGGAGCATAATGGGCGGCAATAAAAAGTACGGTAAGCATTCTCGCGCAATTGTAAAGCAAATAGGCGGAGGTCTTAAATCTACGCTGTTGCGGAGAAGTAACTTTTTTGAAGCTTTCGGACTGCGTTACTTCGGGCCTGTTGATGGTCACGATGTGGGGCATTTGGTGAATTTGTTCAACGATATTAAAAAAATTCAAGGACCTAAGCTGTTGCATGTAATTACCAAGAAAGGTAAAGGTTTTAAACAAGCCGAAAAACAGCAAACTTTATTTCATGCTCCGGGCAAATTTGACGTTGAAACAGGAATAGTTGAAAACTCCGATGCAGATAACTTACCACCAAAATATCAAGATGTTTTTGGAGAAACAATTTTGGAATTGGCGAAACAAAACGATAAAATTGTAGGTATAACGCCGGCAATGCTTTCGGGTTCGTCGCTAAACATAATGATGGAAGCAATGCCGCACCGAACTTTTGATGTTGGAATTGCCGAGCAACATGCCGTTACACTAGCCGCCGGCTTAGCTAAGTCGGGGTATATACCTTTTTGCAATATTTACTCAACTTTTATGCAACGTGCCTACGACCAGGTAATTCACGATGTAGCCTTGCAAAATTTGAATGTTGTTTTTTGTTTAGACCGTGCCGGTATTGTCGGTGAAGATGGTGCTACGCATCACGGTGTTTTCGATTTGGCTTATTTCAGACCTATTCCTAATATCACGATATTTTCGCCGTTAAATGAAGTCGAATTACGAAATATGATGTTTACGGCACAGTTAAACAATCACAAAGGTCCTATTGTTATCAGATATCCGCGCGGCAGAGGCGAATGCCTTGATTGGCGAAAACCTTTCGAGGAAATTGAAATCGGTAAGGGTCAGGAGTTGATACGTGGCGAAAATATTGCATTTGTTACTATTGGTCCTATCGGCAATAGAGTTGTAGAAGCTGCAAACGAATTGAAAAACAATCACGATATCAATGCCGGTGTTTACGATATGCGTTTTTTAAAACCCATTGATGAACAATTGCTGCACTTTGTCTTTAAGAATTACAAAACGATTATCACTGTTGAAGACGGAACTCTTATAGGCGGACTTGCAGGTGCTATCGCTGAATTTGCTCAAAAAAATAATTACAAAGAAGTAAACACGCATTTTATAGGCATTCCTGATAGATTTGTTGAGCATGGCAGCATTAAACAATTGCATGCAGAGTGTGGTATTGATAAGCAAAGTATTGTGGAGTTTGTCGTCAACCTTCGGTAGTGGTTGGTGGTCGGTGATTGGTGGATGGTGCGGGGAATGGGTTGCGTGTTACGTGTTACGAGTTACGAGTTACGAGTATTTAGTTTCGAGTTGTTCCGAAACTTAGGGACTGGTTTTTAGTTACTAAGAATTACTGACTCAGAACTCCTAACTCATAACTGATCCCACCACCCATCACTCATCACTCATCACCAATGGCTAACAGCCAGAAATATAATTCCCAATATCTTCCAACAGCCAAATAGGCGTTGAGTTTGCTCCTGTAATCAGTAAGTTTTGTACATCTTTAAACCACGAATTATCAATTTCAAACTTATTGCTTACAAAGTAGGTTTTTTCGTTAACCGACTTGCTTACTGAGTACAAATACTTACCGTTAGAGCTGTTTTTTCCTGAAACAAAAATCACGGCATCGTACTGTGAGGCAATTTCTTTCAATTTTGTAGCTCTGTTTGAAACTTTATTGCACAGACTTTCATTTTTTACAAACGGAGTGCCGTGCTCCATGGCTTTATCCTTTATAATGTCAGCTATTTTATTGTATTTTGCTTCGTCCATTGTAGTTTGCGAAAACAGATATATACGCTTTTTGAAATCGATTTTTTCAATATCGCTTTCCGATTCTATAGCAATTGCCTTATTTTCGCTAAAGCCAATCAGACCAATCATTTCGGGGTGGTTTTTCTTTCCAAAAATTACAATTTCAGAATCTTCATCTTGTTTTATGGTATTGAGTATTTTTTTCTGAAGTTTACTAACAATAGGACAAGTAGCGTCGATAAGATGTATAGAATTAGCTTTTGCCTTATCGTAAGTTTCGGGAGGTATGCCGTGAGCTCTTGTCAGGACAGTTTCGCCTTTATATTTTTCAAAATCGTTTTCCGAAATTATTTTTAGTCCTTTATCGTAAAGTTGTTGCATTTGCTCTTCGTTGTGGACGAGTTCGCCAAGGCAAAGCAGGGTTTTGTTGTCAGTAAGGTATTTTTCAGCCATATCAATAGCATTTTCAACTCCAAAACAAAAACCTGCGTAGCTATCAATAGTAATATTCATTTGTTTGTCGTTAAAGTTGGTACTAGTTAATATCAACGGTTATGTTAAAATAATTTTGTGCAGCAACCAAGTGATATGCAGCGTAGGCGTAGTTAAACTGAAATCTTGAAACTCTGAATCCTGCACCGAAAGAAAAGCCGCTCATGCCGGCTCTGAACTCGCTTTTTAGCTCTTGTCGGCGATGATAGTTGTAGCCTATTCTGATGCTAAAGTTTTTGGATGGAATAAATTCTCCGCCAATCACAACGTGTCTGAACAGCTTATCGGAAAAGTCGGCAAACTTCGATTTTTCTTTAATTTCGCCTGTAAAAGGGTCTATTTCTAATTTATCGGGAACTGTCAAATCCCACTTTTGCAAGTGCTGAAGCAAAACCGAGTATCTGAAAGGCGTATGAGCTAATTTCTTAGAAAAAGCCAATTGAATTTCGAACGGGAAACTAGGTTTATGGTAGTACGAATAATTTTTAATAGCTGCTCCAATATTTCTGAATATAAGCGAAGAGCTGAATGTTGGGTTAGGCACGTAACTACCAGCAACGTCAACAGCTATACCAACCGATTTGTACGTCTCGTACGACGATGAAATTGTTTTTAGGTTTGCTCCTATACTCCAAACGCTATCTAACATTCTGCCCCAACCTATATTAAATCCCCAATCGCTTGCTCTAAAAGGGTTTGTAGGTTCGCCATACTCGTCGTAACCGTCGAATTTACCGTAATTAACGTACATAACCGAACCCACAAAGCTGCCAACTTTTTCAAAATCGTAGCCGAAACTGGCAAAGCTGTGGCTTGTTTTAGCTTTATGTCCGGTATGGTTGAGCGATAGCTTGCGATGCATGGAGCTGTTAATCAGCGATGGATTTGAAAGAGCCAGATTTATATCGCCGTCGTAAATGCTTAAAAAATTACCACCCATTGCCGATATACGAGGTGAAGTAGGTAGTTGCAAAAACATATAGTCGGAACGTCCGCCAATTTGCGAACTTAAAACGAACGGTAGCAGGATTATCGCTATTATTAATGGTATTTGTTTTGATATTTTCACTAGAATGCAATTATATTTTTATTGTAACGAAATTGGTTTAATATTATTACAAAAAGGTAATTAAGCAACAAATTTTAAACCACTTTAATATTTGAAACAACTGTTGAACCTAAGAGTTGATTTACTTTTGTTATAAATTCGGTTTTGCTATATAATATATTTTGTCGCAATGCAGGAGAGTTTATTTTTAAAATTATTTCTTTATTTTTAAAATCAACATCCTTTGTATTTTTATTAATTGCGTCGCCGGCAACAGTTTCCCATGCTTTTATCACATTAATTCTGGTCAATTTATCGCCAAAATTATTTTCCTTAATAAATAATTGCAAAGCTTCTTGCATTGTCATTTCATCTTTTTTTCTCATATTGCCATATTGTTTTAAGCTCGCATGGAACTTGCAAGCATCATGTTTTTTAAATTAATAATTGAAAAATATTTTAACATTTTAAATTAAAGTTGAGTCAAAGATATAAAAAATGGTTAAATTTGCAACGTAAGGTAAATTTGAATAATGTTTAATTAAAATTAAGTCCTTAACAAATATTTAATATTAATTTTAAAAAAAAGTAAGATTCTTTTTGTTATTTTACACCGAATTATTATTTAAATAATTAATACATAATAAAATATTAACAAAACAATTAGATCGATGGCAACAACTAACCAAGACAACGCAAAATACAACATTTTGTTGGTAGATGACGAAGAGGATATTCTAGATTTTGTGGGATACAATCTCGAAAAGGCAGGCTACACTGTTAGTAAATGTACCAATGGAAAAGATGCAATTGAAATGGCAAAGAAAAACATTCCGCATTTAATATTGTTAGACCTTATGATGCCGGAAATGGACGGGATAGAGACTTGTCATGAACTCAAGCGAAATCCAAGTTTAGACGACACAATAATTGTGTTTTTTACTGCTCGTAACGAAGATTTTACACATATTTTAGGTCTCGATGCAGGAGCCGACGATTATATCACAAAACCAATAAAGCCCTCTCTACTTATTTCTAAGGTTAATTCACTTTTACGTCGTGTTATTACCGACGAATCCAGCGAATCTAAACTTACCATCGGAAACATGCAAATAGACAGAGAAAGGTATATTGTTACTATTGATGGCGAAGAATACCAGTTGGCTCGCAAGGAATTTGAATTGCTTAGCGTATTAGCATCACGTCCGGGTAAAGTTTTTTCGAGAAATGACATATTGAAGAAAGTTTGGGACAATGATGTTGTTGTTGGCGAAAGAACTATAGATGTTCATGTTAGAAAAATTAGAGAAAAAACAGGAACAGATTATATCAAAACTATTAAAGGCGTAGGATACAAGTTCGACGTAAGATAGTTTTTCAATAAATATTTAGTTTATGATAAGATCAACCAATCCGCATAAAATATCACTAGGTGTCGCTTTAATTCTATCTGTTTTACTAACTGCGGGTTTTTTCATATTTTATTTATTCAGAGACTCGGATTACCTATTGTACATCGTTATAGCAGCTGTTTTGCTCATGGGTGTGATAGAGTATTTTGTTGTCAATCATGTGCTAAAGATTTACATTTTCGACCGAATAAAAGTAATTTATAAAACTATACACCGACAAAAACTTCGTAAAGAAGATAAGTTAGAAAATAAAGAAAAACTTTCCGGTTTCAATGTTGACATAATTGATAAAGTAAACGAACAGGTTGAAGATTGGGTCAAAGATCATACTGAAGAAATCAGAGAACTAAAAAAGATGGAAAACTTCAGACGTGAATTTTTGGGAAATGTTTCGCACGAACTCAAAACACCATTATTCAACTTGCAGGGTTTTATTCACACGCTTATTGACGGAGGCATTAGCGATCCTGAAATTAATGAAAGATATTTGCTTAAGTCGGAAAAAAACATAGATAGGATGATTACCATTATGGAAGACCTAGATATTATTTCACGCTTAGAGTCTGGCGAGTACAAAGCAAATAATACCGATTTTAATATCTTACCTCTGATAAAGGATGTTGTTGAAATACTTGAACCCAAAGCTGCAGAAAAAAACATTTCAATTTTTTTAGCCGATATTCATAGTAATAATGTTATTGTTAATGCCGACAAAGAAAATATTAGAACAGTTATTCTCAATCTGGTCGAAAACGCTATAAAGTACGGAGTAGTTGATGGAAGAATTAAAATTAGCATTTACGACATGGACGAGAATTATCTTATTGAGGTCTCCGACAACGGCGTTGGTATTGAAGAAGAACATATACCCAGATTATTTGAGCGTTTTTATCGTGTTGATAAACACCGTTCGAGAAGCAATGGCGGCTCAGGTTTAGGTTTGGCTATCGTAAAGCATATAATTGAGTCGCATAATCAAACAATCAACGTAAGAAGCACCATTGGACTAGGTACCACCTTTTCATTCACACTGTCGAAAGCGAAGTAGCTTCGCGGTGATTAGTGGTGGGTGCGTGGTGCGTGGTGCGGGTTTCGAGTTTTATATTTTCGGTCATTGAGTGCCGATATTGAACGAAGTGAAATATCGGTGTATCGAAATGCCGAAAATGGAGGACAGTTTGAGTTCGTCCCGAAACTTCGAGACAGGGCTCAGAACTATCCCCGCAACCCGCAACCCGCAACATTTATTAATTGTTCATTGCCCCAAAAACACTTAAAAAAAACAAAAAATCACGCAGTAGAATTAATTAATTTTTACTTTTGTTAAAAAAAACCACAATAAATACTACTATTATGAGGCACACTTCGTATAAAGTAAGTTTAATTCTTGTTTTCATAACATTATCAGTATTTGCGCAGGCTCAGCGTCAGGCGGGTGTTGTAAGTTACACAATAAGGTCGAATTATGCGAGTATGTTCGCTTCGCTTGATTATATAAGTGCTCAACAAAGGGATAGATTTATGTACATTTGGGGAAGCAGAAGCAGTTCAAATGAGTATGCAAGTTTAGTCTTCAATCAGGAAAAATCGCTTTACCAAAAAGAAGAAAGACGCGACGGTAGAGGACCCAGTATGTGGAGTGGGAAAAAAGAAATTTACTTCTGCTATCGCGATTATACCGACAACAGCTTTCATTACGTTTTTAATTTTCAAGGGAAAGCTATGCAGGTAAAGGATTCAACCCAATGTCCCAAATGGAAAATTATGAATAATATTAAAGAAGTTGCAGGCGAAATTTGTATGAACGCAACTTTTTACGACTCAATTAAAAAACAAAACATTGAAGCTTGGTTTGCATTAAATTTGCCTTCGCAAGCCGGTCCCGATTTGTTTTGCGGTTTGCCTGGGATTATTTTGGAAGTAAACATAAACAACGGAGCTAAAGTTTATACGGCTCAAAGTATTAAGTTAGAAAATGTTGACGATAAATTTGTGTTGCCCAATAAAATTAGAGGTCGCGAAGTTTCGCATAGCGAATACAAAAGCAGACTTGCAGAAGAAATACAAACACGTGTTAACAACCGACAACCCTGGTTTTGGGATATAGTTTACTAAAAAATACTATTTGTGTAATCAAAAAATGTATATATTTGCACAATAATATCTGTAGTATAATGATATTATTTCAGACTAATAAAACTAATTAAAATGAAAAAGAAAATAGCGCTATTTATACTTGGATTATTTTTCGTAGTTCTTGTAGTAAGTTCTTGCGGCACAAGCAACAAATGTGCGGCATATGGCGAGCACAGACAGTTCCAAGTTGAAAGAAAATAAAGACTTATAAGTTATATTTATTCGCAAATATTTTTCGATGAAACAAACCGTATTAGCAATATTAGTGTTTTGTTTTTTGTGTGGGCAAGGTGTCGTGCGGGCTCAGGAATATGAGTCGGACACTACAAGCTTAGGAATTTTGCTTACCAAAGAAAAAGCTTTTCACATTAATATGCATACTTTAGGATACGGCTTAGGTTATCGCATAGGCAGAAATATCAGCTATTACAAAAATCGCATGTATGAGATTGACCTAATCGAAATGAAGGCTCCCAATCAGGTTAAGACATACAATCCGCGTATTCCGCGAAGTAAAAGTTATATTTACGGCAAGCTGAATTATCTTTACATGCTCAGGGCGGGCTGCGGGAAACAACATTTGGTAAACCGCAAACCGTACTGGGGCGGAGTAGAAGTCCGATTTTTTTACTACGGAGGACTAACTGCAGCTTTTGAGCGTCCGGTTTATTTGTATATAGCTTATTACACAAGCATCGGCGATATTGTTTATTACGACTTAAAACTAGAAAGATACGACCCCGAAAGACATTTTACTTACGTTTCTACAGATGAAAATTGCGATATTGCAGGCGGAGGTCCCATTTTAAGCGGATTTGATAAAATTAAAATTAGACCAGGTGCATATACTCGCTTGGGTTTTAATTTTGAATTCAGCAAATATAACAACCTTATTAGAGCTCTGGAAATTGGCGTTATGGTAGATGTCTTACCATTTGGGACAGAAATAATGGCTTTTAAAGACCCGTCGTGGTTTTTTATTAACGGATACTTCAGTTTCCATTTTGGCAAAAGATATAACTAAGAATAAACGAGGTAATCATTCTGTTTAATAAAGAGTGATTTCATTATTTCTGCAGATTTAATTCACAACAAACAATTTGGAATAAACTTGCTTACCACAGCGTATTTTTAATAAATATGTACTCTTTGGTAGCGTTGAAACATTTATCAAATCGGTGTTTTCGTGCGAAGCAACTTTTTTGCCTAAAAGATTGTAAACCGCAACTTCCTCAATTTCGTTGGTATTAATTCCACTAATTTTCAAATAATCGCTTGTTGGATTTGGATATATAGAAAATTCGGATTTTTGTGTGCCAACCGAACTATATCCTACATCAACCAATATGCAATTTTTCTCCGAAGTGCAATTATTGTAAACAGCTTCAATGCAATACTCCTGCTGCCCGAAATAAATATTCTCGTCGGTATATGCCGAAATAGGTGTGTATTTAAGCAATGTATCATTACGCAAAACGTTAAATCCGGTTGGAGCGCTGTCGCCAGAACTAGGTGCAATGTGGGCTTTTATGCAAAAGTTCCAATTCATATTAGGAGCTATATTAGTAAGGCTTTCCCAAACGCCATAGACATTTAATACCAAGTTCCCTTTACCTACAATTGCAGGACCAGCATCAACTCCTGCCGGAAAACTACAATTTGTTGAGTAATAGCCAAAATAATATGTAGTACTATCTTCAATAACTACCGGATTTAATAGTGTGGCAGTATTATACTCTCTAATAACAAAATGTTCTGCAGGTTGACTTGTAACAATTTCTAATACTCCATTGGTTTCTTTCCAAACTTTAACGGTGTAAAGACAACGTTCCTCAATAGGTATAAAAGATATTTTTATTACGCTGTATCCGACGTAGTCAATTAAATCTTCTGGCTCAAACTTATGTGCAACAGTTATATTAAGACCTGCTCCAATAGCATTGGCTAAAGAATCGTCACTATGTGATAAACCAAGTTGTCCGGGTACATCCCAGCTAAGGTTTATTTTGTCTCCTTTTTGGTAATACTGTAAATTTGAAACAGAATCGCATTCTGCAATTGTTGTGTTGGTGCTTTTATTATTTAATTGCAAATACTCTATTTCTTGTGCGTTACAGAAAAAAGCAGAAACAATAAGGGTTAAAATAAGTGTAATGTTTTTCATAATCGTATGGTTTTAAAAATTGCTATAAAGTTAATTATTAGATAGCTTTTGCTACTTCTTTATAATTTTTTCTCTAAAAATTTTACTTCCGTCAATTAATTCAACTATATATAAGCCACTAGGATATTTAGAAATATCAATTGTATTGGTATTATCGTACACTCCCATTAACTTACCAATTGAATTATAAATTTTTACCATATCAAAGTTGCCTCCTGAAATATTCAAATAATTATTTGCAGGATTTGGATATATAGAAAAATCGGATTTTTGTGTGTCAACCGAACTATATTCAACATCCACCAATATGCAATTACGCTCCGAAGTGCAATTACTGTAAACAGCTTCAATGCAATATTCTATCTGACCGAAATAAATATTTTCGTCGGTATATGCCGAAATAGGTGTGTAGTCAAGTAATGTATCGTTACGCAAAACGTTAAATCCGGTTGGAGCGCTGTCGCCAGAGCTAGGTGCAATGTGGGCTTTTATGCAAACATTAAAATTAAAATTTGCACCTGCTTGTTCATAAATGCTTATCCATACATTGTTCGGATTTAAGTATATGTCGCCTTTACCAACAACGGCAGGACCTGCATCAACTCCCACGGGGAAGCCACCACCACTTTGAGCACGATAACCAAAGTAATAAGTAGAATTTTCCTCAATAACTACCGGATCTAAGAGTGTAAAAGTATTATACTGTTCAATAATAAAATGTTCTACGGGTTGACTTGCAACAACTTCTAATACACCGTTGGTTTTTTTCCAAACTTTAACAGTGTAGTTACAATGAAAACTCTCATTAGGTACAAAAGATATTTTTACCACGCTGTAGCCAACGTAGTCAACTAAGTCTTCAGGCTCAAACTTATGACCAACAGTAAAATCAATACCTGCACCAATGGCATTATTGTCATATTCCCCACTGTGCGACAAACTAACTTGTCCAGGAACGTTCCAGCTAAGGTTTATTTTATCTCCTTTCTGGTAATACTGTAAATTTGAAACAGAATCGCATTCTGCAATTGTTGCGTTAGTGCTTTTATTATTTAATTGCAAATACTCTATTTCCTGTGCATTACAGAAAAAGGCAATAACAATAAGGGTTAAGATAAGTGTAATGTTTTTCATAATCGTGTGGTTTTAATGTTTTACCAAAGGTAAAGAAATCTTATAAACATGCAAATTTTTTGCACATTATTTTTTCTTCAAGTAAAATATTACCAAACACTTAAACGTAGGAACACTGTTGTTTGAAGCCTACTTTTTTGTAAAACTATTTGCTACTTGTTTTGATATGATATGAAGTTTAATCTTCTTCAAATTTAAGAGTTAAGATTTTCCGTTCATGTCCAATCTTTTCCTTTTTGAGATTTTCTATATCCACAACAGCGCCAAATTCAATAAATATGTCATAAAATTTCTTATAATTGGCTCCCCAATAAATCATAGCACATGCCATAGGTGCACCTTTCCCAACATCTTGCCCTTTTTCAAGAAATCTCAAACGTGTATCATATAAAAAACAAATAGCCCTAGCTTGTCCAAATATATTTTGTTTCCAATGTCTTGTGTTCGTAGCAACTGGGACTAAGGCTAAAATTTCAGAACCATATTTTTTATGAGTTAATGCGCATTTTGCCAACCAATTTCTTATTGTAGTTCCTCGTTCTCTATCTGCACCATAAGGTGGATTCATATATATGGTAGGGTAATTCCATTCTTTTTTTAATCCATCCTGATGTGGTAACATAAATTCAGTTTCGGCATAAACGATTGAATATTCATTTGAACATGGGTCTAAAGCAATTGAACCTCCAAAAAATTTCTTTATAGCAGTAACATATTTTTTAGGTGTTCCCCAACTTTGGCTTTTTGAATTTACTGTTCTGCCTGCACTCATAATATTTCTCTCCATTTTTTTGAACGTAACTCAGCTATTTCATTTTTTAAGTCAGTAATAGTCTTGCCTTCCGGTGTAATAATATTAAACCATGTTTCAATTTTTGTCTGATTTTCTGAAAAGTATTTTTGTAGTGCTGCATCAGCGGATAAATCCATTCTAACTTTAGTAAATACATTATGTTTCTTATCTGCTGTATAGCTATTTTTAAATGCTTTTTGTACACTTATATAATCGGAGGAAGGATTAAAAATTAAGTCTTCTATAAATTGGGATAGACCAAAATCAGTTAAAAATATGAGCCAATCATAAGATTGTGAAAGAACTTTTAATTCTTTATTTTGATTTTCGAAAGTAAACCAATTGCCATGATTACTCACAACCCCAACAGTTAAAATAAATTTTTTCAACAATTCAGAATCAGAAGAATATATTACTTCTTCCATTAATTCTGTATATGGTTTAATGTAAGGCTTATTATCAGAGCGATAAATTATTCCATACTTTTCACCACTATCAGTTCTGATTTTTTGTAAAGAAGAAGCAGTCCTTGCAACATAAGCCCCTTGTTTTGCTTTTTCAATCGTTTGAGGTCCCTTTGATGATCCTTCCTCAACACCAACCCTTTTGCATTCAAACATTGCGTAAGGCTTTTTCAGTTGTTCGAAAATATTTAATTTATGATTTTTTTGTCCAAATGACTTGAAACTCGCTAATAGAAATGTATCAGTTGATTCAGCAATCAAGCAAGCGTTTCTAAGAATGTTATGCTTGTCGAGTAAACTGTTTGTTTTCTTTTCGAATTTTGATGTATCAAATTGGTTTGCAACTACATTTAAAATTTTTGTTGATGTTATTGAACTCCCGTCATTTGCAACAGTTACTTCAAATTCATTAAGAATTGGATGAAGCGAATACTCTACATTGTGTGTTATTTCATCATTACCATATTCAACTAATCCTTTTTCAATAGAAGTTGAATTATTAAATCCCCATGTCTTTAACAAATAATAAGTAATAATTTCCACTATGGTTCCAAGAGCTCTACCAGCAGCTTTCTTTTTATCTTTTGTATAGTGAAAAACTTGCTGTCCGAGTGCATTCTGTAATTTATCTACCGATTCGTAACTCATAATTTCCTTTTAATTAATAAACATATCTAAAAAACAAAAATACAAAATTCTAAATTAAATTCAAACATTCACTCATTTTCCTATATCTGCCGTAGCCACTTCTTTGCTAAATACAGTGTTTTGTTGTTTTTTAATCATTGTTTCTATGAGTTTCCACATCTTTTCAAATTGTTCATTTGCCGCAGTTGTCAAATCTGCTTTTGTCGTTGGTCTTGCCATGGCTATTTAATTATTTTATTTACGCTTTGTATAATTGCCTTGCGAAAAAAGAATTAAAACAAATCAACCAAACTGTCGTCAACCAAGTTGGGTATTGTAACAACTAAGTTTTTATTTTGTTGCATAGCACGTTTTATAGCAAAAGTAGCACCTTCGTTTCTAGCCCAGTTGCGTCGTGCTATACCGTTGTTAACGTCCCAATAAAGCATTTGCTCAAGTCGCTCGTCGGCTTCTTTACTTCCGTCAAGAACAAGTCCGAAACCTCCGTTAATAACTTCTCCCCAGCCAACGCCACCGCCGTTGTGCAAGCTAATCCAGGTAGCGCCTCTGAAAGCATCTCCTACAAAGTTTTGTACAGCCATATCGGCGGTAAATTGCGAGCCGTCGTATATGTTAGATGTTTCTCTGAATGGCGAATCGGTTCCCGAAACATCGTGGTGGTCGCGACCCAAAACAACGGGAGCTGTAAGTCTTCCTTCTCTTATTGCTTTGTTAAAAGCTTGTGCTATTTTGGTTCTGCCTTCGCAATCGGCGTAAAGTATTCTGGCTTGCGAACCTACAACCAAGTTGTTTTGTTTAGCTTCTTTTATCCATTTGATATTGTCTTGCATTTGTTGCATTATCTCTTTTGGAGCGGTTTTGGCAATATCAATCAGCACTTCCATAGCCAACTTGTCTGTAAGTTCAAGGTCAGCCGGATTTGCCGAAGTGCACACCCAGCGGAACGGACCGAAACCGTAATCGAAACACATAGGTCCCATAATATCTTCGACGTACGAAGGATATTTAAATCTGTGTTCGTCTTTCATAATATCGGCACCGGCACGCGAACTTTCTAGCAAAAATGCGTTTCCGTAGTCGAAAAAGTACATACCTCTATCGGCAAGTTTGTTAATAGCATTTACCTGACGAACCAAGGATTTTCGTACAAGTTTTTTAAACTCTTCGGGTTGCTTAGCCATCATTTGTTTTGCTTCTTCAAAACTAACTTCGGCAGGGTAGTATCCACCAGCCCACGGGTTGTGCAGCGATGTTTGGTCGGAGCCCAATTCTACTTCAATATCGGAGTTTGCCAATGCTTCCCACAAGTCAACAACATTGCCCTGATAAGCAAGAGCAACGCTTTCTTTATTACTTTTTGCTTCTCTAATTCTGTCTAATAATTTATTCAAATCGGTGAATACTTCATCAACCCAACCCTGTTTGTATCGTTTTTCAACAGCTTTAGGATTAATTTCGGCAATAACTCCAACAACTCCCGCAATAACCGATGCTTTTCCCTGAGCACCTGACATACCTCCCAATCCGGAACTTACAAATAGTTTGCCTCCCAAGTCGGAATCGCCTTTGCTAATCATTCTTCCGGCATTAAGCACTGTAATTGTTGTGCCGTGTACAATACCTTGCGGTCCGATGTACATATACGAGCCGGCAGTCATTTGTCCGTATTGCGTTACGCCCAAAGCGTTAAACCTTTCCCAATCGTCTTGTTTAGAGTAGTTGGGTATCATCATTCCGTTGGTAACCACAACACGTGGAGCATTTTTATGCGATGGAAAAATTCCCAAAGGATGTCCGGAATACATTACCAATGTTTGTTCGTCGGTAATCTGACTTAAATATTGCATAGTTAGCAAATACTGAGCCCAGTTTTGAAACACTGCACCGTTGCCGCCGTAAGTAATAAGCTCGTGCGGATGTTGTGCAACAGCCGGATCCAAGTTGTTTTGTATCATGTGCATTATTGCAGCTGCCTGCTTCGATTTTGCAGGATATTCGTCAATCGGACGTGCGTACATTTCATAATCGGGACGAAATCTGTACATATATATTCTGCCGTATTGTTTCAATTCGGCTGCAAATTCTTTTGCCAAAACAGCATGGTGTTTCTTATCGAAATATCGGAGAGCGTTGCGAAGTGCAAGTTGTTTTTCTTCTTTGCTCAAAATATCTTTTCTGACAGGAGCATGGTTAATGTTGTTGTCGTATGGTTTTGCTTCGGGCAAAGTATCGCCTATGCCTCTAATAATGGCTTCTTTAAATTCGGTATTTGTCATAGTCTTTAAATTTTCTGCAAATTTAATTACTTTTATTTGGAAAATAAAGTTAATCTAAAAAAGATTAAGGGTAAAATTGATGGAAATATTGTCTTTAAACGAATCGAATGCGTAATGACCCAATCTGTAATAAGCACCTATACCAACTGCACTTAACGATGAGCAAAGCACTTTGTTAAGTCTGAGACCGACTTCGTAAAATCCTTTTTCGTACGAATTAATTTCTATGCCTTTATGGTTGGAATCGGGCGAAGCGTATCCGTATCCGAAATTAAAATGAAACGAAGGTGTAGGTCTTATTAACTTTGATTTCAGCAACGATTTGTTTGTATTGTGGCTTATGAAAAACGAAATAAAACGCGTTGATGTAAATTCATTGTAACGCATGGTATTAAACGAATTGTCGGAGAAAAGAAAATAGTTGGAATACGAAGCATCAGCATTGTACAAATTGACATAAGGTGTTTTTCCTATTATGTAACCCGATTTTACGGTAAAGTCGGTTACTGCCAACAGTTTGTGTTTTTTTCTTGCCAGTGCCATTAATTCTATGCGGTGATAATTGGTACGTTTGGCAAATAGATTTTTCCCGAACGTGTATGCCAAACAAACTGAATTGGCATCGTCAGTTTTAACGATAGAATTGCTTACGGCAGAATTTTTACCGAATCTGAATATCGTACCAATCGTGGCTTCACTAAACTTGAATAAATTTACCGAAGCCTGAACATTTTGGTTTTTGCCTACGATGTACGAATAATCGTACAAAGGACTTTTAATAGTATGTTTCAAATCGACGAAAGCGGAAACCTTGCGTGTAATCATGCTTTCGGTTTTAACTCTGTACATCGTGTATTTGTCCATTCTGTCCAACATATAATTGCGATAATTACCCCAAAAGCCGCTGATATCAAACATATCCGAAATAATTCCGGCTTCGTAGAGGTCGTTTTTATATTGCAAAGAAATTTTTGTACGATATCTTGGTATAATGTTAAAATCGATGTTACCACCGTATTTTGTAACTTTGTCTTTAAATCCGTAAGCTACGTAGCCTCCTAAGCTAAATCTTTTCGACAACCTTGATGTTGTAGAAATGTGAGCTCCAAGTCTCCAACCCTCGTACTTGTTGTAGCCTACAAGGTCGAACAAATGAAGTTGAACGTATTTTATTGGGATTGTTCCGTTAGCAAGATGCACCATAACCGAAAGATATCTATCTAAATTTGCCTCTTCGCCAATACTATCAATGACTCTGTATGTTTTTTTCTCTTTTGCGTTTAACGGGATATTCCGATATTCTTCCCAGGTGCTATCGCATAATGTTTTATAGTCTTGTTTTATTTCCATTTCAACAATGCCAAAGTCGCTGTTTTGCAGGTTGGGCTTCAGATTAATATCATTGATATAACTTTTACCAACAGCTTTAATTTTAAGTCTTTCTTTGTTGTGAACCATCAGTTCTACCGTGTTGAAGGTAATTTCGGTATTAAGTTGAGAAGGAAACCAAACATTTGAGTCTATTATCTGGTTAAGTTGCTGAATTTCTGCGTGGTACGTGCTATCAATATTCGATGCTTTTGCAATAATACTCCTTATTGCGTAGTTGTTTGAACTTATTGATAGTAAACCTTTTAGCGAATTGAAATTGGAGTTAAGTAAAGGTCGGAACGAAATAATAAAAGTTGTGTCGTAAGGTGGCGGTTCTACAATAGTATCCTGAATTTCAAAATAATATCGCTTAAATGTTGATTTGCTTATAGGATTAATATAATCGACGCCCAGAATTGTAACAGGTTCTTTGTAAAATGAAGTTGCAAGCATTTGTTGCAGCGACATAATAAAAAGCGGATTTTTCAATCCCGAAACCTTAGATGCAACTACTTGGTACTGATTTTTTTGCGGATATTTGTACAGTCGTTTATTTACTGATTCCATCAAAAACAAGTATTGCGAATTAAGGATAGAACGCATTTTTTGATATGTGGTGTCGAATTTTAGGCTGTCGATATTTGGCAACGAATCATTTTCGGGAGCGAAAAACATTCTTTCGTAGGTGGTATATTCAAATTCGGGTAGGTTTTCGTAGTTGTTTTTATCACGATTTTCAACAACTTTTGAGATAATTTTGTTAGCAGGATTTTCCTTAGGAGTTATAATAATGCCCTCTAAGTAGGTTGTAGAAGGCGACATCAAAACATTTTTATTTTTTTTAATTTGTTCGGCATTGAGTTTAATAGTTTTATAACCTACGTAGCTAAATGTAAGATTTAAAATTGGAGTGTTGCTTTTGAGTAAAAATTTTCCGTCAATATCGGTGATACCGCCGTTTTGCCCGTCGTTTATTCTGATATTTGCAAAAGGCAAACCCTCTTTTGTCAGGCTATCTAATACCGTTCCTTTTATGCTGTAGGTTTGACCGTACGATGTGCAGAATAATATTAACAGACAAAATAATGAGCTTAAATATTTGATATTCTTACTCATAGCTGTAATTTGAGTTAATAGCAATTTTACGGTCGGAGCCGAAATGTTTTTTCGAGATTTTTATTGACGGTGGAGTCTGACGGCGTTTCCATTCGCTGATTTTAACAAGTCTGACAATTCTTTTTACAGTTTCCTCGTTGTATCCTTTTGAAATTATTTCACCTATGCTTTTGTTGTTTTCAATGAATTGATACAAAATAGCGTCTAACACATCATAATTCGGCAAAGAATCGCTGTCTTTTTGGTCGTTTCTGAGTTCGGCTGACGGTGGTTTTGTTATAGTATTTTGCGGAATTATTTCCTTGTCTCTGTTGATATAATTTGCAAGTTGGTAAACCTGCGTTTTATAAACATCGCCAAGCACCGACATAGCTCCGCAGGTATCGCCGTACATAGTGCCGTACCCAACAGCCGATTCGCTTTTGTTGGAAGTGTTGAGCAACAGGTAATTGTGTTTGTTTGCCAACGCCATAAGGTAAACCATTCTTATTCTGGCTTGAATGTTTTCTTCGGCAACGTTGAAAGGTTTGTTTTGAAACAATGGTGTTAGCTTTTGCATAAAGGAATTGTACGTGTCTTTTATGCTGATAATATCGTATTTGCCACCCAAATTATTGGCTAAGTCAATAGCATCCGTTATCGAGTGTTCGGTCGAAAACTCCGAAGGCAGTAGCACGCCGTACACGTTTTCTATTCCAATGGCTTCGGCAGCCAATGCGTAAACAACAGCTGAATCTAATCCGCCCGAAAGTCCCAAAATACAACGCGTTTGTTTGGTTTTGTAGAAATAGTCTCTTATTGCGGTAACCAAAGCATCGTGTATAAGTTCTATGTCGCTAGTGTGGTACGAGTTTCGTGACGATTGCTCAAAACAATTTCCATCTTCATCAAAAAGCACATAATCAATATCTGATTCAAACAGCTTGAGTTTTAGTGCGGTTTCGCCGTTTGTATTCATTGCAAACGAACCACCATGATAAACAAATTCGGTTTGAGCACCGCAACTGTTGACTTTTATGTAAGGAGCGTTTAGATTTTTATTAATATTATTTTCAGTCTCCAAATACGTTTCGTATTCAAAGGGCTGTATTCCAACATTAACAACTAATACGTTTTTATTGGTTTTAACCTTATCCTCAATAAGCTGTTTGTTATGAATATTATTTGGGTCGGAAAAAACAACAACAAGTTCGGTATTATTTATATAAATATTTTTATCAATGGTTTCCGTACCATTCCCAAAAATGGAATATTCATCAAAAGCAGCTACAAAATCCGAAATCGGTTTATTTGCAACTTTTGTTACCGACTTATTTTTCACATAATACACAGAATTGTAAATTTCATCACCCTCAACCGACGGACAGCCAATAATAGCAGATATTGTATCGCATTTTTCGGCTATCCTTCTTAAGCTATCCTGACTTTTTTCGATAAAATCCTTGCGATTTGCGAGCGAATAAACAGGAGTTCCGCAAACAGCCATTTCCGAAAAAACAACTAAGTCGGCGTTATTTTCCTTACACTTTTCAATTGTGTTTACTATTAAATCTTGATTATAGGTGAAATCGCCTATAATGTAGTTCAATTGGGCTAATGCTATCTTAATCATGGTATTATGTGTATAAATAAAAAAGTTTATAGTGAAAATTTCCACTATAAACTTTTAAATATTGCAAGTAAGTGAAATTTTCTTATCAGAATAAAACAAAGGCTTCTATACCGAAGAAGTTAGGAGCACCTTTTTCTTTTTCGTTCAAAAATTCGTTACGTCCGCTAAGAATATCGGTAAAGCCGTTGTTGTATATAAGGCTGAGTCCCAATCTTGTGCCACCAGGTAGCTCATATTCGGCTCCAGCGCCAATAATAAGCGATTCGCGAATAAAGAAAATATCTTTATACTTTGTTCTATCGCCGTATTCGCCGTCGTTTATTGCATCTTCAGCCTTAGCTCCCAGATTAAAAGCCGTACCCAATCCTATTTGTCCAAAGTAATAGAAACCTCCCATCCTGTTGGTACGCATTTTAAGAGTTATAGGGACTTCAAAGAACTTTAATTTATAGTTGCGAAGCAAAGTTGTGTCGGCACTATACGGGAATTTTAATGTGCCGCCATTGAAAAGCATATTAAATCCGGTTGCTAAGCTGTGATTTTCCGAAAAGTTTATTTCGGTAACAAAACCCCAAGCGGCACCTAATTTGCCGCCATCCGATTCATATTTGTCAACATTGGGGCGAATCCAAGATATGTTGGGACCTGCTTTCAGTCCGAAGTGAACAGGCTTAAACTGAGCCTGTGCAGTTGCCATAACAGCCAAAAGTGCTATAAGTAATAAAAATCTTGTTCTCATAGTGTATTTCTTTATTTTTTAGTTGATTTTCAGCAAAAGTACAATAAATTTAATACAACGTTATAAATATTTTATAATATTGTTTCGTAGCAATTTAATACCTTTGTGAACGTTATTATATCAACTTAAATAAAGAAAGCGGATTTGTTAAGCGATTTGCTGCCGAAATGAGAAAATCGAATAACGCCGAATAAAACATTCGAAAATGAAGAGGAAAATTTTATTGTCAGTTGCAGTTGTTTTAGTACTATTGGCAGGCTGTAAGAAAAAGCCAAATGAACAAAATATACAAATAAGCAGGTACGAAAAAGCTGTTTTTAGCATAGACCCAAAAAATGTAAAACAAGATTTAAAGGCATTGTATCCCGAGTACGAAGTGTTTTTGGGGCAAGATTACATGGATACCAATAATATTTTGCGTCTTTACAACTTCATCACCGACCCCGAAATTTCTACAATTTACGAAACAACAATGGAAGTTTATCCCGATTTAGATTTTTTGGAAGCAGAACTAAGTAAGGCGTTTAGTAATATACAAAAACATTATCCCGATTTTGTCGTACCCAAAGTCTATACTTACGTTTCGGGTTTAGATTTGGAGAATCCTGTAATATACTTTGACACCACGCTCATCATCGCTATAGATTTGTTTTTGGGCGATACGCAGGAAGTGTACCTCAGGGCAGGCATTCCACAGTACAAAATTAACAGATTGACAAAAGACCATATTTTACCTCAATGCGTTGTTGCCATCGCTGATAACTACATTAAAATTCCCGACAGAAATAACACCTTGCTAGATTTAATGTTATTGGCAGGAAAGGAGATGTGTTTTTTGGATGCAGCATTACCAAATATTGCACCCGAATATAAAATAGGTTTCACAAAACAACAGTGGGAGTGGGCTGAAGCAAACGAAAAAAATATTTGGCGACTGCTTATTCAGGAGCAACTTTTGTACACTACAAACCGTCGAGCAATAGTCAAATTTATGTCGGATGCACCGTTTACCAAAGGCATGGACGAAGCCGCACCGGCAAGACTTGGCGTTTACATTGGCTGGAAAATTATAAATAGCTATATAAAAACGAATAGTTCGGTTAGTTTAAGCGAAATCATGAGCAACACCGACTCACAAGATATTTTAAATCAATCGGGATATAAACCTTAATGTACTGAGAACTTGAAATTTTACTACTTCATATCAAAAAGGTATTTATTTTCTAAGAAATCGAGGAATATTATAAATATTATTACTCTCATTTCTACAATTAGTATTGCTGTTGGAGCTGCCGCAATGGTAATAGTAGTAAGTGTTTTCAATGGTTTTATGAATCTTGTTGAAGATACCTTGTCGGAGTTTGACCCTGACTTAAAAATAGTTCCCAAAACAGGAAAGGTAATTTATACCGATTCAATCGATTATGAAAGTATAATTCAAATTGATGGAGTTGCATCTGTTTACAATGTTATTGAAGAAAACGCCATATTGAGATACAACGATAAACAAAGCGTTTCAACAATAAAAGGTGTTGACTCTACGTACTTAAGTGGAATATTAACCGATTCGAGTAATTTTGTAGGCGAACGCGTTTTGCAGTACGAAGATTTAAACTTTGGTGTACTTGGCATTGGAGTTGCATACAACTTAGATGTTGATATTTACAATCCTCAAAAGAGCGTGTCTATTCACATTCCAAAGCGCACAGGCAATGTCTCGTATAATCCCGAGCAAGCATTCAACTCGGGTTATGTTATTCCCGTTGGTATTTTCAGAGTAAAACCAGAATTTGACGAAAAGTACATTTTTGTGCCTATCAGACTTGCTAAAGAGCTTTTGGAGTTCGATGAACAAGTAAGTCATATAGAGCTAATGCTAGACGATGATGCCAACGTGAAAAAAATCAAAAAGCAACTATCGCAAATTATTCCCAACGTAGTTGTAAAGGACAAATATCAACAGCAAGAAACGGTATATAAGATGATGAAATCGGAGAAATTTGTCGTGTTGCTAATTCTAATTTTTATAGTTGTGGTTGCTTCGTTTAGTGCTATAGGTTCGCTAACAATGCTTATAGTTGAGAAGGAAAAAGACATAAACACATTAAGCTATATTGGAGCAACTCAAAACGATATAAAAAAGACTTTCTTTTTAGAAGGAGTAATGATAAATTCGCTTGGAGCAGCTATAGGCGTAGTGTTAGGACTAATCGTATGTTTTCTGCAAAGCACATTCGGATTAGTAAAACTTCAAGGTGCAGAATCTTTCATAATAGACAATTATCCTGTCCATGTTGTGTTTTCCGACGTAATATTAATATTCGTTATAGTCGTTATTATCGGGGTTGTAATGGCATGGATACCAACCCGAAAAATCAGGTACAAATAAATGTCGAAAACTACATCTTTTTTGTGAAGAAAATTGTACTTTTGTCCGTTCCATAACGAATTCATATAACAACAATAAACTAACTACAATGAAAAAGTCAATTTCAGTAATTTCAAAAATTACAATTCTAACTGTGTTTTTGATGTCTGGGTTTAGTGCAAGTAGTACATCTGTGGTAAAGCATCTAATTCCCGGAATGTCGAACACCTTTTCAGTTACTATCAACAGTTTCGACAAAATTCAAACTTATAGTACATTAAACGAGTTAAATGTTAGCTACCTTAATGTTGGCAACGGACATTTTGTCGAAATTTCAGCCCCCGAGTACACTAAAACAAATATTGTTGGAAACCCGCAATTGCCTATTATTTCTAAGCTGATAGAAATTCCTACAGGAGGCAGACCAATTGTTACCGTCAAAAGTTACGAAGTTCAGGAATATAAACTTTCCGACTTAGGTATCAACGATATGCTACTTCCGGTTCAGCCGCCGCAGCCTAAAAGTGGCGACCCCGTCCCTTTTACAATAAATATGGATGTCTACTCCAATAATAGTTTTTATTCTGAGGAACTTGCTAGGGTTGAAGTAAATGGATACTTGCGTTCTACGCAATTGGCTAATTTGATTATTTCGCCGGTTCAGTATAACCCTGTCACTAATACTATTAGAGTAATAAATAATATTATTGTTGATGTTGATTTTGAAGGAGCTGATTATCAGGCAACGCAAGAACTTAAACTTAAAACCAGGTCGCCATACTTCGATAATTTTTCATACAGAACATTAAATCCGATTTCGATAGCTTCTACCAGAGATACGCTGTCAAAGGTACCGGTTAAGTACGTCATCGTTTCCGATCCTATGTTTAAAGATCAATTGGTGCCGTTTGTTAACTGGAAAACAAAAAAAGGTTTTAAGGTTATTGAAGCCTATACCGACGATCCAGAGGTAGGCAACACTTTTAACTCCATTAAAAATTATTTAAAAGGATTGTACCAATCGGCTACAGTTAACGACCCTGCACCTACATTTGTCTTATTCGTTGGTGATGTTGCTCAAATTCCGGCTTATAACTGCGGACAGCACTATTCCGACTTATATTACTGCGAATATTCAAACGATTACATGCCGGAGGTTTACTATGGAAGATTTTCGGCAAATAATCCCGACGAATTACAGCCTCAAATTGATAAAACATTAATGCATGAACAATATTTGATGCCCGACCCAAGCTATTTAAACGAAGTAGTTATGATAGCAGGAAACGATGCGTCGCACTCTCAAAAGTGGGGCAACGGTCAGATTAATTATGGCACAACGTATTACTTCAATGAAGAACATGGTATTCTTTCACATACATATTTGCAACCCGAGCCTTCAGGAGCAAACTATTCGCAAAGTATTAGAGACAATGTTAGCAACGGAGTATGTTATGTGAACTACACAGCTCACGGTAATATAGATGGTTGGGACAATCCGTCATTTAAAATTAGCCATATCCCATCTCTTCAAAACTACGGCAAATATCCCTTAATGGTAGGTAACTGTTGTTTAACCAACGTGTATAATCAACATACATTTGGTGAAGCATTGTTGCGTGCCGAAGATAAGGGAGCTTTAGGTTACATTGGAGCATCCAACAGTACTTATTGGGACGAAGATTACTGGTGGGGTGTTGGCTTTGGTACGGTATCGGCAAATGCTACATACGAAGCCACCGGTTTAGGTGCTTACGATAGGACATTCCACGACCACGGCGAACCCAGAAGCGAATGGTACGCAACTATGGAGCAAATGACCTTCGCAGGTTTGTTAGCAGTCCAAGAGTCGAACTCTACCATGAAAAAATATTATTGGGAAGTATATTGCTTGATGGGCGACCCTTCTGTAATGATGTATTTTTCCGAGCCACCGGCTATGTCTTACTCTGCTTTGCCTTTGTTACCTTTAGGACATCAAAGTTTTGAAATTCAAACAGAACCCTACGCCTATGTTGCAATTACTCGTAACAACGTAATATACGGTGTTGCCGAAGCAGATGAATCAGGTTTGGCTGTTGTCAACTTAAATCCTATAACAATACCCGGATATGTAAATGTTGTTATGACAAAACAAAATTTCCAACCATATATCGATAGCGTTATGGTTGCATCTCCCGAAGGAGCATATTTATTTCTAAGTAATTATCAGTTTACAGATACGGCAGGCAATAATAACCAAATACTAGAATACGACGAACTTATTTCAGTTAACCTAACGTATAACAACTACGGCAACCAAAGTGCTGTAAATGCTGTTTCAACTCTTACTACAAACAATCCGTATGTCGAAATATTAACACCTTCTTATACGTGGAGTAATATACCTAGCAACGGAGCTGCAACCGCATACAGCGCATTTGACATCAAGTTAAGAGATGGAATTCCGGATATGACACAGTTAGTATTTAACTTGGTTACCACTTTCGATACATCTACCTTTGAAACACAACTTTACGGCACCGTACAAGCGCCTACAGTTACCAATTTAGATTTTATCTTCGATGATGCTACATATGGCAACGGTAACGGACAATTTGATCCGGGAGAAACAATAATTATTAAACAACCTGTCGCAAATCAAGGACATTGCCCTACAGGTGAAGTTACAAGTCAGTTGTTTATTTACGACAATGATTTAATTACGGTTAACGAAGGAATTACTATTCTCCCAGCTCTTAATCCATCTGATATTGATACTGCTACTTTTAGCATAACTTTAGACAATAGTGTTCAAGTTGGAAGTAATTTCACCTTGTACATTACTTCTTATTCCGGAATGTATAGCGATATAACCACCGTAATTCCTCAAATAGGAAGCCAATTTGAAGACTTTGAAACAGGAAACTTTTCAAAATTCAATTGGGAAATGGCTGACGTACCATTTGTAATTTCAAATCAGAATCCACATGCCGGAAGCTATAGTGCTAAGTCGGGTACAATTGGTAACAACGGAAAAAGCACGATGTATATACAAGGAAACGTTTTACAAAACGACCAAATTAGTTTTTATGTTAAAACAGGAACTCAAGCAGGTTTCGACTTTTTAAACTTTTATATCGATTCCGTTTTGGTTAAAAGTTGGAGTGGAGTAACACCGTGGCAATACTACACCTGCAATGTGAGCTCAGGAAATCACACTTTCAGGTGGTCGTACGAGAAAAACGAAAATACATTGGTACAACCCGATGCAGTTTGGGTTGACGATATTAAGTTTCCACCAATGGGTCAAAGTTCAGGCTCGGCACTTTCGGTTAATGTGTTGGCATCGCCCGATTCTACATGTGCGGGAAATTCCACACAATTGTATGCATTTGCTTCCGGAGGAGTTACTCAGTACATGTACGAATGGTCTCCTGCAGAATCTTTAAGCAATCCCAATGTGTTTAATCCTATTGCCAGTCCGCTGGAAACAACCACATATACAGTTATTGTCAGATCAGGATTAGAAAACGTAACCAAAACTCTAAGTGTTACTGTAACACCAGGACCCGATGCACCGATTATTCACGAACAAGGAGATGATTTAGTTTCAAGCTATGCAACAGGCAATCAATGGTACAATTTAGACGGAATTATACCAGGAGCAACGCAACAAACTTATACACCTACAAATACCAATAGCTATTATTGCGTTTATACTGACGAAAACGGTTGTGTTTCGGAAGCCTCGAATGTTATTACAGTTTTGTTCCAAGGTGTTGATAAGACTTTTGAGAACAAAATCTCAGTATATCCTAATCCTCTAAATAATATACTACACATTGATTTCTCGTTGAAAAACAACGAAGATATCTCAATAATGCTTTACAATGCTATAGGAACAAAAGTAAAACAAGTAAACATTAAAGATAAATATGCCGGAAATCATGCTGTAGATGTAGACGTTAGCGATTTAGCATCAGGTATATACATGTGCAAAGTGATTTTTGGAAATAATTATAGCAAAACCATCAAAATAATTAAACGATAAAATAACTAATAACAAACACATCTAAACTATAACTAAATGAACTACATGAAGTCAATTAAATTAGTACTACTATTAGTGGTGTTGTACACCACACAGATTGTTGCAGCTGGCAACTGGACACCAATAAGCTCGACGACGCCAAAGGCTTCTCAAACAACTTTAATATCCGAACAAGAAGATAATATCACTATTTCATTCAAAGTTGAAGGTTTCTACCTTAACAGTGTTAAAACTCAACTTGGTGAGGCTTCTGTGATAACTCTTCCAAATTCTGCGCCCATACAAGAAGCAGATCAACCCGATTTACCAAAGCTATCTACTTCCATTATTGTTCCCGATATGGCTTTAATGGACATTGAAGTAGTGTCTTCTTCATATGTTGAATTTGAAAACATGGATATAGCTCCCTCAAAAGGCGTTTTAACAAGGGATATTAATCCTGCAACTGTTCCTTATACCTACGGTAGAGCTTACCAAACCGATCAGTTTTACCCAAACATCTTGTCCGGGCTTGACAGACCCTTTATCATTAGAGATGTTCGTGGACAGCACGTACAGGTTTATCCTTTCCAGTATAACCCCGTAACCAAAGTGCTGAGAGTATACAACGAAATTGTTGTCAGAGTGTATAAAATAAACGATAAAGGCGAAAATCCTCTTATCAGAACCAGCAGCTCTAACAAGGTGGTAAGCGAATTTTATAATATATACGCGAGTTTGTTTATAAATAATCCTGTTCAAGATTATACTCCTGTCGAAGAAGAAGGTAATATGCTCATAATTTCGCATCCTACCTTTATGCAAGCCATGCAGCCTTTTATTGATTGGAAAACTATTAAAGGCACAAAGGTTGAGATGGTTGATGTTTCGACTATTGGCACAACAGCAAATCAAATAAAGGATTACGTTGTTAATTATTACAACACTACGGGCTTGGCGTTCTTGCTACTTGTTGGCGACGCTCCGCAAATTCCTACAATGAAAGGTGGCGATCTTGGCGGACCTTCCGACCCTGCATATGGATACATTGTCGGCAACGACCATTATATCGATATTTTGGTAGGAAGATATTCTGCCGAAACCGTTGAGCATGTCACAACTATGGTCGAAAGGACAATTGAGTATGAAAAATATCCCAATACAAGTATTGATTGGTTTACAAGTGGTATTGGTATAGCTTCTCGAGAAGGAACGGGCGATAACGGTGAATACGATTGGGAACATATGCGTAATATTCGTACTGATTTGATGGGCTACACGTACACTGACGTAGCTGAGTTATATGAAGGTAGTCAAGGTGGACAAGATGCCCCAGGCGACCCAACCCCTTCAATGGTCGCTGATGAGGTAAATGAAGGAGCTTCTATTATCAATTACGTAGGACATGGTGGTACAACATCTTGGGTTACTAGCGGCTTCTCAAATAGCCATGTTCAAAGTTTATCTAACAATAACAAATATCCTTTTGTATGGAGTGTGGCATGTGTTAATGGAGAATTTGAAAATACAACATGTTTTGCCGAAGCCTGGACAAGAGCAAAGAATGCTAATGGACCAACCGGCGCTCTCGGTTTTCTCGGATCAACAATCAACCAAAGTTGGGATTCGCCAATGTGCGGACAAGACGAAATGGTTGATATTTTGGTTGAATCATACAGTAACAACATAAAAAGGACTTACGGCGGATTATCTTTTAACGGAATGTTTAAGATGATTGAAAAGTACGGATCAGATGGTAGGAATATGGCTGACACATGGTTGCTCTTTGGCGACCCTTCGGTTGTTGTTAGAACTGCAATGCCTACGACCATGAATGTCAATCATGCTGCACAATTGTTTATGGGTGAATCAACTTTTACCGTTAATTCTAACGAAAATGGAGCAAAAGTGGCTCTTAGCGTTAATAACCAATTGATAGATGTTGCTACAATCAACAATGGCTCGGCTGTTCTAAGCTTCCAACCATTTACAGCTCCCGATTCAATAACTATCGTTGTTACTAAGTACAATCGCTTGCCATATATAGCTCAAGTTCCTATTATTCCTAATACAGGTCCTTATCTGATATACAACTCTTGTACAGTTAGCGACCTACAAGGCAACAACAATGGCTTAGCCGAATATGGCGAAACTATAAGTCTTAACCTGACTCTTGTGAATATAGGAGTTTTAGATTCGGAAAATACTACCATTACAATTCAAAGTAACGATCCTTATATTAATATTACTAATCCGACTTCTACAGGTATTAACTTCCCTTCGGGAGATACACTTACTGTAGAAAACGCTTTCGAAATTGTTTTAGGCAATGATTTACCCAATATGCACAATATTCCTTTCCAGTATACAGCAACTGATGGAACAGATTCATGGAATGGCTCGTTCAGTATTACAGGACATGCCGGCGTTTTAAATCTTAATTCGTACTCAATTAACGATTCGCAAAACGGCAACAACAACGGTATGGTTAATGCAGGCGAGGAAGTAATTCTTAATATCACTCTAAAAAATATAGGTTCTTCTGCAATTTACAACGCTTTCAACCAAATATCTATCAACGATCCTTATCTAACAGTTGTAGGCAATCCTGTCAGAGAATACGGCGATTTACAACCGGGCGAGAGCAAAACACAAGCCTATGAGGTGAAAGCGGCTACCGGTACTCCTCTGGGTCACACTGCCTCAGTAGATATGTTTGCTAACGCAGATTTAGACTACGAAATGATAGACAATATTATGCTACCTATAGGACAAATACCTGTTGCTATTATAGACTTAGACGGTAATAAAAATTCAGGTTTATTTATCAGACAGGCTCTTAACGACAATAATATTTATCCTCTGTACACAACTGCTTTCCCAACCAACTTATCAAAATACCAAACCTTGTTCGTTTGTTTGGGAGTACACACTCAAAGACACATACTTACTAATGCTCAAGGTCAGTTGTTAGCCGATTTTCTCAATGGTGGAGGAAATCTGTACATGGAAGGCGGCGATACTTGGAAAAAGGATCCTAAAACAGCGGTTCATAATATGTTTAAAGCAATGGGAGTTGTTGATGGCAGTGACGATTTAGCCACTCAGATTGGCGAAAGTATTGCATTTACAGCAGGTCTCTCAATAGATTATGACGGCGATAACGAATATATTGACCATATTGCTGCTTTTAACGGAAGTTTCAATATGTTTAAAAATAGCAGTCCATTATACTTTACTGCTGTAGGCAACGATGCTACTACATATAAAACTATAGCTTCTGTATTTGAATTCGGTGGTTTGGTCGACGGTGAAGGCGATAATACTAAAGCAGAATATATGAGGCGAATTGTCGAATTTTTCGAAGTTACAACTCATGTTTATACTGCTAATTTCGTCGGTACGCCTATTATAGTACCTGTCGAAACCAGTGTTAATTTCAACGATTTATCTTCACAAAGCACCACCTCATGGCAATGGACTTTTGAAGGAGGAATACCTGCTACAAGTACCGAACAAAATCCGACAGTTACCTACAATGAGGTTGGCGTTTATGATGTAACTCTTATTGTTTCAAACGGAACAGAAACTGATACGCTATATAAGCAAGATTATATTGATGTTAGAGATTTTTCGGTTAGCGAAATCGATAATATGATGGCTGAAATTTATCCAAATCCGGCTTCTAATTTTGTAAAAATCAGATTTAACGGAGCGTTAGATAAAGCTGATGTAGTCATTGTTAACATGCTAGGACAAAAAGTATATCAAGCTGATAATTTACCAACAAATACCGAACTGGTATTAGATATTACATCTTGGAATAGCGGTGTTTACTTTGTTAACGTGTATGCCAATAACAAACGATCGCTGCTCAAGTTTAGCGTTAGGTAGTTTATATAACTCTGATTAAAAAAAGGGTTGCCGAAAACTGAGGCAACCCTTTTTTGTTGCTGGTGATTTGTGGCTGTTAGCCTTTAGCCCTTGGCTGTTGCGTGTTGCGTGTTACGTGTTGCTTGTTACGTGGTGCGTGGCAATAAGCAATTAACAATTAATAATTATCAATTTTCTTAGGAGCGAGAGCAGAGCCGAGCTTGCTTGAGCTATGCCGAGCGACGACAGAAAATGCAGCGAAGCTGAATTGGTAACTTTACATTGCACATTGATAATTGCACATTGCTAACAGCTAAAATCTTAATGTTCCTTAATGCCTTAATGGTTAAGGTAATACAAAACAATAAAAAAAAGTGCCCGATTAAAGGCACTTTTCATGTATTACAACAAAGCAGTACAGTTATTATTCGGTTAGTCTTTTATACGAATTATATCTGTATTTAGCGTTAGCTTCTGCAGCTTCAAACAATTCATCAGCTTCTTGTGGGAACAGTTTCTTAAGTGAAGTATAACGAGTTTCCGACATAATGAAGTCTTTGAAAAGTTCAAAGTTTGGTTCTCTAGAATCTAAAGTGAAAGGATTTTTACCTTCGTCAACAAGTTCTGGATTGTATCTGTACAAGTGCCAGTATCCTGCTTTAACAGCGTCGTCTTGTTGTGCTTGCGATTTACCCATTCCTTTAATCAAGCCATGGTTGATACAAGGCGAGTAAGCAATAATTAGCGAAGGTCCTTTGTATGCTTCGGCTTCTCTGAGAGCTCTGAGGTATTGCGACTGATTAGCACCCATAGCCACTTGAGCTACATAAACATAACCATAGCTCATAGCCATCATACCTAAGTCTTTCTTGCGAATTTTCTTACCCGATGCAGCAAACTTAGCAATAGCACCTGTAGGTGTTGATTTTGAAGCCTGACCGCCTGTGTTTGAATACACTTCGGTATCGAGAACTAAAACGTTAACGTCTTCGCCACTGGCTAGTACGTGGTCTAAGCCACCGTAACCAATATCATAAGCCCAGCCGTCGCCACCAAAAATCCATATAGATTTTTTCGTAAAGTATTGTTCAAGTTCCAAAAGTTCTTTGGCAGTTTCAGTGCCGGCAGCTTTAAGAAGTGGCAATAATTTTTGTGTAGCGGTTTCTGAGCCTTCAGCATCTTGCATATTATCAATCCACATTTGAGCAGCTTCTTTTAGTTCAGCGTCACATCCTTCCGACATCATCGTTTGTAAACGTTCGGCTATACGTGTTCTCATTTTGTTAACTGCTGTAGCCATACCAAAACCAAATTCGGCATTATCTTCAAATAAAGAGTTAGCCCAGGCAGGTCCTTTACCGCAACTGTTTGTCGTGTATGGTGTTGAAGGAGCAGAACCTCCGTAAATTGATGAGCAACCTGTGGCATTAGCCACTATCATTCTGTCGCCAAACAATTGTGTTACTAACTTAATGTATGGAGTTTCGCCACAACCGGCGCAAGCACCCGAAAATTCAAACAAGGGCTGAGCAAATTGGCTGTTTTTAACGTTTTGTGCTTTGGGCAACAAGTCGCTCTTGTATGTAACCGATTTGGTCATGTAGTCCCATACCTTGGCTTGCTCCAATTGCGATTCAAGAGGTTTCATAACCAACGCTTTTTCTTTTGCCGGGCAAACGTCGGCGCAGTTGCCACAACCGGTACAATCTAAAGTGCTGACTTGAATGCGGAACTTGAGGTTCAGCGAACGAGGAGTAGCATCAATTGTAGGAGTATTTGCAGGTAATCCCTTCATTTCTTCTTCGTTAATCAAGAAAGGTCTGATTGCAGCGTGAGGACAAACAAAAGCACACTGATTACATTGTATACAGTTTTCGGCTTGCCATTCAGGAACATTTACAGCTATGCCTCGTTTTTCGTAGGCAGTTGTTCCTGCAGGGAAAGTACCGTCTTCTCTACCTCTAAATGCACTTACCGGTAGGTCATCACCTTTTTGGTCGTTCATTACCTTAGCCACATTTTTAACGAAATCGGGCATATGTGAAGTTGCTTCGGTTTCAGCTTCAATAGGCAATTCCTTCCACGAAGGATCTACTTTAACTTCTATATATTCTCCGCCTCTGTCTATTGCTTGCATGTTCATTTCAACAACTTTGTTACCTCTACGTTCAAAAGTCTTTTTTGCGGCATTTTTCATTTCGTCAAGAGCAACATCGTAGGGTATTACTCCCGATATTTTAAAGAACGACGATTGTAAAATAGTATTTGTACGGTGTCCCAAGCCTATTTCTTCAGCAATGGCAGTAGCATTAATAATATAGAATTTAATATTATTTTCAGCCATGTAGCGTTTCATACTGTTCGGTAAATTCTTAACAGTCTCTTCCTCGTCCCAAATACTATTCAATAAGAAAGTTCCGCCAGGTTTTAAACCTTTAAGCATATCGTATTTGTAGATGTATGCCGGTACGTGACAAGCAACAAAATCAGGTGTTGTAACCAAATATGGAGATCTGATTTGTTTATCGCCAAATCGTAAGTGAGATGCAGTTAGTCCACCCGACTTCTTGGAGTCGTAGGCAAAATATGCTTGTGCGTATTTATCGGTAGTATCACCAATAATTTTAATAGAGTTTTTGTTAGCACCAACTGTTCCATCAGAGCCTAAACCATAAAATTTAGCTTGGAAAGTGCCTTTTGGAGAAAGGTCAATTTCGGGTAGCAAAGGCAATGATGTAAAGGTAACGTCGTCGGTAATACCAACAGTAAATCTGTTTTTGGGTTCTTTTTGCTTAAGGTTTTCGAATACCGAAATAATCATCGATGGGGTTGTGTCTTTCGAGCTTAACCCGTATCTTCCGCCAATTATAAGAGGTTTATTTTCTTCGTTGTAGAAAGCATTTCTGATATCAAGGTATAGAGGTTCGCCGTTTGAACCTGGTTCTTTAGTGCGGTCAAGAACGCAGATTCGTTTAACGGTTTTTGGCATAACATTAAACAAGTATTTTGTCGAGAAAGGTCTGTACAAGTGAACGGTAATTAAACCAAGTTTTTCACCTTTTGCATTTAGGTAGTCAACAACTTCTTTTATTGTGTCTGTAACAGAACCCATAGCAACCAAAATATTTTCAGCATTGCTGTCGCCGTAGTATGTAAACGGTTTATATTCTCTACCGGTTTGTTTACTGATAATTTGCATGTATTCTGCAACAATATCGGGAACGGCGTTGTAGAATGGGTTGCTTGCCTCGCGAGCTTGGAAGAAAATATCCGGGTTTTGTGCTGTACCTCTAGTAACAGGACGCTCCGGAGTTAAAGCTCTATTTCTAAATTCTTGAAGTTTTTCTTTATCAATAAGTGCAGCCAATTTTTCCAAGTCTGGGGCTTCAACTTTTTGAATTTCGTGAGAAGTACGGAAACCGTCGAAGAAGTGAACAAAAGGCACTCTTGATTTTATAGCTGCCAGGTGTGCAACGCCTGCTAGGTCCATAATTTCTTGGACATTGCTTGTGGCTAGCATTGCAAAACCTGTTTGTCTGGCTGCGTATATGTCGCTGTGGTCGCCAAAAATTGATAAGGCTTGTGCAGCAATAGTACGAGCCGAAACATGAAATACGGCAGGTAGTAGTTCGCCAGCCATTTTATACATGTTCGGTATCATCAAAAGTAAGCCTTGTGAAGCTGTGTATGTAGAGGTAAGAGCACCCGCCTGTAACGAACCATGTACAGCCCCGGCTGCTCCTCCTTCGCTCTGCATTTCAACAACTTTTACGGTTTCGCCAAAAATGTTTTTCCTGCCATGTGCTGCCCATTCATCAATATATTCGGCCATTGTGCTCGAAGGAGTGATAGGGTAAATAGCAGAAACTTCACTGAACATATAAGCTATATGTGCAGCTGCATAATTTCCATCGCATGTGATATAACGATTGTTTTTAACCATAATAGTAATTTTTATTTGTTTGTAATAATTCGGTGCAAAGATACTATTTTATTAAATTTTTTAAAAGTTTAAAAATGTCAAATTGCCAATTTTTTAGATATTTATATTCATTTTAAATAAGAGTTTTTAAAAATATTTTCGATTTTTATAAATTGTGGTACATAAATTGTTTGATTAATTTTTTGCTAACCAATGTTTAATATTTAACACTAAAAAACATGAAAAAATATTTTGCCTTATTTGCAATTGTATCCTTACTTCTAATGCTAAATGGCTGCGGAAAATCGGCAAAGAAAGAAGTAGAACGTTTACAACACGTCAACGATAGCTTGTTAGCTGTTGGTGTTCAGAAAGACACAACCTTGTTGAGCTACATCAAAACTTTTAATGAAATTCAATCCAATTTGGATTCAATAAAAATGGTGGAAAACATCATAACTCAAACTACTATCAACGGTGGAGAAATCAACAAAAGTGTTAAAGACCGTATAAATAGCGATATAAACGTTATTTATGATATGCTTAAGAAAAACAGAGAAATGGTTGCTGATTTGAAAAAGCGTATTAACCAGAAAGACTCTAGAATACAGAAAGACGAAGCTCAAATTGTTGAATTACAAAAAATGATAGACAATCTGACCAATCAGATTGAGACTAAAAATGCTGAAATTAATGATTTGAAGGATCAGTTGGGCAGAATGAATATACAAATTCAGGATTTGAATAGAGAAGTATCCGACTTGAGCAAAAGTATTAGCGACTTGAGTGAACAAAACGCAATGAACGAACAAATCATCAGAGAAAAAGAAGAATCTATCAATACGGCTTATTATATAATAGGAACTCGTCAGGAGCTCAGAGATATGGGAGTGATAAAACGTACAGGTGGATTTTTGGGTATGGGAAGAAGTAACGCATTGAACGAAAACTTTAACGTTTCGATGTTTACCAAAGTTAATATCACTAATTTGGAAGAAATTCCAATTTACAAATCGGATATAGAAATATTAACGTATCACCCTTCCGAATCATTTGAAATAGTAAAAAAGAACAAGGCTATTGATAAAATACAAATAGTCGACTACAATACATTTTGGAGTGCTAGCAAATATTTAGTTATTGTTACCAAATAATAAAATTTGTATACCTTTGTGCTATTATTTGTAAAATGCTTTTTTTATGTCTGATAGCCTAGTTATAATACCAACATACAACGAAAAAGAGAATGTTGAAAAAATGATTAGAACAGTATTCTCTTTGCCTAAGTTGTTTCACGTACTTATAGTCGACGATAATTCACCCGACGGTACTGCTAAAATAGTTAAGGATTTAAAATCGGAATTTGAAGGATTGTTACACATTATTGAAAGACCTGGAAAGCTAGGCTTAGGCACAGCTTATATTACCGGTTTTAAATACGCTTTAGAAAACAATTACCAATATATTTTTGAAATGGACTGCGATTTTTCGCACAATCCTTCCGACTTGATCAGGCTTTACGAAGCCTGTTCGTCGGGTGGAGCCGATATGTCTATAGGTTCTCGCTACGTTAAAGGTGTTAACGTTGTTAATTGGCCTATGGGTAGAGTGCTTATGTCGTATTTCGCTTCAAAATATGTGAAATTCATACTAAACGTACCCATTGCCGATACTACGGCTGGATTTATATGCTACACAAGAAAAGTATTGGAAACCATCGATTTGGATAAGGTCAAATTTATGGGCTATGCTTTTCAAATTGAAATGAAATACTCGGCTTGGAAACTTGGTTTTAAAGTTGTAGAAGTACCTATCGTTTTCACCGACCGAACGGAAGGTACATCTAAAATGAGCACAGGAATTTTTAAAGAAGCATTTTTTGGTGTTATCAAATTAAGATTTAAGAAAATAAAACCAAAAAATGACACAAAACAATAGCACACATCGCCAAACTATTATTAAAAATGCGTTAATCATAAACGAAGGCACTTCTTTTAAAGGCTACGTTTTGATTAAGGACGATATTATTGCAGATATTGGCAAAGGCGATTACAATGGCGAACACACTAGCAACGATATTGTCATTGATGCTGAAGGCAAATGGCTTATCCCCGGAATTATAGATACTCACGTTCATTTCAGAGAGCCCGGCTTAACGCACAAGGCAGATATTAAAAGCGAAAGCATGGCTGCTATTGCAGGAGGAGTTACTTCTTATATGGAAATGCCAAACACCCTTCCAAATACTGTTTCGCTTGAGCAAGTCAACGAAAAAAACAAAATAGCAAGTAGCAATTCCTACGCAAACTATTCGTTTTATATTGCCGCAACCAACTCTAATGTTGATGAGCTTTTGAGTTTGGATAAGAGTGATATATGCGGTATAAAAATATTTTTAGGTTCTTCTACCGGAGGAATGCTAATGGATAATCAGTCGGAGTTGGATAAACTTTTTAATAATGCAAAAGTCCCGATAGTTGCTCATTGCGAAGATGAATCAATAATTAAGCAAAATGAAAAAAATTATAAAGAAAAGTTCGGGGATGATTTTCCTATTAAGTTTCATTCGGAAATCAGAAGTGCGGAAGCATGCTATAAATCTACCGAACAAGCGGTTAAATTAGCCAAAAAGTACAATACTCGTCTGCATATTGCTCACTTGAGTACAGCCAAAGAGTTGCAATTATTTTCGGATAATAAAGATTCAAAAGCCAAAAATATAACCGTTGAGGTTTGTCCACAGCATTTACTCTTTTCCGATGAGGATTATTCGACTTTCGGTACAAAACTGAAAGTCAATCCGGCAATAAAAACACAAAATGACAAAATTGGATTATTGCAAGGTGTAATAAGCGGCAGAGTAGACACAATTGCAACCGACCATGCTCCACATACATTGGCAGAAAAAGATAATTCTTATTTTAAAGCTCCTTCGGGTATGCCTATGGTGCAGCACGGTTTTGTTGCACTATTGCAATTGGTGCACGCAGGTAAATTATCGGTAGAGCTATTGGTCGATAAAATGTGTCATTCGCCTGCACTATGTTTTAACATATACAAGCGAGGATTTATCAGAAAAGGATATTTTGCCGATTTGGTTATCGTTGCCCCCTATACTTCAAGTGTAATTACTAAAGATAATACATATTACAAATGCGGTTGGTCGCTATTTGAAAGTACGGAAATGAAAGGAAAAATAGAAAAAACCATTGTAAACGGGAATATTAGTTTTGATGATGGATTTTTTTCAGAAGAAGTTTATTCATCACAGTTAAAATTCGATAGATAAATAAAATATAGGCATATGAAAAATTTTAAGATGTTTATTTTGTTGCTCGTGGCGACAGTTGGTTTTGTTGCGTGTGGTCAAAACAACAAAGTTGTTGAATCGTATTACGATAATGGAAATCCTATGCAGGAAAGATATTTCGAAATAATTGATGGGAATAAGGTTTTAACTAAGGAAGTAATTTACTACGATAATAAGGTAAAAAAGATGGAAGGTGCTTACAAAGACAGTCTGCGAGATGGCGTGTGGAAAGCCTGGCATAGAGACGGTTCTTTGTGGAGCGAAGGCAATTACGTTAACGGCAAACGCGACGGATTTGGAAACACCTACTATCAGAACGGAACTCGCAACATAGAGGGTTGGTACAAAGATGACAAAAGAGTAGGTAAGTGGCACTTTTACGACTCACTAGGAAATTTAGAAGAAACCATTGACTTCGACAATTACTAATATTTTAGCTCAATATCTTTTATTCCGTTGATAAAAGCGAAGTAACGGGCTAAAACAAAAAAGTAATCGGATAGCCTGTTTAGCAGTATCAAAACATTTTCGTTTACTTCCGAAGTTTGAGCAAGTCTTACTGCTGATCTTTCTGCTCTTCTGCACACCGTACGACACACGTGCGATAGCGAAACCAAAGAATCGCCGCAGGGCAGTATGAAACTATTTAAAGCGGGTAGTTTTTCTTGCATAAAATCGATCTGTTCTTCTATACCTTTAATATCTGAATCGGTTATAGGTTTTAGCTTGTCTGCATGTTTATAGTCGGGTTGTGCCGCGATTAATGATTCGGCGTTAAACAAAAGCACTTGAATTTTATATAATTGTGATTTTATGTCTTTATCGTTTGTTAGGTCGTGCAAGTGTCCGACAAATGATTTAAGCTCGTCTATGCTACCGTATGTTTCAACTCTAATATCCGACTTTAAAACTCGACTTCCACCTATCAATGAGGTTTTGCCTTTGTCGCCACCTTTTGTATATACTTTACCGCTCATAGTTATTAGTTTTAAATTTGTATTATCCTTTATTATTCTTCGGGATTTGAATTAATAATATCGCTTTCAATTTCGCCATCTATAATTTTAATAATTCTACGAGAAAAATTAGCTATAGATTCTTCGTGTGTAACCAAAATTATGGTGTTACCCATTTTGTGAATATCTTGTAAAAGTTGCATAATTTCTACCGAAGTCTTGGAATCTAAGTTGCCGGTTGGCTCGTCGGCTAATATTATGCTTGGCTCGTTAACCAAAGCTCTGGCAATGGCAACTCTTTGGCGCTGACCGCCCGAAATTTCATTAGGTTTGTGTTTAATTCTGTCGGTAAGACCTACTTGCTCAATCACTTCTTTTCCACGCCTGATTCTTTCTTCTTTCCCAACACCCTTATATATCTGAGGTAAAATTACATTATCTAAGATGTTGTACTGTGGGAGCAGGTTAAATGTTTGAAACACAAAACCTATTTCTTTGTTTCTGATTTCTGCCAACTGATTATCCGATAAGGTATGAGTTCCTTGTTTGTTGAGGTAATATTCACCAGAAGTAGGTGTATCTAGGCAGCCCAAAATATTCATCAGTGTAGATTTACCCGAACCGGAAGGTCCCATCAGAGCTACGAACTCATTTTTATTTATATCCAAATTTATATTTTTTAGAGCATTAACTTTAATAGCTCCAACGCTGTACACCTTCGAGATGTTACGTAACGAAATTAAAGAGTCTGAATTCATAATTTGTTTTTCAAACAACAAAGGTACTAAAATTTTAGCACGAAATGTTCTTTGCTATAGTCGGGATTAAAAAATATTAATCCGATTCTGTACAAGTCAATAGAAACCGTTACGCGTTTATCATTGCATATTATTTTCCAGGCTTCTTCCATACCTTTTGACCAATGTATATCATCGAAAACAAACACTGAGTTTTTATGGGCTTTTGTGTAAAGTTGTTCGAAAAAATCAATAGTTGCATCTTTTTTATGGTATCCGTCTATAAATGCAAAATCTATTTCATCAATATCTTGAAGTTTTTCTGTAACGGTTTTACTAAACTGACCTATGTTCAAATTTATATTTTCATAGTCATATTTATCGAATAACATTTTTGCGATACTCGATTTTGCACTACATCCTTCAAAAGTGTGAATAACTTCGTAGTTTCTAGCTGTTGCTAAATATATAGTGCTAGCTCCTACACTGGTTCCTATTTCAAAAATACATTTGGGGTTGAAGTGTTTGGTCAGTCTGTACAAAAGTTTTCCGTATTTGGGTGTAATGGAACTTTTTTTATATAGGTCTGAAATTTTTTCCAGTCTATGTTCGTATCCAATTTCATTATCTACGCCAAAATCGGTTATTTCTATTTGGTTGTCGTTTTTTATAACTCTTTTAAGTATTTTTTCTATTAAAATATAATCGGAGTGAAAAGATTTATCTTTAATTACTTTGGTATATAAATTGAAAACAAATGGTGAGTGTATTGAGTTTGACCCTTTAGCATCAAGAAGGTACCTCAAGTAAGATAGTATTTTGTAATAATTTATCGTCATTGTTACAAATAATATTAAATTTGCGTCAAAGGTAAAAAATACCTAATAATATTACCAAAATGAACAGAATATTAAATTATTTTAAACTTGTAAAATTTTCGCATACTATTTTTGCTTTGCCGTTTGCTTTGGTAGGTTTTTTTATGGGCTTATACGACATGGATTTTGCTTTCAGCCTAAAAATTTTGCTATTAATTTTGCTTTGTATGGTAACAGCACGCAACTCAGCTATGGGTTTTAACAGGTGGTTAGATAGGCGTATAGATTTAAACAACGAACGAACCAAAGACAGGGTAATACCCTCAGGAGTTGTAAAACCGCAGTCGGCTTTAATTTTCACTATTGTTAATATACTTATTTTTGTTACAAGCACTTTTTTTATCAACAGACTTACATTTTTGCTTTCGCCTGTTGCCTTGCTAGTTATACTTGGCTACAGCTATACAAAACGTTTTACTTTTTTATCGCATTTTATTTTAGGACTTGGTCTGTCGTTTGCTCCTATCGGAGCATACATATCAGTAACGGGCTTTTTTAGTTTAGTGCCTATATTATTGTCGTTGGCTGTGCTAATGTGGGTTAGCGGCTTTGATATAATGTATTCTGTACAAGATTACGAGTTTGACAAAAAGAATAATTTGTTTTCGGTTCCGGTCACTTTTGGTATCAAAGGAGCTTTAATTATTTCAATATTTATTCACTTTATTTCGGTTGTGTTTATCGTTGCTACGGCAATTGTAGGGAATTACAGTTTTTTGTACTGGGTAGGTGTAATTATTTACGTTTGTTTTATAATTTACCAACATTCAATAGTAAAGGTCAACGATTTGAGCCGTATAAACAAGGCATTTTTTTCTGCTAATGGGATGGCTAGCGTAACTTATGCAATATTTGCTATTCTTGGAATTTTACTCAGTTAATTTTGATATTTTCTTCAAGAAAACTTTTAATACTATCGTCGAATAGGCTTTTATTCTGACCGTGAAATTCAAATTTTATTGGGATATAGTAAATAGGTAATTTTGACAAATGTTTCTTTGCTAATTCGTTTTGCAATTTTACCGAATCTTTTTCGGTTGTAACAATAATTTTTCGCCTCGTCATTAGTCTATCGAACTCATCTTTTATATAGATAAAATCTTTTTCGCAATAGCCGTGATGATCTTTATACTTAATCAATTCAACATTTGAGCACATGTTTTTCAGGTATTCAACCAATGGTTCGGGGTCGCCGACCCCTGTAAAAACAAGTATTGTATTTTGTTTTTTCAAAATAGCAGGGTCGGTTATCGCATTTCTATCGTATAACATAATTGGTTGTTGATAATTTATATACGACATGCAAAATTTCTGGTTTTTCTGCAATTTTATTCCACCGTACAGGTATCTGTATACCAAAGGCGAGTATACTCTGGGTGTTTTGGTAACGACGATAATATCAGCTCTTTTAGAAGATTTTCTCGGTTCGCGTAAATTTCCTAAAGGAAGCAGAAAATCCTTAAAAAAGGGCTTAAAGTAGTCGGTTATCAAAATATTCAGCCCTGGTTTAATATATCGGTGTTGGTACGCATCATCAAGTAATATTAAGTTTACATCGGGCTTTGCCTTCAGTATTTTTTTTACACCTTTAACACGTTTTTCGCATACGACTACAACAACATCCTCAAATTTTTGGAAGTACTGCATAGCTTCGTCGCCAATTGTTCGCGGCGTATCATTTTCGCCAGCTATTCTAAATCCTTTGGTTTTTCGTTTGTAACCTCTGCTAAGAATGGCTATATTATAGTCGTTGCGAAGAAGATTTACCAAATATTCTATTGTTGGGGTTTTTCCTGTGCCGCCGGTTTGTATATTGCCAACGTTAATAATGGGAATCTGAAACGAGTGTGATTTCAGTATGCCAAAATCAAACACACGATTCCTGACCCATATAACTAGTCTGTATATAGGAACAAACGGACACAAAAGTAACCTAAATTTTTTCATTGTAGTGTAGTAGAAGTAGCCACAAACCTATCAACTTACAAAGATAAAAAATAAATATAAAACGTAAAAAAATATTTTGTAAAAAGATTGTTAATTAATTATTTGTTGTAATAATACAGATTTTCTTATTATTTTTGTGTCTTAATAATTAATTAGGATATGGTAAAAAGTGTAGGTTTAAAACAAGTTTTTTTTCTGCTGTTTCTGATTACGCTAGCAGTTTCGGTAAAGGCTCAGCGTTTTGAAGGCGGAGTTGTTGTGGGTTTGTCAGGATCGCAAGTTGATGGCGATGGCTACGGCGGATACAAAAAAGCCGGTATATATTCGGGTTTGTGGGTTAGAATGCCAATAGCCGAAAGATTAGATATTCAAGCAGAGTTGGCTTTTTCGCAGAAAGGCAGCAAGCGATTACCCGACAAAAACGGTAACATACACTATTTGCTCAAGCTCAATTATGTCGACTTCCCTTTATCTGTAAGGTATAACATTTCCGATAAAATAGGCATAGAAAGCGGTTTTAACGCAGGCTTTTTTGCAGGAGCCAAAGAGTATCTCAATTACGAACCTATTGATTACGGAGATTTTCATAAAGTAGAGTTAGCTTTTCTTTTAGGATTATATTGGAATATGTACGACAATATTAGCATTGGCGTTCGAAATAGTAATTCAATACTTAGTATTCGTAAAACCAAGCCCAACGGCAGTGTCAAACGAATTTTTGATACGGGTCAGTATAACAATGTGCTAACAATTCAGGTTCTAGTAAAACTCTAACAATGATTAATTTAGCTATAGCAGTTACAGGAGCTAGTGGTTCTATATATGCTAAAACCATGTTGGACACTTTGCGTGATTTGTCGTACACAGCCGAACAGGTTTCCGTAGTACTAAGCAATAATGCAATAGATGTTTGGAATTACGAAATAGGCGGTTCTTCCTATGCCGATTATCCTTTTACATATTACGATATAGATGATTTTTATTCTCCATTAGCTTCGGGAAGTAGCAATATCGATGCAATGATTATTTGTCCGTGTACTGTCGGCACTATGGGAAAAATTTCTTCGGGAATAGCCGACAACCTTATAACCAGAGCCGCCGATGTTATGCTTAAAGAAAGGCGTAAACTGATTTTGGTTTTGCGCGAAATGCCTTATAACCTGATTCATATAAATAATATGCAAACCATAACGCTAAGCGGAGGTGTTATTTGTCCTGCGTCTCCTTCGTTTTACAGCAAACCTCAAGATTTTACAATGTTGGCAAAAACCGTTACCGATAGGGCATTAAAACTTGCAGGAGTTGATGTTGAGTCTTACTCTTGGGGTGAAAAATAATTACTTGTTACGTGAAGTAGTGAATATCACTAATTTTTCCAAAGAATCGCGGGTTTCCGATTCAGGAAAAGTGTGCAATATATCTATGGCTTTTTGTTGATATTCAAGCATTTTTTCAGTGGCGTATTTAATTCCATTGCTATTGTTAACTTCGTCTATAATGTATTTTACAGTTTTGGGGTCAGAGCTTTTTAAGCGAATTAAACTTAGCAACTTAAATTTCTTCAGTTTCGACGAGTTGCGAAGTAAATAAATTAGAGGTAGTGTCAGTTTTTTTTCTTTAATATCAATCCCTTTAGGTTTTCCGGATTTGATATTATTATCAAAATCAATCAAATCGTCTTTTATCTGAAAAGCAATCCCGACTTGTTCTCCGAAGAGTCGCATTTTTTCAATAGTGTCTTTGTCGTCGGTAGCCGAAAATGCCCCTGCTTGACAGCACGATGCTATCAGCGAAGCAGTTTTTTTTCTTATTATTTCAAAATAAACATCTTCTTCTATATCTAATTTTCGAGCTTTTTCAAGTTGCAGAATTTCGCCTTCGCTCATTTCTTTTGTAGCATTCGATATTATTTTAAGAAGTTCAAATTCGCTATTATCTAGCGAGAGTAGCAATCCTTTCGAAAGCAAGTAGTCGCCCAATAGCACTGCAATTTTATTTTTCCATAGTGCATTTATCGAAAAAAAACCTCTACGTTTGTTCGAGTCGTCAACAACATCATCGTGGATTAATGTAGCAGTATGAAGAGTTTCTATTAAAACAGCCGCAGTATGTGTTGTTTCAGTGACATTGCCACAAAGTTTTGCCGAAAAATACACAAACATAGGACGCATTTGTTTGCCCTTATTTCTGTATAGGTACTGCGTAATAGTGTTCAGTAACTTTATGTCGCTTTGCAGCATAGAACGGAATCGTTCTTCAAATTCTGTTAAATGTGTTTTTATTGGCTGCTTTATTTCGACAAGTTCGTTCATCTGAATTGCAAACTAGATAAAAATAATTTTTTTACTATAGGTTTTGTTTTCTACAAGAATTTTGATGAAGTAGGTACCTGCTTGCAATTTATTTTTATTTATTGTAATAGTGTGAGTGTTGCTAGTAGGAGTTTCTGCACTTGAGTAAACACGATTCCCTTTCATATTATAAAGTTGCACGGAAATCAGCTGAGCTTTAACGTTTTCAAGTTTTATGTGGCATGAATTATTAGTCGGGTTTGGAATTGGCTCGCTAATTTTAAGGTTTGAAACAAAGGGAACGTTATATGAGCTAATATCGGGCTTTCCGGCTTGAATCCATGCAGTGTATATAAGTTCGGCAAGAGCTTTTGAAGCGTTTTTGAAAAGCAAAATGGTGTAATTTTTTGAATGATCCCAAAGAGCGGTCTTATATGCTTGCGAACCGTAGTTTGTATTTACGCTTTTGGCATAATTGTCGCTTGCAAAAACTGAATCTTTGTAAGTATAATTCAGATATAAATAATCAAAAATATACTGATTAACGTCTTGTATTTCGCTTATGGTTTCGCCGCTATACGAAATTTGATGATAAAATTGGTTAATCATTGTAGATTCGTATCTATAATGTATCCCGTAGTTACCCGATAGTTGTCCGTTGTAGTTTTTTGTAATATGTAAAGGCATATGTCCGTCGGCTACGTAGTGTCCTAAATCGGCGGCAAATATTTTTGCTTTATTAATATCCATACGTGCCAAGCAATCTCTCAGCGAGTCGAAAGTAGCTTCTGTAGCCCAAGGCAATATACCTGTATCTTTAAGAAACGACTGTCCGTACGAATTTAGAGCTTCCGTGTAGTTTTGCTCTATAGTTCCGTAGGTTTCAAAGTCGGGAAACATATCAATATCAATATAATGCTTATAAGCCTCGGTAGGGTCGTCGCCTTTACGGTAGTCGGCATCGGAAGCGTGGTCGGTAATAAAAGCTACCCACGAGTGAAAGTCTAACATTTCAGCATTGAAAGATTTCGACGAGCTTTCGGATATAATCCTATGACCTCTGTACCCCCACGACGAAAACAACACTAGCAAAAGAGCAAGAGTGATAACTGAAATAAAAGTTCTTTTCATATTATTTAAACGGCAAGTATAAGCAGTTTATTATTCAACACTTCTATTGTACCGCCTTTTATTTCGACATATTCGGTATTTCCTTCCGGTTTAACTAATCTGATTTTTCCTTCTTTAAGCGTTGCTATAAGGGGAGCGTGATTTTTGAGTATTTCAAAAGAGCCATCAGAACCAGGCAGTTGAGCTAATGTAATCTCGCCTTTATAAATCAGTTTTTCCGGAGAAATAATTTCTATTGTCATGATAATTACTTTTAATTTTGGGAAAGCATTTTCTTTCCTTTTTCAATGGCTTCTTCAATAGTACCAACTAAGTTGAAAGCAGATTCCGGATATTCGTCAACTTCGCCTTTCAAAATCATTTGAAAGCCCTTAATTGTATCTTCTATATTTACAAAAACGCCTGGTATTCCTGTAAACTGTGTAGCTACGTGGAATGGCTGCGACAAGAAACGTGATATTTTACGCGCTCTCTGAACGGTAAGTTTATCTTCGTCCGAAAGTTCGTCCATACCCAAAATTGCAATAATGTCTTGCAAATCTTTGTATCGTTGCAATATCATTTTTACTTGTTGAGCTGTGTCGTAGTGTTCTTGTCCGACAACATCAACAGATAATATTCTCGAATTCGACTCTAATGGGTCAACGGCAGGGTAAATACCTTGTTCGGCGATTTTTCTGCTAAGAACTGTTGTTGCGTCTAAGTGAGCAAATGTAGTTGCAGGAGCAGGGTCGGTAAGGTCGTCGGCAGGCACGTAAATAGCCTGTACCGATGTAATTGAACCTCTTTTTGTTGATGTAATACGCTCTTGCAATATACCCATTTCGGTTGCCAGAGTGGGCTGATAACCTACAGCCGATGGCAGACGTCCGAGCAATGCTGATACTTCGGAACCAGCTTGCGTAAAACGGAATATATTATCTATAAAGAACAGAATATCGTTTCCTTTTCCTTTTTGGTCGCCGTCTCTAAAATATTCGGCTACTGTAAGCCCCGAAAGAGCAACTCTGGCTCTAGCTCCGGGAGGTTCGTTCATCTGACCGAAAACCATGGTAAGTAATGATTTTTCCATTTCTTTCGGATCAACTTTGGATAAATCCCAGCCACCTGCATCCATACTTTTTCTAAACTCTTCGCCGTAGCTAACAAGTCCGGCTTCAATCATTTCTCTAAGCAGGTCGTTACCTTCACGTGTGCGTTCGCCAACACCGGCAAACACTGAGAATCCGTTATATTGTTTTGCAATGTTATTTATAAGTTCTTGTATAAGTACGGTTTTTCCAACACCGGCACCTCCAAAAAGTCCAATTTTTCCACCCTTCGAGTAAGGCTCAATCAAGTCTATTACTTTAATTCCTGTGTATAGTACTTCTTTTGAAGTTGATAAATCTTCAAATTTTGGCGGGTCGTTATGTATGCTGTATTCTCTTTCTCTTGATACGGGTGGCAAACCGTCTATTGCGTCTCCAGTTACGTTAAATAATCTCCCTTTTATTTGGTCGCCAACCGGCATAGAAATTTGGTTGCCGGTAGCTATAACTTCCATTCCACGACTTAATCCATCGGTGCTATCCATAGCAATTGCACGTATAGTGCTTTCACCAATGTCTTGCTGACATTCCAAAACTATTTTTGTACCGCTTGGGTTTACTACTTCTAATGCATCGTAAATATTTGGTAATGCGATGTTTTCTTCGAAAGAAACATCAACTACAGGTCCTATTATCTGACTAATTGTTCCTTTTACAAGATTGCTCATTTTATACATTTTATTAATTACGGAGCAAATGTAATAAGTTTTTATGTTTTACAATAAGTTTTTCCAGATTATTTTTTTAATTTTCCGATAATATGACCGTCTGACAATTGAGCTGAAATTATTATTTGCTTTGCTTAAAGAACGACCTTTCAAATAAAATGAGATAAAATATTCCTATTGTAACGGCAGAATCGGCAATATTAAAAACGGGCTGAAAAAATCGGAATGGTCTTCCGCCTATGAAAGGCATCCAGTCGGGGAAAAACGTGTCTATTATGGGGAAGTAGAGCATGTCGACAACTTTGCCGTGAAGCAGTGAGCTGTAGCCGCCTTCGGGCGGGAACATAACAGCTGTTTGGTAGTAAGTGCTTTCTGAAAAAATAACGCCGTAAAACACCGAATCTATAATATTGCCAATGGCTCCGGCAAGTATTAAAGAGAAACTGAAAATAACACCGAATTTGACTTTCTTTTTGTTAAGATACCAAATATACCATACTAACAGTGCTACGGCTACTATTCTTAAAATCGACAATGCTAATTTGCCGGCATTTCCGCCAAATTGCATTCCAAATGCCATGCCCGGGTTTTCGGTAAAGTGCAATATAAACCAGTTACCAAACACCGGCAATTCTTGTCCTAAGGTAAATGTAGTCTTAATCCAAATTTTTAAAATTTGGTCGGCGAGCAAAATAAGGACAACAATAATGGCAGATTTTTTAAGCACTTAAAGTTTTTATTTGTTCTGTTTTAGTTTTGCTTCAATGCTTAATGTGGCGTGCGGAACACTGCGTAACCTTTCTTTTGAGATAAGTTTACCTGTTTCGCGGCAAATTCCGTACGTTTTGTTTTCAATACGAATAAGAGCATATTCCAAGTTTCTGATAAATTGCTCTTGTCGTTTAGCCAATCTGCTGTTTTCTTCTTTTGATAATACCTGATGTCCCTCTTCTAAATTTTTAAAAGTAGGCGATGTATCGCTAATATCATTGCCGCTGCCGTTTGTAAATGCCTCTGTTAGTAATTCCAAATCTTTTCTGGCTCGCTCTAATTTTTCCTCAATTATTTGTTTAAACTCAGCCAATTCTTCCGCAGTATATGAAGTTTTTTCTTTTTCTTCTTGATTTTTCTTTTCTCCTTTTAGCGGAGTTTCGTTTTTTGGGTTATCCTTAGTTTTTTCTTTTTTTGTCTTCTCTTTTTTTTCTGTTGATTTTGCCATATCGTTTGTATTTTAAGTATGGTTAAATTTTGGGTGCGAATATACAAAATTTTATAGTTTTGTAACGCTAATTTTTACGTCAATATCATCATAGATATTAACAAGCTCTCCATCAACTTGACTTTCAGGAGCTTGTGCTAAGCTTTCAGCTAATGTTTCAGTACAAATATACGTAATATTATTGTCAATTACCGATTTTAGTTTTTCGTGTTCTTCAATTACCAAATTTATTTTATCAGTAACTTCAAAATCCTTGTCTTTTCTGATGTTTTGTATCCTATTGATAATTTCGCGAGCCATGCCTTCTTGCCACAAGCTATCGGTAATAGTGATATCTAAGGCAACAGTAATAGCATCCTGATTTGCAACAACCCAGCCAGGAATATCTTCGGTAATAATCTCAACATCGTCGATGCCGATTTCAATATCGTTGTTATTTACATTTATAACAATACTTTTTTCCGTTTCTATTTTTTGAATTTCATTTTGTCCGAGATTGCTGATAGTATTGGCAATATCTTTCATAAGTTTGCCGTATTTAGGTCCTAACGTTTTAAAATTAGGCTTTACAGTTTTTACAACAATTTTAGATGATTCTTCCAAAAACTCAATTCCTTTAACATTGACTTCATTCAAAATAATATCTTCAACTTTCTGAATTTGCTCTATCAGCCGTTGATCAGTAGTTGGGATAATTATTTTTGACAACGGTTGACGAACTCTGATATTTGTTCTTTTGCGTAAACTTAAAACCATGCTAGATATGGTCTGTGCAAGTTGCATACGTTCTTCAAGTTGTTTGTCGATGACTGACGTATCGGCTGTAACGAAATCGCACAAGTGCACGGATTCAACATTTTGTTTTTTGGTGATGTTATTTAAGTCTCTGAACAGCTGTTCGGTAAAAAACGGAGCAATAGGCGATGCCAAAATAGCAATAGTTTCTAAGCACTTATAAAGTGTTTGGTATGCCGATATTTTATCTTCGGTGTAATCGCCTTTCCAGAAGCGACGGCGGCATAATCTGACGTACCAATTTGATAGATATTCTATAGTAAAATCGGTTATAGCTCTACCTGCTTTTGTTGGTTCGTAGTCGTTGAATGCTTGGTCTACTTCAATTATCAAGCTATTTAGTTCCGAAAGTATCCAGCGGTCGATTTCGGGACGGTCTTTTACGGGTATTTCCTCGTCGCTGTAATCAAATCCGTCAATATTTGCATAAAGAGCAAAAAAGCTGTAGGTATTGTATAATGTTCCGAAAAACTTGCGTTGAACTTCTGCAATTCCTTCTAAATCGAATTTAAGGTTATCCCAAGGTTGCGAATTGGTAATCATGTACCAACGTAGCGCATCGGGACCGTATTTTTCAATTGTAGAAAACGGGTCGACTGCATTGTTCAAGCGCTTAGACATTTTATTGCCGTGCTTATCTAAAACCAAGCCGTTTGATACAACATTTTTAAAAGCAACACTGTCGAAAACCATAGCTGCTATGGTGTGAAGCGTATAGAACCAGCCACGAGTTTGGTCAACGCCTTCGGCTATAAAATCGGCAGGAAAATATTTATCTAATTCCAAATCTTTGTTGAAAGGATAATGAAATTGTGCATAAGGCATAGCACCCGAATCGAACCAAACGTCGATTAAATCGGGCTCGCGGAACATTTTCTTTCCTGTTTCCGAAACTAAAACAATATCGTCAACGTAAGGACGGTGCAGGTCGAAAGAATTGTAATTTTCGTCTGAGGTGTCTTCGGGGTCAAAATCTTTGAGCGGATTGCTTGTCATAAAGCCGGCAGCTATTGACTTTTCAATTTCATTTTTTAGCTGAGCTACCGAGCCAATGCACATTTCTTCTGTTTTGTCTTCCGAAATCCATATTGGCAAAGGAGTCCCCCAATATCTCGAACGCGATAAGTTCCAATCGACCATATTTTCGAGCCAGTTTCCAAACCTGCCTATTCCTGTGCTTTCGGGTTTCCAATTTATGGTTTTGTTAAGCTCGATCATTCGGTCGCGTAAGGCGGTAGTTTTAATAAACCACGAATCCAATGGATAGTACAATATAGGTTTATCGGTACGCCAGCAATGCGGATAGCTGTGTTCGTACCTTTCGGTTTTAAAGGCTTTATTTTCTTTTTTCAGCTTAACAATAATGTCAATATCAACGCTATCTTTATTTTCAGAGCCTTCGGGTTCGTATTCGGGCTTGACGTATCTGCCTGCAAATTCGCCCATACATTCGACAAACTGTCCGTTTTTGTTAACCAATGTAAGCGAGCCTATATTGTTTTGTTTGGCAACTTTAAAGTCGTCGGCTCCAAAACTTGGTGCAATATGAACAATACCTGTACCGTCTTCGGTAGTAACAAAATCGCCTAAAAGAACTTTAAATGCGTCTCCGTCTTCGGGTTGAGCGTAAGGTAAAAGCTGATTGTAGCGAATGTTTTCCAAATCAGCACCTTTAACACGTCCTATTACTTGATACGGTATTTTTTTATCGCCTAATTTGTATTCATCAAAGTTTAATTCTTCGTTTTCCTTTTGAAAAAATTGTCCGACAAGATTTTCGGCAAGAACAACTTTTATAGGTATTCCCGTGTATTGGTTGTAAGTTTTAATTAATACGTAATCTATATTTTTTCCAACAGCCAGAGCCGTGTTTGAAGGCAAAGTCCAGGGTGTTGTAGTCCAAGCTAAGAAATAAGGTTCGATATCATCTGAAAATAAAACTTCGTTTAGTTTATTGTTATCGGTTTTTTCTATTTTAAATTGGGCAACAACCGTGCTGTCTTTAACATCTTTGTAACAGCCGGGTTGGTTAAGCTCGTGAGTACTCAAGCCTGTACCGGCAGCAGGCGAGTAAGGCTGTATGGTATAACCTTTGTACAAAAGTCCTTTTTTGTACAATTCTGACAGCAAGTACCAGCACGTTTCAATGTATTTATTTTCAAACGTAATGTAAGGATTATCCAAATCGACCCAATAGCCGACAAGTTTTGTAAGTTCGTCCCATTTATCCTTGTATTTCATCACTTCGCTGCGGCAGGAATTGTTATAATCTTCAACCGAAATTTTTGTGCCAATATCTTCTTTGGTAATACCTAAGGTTTTTTCAACAGAAATTTCGACCGGCAATCCGTGTGTATCCCAGCCGGCTTTTCTTTCAACCAAATATCCTTTCAAAGTTTTATATCTGCAAATCACATCTTTAATAGCGCGAGCCATGACGTGATGTATGCCGGGCATACCGTTAGCCGAAGGCGGTCCTTCGTAAAAAATATAAGGCTCGCAACCGCGTCTGTTTTGCAGACTTTGTTCAAAAATATTATTGTCTTCCCAATAGCGTAATATGCTTTTACCTATTTCGCTTAAATCTAATTGTTTGTATTCAGGATACTTCTCTTGCATGCTAAAAAAATATTTTTTGCAAAAGTAATGATTTTTGTAATAAAACTATAACATAATCGTTTTCAAAATATAATAAATCTAAATATCCAATCTACGAAAAAAGCGTCTGTATTATTTTTTGCTTTTATGTTTATTGTTGTTAGCCCCAAAGTTTCGGGATTGTAGCCGATTTTGGCTTAAAAGGTTTCAATCTTTTTCAATGTTCTTTTGTGTTATTTCGTTCCGTATTAATTTTTAAGGTACTCAATGCTCTCGAACCGTTTATACGGTTCTCGGGTGATACAAAAGAACCAAAAAATCAAGGCTGACATTTCTTTTCTGAATTACGTTCTCATAAATCCTGAGCTCGTGCGGGTGATCTCCTCGCAGGCTCGGAGCTTCCCGCTCTCACTTGGGATTTATTTCGAACTCCATTCAGCAGAAATGTATGCCGTCCTTTTCAAAGCCAAATTTTTGGCTATTGTTCTTCCTTACCGTGACAAATTATTTAAACGAAAAGAGGGAAGTGTATCTATTGCCAAAATGTTCAACAAAGTCGCTAACTTACGCTTGCTTTGCATAAGCAAGCGTGATGATATTTCACTTAATTAAAATCCCTTTTTACGCAGAATATGTATAAAAGAAACGTTAAGAATTTCTGAATCCTTGTAAGAAATTTAGTTTCTTTTATACGGTTTTTATTGCCTAAAGGCAATAAAAAATTCCTTGTAAAAAGTGTCTTTTCTTTTGTTTCGTTTTCTTTGGACAAGCAAAGAAAATGAAAGAAACAAAATTGAAACTACAAAAGTTTATTTTATTCAACAAAGCCTTGATTGAGCCACAAATGCTAAAAAATAGGTTTTGGATAATTATTCTTTTTCAAAACATTTTAAGCAAAAATATACTATAAACATCTTCATTTCTACAAAAAGTTTTGCCAATAGAAAAAAAATATATACTTTTGCAAATCTCTACGGCGGGGTAGCTCAGTTGGTAAGAGCGTCGGATTCATAACCCGGAGGTCACGAGTTCAATTCTCGTCCCCGCTACCAATCAAATTTTATAGCAGGCAATATGCTTGCTATATTTGTTTTGTAACCGATGGATACAATTGTTTTTTCGCACGAGTATTTTATGCGTGAAGCCCTAAAGTTGGCACAAATAGCTTTTGCCGAAGGCGAAATTCCGGTAGGAGCTGTTATTGTTGCCAACAATGTAATGATATCAAAGGCATATAATCAGACCGAATTACTTAACGATGTTACGGCTCATGCCGAGATGCTTGCCTATACGGCTGCCAGCAATTATTTGGGAAGCAAATATCTGTTAGACTGCACTCTGTACACTACTTTAGAGCCATGCGTTATGTGTGCTGCCGCCGGTAACAGAACGCAAATAAGCAGAATAGTTTTTGGAGCGTACGACAATAAAAAAGGATTTTCTACCGTGGACTCAAATATTTTTAATTCTAAAACAGAAATAATCGGAGGGATACTGCACGACGAGTGTAAGAGCTTGTTAGACGAGTTTTTTAAAAGTAAACGCTAATTCTTTGGTACGTTTTTTGAAATTTGAAAGTCGATTACAACGAAATTTCGAATCATGAAGAAGAAAATATTTTTAAAGTCGGCGTTTTTGATTTCGATTATTACATTTTGCCTTAATCCAATATTGTATTCGCAAAAGGCACCTACAAGTGTTGATATTGGCGAAAAAATGTTTTACCGAATTTCATTCAACTCATTGCTTACCGGAAACTTAAAAGCTGGCGAAGCTGTAGTTGAAGTTAAAAATTCGGATTTAAAATTTAACGATGGCAAAGCTTATCATGCTGTTGTAGAAGGTGGCACAAGCGGATTAATAGAGTTATTTTATAAAGTCAACGACAGATTTGAATCATATATTTCGGAAGAAACCAACCTGCCTTATATTTTTATCAGGGATATCAGCGAAAACAAATATAAAAAATCCGAAAAAATCATTTTCGACAGAAAAAAGCAAGTTGCATTAAACGGCGATAAGGTTATACCTGTACCACACAATGTATTAGACTTGGTTACTTTGTTTTACTTCATCCGAAATTCATTCAACTTCGACGATTTTTTAGGAAAGGATATAACAGTTCCTTTGTTTTTAGATGATAAAGTCTCGGAGCTGACAATAAAATTTTTGGGCACACAAGATGTAAAAACTAAGTTCGGCAGGTTCAACTGCATAGCTATAAAGCCCATGGTTTTGGTAGGCAACACTTTCGATGAATCGTTTCCAATAACCGTGTACGTAACCAACGATGACAAAAAAGTGCCGGTGCTTATTGAAAGCAAATTAAGAGTAGGAAGGATGAGAGTTGAATTGATGGGTTATAATAGAGGTATAAATAGAATTGAGAAGTAGGCGACCGGTGGTCGGTGGTGAGTGATGGGTGATGGGTGATGGGTGATGGGTGAATGGTAGATTAGTTCCGAGTCAGTCCCGAAGTTTCGGGAGAGTAAGGAGTTAATCTCGAATTTTCGGGACAATACTAGATACTCGAAACTCAGAACTAACACGTACCCCGCAACCCGTAACCCGTAACCCGTAACCCGCACCCCTAAAAAACCCTACTTTCCAGCTTGTTGAATCCAAGCAGCTACTGTAGTTTTAAGCGAAACTTCTTTATCAGCTTTTAGCTTATCCATATCCAAGCCTATAAATTGTTGGGCTTTAGCTTTTGTGGAAATATCGGGATAAGGTACTTCGCCGTCAAAACCTTTGCTGACAAACAGTTTTGCAAGTTTAATTCTTGCTTCTTGAGCAATAGCAATTCCGTTGCCTAAAATTCTGAGCATTTCAATAGGAGCGTGGAAAGAAGCACCGTGGCTTGCTGCAACGAAGTCCCATCTCCATTGTGCTTTTCTTATATCTTGCAAAATGGGTTGCATTTCGTTTTCGTTAGCTCCCAAATCCCATGCTTTTTTAGCTTCAACGTGTGCTCTAACCAATAAGGTTTCCAAAGCATTACGGTTTTCAATAATTTTATCCTGACGTTCGTAAACATTTTCAATCAGGGTAGCAGTTTCTTCGCGATGGCATACTTGGCATGAGTTAGCAACATTATTCAAAGGACTTTGAACATGATGGTCGGAGAATTTTTGTCCGCCTTCACTCTTGTATGGCATGTGGCAGTCGGCACAGGCAAGACCTCTTTGTCCGTGAATACCCATTTGGAAAGTTTCGTATTCGGGGTGTTGAGCTTTAAGCATAGGAGCTTTGCTAACGCCATGTGTCCAGTCGGTAAAATTAATATCGTCGAAGTATTTTTCTATATCTTCGCAAGTAAAGCCATTATCCCATGGGAAAACAACATAACTAACGCCTTCAACAATATCTTTACTAAAGTAATATTCAACGTGGCATTGTGCACAAACAAGCGATCTCATTTCTTGGTGAGTAGCTTGCGAAATATCTTTTCCCATACGATCGAAAGCTTCAACAAGTGCAGGACGAGTAATTGTTAAGTCCATAGTTTTTGCGTCGTGGCAATCGCCACAACCAACACTGTTAACTACCTCTGCACCTTTGGTTTCCCAAGTACCGCTGTAAAACTCAGCGGGTGAAGTTTGTGCCATAAGTCTGGGTACATCGGGTCCTTTACAAGTCCAGCAAGTATTGGGTTGGTTACTCGTAGTGCCTTCAACTGGAGCACCAACACGCAAGGTTTCACGAATATCTTGTATTGAATAATAGTGTCCTCTACCTTGAGTGTAATCTCTTGAAAAGGCGTAACCTGACCACAGAACAATCATACGCGGATTAACAGCCAACATATCAATAAGAGCAGCACCGTTATATTTGCTTCTGAATGACGTGTCGGCGGTTCTCATGTATGATTCATATTGACGCGGAAAGTTTTTCCCCCAAACTTCATTTCGGGGTTCTGTTTGGTCAATATCAACCATTGGTTTGTAAACGTATTCTTTTTCGGCTTTACGACTTACTATGCTTGTAGCAAGTAATCCTAGTAAGAAGAAAACTACAGCTGAAATAATAAATATCAGCCAATACGACCTTGTTTTTTTAGTATTGTTTTCCATAATATATACTTATTTATTGTTTTGCATATTTTGTTTAAGCCATTCGGGCAATCTATCTGTTTTGTTATCGACTACTAATGCCGATGGGGTTGAGGATAAACCTTTCACTTTACCGTGTGGTAAGCATTTGTGACAATCCCAACAGTCTCGGTCGGTTCGTTTTTCAAAGTAGTCGGAGTTAACAACAGCTTCCATGCTTCTTTCCGTCAGGAAGTTGTCGTGGCATCTGAGGCAATTTTGTTTAACAACTCGTTTCCCTGCATTTTTTATACCAATAACTTGAGGTTCTTTTCTGAGGGTAAACATTGTAGCATGACGTAAGCCGTCGCTGGCTTTAAAGTAGTATTTGCTAACAAAATTGTTGTGAGGTACGTGGCAGTCGTTGCAAACGGTAACTTCTCGGTGAGAGCTGTGTTGCCACGATGCAAATTCGGAGTTCATAACGTGACAATTTATACACGTTTCCGATTTATTGCCAAGATATGAAACTGCATTCGATTCGATAAACGAAAAAATACCTATCCCCACAATACCTCCAACCAATATGCTTATCCATATCAGCAGTTTATTACGAGAACTTTTGTTATTGCGTTTCACATTAATATTATTTTTCAAATTTAAACAATTGTGGTTTTATTGTAATCATTCCCCAAATCCAGTTTTGGGCAACGGAAGCGTCTAAATCGAATTTACCTTTAAGATGTCTGAGAGTTTTTGTAGCAAAAATTTGTGAGTATCCTGCTTCAAACGTTATGTTTTCGGAAAATTTGTAGGCAAGTGCAAAATCAGCTTCAAAGCCTAAATTCGAAGGCATTACAACATCAGGTTCATTTACGGTTACATCAATAACATCTTTATGTGACCAGAAATAGTGCGAGTTAAGACTTAGAGTGAGTTTTTTGTATTTGTACGACATAGGCATAAACAAGTCAATAAGTCCACCTTGTCCGTGGCTGCTACCGGCGTAGAAGTAGTCCATAGTTCCGTTAAAGGCGTGTCCGGCTCCGTAAAGTTTATCAAAACTCAAATCTTTACTACATGTGTCGGTCATACTTTTGCCGCTCAAAATTTGGCAACCTAAACCCACTTTAAAAGCAGGGGTAAAATTGTAATGAGTTTCAAGATGTGCAAACCAAGCCGATTTGTCGATATTATTTGCATTTTTACCTGTTTGGAAATAAGCTGCACCAACAACGCGTAGCTTGTCTTTATTAAATTCTATAAAAGGACCGAATGTTTGATTAAAAACGGTTTTTTGCCTTGCTTCGGGAGTTTTTGCGTATGCACGACCGTCGTTGTTGAAAATCAAGCTAACGTCGAAACTGCCTATTTTGTAGTTTGCCCATAAAAACTGAAAAGTTTTATAGTCGTTTAAGGCGTAGAAATTTCCTGTGTCGGTAACTCTGTCTTGGTTGTAGGTAGCTCCTATGTGAAGTGTAAAATCTGATGAAGGAGTATATTTAAACAAGAAAGCGTCGTGAGTTCTAGCTTGTTGACTTGAATTATTGTATCCGAATAAGCGTTGGTCGTTGTATCTTAATGGCTGACGACCAATTTTCAATGAAATAGCAGGAGATAGTGAAATTTCACCCCATGCTTGATGTATCATCGTGCCGTTTACATCTGAAGAGTTAGACATTCTTGTATCGCCCCAAGTTTTTATATTTTGGAGAGAGATATATGTTTTTAAGATACTAGAGTTGTAGGTGAGGTTTACTCGGCTACGTTGCGAAATTGAGGCTCCTGGAGCTGTGTTTTCGTCAATGGGAGAACGGTAACCGTTTCTGTACTCAAATTTAGGTCTGAGTTCGCTGTCTAAAATAAAAACTTGTGCAAAAGCTGCAGTTGTTGCGAACGTTAAGAATAAAATTAGTGTAAAAATCTTTTTCATTGCTCTTAAAATTAAGTTGTGTTAAATTAATACAAGCAAAATTAGTAATAAATTAATATAAATCACAAAAAAATCAAATTTATATTGAGTCTAAATAAATATATTTTTAGTGCAGCCCTTTTACCACCGATTTTTTCGCTTCAAATTGCTTTAAATAAAAGGGTTCAGAGTATGCTATATCGGTAAATTGTTTAAGCAAATATTTTTCTTGAGCAAGCAGCCCTATTGATTTGGCATTGCAATTTATATCATCAAGGAACACATAATTCGATTTGTTTACAATTTTGCTAAACTTATTGCTACCATTGCCTGCAAATATTAGTGTTTTGTCATTTAAATCTTTGAAACTGTTTTCGTTGAGTATAAGCGGATGAGGTTCAGTTTCGGTGATTAAATTTTGGTCGTAAACGGCTGTGTAAACTTCCATTCTTCCGGCGTCAATCATAGGAATAAGTTTATAATTTTCGGTATTTGCCGTTTTAATAAATTGTTGTTTTGCCGAAAATGCAATTCCTTTGAGAGTACTGACAGAAATGAGCGGAATATCTAAAGCATAGCACAATCCCTTGGCTGATGAAAATCCTATACGGAGTCCGGTATAGGAGCCGGGACCTTCACTAACGGCGACCGCATCTAGGTCGTTGAGTGAAATATTGCTTTCGTCAATTATTTTTTGAATAAACAACATCAAGTTTTTTGCATGTGTATTGGGCAAATGGTCGTGTTTGCTTATTACAACCTCGTTGTCGCGTGTAATTGATGTTGAGCAAACGTTGGTAGCTGTTTCTATGCTTAAAATTATCGCCATTTTATATGCAGTCCCTTGATTTAATTTTCATTTTCGCCGAAAGATTGTTTAACCTTAATCTTTTCGCCGTTTTTGAGAGTTGTACTCAGGATTTTGTAAGGTCCGGTAACAACTTCCTGATTTTCCGACAATCCTTCAACAATATGTATTTTTTCGCTATCCTGAATACCTGTCTTTACCTTCGTAATAGCAACGCTGTCGTTGTTTACAACGAAAACACACTCGATTGTTTCGTTTTTCAGTTCGTCTGTCAAATCGTTTATGCCAAAATCCTTTTGAGGTCGGGTAGTAACGGCTTGTATAGGTAGCGTTAGAATTTGCGAAAGGTTTGAAGTCAGAATTGTAACGTTAGCCGACATTCCGGGTCTGAGCGGAGCTGCAAAATTGGAGTGCTCGCTTTTAAGTTGTTTATACGATTCGGGAATTAGCAATATTTTAACTTCAAAATTGGTAATTTGGTCGGTGGAAGCTGCCTGCGATTTGGCGGATATTGCAATCTTATTTACAACGCCTTTGATTTCCGCATCCGGATAAGCATCTATTTCAACTATGGCAGTATCGTTGAGCGAAACTCTGGCAATGTCTATTTCGCTAACTTCAACAATAACTTCCATATCGTCTAAATTTGCTATACGCAGAATTTCAGTTCCGGCACTAAACTGCGATGCTCCCGCAACTCTTTCGCCTTGCTGAACATTAAGTTTTGAAACTGTTCCGTCAACAGGCGAGTATATTGAAGTCTTGGTAAGATTTTCCTTAGCTTCGTCGACTATTGCTTGCGAGCTCAAAACGTTGTATTCCGAAGCTCTAACAGTTTCTTTTGCTGCGTTGACTTCCGCTTTGGCAACCAAATAGTTTGCGTACGCTGTTTCGTATTCCGACAAAGAAATAGCATCTTTATCAAAAAGTTCTTTTTGACGTTTGTAAACATTTTCGGCATTTATAAACTGAGCTTTTGCCTGTTCCAAACGTGCATTGCTGTTTGCCAAATTCGCCTTCGATGTGTTGAGTCCGGCAACGGTTCTCTCGTAATTGGAGCGATAAATTTCCGGGTTTATTTTGGCAACCAACTGACCTTTTTTCAAATGGTCGCCTTCGTTGACGTGCAACTCAATAATTTCACCCGAAACATCAGGCGAAAGTTTGACTTCTACGGCAGGTTCAATTTTGCCTGTAGCTGTTATGGTTTCGGTGATATTACCCTTGGTAACTTTGCAAGTCTCCACAGTAGTAGGAGCGGGCTTACCTATATGACCTTTACTTTTGGCTATCGCTAGAGCAATAATCGCTACGGCAACTACTGAAGATACTATTATTACTATACGTTTGTTTCTATTTTTTTTCATCTTATAAAATTTTCAATGGTTTTCCCATAAAATACTGCAGGATAAGCGTTTTAAACACGTAATCGTACTTGGCTTTTATGAGTTCGGCTTCCGAATTTTGAAGGTTGTTTTTTGAGATATTATAATCTGTGGTTTTTATCATTTTTAACTCGAAGCGTTCGCTTGCGTATTTGTATGCTTCCTGAGCCGATTTCTCGCTTAAAACGGCTGCCTGGTACTTATTCCATGCCGACTGTGCATCGAAGTGAGCCTGTTGTATTCTCTTTTGCAAGTCAAGTTTTTCGTTTTCCAACATATATTCGGCGTTCATTTGATTGATTTTAGCTTTCTTTACCGAAGTTTGTGCGTTGAAACCGTTAAAAATAGGAATAGACAAGGAAATACTCACAGATTTGTTGATATTGTCTTTTATTTGTTGAGCAAAGGGAATTGTTTTGTAATTACCTTCGGGTATGAGTGTAAATACAGGATTTACCATAGTTGGCGAGATGTAATAGTAGCCAATTTGCTGTTCTGTCAGATTGTTTGGAGTAGTATTTTCCAAAGCTGCACCCGAATATCCCGAACCTATTGAACCGTCGATGCTTAAAGTTGGCAGCAACATGCCGTAGGCTTGCTTGTATTGCATTTTGCTACTTCGCACCCTAAGTTCCGAAGCTTTTATTTCGGGTTTGTTTTGCACAGCGTACGCGTAAACGCTTTCAGCATTGAGCAGGTTTTCCGAAGATAATTTATTTAAGTCAATTTGTGGTACTTCAACTCTAAAGTTGGTGTCGTAAGGCATATTTAACAACTGCATTAGCGATAGGTAAGCAAGGTCTAAAGAGTTTTTTGCATCAACTATTTGAGAGTTTTCTTTAGCCAATTGCGATTCAATATCGTACAATTCGCCTTTGGTAGCCGAGCCGGCATCTACAAGTGTTTTTATTCGTTGCGTTTGTTGCTTAGTGGTTTCGTTGGAACCTGTAAGAATGTTTAAATTTTCGGTAGCAAATAAAATTTGCAGGTAAGCCGAAGCTACTAAAACCGATATTTCTTCTTCGGCTTTTTGTAGGTCGTATTTTTGAGCGTTAAGTTCAATTTTCGATTGTTTATATCTGTTTACACGGTTTAGTCCGTTGAAAACAACTAAAGATGAGCTCAAATAAAAGTTGTCGGTCTGAACTCTGTTGGTTGCAAAACTGTTGGTGTATCTGTCAATGGTTTGTCCCCAATTATAACCATGTATTGCACCCGCATTAACGGTAGGTAAAAAATCCAATTTACTTGAAGTAATATCGTATTCGGAGTTTCTGATTTGTAATAATTGTTGCTTAAGCTGAATGTTATTGTCTAAAGCGTAGTCTATGCACTGTTCCAAACTGAATACTTGTTGCGAAAATATTTTATTATGGCTCAACAGCAAAACAAGCAGCAAAAACAAGGCAGCTAAATGTGCGGATTTAATTTTCATTGTTTATGTGTTTTTGTAAAAACTGTCAGAAAACTGACCTTACAAAAGTAAAAGATTTTTGTAGAAAATTGTATAATAAAAAAAGTTAATTGTGGAGATGATTAAAATTGGCTAATGACTGTTAGCCGTTAGCCATTAGCCATTAGCCAATAGTTAATAGCCAACAGCCAATAGCTAATTGAACATTGCCGCTTACCCCGCACCATTCACAAACCATTGACTTCTAATTATTTTCAAACAATAAACATAACAATTTTACTTAGGAACAAATAAAATTGTTAATTCACCCCAATTTCATCAACAAAAATGAAAGCTCTGTCACCGCTTCCATTGTGCCACTCAGGTAGTATATTAGGTTTGATAGTAATTTTTAAGTACTGTGTTGTAACAGGGTCAAAACTAATATTGTGATTAACAAGTTCAATTTTATGAGAAGTGTACTTATTAGGCAATATTTCGGTTTTAACATTGGTAAAAGCAGAATTGTCATCCGATTTATCAATAATTATTTCGGCAGCATCAAAAATCCAATCTCCCGTATTGACAAGGTTTTTAAAGGCAACGTTGCTTACCAAAGTCGGGCTGCCTAAATCAATAACGGCTACAAGGTCGTTTTCTTGAAATCCAATCCAATCGCCGTTTTTGTAGTTGGTAATGTCGGAGCTAACGCCGTTTACTAGCATTTCTGCTCCGCCGTACGAGTATCTGCTGTCGGGTTCAGTCAATAAAGTTATTGGTTTAAAAGTTGCTTTATTGGTTATTATATCTTTTTGCCAATATCTTTTTTTACCGTTTTTATCAATAGCAACAGCCCTTATGGTACATGTATCTTTAATGGTAATTTCACCTTCGTACAAAGTTGATTTGTCGGTGGGTTCTGTTCCGTCGGTGGTGTAGTAAATCTTACAATCGTCGATGGTTGAGAGTTTTATTTTAAGAGCGTAATTGTCAAAATCAATTTTTGTATCGCTTTTGATATTAAAAACATGTTTAGCCACAGTATATCCAAAGTGTTCGTACAAATTAATGTATTTGAGCAATCGCTTTAAGAAGCTGTTGTAATCTTTATTTTCGAGCTCTGTCCATTGCACTTCGCTCATGGCGGCTAAACGAGGCAACAGCATATATTCAGCATGTTGAGGTGTGCTAATATATTCAGCCCAAAGATTAGCTTGTGCACCTAATATATGTTTCTTCTCTGATTCGGAAAGAACGTCAGGCGTAGGATTGAAAGAGTAAACAAGGTCTATAGGAATATATCCGCCGATAGATAGTGGTTCTTCTTCGGTTCTTGTGCTTTGGTAGTAGTCGAAGTAGGCGTAGGTAGTGGGCGTCATAATAACGTCGTGACCCATTTTTGCCGCTTCAATACCGCCCTCAGTACCTCGCCACGACATAACAGTTGCGTTTGGTGCAATTTTTCCTTCCAAAATCTCGTCCCAACCAATAATACTGCGATTGTTTTCATTCAAAAATTCTTCCATGTATGTCATAATGTAGCTTTGCAGGTAATATTCGGCGCTGTGGTTTTCATCACCTTTTATACCCAATTCTTTAATTTTTGCCTGACATTTTTCGCAGGTTTCCCACTTTGTTTTAGGAACTTCGTCTCCACCAATGTGTATGTACTTTGAAGGGAAAATATCCATCACTTCCTTATAAACATTTTTCAAGAAAACATAAACTTCGTCGTTGCCGGCACAAAGCACATCTTCAAATACGCCCCAACGTGTGCTAACTTCATAACCTTCGCCATCGCAACCCAATTGTGGGTACGATGCCAGTGCTGCAAGCATATGTCCCGGAAGGTCAATTTCAGGAATAATGGTAATGTGGCGGTCTTGGGCGTATTTAACTATATCTCTCAATTCTTCCTGAGTGTAAAAACCTTTGTGCTCAATTCCGTCGTACTCGTCGGTGTTTCTGCCGACAACAGTTTCGCTTCTAATAGAGCCGATGGCTGTCAAATTCGGGTATTGTTTAATTTCAATACGCCAGCCTTGGTCGTCGGTTAAATGCCAATGAAAAGTATTCATGTTGTGAAGAGCCAAAAGGTCTATAAATTTCTTAACAAAATCTACAGGTTGGAAATGTCGGGCAACGTCTAGCAAAACGCCTCTGTGTTTATATCGTGGATAATCCTTTATTGTAACAGGTTTAAGTGCTGCGTTGCCTTTACATATTGGAAGAGATTTTCGCAAAGTTTGTATACCGTAAAAAGCGCCGGCAGGACTACTACCGTTAATAATAATTTGTTCCGAATTTACCGAAAGTTCGTATGCTTCGGGGTTTTCGTTTTGAAGTTCCGACTTGATAACAATTTCGTTTTTACCGCTTGAGTTTGTCGTAACATCCGGAGCAAATCCTAATAAATTTTTAATGTACTCCGATAAAAACAAAGCATTTTGTTCCATTTTGTCCTGCTCCTGATTGTAAACAATTTTAGTTTTTGGGTTTAAAAAAACTCCTTGCCTTCTTGCAGGCTAATTTCATTTGGAAGCGGAATTATTCCATAGTCGGCTTCGCTTGTTTTGTTATTGCACGAAAAGGTCAGTGCGCCAATTGTAGTCATTATCAATATAAGTAAATGTGTTTTTTTCATATATTATGGATATTTAACTAGTTTAAAATCTTGAAGTAACTTACATTTTAACAAAGATATATATTTTGCAAAAAACCAAAAACGTTATTGTTTTTACATGGTGAAAAATTTTAAATATCTGAAAAAACATTTACAGGCTACAAAACGAAATGTAACAAATAATAAAATAAAAAAAAGCCTGAAAACGCCTGATTTTACAAGCGATGCAGCGATTTTAGCACAACACGCAAAATAAAACGAAATGTTTAATTCTCTTTAATTTGGCTTTCATTTCTGACGTTTTTGGAGCCATTTTTCTGCATTATTATTTAATACCGATTATATCCTACTTATATTTTTACAACGCAAGAACAACCACACAAAGCGGCGTTTTGCCGCTTTTTTATTTCCAGCAAAAACGCCATAAATGTAAAAACAACAGAAAAACAAAAAAACGGTTAGGATGGACGTTTGGATGGACATTTGGGTGGACATTTTGCGACAAAAAAACATCGATTGAGATACCCATAAGGAGTAAAAAAGCCGAAAAATGAGCATAAAAAGCAAGATAACTACCCCCATACTTCCATAATTTCAGCAATAAAACAGTATCAAATAAGTCGCAAGTACTTATGTATCAGCAAATTAAATAAAAACGAGTGAAAATACTGTTTGGGTGAGGTTTATTTCTGCTTATTAGCAAGCTCGTTAATTTTATTGATTAACACGTTTTGCTGGTCGATTAACTTTGTTATTAATACATCTTTCTTATCTATTTGGTCTTTCAGCATGTCAATAATTTTATCGTAATTATGGGCGCCATAAGGCTCATTGCGTTCGTTTATATCACCGGCAGTTAAATTATTATTATTGTTGTTGTTACCAATTATAGATTGATTAAATGAATCTTTGTCCAAAATCCCGTCAATTAAATAAGAATAAGAGACGCTAAAAATTCTAACAATTTTTGATAACATTTCTATCGTTGGGAGTTGTCTTCCGGCTTCAATATGCCCCAAACTGGCTCTTTTTATGCCGATTATTTCAGAAAAATCTTCCTGAGATAAATTATTTTTGTTGCGTAACTCCTTTATTCTTAAACCGATAGACATGAGGTGTAAAAATTTTTTAAAAATATTTGATATAAATTGTATCAATGATAGAAATTATATCTATATTTGCAATGATTTTTAATATTAAAAATCGGGTGTAAAGATATAAAATTATTATAAAAATGAAAAAAACGGAAATTTTTGTAAAACACGGAGAGAAAAAGAGGCTTATGAAGCTACTCAACACAACATATCCGACGGTAGCAACAGCTTTAAGCGACAAGTATCACACGAAATTACACGAAAAGATAAGAAAAGC
>JAPXLB010000002.1:0-233244 GCA_033809755.1 Lentimicrobiaceae bacterium
AGGAATTTTTTATTGCCTTGTGGCAATAAAAACCGTATAAAAGAAACTAAATTTCTTACAGGGATTCAGAAATTTTTAACGTTTCTTTTATACATATTCTGCGTAAAAAGGATTTTAAATGAGTGAAATACTAACCCGCAACATCCCGAAACTTCGGGACAACACGCAACCCGTAACCCGTAACCCTTCCGAAACTTCGGAGCTAATTGCTAATTACTAATTGCTAATTGCCCTCGCAACCCGCACCACGCAACCCGTAACCCGTATTCCAAAACAAAACTCACTTATTAAAAACGAATACTGTACGTATAAGTGTTCGCTTGTTTCTTCTCTTCGGTAGCTTTTTCCGGCTTTTTAGTAGAAACATTGTGATAGTTAACAGTGCTGTCGCCTGTAAACTTGACAACATTAGGCGGCTTAAAAAATATACGAGTCTTAATTTTCGATGTTACCAACAAACCTCTGTTTTTTGCTGGATTGTATTTCAAAAGAGAAATAACCCTTAATGCCTCTTCGTCGCAGCCGTAACCCAACCCCTTAGTAACTACAGATTTAACCACCTCCCCGTTTGAATCCACCCAAAACTCCACAAAAACAAAACCTTCAATAGCGTGTTCCATTGCCTTTTCGGGATATTTCAAATTCGCTTTAATAAATTTATTAAAAGCAGTCTTACCCCCAGGGTACGTTGGAGTATTAATAAAACGCTTCTTTTTCTTTTCGGATTTAGCCATTAAGTACAAAAATAATATTTAGGTGTTATTAATTTTGTTTGTTGGTTGAATAAATGTAACTTTGCTACTTAAATGTTATAAGTTTAATGTGTACGAATGTTGTACATTCGTCAAGTATATAAACCGTTAGCGGTAATTGTATGAAAAGAAAAATAGTAAGTTTCATTTTCCCTATAACCAGAAAAATAAAATCTGAGTACAGCGGTTATCTTGAATTGACCACTTTTAACGGAAGGACATTACTAAATACAGAGAACACAAATTATTCTTATGGAGCATTGCAAAGAGTTTTGAAATTCGGCTTGTTGAATACCGATCTTTCTAAAACAAGGAACATTTTGGTTCTGGGGCTTGGTGGTGGTTGCGTTATAAAAACATTAAGAAAAGAATTTAACTACGCTAACAGAATAACCGCTGTTGACATTGACCCGGTAATAATTGAAATTGCTGAAAAAGAATTCGGAATTTCTGAAGACGACAAAACTAAAATAATTTGCGATGACGCTTTTGATTATGTCATGAATGACAATACTATGTTCGATCTAATCATTATAGACCTATTCATTGACAATAAGATTCCGGACAAATTCCTACTGCTGGACTTTTGGCGTGGAATAATTAACAAACTGTGTCTTGGCGGAACGATTATTTTCAATACTTTATGTGATCCTTACACAGAGACTAAAGACATAGAAAACAAATTGATGAAACGAGGGCTTAAATATAGAATACATAGACATGTGGAAGGGTCAAACAAAATATTAATTGCGAACTACTGCTAACAACGATTACAAGAAATTGACGGCTCGGTCTGTAAATGAAGCTTTGTGCTTATACTCATGTGTGGTGCTGATTGACAATGAAGTGCTCCGAAATCCGCCACTTCACAAAGTTGCAAACCGCTATCAGTATTCTACTTCAATCGCTAAACTGTCCATATCCTCAAAATAAATGTACTCTTAGTTATTGCTTTAAAAAAAATGTTGTATCTTTGTTACGTAAATAAGACGTTATAACCCATTTTAAAGCGACAGAAACAAACGATTTGACCTAAATATTTTGTAAGTTTGGCAAGTATTTAAGACTGAAAAATATGTTAAACACGATAGAGATAGACAAAAGCAATTTGACAATAATGGGAGTTAAGTTTTCGGACTTGAAAACCCTAGAAAGTACTGCAAACGCCCTAGGGAGTAATATGTTTGAAGGATTTAAACCAACACCTAAAGGTATTGAAATTATAAGGGACTATGTGACAGGAAAAATATCTCTAACAGAACTTGTGGCGTTTGCCAAACAAAAAGCCTATGTCTAATTCCTACAAATATATAGACCCTGATTTCACATACACAGACCATAAGACAGGACTTTTACGGAACTTACTAGGCATTACAGATCCAGATGTATTACTTTTTGTAGAGAGTGGCGTCGTAGCAAAACGACTTCAAGAACTTTACGAAAGTCCAATAAAAATAAAAGGTATTGATAGTCTTTTTGAAATTCATAGGTATTTATTTCAAGACATTTATGTTTGGGCAGGGAAGAAACGAGCTGTTGAAATAAGCAAAGACGGCAAACAGTTCTTCCCCACCTCACACTTTGACAACGCTTTCAGATATATTGACCGGTTGATAGCTGAGTTCAAGAAAATTCCGAAAAGCAACAACCGACTATTAGCCGAGAAATTGGCAGAAATTTTAGATAATGTCAACTATTTACACCCATTCAGAGAAGGAAACGGACGAGCACAAAGAGAGTTTTTAAGACTGTTGGCATTAGAAAAAGGCTTGACACTGAATCTTAACCCGCCGGACAATAAAAGTGTTTACGAACAATATATGAAAGGCACAATCGAAAGTAATGTAAAGACTTTGACAGAATTAATTTTTCAACTAATTGACACTAATGACAAATAGAAAAACGGCTTATAACGCGGGTTTTGCGTCAGGCAGGGTAACGTGCTTATGTTGATAATTTTGTTTATTGGTTAAATAAATGTACTCTTAGTTATTGTTTTTATAAAATGTTGTATCTTTGTTATGTAAATAAGACGTTAGCGGTCATTTAATAGAAAACTAACACTTTTACATTATGAATGAGGTATCAAAAGAATTAGTTAAACAAACTGAAGGAGTTATAACAGAGGCATATAAAGATGTTGCCAGTCCGAGTGTTAAACCAATAGGAGTTATGTTAAGTTACTTACCAAGAACTATCAGATTAGCTTTTGGTCGTTGGGAGAAATGGATTGTTAATGGAGAAGAAAGTTTATTAAAAACAGGTGAATTATTAAAAGATAAATTAGAAAATATACCTGAAGAAAAAATATGTGAACCTGAACCATATGTTGCAATCCCGGCAATTCAGCAACTTAGTTATTGTGAAAACAGTGAAGAACTTAGAAATCTATATGCAAACCTTTTAGCTTCTTCAATGAACATAGACACTAAATGGAAGGTACATCCTTCATTCGTTGATATTATAAAGCAATTAAATCCAGATGAGGCTAAATTATTAAAGTCATTGCCTGCAATTCATATTGAATCACACCCTTTGATAAATGTTAAATTAGTCAATAAAAGTCAGGGTGGTGAATACGACTTAATTTCAAATTTTACCGATGTAGGACTTAATAAAATAGAAAACAAAGTAAACATATGTTCTTATATTGAAAATCTTGAAAGATTAAAACTTATAGAAATCCCACCCTTTAGTTCTTTAATGGATAAAAGTAAATATGAAGGATTAAAGAAGAATCCAATTTTAATAAACAGCATTAGTCCGTACCTAGTTGAGCAATTTGAAATCAGATATGAACTTAAAAGATTTCATTTAACAAACTTTGGAGTTGCTTTTGTTGAAACGTGTTGTAAATAAGATTAAAAAAATAGCAAACTTCTTACACATGGTTTTGCCTATCGGGGTTGATTTTCTGATGAGAATGTTTTTACTACTTTAGTAAAAGTTTAACGTGGGATAAGGGCACTGCCACTGACGCCCCAGCGTGTCAGAACACAGGAACATTATTATAATTACACCCCAAACTCTCCCTTCCCCATATAACATTTAGCAATTAATATTGTAGTTAAACCCAACATTTAAGTATTATTAATTTTTATTATTGAATAAATAAATGTATTTTTGTTACGTAAATATTATTTAAACATTATAAACCTATGAAAAAAATTTTATTAACAATTATTGCTATTATGACTATGACAACTTTTATCTCAGGGCAAGATATTAAATTGCCCGAACCGCAAAAAAACATCGGTAAACCATTAATGCAAGCATTAAGCGAACGTAAGAGTTCCAGAGAGTTTTCGGACAAGGACTTATCTTTGCAAGAACTTTCAAATCTTTTGTGGGCTGCAAACGGTTTTAACAGACCCGACAAAAGGACAGCTCCAACAGCTCTTAACAAACAAGAATTAGAGCTTTATTTCTGCGATAAAAACGGAATTTACTTTTACGACGCAAAAAATAACGTTGCCAAACTCATAAAAAAAGGCGATTACAGAGCTTCTGCCGGTCATCAGGAGTTTGTTGGTACGGCAGCTATAAACATTTTGTTTGTCTGCGATAACAGTAAATCGGCAAAAGCCGAATTTTCATATACCAACTGCGGATATATTTCGCAAAACATCTACTTGTATTGTGCTTCGGAAGGTTTAGCAACCGTTGCTCGCGGCTCTTTCGATAATGATAAACTTATTAAATTACTTAACTTAGATAGTAATTTTAAGGTATTGCTAGCACAATCAGTGGGTTACCCTAAATAATTTTCGAGTAAAATATACTTTTTTGTAGATATTGTTAAAAATTAACGATAAAAAAGATACCTTTGCAAAAAATTAATAATAACCAAAAATTAAAATAAAGTGAAAATATTAGTTTGTATTAGTAATGTACCCGATACAACAACTAAGATAAAGTTCGCCGACGATAATAAGTCGGTTGATTTTACAGGTGTTCAGTGGGTCATTAACCCTTGGGACGAATTGGCACTTACGCGTGCTATTGAACTTAAAGAAAACGCTTCTAACAATATTAGCAGTGTTGTTGTGGCTCACGTTGGCGAAGCTACTTCCGATCCTACAATCAGGAAGGCGTTAGCAATTGGAGCCGACTCTGCTATTAGAGTCAACACAAAAGCCGACGACGCTTTTAATACAGCCAAACAATTGGCAAATGCCGTTAAAGACGAAGGTTTCGATATTATTCTTTGCGGAATTGAATCGAGCGACCACAATGGCTCAACCGTTGGTGGCATGCTTGCCGAACTTTTAAATATCGATTCAGTTACCGGAGTTTCTTCCTTAGAAATTGAAAACGGTCATGCAAAAGTAATTCGCGAAATCGACGGCGGTAGGGAAACTCTTACAGTTCCTAATACTGCCTTGTTTGTTGTTCAAAAAGGTATTGCAAAAGAACCCCGAATTGCGGCTATGAGAGGAATTATGCAAGCTCGTACCAAACCTATAAAAGTAGTTGAGCCTGTTGCAAGCGACTCGTTTACTCAGATTACGCAATTGGAAAAACCTGTACCACGTGCAGCATGCAAATTTGTTGATGCCGACAATGCAGGCGAACTCATCACCCTTTTGCAAAACGAAGCCAAAGTTCTTTAATTATTAACCAAAAAACAGAAATAATATGTCAGTTTTAATATATACCGAAAATTGGGATAACCAATTCAAAAAGTTATCGTTTGAACTAGTATCGTACGGATACAGCGTTGCAAAAATGATGAACGCCGACCTGAAAGTAGTTTCAATAGGCAATGTTCCCGAAGAACAACTGATGATTTTGGGTAAATACGGAGCTTCTCACATTTATCAAGTAGATGATAATCAGGATTTTAATGATAGGAACTACACTAAAATAATTGAAGAAGTCGCCAAAAAAGCCAATGCCGAACTAATAATTTTTGCAAACAATAATAAAGGCAAAGCTATTTCGTCCAGATTATCGGTTCGCCTTAATGCAGCTATTGCAACAGGAGTAAGCAAGCTACCTGTTAGTGTAAATCCTTTTGTGGTTTACAAAAAAGTATTTTCGGGAAAAGCTTTCGCCGATGTTGAACTTAAGAGTCAAACGAAAATCATAACTCTTGCTCAAAACTCGTTCGAGATTAGCGAAAATCCACAAACAGTTAATATTGAAAAGTTGACTGTAAGCACCGAAGCATCGGATATTAAATTGGAAAACACCGAAAAACAAACAGGTAAAATACTTCTAAACGATGCCGAAATAGTTGTTTCGGGTGGAAGAGGTATGAAATCGCCTGATAATTGGGCTCCGCTTGAAGAATTAGCAAGTTTGCTTGGTGCTGCAACAGCGTGCTCTCGTCCTGTTTCCGACGAAGGTTGGCGTCCCCATGAAGAGCATACAGGTCAGACAGGTAAAATTATAGCTCCAAATCTATATATTGCTTTCGGAATTTCGGGTGCAACCCAACATATTGCCGGCGTTAGCTCATCAAAATATATAGTTGCTATCAATACTGATAAAGATGCTCCTATTTTTGAACAAGCACAGTATGGTGTTGTTGGAGATGCTCAAAAAGTGCTACCGCAACTTATTCAAGCTGTCAAAGATATGCAGCAAAAATAGTATTAACTTAATTTTACTTGCATAATGGTAAAACAAATAGTTTTTATAATTGCACTTCTTATTACATTAGGAGTATTTGCCTATACTATTAGTAAGATTATCAATAACTTTAAGCTCACAAAAGCCAATTTTCCTATAAAAAACATAGGCAAAAGGTTTAAAAACATGCTTAAAGTTGCTTTCGGACAAACAAAAATATTCCGCCGTCCTGTAATAGGTTTGATGCACGCAATAGTTTTTTGGGGATTTTGTGTAATACTGTTCGGCAGTATCGAGATGGTTATCGACGGAGTGGGCAGACTTGAAAGGTCTTTGGGTGTCTTGGGTGGATTTTACGACTTTATGATAGCTTTTGGAGATATTTTTGCTCTCTTGATAGCAATTTCTATCATAGCTTTCCTTATCAGACGTATTTTTATGCACATTCCACGTTTTAGCGGGATTGAAATGAAGAAAAAATCTCATCAAGATGCGAATGTTGCTCTTACCTTGATTTTACTTTTGATGATTTCGTTGTTGGGCTTAAATTCGGCATACGTACAGCTTAAAGCCGTTACCGGAACGCCGTCTGTTGGAGTATTTCCCGTTAGCAATTATCTATCCGATATATTATATGCAAATGCGAGTGTTCATCAGCTTCACATTTGGCACGATATTTTTTGGTGGATGCATATTTTGCTAATATTCTTATTTGCCAACATCCTGCCGTATTCTAAGCATTTCCACGTATTTTTATCGGTTCCAAACACATTTTTAGTTCGCCTTGAACCGCTTGGTAAACTTACCAATATGGACGAAATTACTAAAGAAGTAAAACTAATGTTAGACCCAAACGCAGCTTTCGACACAAGCGAACCGCCAGCCGAAATACAAAGGTTTGGAGTAAAAGATGTAACTGATATTTCGTGGAAAAACTACTTCGATTCGCTTACTTGTACGGAGTGCGGAAGATGTACTTCGGTTTGTCCTGCAAATATTACGGGTAAGAAGCTTTCTCCGCGGAAAATTATGATGGACGTCAGAGCCAGAATGAAGGAAAAAGGAAACGTAGTATCTAAAAAAGGCAAAGAGTTCGACGACGGAAAATCGCTTTTGAGAGACTATATCAGCGAGGAGGAAATTTGGGCTTGTGTTACTTGCAACGCTTGTGCTAACGAGTGTCCTGTAAACATTAATCAGCCGACACTTATAGTTGATATCAGAAGGTATTTGGTAATGGAAGAAAGTGCAGCTCCAACGGGCTTAAATACAATGTTTTCGAATATTGAAAACAACGGTGCTCCTTGGCAGTATTCGCCTGAAGATAGACTACTTTGGACTGAAAATATGTAATTTTTATACTAACAGTTTGTAAATCAGAAAAATATAAAACCAATAATAACTATATGGAAACTCCAAAACAGAAAGTTCCAATAATGTCGGAAGAATTTGCAAAAGGCAACAAGCCCGAATACTTGTTTTGGGTGGGCTGTGCAGGAGCTTACGACGATAGATATAAGAAAGTAACAGCAGCTTTCGCTAAAATTTTAAATCATTTAAACATTAGCTACGCCGTACTTGGCACTGAAGAAACTTGCACCGGCGATCCGGCTAGAAGAGCAGGAAACGAAATGCTTTTCCAAATGCAAGCTCTTACTGTTATCGAGACTCTTAAAATGTACGAAGTGGAGAAAATTATCACAATTTGTCCGCATTGCTACAACACTTTTAAGAACGAATATCCCGACCTTGGCGGTAAATACCAAGTATTTAATTACTTGGAAATTATCCTAGAAAATATAAACAACGGCAAACTTTCAATTACCAACAAAGACAACGTAAAAATTACTTATCACGACCCTTGCTATTTGGGCAGAGCCAATAAAATATACGATGAGCCGCGACAAATACTAAACGCAATTACAAATTCTTTTGTCGAAATGAAACGACATAAAAGTTCTGCATTATGTTGCGGAGCAGGTGGCGCTCAAATGTTTAAAGAAGCCGAAAGCGGTAACAAAGAAATTTTTATCGAACGAACCGAAGAAGCTATCGGCACAGGTGCCGAAGTTATTGCAACTGCTTGTCCTTTCTGCATGACAATGATGACAGACGGCTTGAAATACATAAACAAAGAAGAAGTCAAAAACTTTGACATTGCCGAATTAATAGTAAATAATTTGAAATTATAATAACATTTAATAACTAACTATGGAAGACAAAAAAGTTTTAAAAAGCGGTGAGTTTTTAGTAAAAAAAACGGACGCAAAAGATGTATTTATTCCCGAAGAATTTAACGAAGAGCAAATAATGATTGCTCAAACTTGTCAGGATTTTTTGGAAACCGAAGTTTATCCTCATTTAGATGAGTTAGATTCTCCTAACTACGAATTGATGCACCAAATACTTAAAAAATCAGGCGAGTTGGGTTTGATGGGTATTGCCTTACCCGAAGAATACGGCGGATACGGACAAGATTTTGTAACTCAAATGCTTACAGCCGAAACAATAGGTGCAGGTTATTCGTTTTCAGTAGCTTTTATGGCTCACTGCGGTATAGGAACTTTGCCTATTGCATACTACGGCAATGATTTTCAGAGAGAAAAATACGTAACAAAATTAGCCACAGGCGAATATATTGGTGCGTACTGTCTGACCGAACCCGGTGCAGGTAGCGATGCCAACTCAGGAAAGACCAATGCAGTTTTGTCGGAAGATGGAAAATATTATATCTTGAACGGACAAAAAATGTGGATTACCAACGCCGGTTTCGCTGATATTGAAACGGTATTTGCTAAAATAGGTAACGACAGAATTTTGAGTGCTTTTATCGTTGAAAAAGATTGGGACGGCGTTGTTGTTGCTCCCGATGAGAAAAAAATGGGTATTAAAGGCTCATCGACAGCTCAAATATTCTACAACGATGTAAAAGTTCCGGTTGAAAATCTTATTGGAAAACAAGGCGAGGGTTTCAGAATTGCACTTAACATCCTTCACATGGGAAGAATTAAATTAGGTGCTAACGTTTTAGGCGCTGCCAAAACTTCTATCAACGATTCGGTTCAGTATGCCAACGAACGTAAGCAGTTTGGTGTTCTGATTTCAACATTCGGAGCTATTCAATACAAACTTGCTCAACAAGTTATTAAAACTTTTGCTCACGAGTCGGCTACGTACCGCTTAAGCAAAGATATAGACATTATGACCAATATAAACAAAGAAGCAGGAATGGAGCCGGGTAGGGCAGCTATTGAAGCTATTGCTCACTATGCCGTTGAAGCCGCACTTCTTAAAGTTTACGGTTCGGAATGCTTGGATTACGTTGTTGACGAAGGCGTACAAATTCACGGTGGTATGGGTTACTCTGCCGAAATGAATATTGAAAGAGCTTACAGAGATTCGAGAATTAACAGAATTTTTGAAGGAACCAACGAAATTAACAGATTTTTGATTGCCGATACTGCAATTAAAAAAGCTCAAAAAGGGGAATTTGAATTATTTGAAAAAGCTCAGCAAGTTTTTGATAATATTAATTCAATTAAAGGTGGAACAGACAAAACCGACTACTTCGGACAAATCAGCGATTACGTCGAAAACTTCAAAGACCTTACACTTTTGGCTATTCATACATCTTCGCAATTCTATAAGAGACAAATAGGCAAAGAACAGGAAGTTGTTCACGGAATTTCAGATATGATGACCGAAATTTATGTTTTGGAATCATTGGCTCTCAGATTAGAAAAACTTAGCACTATGAGAGATAACATTGATATTTACAAAGACATTTTAGACGTGTATTTGTTTGATGCATCATTTGCTATATACAAACTAGCAGTTGATATTTTCAATACTCTTGCTACCGATGCCGAACTTAAATCGTTGATAAGCGTAGCAGAAAAACTATCTGCTGTTAAGCCGGTAAATACAAAAGAGGCAAGACGCCGTGTTGCTGCTAAACTTATTGAAGATAATAAATACAACTTCTAAAACAAGGTTGAAATAAGTTTAAACAAAAAAGTTGTCGAAGTATTTTCGACAACTTTTTTTATTGAGAAAATTATGATACTACAAATAAAATCTGTTTTTATTTAAATCCTAATAATAATCGCAAATGGCTACACCAATGGTAAATGGATAAATTGAAGGACCTTTGTTTTCTTTAAACAATCCTGTAAACTGATACTGAGCAAATAATTTTACTGCATTCCAGCCAACATATGCAGTCATGCTCAAGTTTAGCGGAGCCGTTACTCCGTTCAATCTACCGTAATCTTTAATTTTATTGTTGGTTACTTTATCTGTATATACATTTTTCGTATATGAATTTAGTACAAAACTACCCACAACTCCGCCGCCTATGCGAATTTCATCACAACACTTGTTGACTGGTATCCTAAATTCAAGCAATAAAGGAACATTGATATTAAATGTAGTCATTTTGCTTTTCTTAAAATTTAAAGTGGAGTCATTAACCATTCTGTATGTTTTAAGTAAATTATCTTCGGTATTGACTATCCTAACATTTTCGTCGAATTTATAATTGTTCCATAAAACTCCCAAACCCGAAATTAATCCGACTCTTCCTTTTAACATATCGTATGATACTTCGGCAAAGTTAAGATAAACACTCATCGATCTATCAGGAATATTGACAGACATATCATACTTATACAAATTGTCCGAATTTTCATAATTACTTGAGCTATTAAGTCCTAAAAAATTATCGCCTAAACCAAAACTACCATAATTAAGGTTAAATCCGTTTTCTCTGCGCTTTTTGTTGAATTTGTATGTTGTGTTGTTGCGTTGAAGCACGTTACTGTCGTAGTTTAAAGAATAATTGTATGTAGTATCTCCTGTAGTTTCGTTGTACGTAGCAGTACGCTCAATATTATAATGACCCGATTGAGAAATTGTTTCAGTTTTACCGTTTTCTACGTAATGCAGTTTTGACGCACCTGAAATATTAGCTTTTATGTTATTATTGGGTACAATAGTGCATTCCGAAGCTCCGGATATTACCACATTTGCAGAGTTTACATCAAGATTTTCGGCATAAACTTTAGCCAATCCGGTAGAATAAGTTTCTATGCTAGACGCAATTCCGCTAAAAGTCGATTTGCTTGTACCCGAATTTTTAGCAACTAATGTTTTGCCGATAAAATCAATATCGACATTACTGTTGCCTGAATTGTCAACATGTAATCCTTCGGAGCTTACATCCAATATCATAGAACTATTTCCGCTGCATTTTACATCTAAATAGTCTGTTATTATGTCTCCTTCGGATGTTACACTTGAGTTCCCGGAAGCCGTAATGCGTCTAATTTCAATAAATGTAACCTTAATTATCGAATTGTTATTAGATGAGCCATTTATTGTGAGCGTTTCGTTATTTACTTTTGTATAAAAATTGTCTGCAGGACCTTCAATTTCAACTTTATATTCGGCGCCTTGTATTATGAGCACTTTAGCTGAGCCATTCACTGATATTTTGTTAAATTCAGGTAATAAAGTAACATTATCGGCAAAAATTTTTGGACTTAGTATGATTGCACTAAGTAAAATAAATGTTTTAATTAATTTGATTGTTTTCATAGATTTAATGTGTTTAATTATTTGTAAATAGAAATGTTTGACGTTGTTATATAATAAGATATCTTGTTATCATCGGTGTTTTTTGTAATGTAGAGCCAATAATCACTTTTACCTGAAGGATTGTTGTACAAATCGTTGTAGGCAAATGCTTCAAGCTCATGGTAGCTCATTTCGGTGTTTATTTTCAGAGCTTTTGATAATAATTTGCCGATAAACTGCTTTATACTGGTCGGTCTTTGAATAAAACTTTCTTCCGGCTCAACAGTTTCGGCGACTTCAGGCAAGTAAGCATAATTAAAAAAGGAATAAAACTCTGCCTCTTGAGTAAAATTATCATAAGCTAATTTGTAATCGTTTGTGTAAACAAATGGAATATCCACAGGCTCTATTTTCTGAATATTTTCAAATTGTCTCTCGTTGATGTTGGTTGCAATATCAACATCTTCGACAATATTATTTGCGAGTGTAATATCTGTTTCCGTAGGTTCTATATTCTCAATGTTATTGTACTTATCGGATTTTTGTGCAATAATATTATTCTGCTTATTCGGAGATTGAATAATATTTTCAGGTTTTTCTTCCGAAATATCTATGCTTTTTTCGGTGATATTATCAGTAATGATAATAACGTTTTCGTCGGTTTTGGGGTCTGTTTCAGCAATTTCCGGACTGTTTTTAGGCGTATAATAAAACACGGTAAACAGTATCAACAAACTTGCAGCAACGGCTGTAGCTATATAAAGTAGAGTAGTTCGCTTTTGCTTTTGACTTCCTAAGTGCTTGTAAAGTTTATCTTTATGTGGATATTTTATGCTTTTATCAGGTATTAATACCGTTTTATCGTATTGACTCTTTATGTTTTTGTAGATATTACTATTGGCGTGCAAATTTCTAACTACTTCTTTTTGAGCATCTGACAAATCGCCTTCAATTTCTTTTATAGCCAACAATTCAAAGTAATTTGTACGAGATTTTTTGAGATTTAATTTTTGTTCAATCGGTAATTGTTCGGAATCGGAAGGAATGACAAAGTTTATACAGTCGCCATCGGCTTTACACTCGGGATGCTTATCCAAAAATTCCAACAGCTCTTTGGTTGTGTTTTCGTCAAGATTACCTTCGTAGTAATCCAACAAAAAAGCTTCGTAGTTGTTAATATTTATGTTTTGCGTATCCATTTTTAAATTACATTTTCGAGTTTACCAATAACTTCCCTTAACTTTTGTCTGGCTCTAAAAATATTTATCTTAACCTGAGCTTCGCTTGTTTTGGTGATATCGCTTATTTCTTTGTAGCTGTATCCTTCGTAGTCTCTAAGCAAAATTACGTGTCGCTGAATATCGCTAAGGTTATTTACGGCAATATCAATTATGTCTTTCAGTTCCCAATTAAAATTCTTTGTTTCGTAAGTTTCTTCAGTTTCATCGCCTACATTTGTCTTGGTTCTCCTTATGGTATCAATCATCGAGTTATAGGCGATTTTGTACAAATACGGTTTGGCGGTTTTAAACTCAACTTCATCGATTAGTTGCCACAATTTTAAAAAGGTATCTTGAATAATATCTTGCGAAGTTTCCTTGTCTCTTATGCTTTTCAGCACAAATCTATACAAGCCGTCGGCATAAAGGTCAACACAAGTATTATATTCTTTTAAAGTCATAAAATTTGCCTGTTTTTACTACTAATACGAATTAAGTATGCAAAAAGTTACAAAAAAAGATAAAAATTTTTATTTTGCTATTATATAAACCTGATGAAACGCTACATACTATTGGTGTACGGCAAATAGGGGATATGTTTTCAAGTAACATGAATTAATTCATATTTCTTTCCTTTTTTATATTGTCGTAAGCATTTTGCAATTTCTGAAATTTTTCGTTAGCAGCTTTTTGTACATTTTCGCCAAGGTGAGCAACTTTGTCGGGGTGGTATTTAAGAGCCATTCGACGATACGCTTTTTTTACTTCATCATCGCTTGCATCTGGTTTTATTTCCAATATTTCGTAGTCGGAGTTGGTGTTTACAATAAACATGGCTTTAATACTTTCAAAATCTTTGGTGGTAACACCCATATAGCTTGAGATTTTGGTAATTACATTAAGCTCTTCGACTGAAATATATCCATCGGCTTTAGCTATACCAAAGAGATAGTGCAAAAGTTGCAGGCGAGACTGATATTCCATGTAAAAACGGATTTGTCGGCACACATCAGCCAAATCGTAGTCTTTTTCTAGCAATTGGCGTAAAATCAGCAATTGGCGTTGAGCTTCGGTTTCACCAAATTGGCGTAGCAAAAATGCTTTTATGTAATCCAACTCCGATTTTAAATTCCTTCCATCAGCTTTCATCACCGATGCCGACAATACAAGCAAGGTTACATAAAATCCGCTTTTAGTAGTTTGAGGTCTTTCAAATCGTCCTTTACGACTCTTGTATTGAGTTTTACTTTCGTTGTACCCTTCAAATAATGCACCTATGGCAAAGCCAATCAAAGCCCCGATAGGTCCACCAGCGACCCAACCCAAACCGCCACCAATCCATTTTAATAATTTAGCCATCGTTTTTTATGCAAAAATAGTTAATTATTAGTTTTAGTGTTGTTGTATATGTAAATATCTGTAGAAATATTCTCGAGTTGCGAGTTGCGTGTTTCCCGAAGTTTCGGGAGTCATTGAGTGCCGATATTGAGCGAAGTGAAATATCGGTGTATCGAAATGCCGAAAATGGAGGGTAGTTTTAATTCCGAATTGCCAAACTCAAAACTCAGAACTCAGAACTCCTAACTCAGAACTCAGGTCTCCCAACTTTATTTCCACAAGTATATCTAAAAATATTATTTTTGCAATTATTAATATGTAGCAAAATCACACACAATGAAGCGAATATTATTACTTTTTATTATCAGCATATTTGTTGTAACAGCATACTCGCAGTACATACCGTTAAACCACGATTTATATTCAAAAGTTAAATTTGGTAAATTGCAAGCAAATCAGAGGCAGCTGTGGAGTATGAAACCATTTCTTATTCAATCGGTTGATAGTAGCGAGTTGCTTATTGACGATGTTTTTTCTTATCACGAGGATGTTAGTAACAAATGTTTTGTTTACAGAAAACTTTTCGCCGAACACCTTATCAACTACAAAAACGATTGGCTGACAATAAGCATAGACCCTTTATTCGATTTTACCATTGGAAAAGAAAGACAATACGACAAAAAAATATGGCGAAACACTCGCGGCATTGATATTAGCGGGAATTATAAAGATAAGCTCGTTTTTAGTAGCCAAATCTTTGAAACACAATCGTTTCAGCCATCTTGGATAAAACATTTCGCCGATTCAATGAAAGTTATTCCAGGACAAGGTCCGTACAAGCGTTTTAAAACCGACGGTTTCGATTACTACAACAGTAGCGGATATGTGACCTATATACCCGACAAACGCATATATTTTACGGTTGGTTACGGAAAAAACTTTATAGGCGAGGGTTATCGTTCGCTTATTCTTTCCGATGCTGCGTACAATTATCCTTACGTACGTTTGGATGCCGACTTTAGGAAAATAAAATACACGGTTTTATACGCACAATTTACCGCTTTAAATTTGCCCTACAGCACCACATTCGGCTACGAACGTAAATGGAGTACAATGCATTTTTTACAAGTTATGCTTTTCAATAGGTTAAATGTGGGTTTGTTTGATGCAATTATTTGGGAAAACAGAAACGCCGAAGAAGGCTACCGAGGATTTGAATTTCATTACTTAAATCCGATAGTCTTTTTGCGTCCCGCCGAATTTGCAATAGGTTCACCCGATAATTACATGATAGGAACTAATATATCTTACTCAATTTCAAACAATTATAACGTTTATGCGCAATTGTTATTAGATGAATTTAATGTTAAAAATTTATTTAAAGATAATAAGGGTTGGTGGGGCAATAAGTATAGCATTCAGCTAGGAGTTGAAGGTGGCAATATGTTTAATATCAGCAATTTATATGCACGTGCCGAATATAACCAATCACGACCATATACTTATACTCACAATGTATCAGTTCAGTCGTACAGTCACGCAAACCAACCGCTTGCTCATATTTTGGGAGCTAATTTCAGAGAGGGTCTGTTCATAGCTTCGTATTCTTACAAAAATTGGCAAACTTCTATAAAATACATACATCAAATGTACGGAGCCGACACAAACGACATAAGCTACGGACAAAATTTACTTTTGCCTTATACCAATCGTAAGTCTGAGTATGATAATTACATAGGGCAGGGACTTAAAACCAAAGTAAATTATGTTGATTACCGACTTGCCTATGTTTTGAACAGAAAAACCAATATGAAACTTGAGGCAAGTATTATATGGCGTACGCAAAAAAACGATTTAATCGACAAGCAAAATCTTTTGTTTAGTATAGGATTTAGAACAAACCTAAGTAACTTTTACTACGAGTATTAAACACAATTGCGAGTTTAATAGTTGGAATTGACATAAACCAAAAATAGAGTAGGCATGGTAATTTTATTAGAACATCCTGATGTGCCGTTTCCACCGGTTGAAGAAGCCAACGAAGATGGGTTACTTGCCGTTGGTGGCGATTTGAGTGTGAAAAGATTGGTGGAAGCATACGGCAAAGGCATTTTCCCTTGGTTTACCAACGATGAATATATTTTGTGGTGGTCGCTGCCCGAACGAATGGTGCTATTTTTAGATGATTTCAAGGTTTCGAAATCTTTGCGTTTACTGATTAAAAAGAATATTTTTAAAGTAACTTTTGATACAGCGTTCCAGCAAGTTGTATTTAATTGTGCAAATGTAAAACGCAAGCACGAGTCTGGAACATGGATTACACCAAAATTACAAGAAGCGTATGCAAATTTGCATGAAGAAGGTTATGCTCATTCGGTTGAAGTTTGGTACAACGATGAATTAGTCGGCGGCTTGTACGGAGTTGCTGTTGGTAAAGCTTTTTGCGGCGAATCTATGTTTCATACAATGTCAAACACATCAAAAATTGCCTTATACAATCTTGTCGAATTGCTTAAGGAAAAGCAATTTTATTTCATTGATGCTCAAACGTACACAGATCATATGGCAAGTTTGGGTGCAAAAATGATTACCCGAAAAGATTATATTAATTTATTGGAAAAAGCAGTAGCTGCAGACCAATAATAATTATTGTTCTACTATTTCAACACGTCTGTTTTTGGCTTTACCTTCTTCAGTAGAATTGCTTGCAACAGGAGAAACAGAGCCTACACCGTAAGGTTTAAGTTGTTCTCTTGCGACAGCATATTCAGAAACTAGCTTTTCCATTACTGCGTTTGCTCGGTCTTTTGAAAGACTTATATTCATATCAAAATTACCTGTATTATCCGTATGTCCGACTATTAAAACTTTTTGAGTTTTATTGGTATTCAGGTATTCGGCAATGGTTTTCAACGCATCAGCAGATTCCGGTTTTACTTCAGATTTTCCTACATCAAAAAAGATGTCATAAACAGCAAAATATCCTTCGGTTTGAATTCCTTTCGAAATATTTTCGGCAGATACCATTCCTGTTTCAACCGCTTCAATTTCAATAACATCTTGGGTAATTAACGTATAATTGTCAACCACCGAATAAACAATTACATAAATGTTTTTTCCTTCCTTATTTCCTTTTGCAACAATAAATGAATGGTTGTTTTTCCAAATCGGAAAATTCAATCCAATTCCAAATTTATCATTATGTAAGCCATCGTTCCCATATAAGCCTGAACGGTAGTATTTGTCGCTCCATGAATGAGGCCTATCAGATACCCCAAGTTCCTCATTAGCTATAGCTATTAAGATTTTATAACCCGCTTTTGAAAGAGCTGATTTGTAATTGTGTAAAACAAATTCTGCATTATTCTCACTTGAAGTAGAATACTGAATGCGGGTAACCTTTCCTTCCAAACTCATAGGGTTTTCCCAATCAATAGCATTTTTATCGTTCAAGGGCAATTTATAAGTTCCCCATTTCGTCTCTTTGTAAAACTCGATTATAGCACCATCAAAACGACTGACTAATGGATGATCCTTACCATTTTCGATATCAGTTGTTCGTTGAGCAAATAAATTTATCGAAAACAATGTTGTGATAAGAATAAGTGCGATTGAAATTTTTGGTTTTGTTTTCATGACTTTTTAATTTTAAAGGTTAATAATCATTTGTTTTTATTGGTTTTTGCAATTATTGCCAACTTGTTGTTTACGAGGCAAATATAAAACATTTTTAAATATACAAGTCATTATATCCAAAAAATTTGCATATAAAACACATTATTTTAATAAGTTTGCATAAAATTCTGCCAATCCGAAAAAATAAAAGCCATGATTTACGCCTACAACTCCGATATAATATGTGCCGTAGCTACTGCTCACGGCAAAGCAGCCCTTTCTGTGATACGGATTTCGGGCAAAGGTTCGTTACAACTTGTCGATAAAATTTTTACATCTACAAATGTCAACAAAAAACTTGTTGAACAAAAATCTCATACGCTGCATTTTGGCACTTTACGTCGTGGTGATGAGATTATAGATGAAGTTTTAGTTTCGATATTTAAAAGTCCGAATAGCTACACAGGCGAAGACCTTGTCGAAATTAGTTGTCATGGTTCTACCTACATACAGCAACGAATTTTGGAAGTTTTATTGCAAGAAGGTGCTCGTTTGGCTATGCCTGGAGAGTTTACTTTCAGAGCTTTTCAGAATGGAAAAATGGATTTGTCGCAAGCTGAAGCTGTAGCCGATATTATCGAAGCCGACAACAAGCATTCTCATCTGAATGCCATACGACAAATGAGAGGTGGTTTTTCTACAACAATTAACAACCTGCGATTGGAGCTTATAAACCTTGTTTCGTTGATTGAATTGGAATTGGATTTTTCGGAAGAAGATGTAACTTTTGCCGACAGAAATCAAATTAAATCGCTTATAAATAAGATAATTGATGAACTTTCGGACTTGGCAAATTCTTTTCAAATGGGTAATGTGCTTAAAAACGGAGTGCCTGTCGCTATTATCGGGAAACCCAATGTTGGAAAATCTACTTTGCTCAACGCCTTGCTACAAGAAGAAAGAGCCATTGTCAGCGATATTCCCGGAACTACTCGCGATGTTATTCAAGATGTAATGCACATTAAAGGAATTGCTTTCCGATTTTTCGATACAGCCGGTTTAAGAGACGAAACAGATAATGTTGTTGAAAACTTAGGAATCGAAAAAACACTAGTTACGCTTAACGAAGCAAATATTATACTCTATGTTTTTGATGCCACAACAATAACGCAAGAGGAGTTGACTCAAATTTTGAAGGAGCTTAAGCCATACATAGATGAGAATAAACAACTAATAATGGTAGGCAATAAAATTGACGAAATGACGACAGTTCCAAACCCATTCATTAACCTTAGCGATTTGGAAACAATTTATATTTCAGCAAAAAGAAACGAAAACATCGACCAAATAACCGAGCGCTTGGTAAGTTATGTTGATAAGTACAACTTAAGTTCATCGTTTTTAGTCAGTAATGCACGACACTATAATTCAATAATAAAAGCAAACAAGTCCTTGTCCACAGCTTTAAAAGAATTTGACGAAAACGTAGCCACCGATTTGGTTTCGGTGCATTTAAAAGCAGCTTTGCACTATCTAGCCGAAATAACAGGACAAATAAGCTCCGAAGATATTTTAAATTCTATTTTTAGCAATTTTTGTATAGGGAAGTAGGATTTTGCTTATTAGAAAAACGTGTCGAAAAAAACGACTTTTTTCGACATGAAAAAATAACGTGTCGAAGAAATCGACTTTTTTCGACATGAAAAAATAATATGTTAAAACAAAAAGATTTTTTTAACATGACAATTGTAACGTGTTAAGGAAATTGGTTTTTCTTAACGTAAAGAATTTGATATGTACACAAAAATCGCTTTTTTTGGACATGATAAATATGATATGTACACAAAATCGCTTTTTTTGGACATGATAAAAATTATATGAGTAAAAAATTGAGTTTTTTACCTATTAGAATTGTGATATGAGTAAAAATTCGGCTTTTTTGCTCATTAAAAAGTGCGATGTTTGAAAAAACTGTATTTTTGTAGAGAATGACGTAATAATGAAATCTGTTATGGACACCTGTATTATACAAGGTGGCGTAAATTAAATGTTATATATGGAATTAAATAATAGAGAAACAGCTATTGAAATTAGGCACAAAGATTTAGTTATTGAAGAGGAAAACCCATTTGCTAACTGTAAGTTAGGGAGAAAAGAGAATGCATTAGTTTTAACTGAAATTATTGAAAGCTATGCAGATGGATTTGTTTTGGCTCTCAACAATAAATGGGGTACAGGAAAAACCACGTTTGTTAAAATGTGGGAGCAACATCTTAAAAACGAAGGTTTTAAAACAATGTACTTCAATGCATGGGAAAATGATTTCGAAATGGAGCCTTTGGTTGCCATGCTTGGAGAACTTAAAAAACTGCTTGGAAATACTAAAAGCGACATTTTTGATTCATTATTGGAAAAAGGAGCCATAATATCCAAACGTATTTTACCATCTGTTGTAAAAGCAGTGACAAAAAAGTATTTGGGCGATGAGGTTGCCGAAATAATAAGCGATAGTGCAAAAGCAGCTACCGATATTCTTAAAGATGAAGTTGAAGAGTATATAAAAAAGAAAGAAAATCTTTTATCATTTAAAAAGGAGTTGGAAGAATACGTGAAAAAGAATAGCAATGGCAAACCAATTGTCTTTATAATAGACGAATTAGACCGATGCCGTCCCGACTATGCCGTTGAAGTTCTTGAAAAGGTAAAACATTTCTTCAGTGTCCCAGGAATTATATTTATCCTTTCTATCGACAAAGAACAGTTAGGATACGCTATTCAAGGATATTACGGAAGCAGTAAAATAGATACTGATGAGTATCTTAGAAGGTTTATAGACCTTGAATATCAATTACCAAAACCTGATACAGATTCTTATACAAAATATTTATTTGATTATTTTTCTTTTGATGGTTTCTTTAAAGAACAATTAGAAAAAAAGAATGATAAAAATAATTTTGTGTTATTTTCTATGAGTTTGTGTAATCTATTTAATTACACATTACGTCAATATGAAAAATTGTTTGCATTTACAAGAGTAGTTTTGCGTTCAATTCATAAAGATACTAAAAATTGTTCACCTGATTTTATCTTATTGTTAGTTCATTTGAAACTATTTAATGAAAATCTTTACAAACAAATAAAAGATAAAAATCTTACAACACAGCAATTGGTGGATGAATTTGAAACACTTTTTTTGACACCAAAGAGCGAAAGAATAAATGATATTATATACTTAGAAGCTCAATTAGTATTCTACTATCATCAGTACATAGATGAGATAGTAAGCGGACACAGTCGTAAAGTTTCTTTATTTATATAATCAAGTCAATCGGAGAATAAAGAATTTACTCTTACCTCAAAAACAAGTGAAATGTCTAATATTGAATATGATCTCGAAAAATGTGTAGAATATATTGAAGAAAATCAACTTAGATATTATCATTATCATTTTTCATATTTCTTAAATATAATTGAGTTGTTAAATAATTTACAAACAAATTAAGTTTATAAAAGACAAAACCACCTTATGATACGCCAAATTATTCAATCCAACGAAGCTATTAAATCAAACCATCGCGAGATGGAAATCTTGCGTAAATATTTCCCACAATGTTTTACCAATGAGGGTGCTTTTGATATAGACTTGTTTAAGGCACAAATAGAAGAGGATGTAAACATTACCCACGAAGGTTATGATTTAAACTTTCTTGGTAAAAACTATGCCAAACTCCTATCAAGCATAGATACAACCACAGTTGTTATACCGGATGAGAAACACAACGCTTTGCCCGAAAATGCAAATAGCCAAAATATCTACATAAGTGGCGACAATTTAGACGGACTAAAACACCTGCTTAAATCTTACGCCGGAGCAATAAAGTGTATATATATAGACCCACCTTACAATACGGGAACAGACGGTTTTGTTTATAACGACCGATTTGCCTTTACTGCCGAAGAACTTTCTATAAAGCTGAGCATTAGCGAAACACAAGCCGAAAAAATTCTCGACCTTACACGGCGAGGTTCAGCTTCGCATTCCGCATGGCTTACCTTTATGGCAAGCCGACTGCAACTAGCACGCGACCTACTAACCGATGATGGAGTAATTTTTATTTCGATAGATGATAACGAACAAGCAAACCTTAAAATACTTTGCGACAGTATTTTTGGAGAAGAGAACTTTGTAGCTACTTTTCCATGGAGAAAACGTACAGCTAAATCTGATGTTCCTTTCGGGGTTTCTCAAGATTTTGAGTGGGTGCTTTGTTATGGTAAAGAAGATTATTTAGCAAGTATAGAGGGTGGTACAAGAAAATATTATGAAACAGATGATTTACCAAATCGACCGTGGAGAATTCACGATTTAACAACACAAAGAAGTGCTGCTGAAAGACCAAACAGCTTTTTTACTATGATTAATCCTAAAACAGGTGAAGAATATCCTGCAAATCCAACGAGAACTTGGGCGATGACAAAGGATACGTTTGAAAAGTATTATGAAGAAAACAGAATTGTTTTTCCAGGTGACTATGACTTTTTAAACATATCAAAGCCAGCTTTCAGATATTTTCAAGAAGATGATATAAATAAAGCTGGGGAAATGTTTGGGTTTGTTCCAGTAAGTACAAACCTTCCAGGTGAAATTGGTATGAGTCAAGATGGCACAAAAGACTTTGATGCACTGTTTGAGAATAAGTTATTTGCATATCCTAAGCCTATCTCTTTAATGTATTTCTTGATTAAAATATCAACGAATTTTAAAAAAGATGCAATCATTCTTGACTTCTTTTCCGGCTCAGCTACTACTGCACAAGCTGTAATGCAGCTAAATGCTGAAGATGGTGGAAATCGTCGTTACATTATGGTGCAATTACCTGAGGAAACGCCGAATAACAGCGAAGCTCGTAAAGCAGGTTACGAAACTATAGACCAAATAGGAATAGAGCGTATCCGCCGTGCCGCAGCTAAAATAAAATCAGAAACAGATGCCGATATTGACTACGGTTTTAAGCATTATACGCTTGCCGAACCTGATAACAACACGTTAGATAAAATAGAAGAGTTTAATCCGCGTGGTGTTCTTGCCGATGAAACTTTGCTTGATACTTTTGGCAAACCAACTGTTTTGGAAACGTGGCTTGTAAGAGACGGTTACGGATTTGGTGCAAACGTACAAGAACTTAAACTTAAAAATTATACTGTTTACCACTTTGGTAAGCATCTATATTTTATTGATACGGATTTTGACGAAAATGATATGGTTGCTCTTATTGACCATTACAGTGAGCAAGCGTCGTTTTGTCCAGACCATTGGGTGCTTTTTGGTTACAGTTTCACACTTACTCAAACCGAAATGCTTCGCAAAAACGCAATCATTCTTCGCGATGGTGACAAAAATTTGAATATAAATATTGATGTAAGGTATTAAGTAAACAGAGCAAAGTATGAATACGCAACCTATAATAATATACAACACCCCCGACGGAAAAAGTCGAATTACTCTATTCAACAGAGATGGTTCAGTTTGGCTCAACCAATTGCAGCTGTCAGAACTTTTTGCCACCTCGGTGCCAAATATTAGCATGCATATATCTAACATATTGAAAGAAGGGGAGTTAGATGCAAATTCAGTTGTTAAGGATTACTTAACAACTGCCAGTGACGGCAAACAATATTCAGTGTCATTTTATGCCTTGGATATGATAATGGCTATTGGTTTTCGTGTCCGTTCAGTCAGAGGCAAGCAGTTCAGACAGTGGGCAAGTCGTAATTTATCTGAATACTTGGTTAAAGGTTTTATTTTGGATGATGAGCGTTTAAAAAATCCAAACTTATATTACGATTATTTCGATGAATTATTGGCGCGTATTCGTGATATACGTGCATCTGAAAAACGTTTTTACCAAAAGGTAAGAGACCTTTTTGCACTCAGTAGCGACTACGATAAATCTGACAAAGCTACTCAGATGTTTTTTGCCGAAACTCAAAATAAGTTGTTGTACGCCGTTACAGGCAAGACGGCAGCCGAAATAATTATTGAGCGAGCAAGTGCTGACGTTTCTAATATGGGGCTGACTTCTTGGAAAGGTTCTGTTGTACGTAAACAAGATATTTTTATTGCTAAAAATTACCTGTTGGAAGATGAAATAGATGACTTAAATAGATTAGTGATTATCTTTCTTGAAACAGCTGAATTTAGAGCTAAAAAACGACAAGATTTAACAATTGACTATTGGCGTGATAATGTAGATAATATTTTGGTTTCTAATGGATTGAGTTTACTGAATACAAAAGGTAGTATTGGTAACAAAGAAATGGAAAAACAAGTAGAGAAAATATATTTGGAGTTCGACGCATTAAGGAAGCAAAAAGACGCAATCGATGCTGATGATATGGAAATGAATGAGTTGAAAAAACTAGAGGAGAAGATTAAAAGCAAAAAGTAAACATGGAACTAATCCTTCAAACCGGACTTGAACATCAGGAAATTCCTGTAAAAGCTGTAGCTGACGTGTTTAATAATGTGAGTATCGGCAGTCCTAACCAATATTACGAAAATCCGATTTTGGATTTTTCTGACAAAGAAATTTTTATTGAAAATGTAAAAGGTGTGCAAAATGAAACCAAATTGCACTTATCCTTATGCCAGCAAGTTTATCCTGAAAATAATTGCCTGAATTTAGATATTAAAATGGAGACAGGAACAGGAAAAACCTATGTCTATACTCATTTAATTTACGAACTTCACAAACGCTACGGCATAAATAAGTTTGTTGTAGCAGTACCCACATTACCTATCAAAGCAGGGGCAAAACAGTTCATGGCAGATGCTTACGTACAACGTCACTTTAAAGATACACGTGGGTACGGAAGTAGCATAGAATTGTGTGAACTAAAAGCGATGACCTTTAAAAAAGGGAGACGATACTTTCCGAGCGTGGTACGCAGCTTTGTAGAGGGTTCCAATCAAAACAAGAATAAAATTTTTGTTTTATTGGTAAATATGAATTTGCTTACAGGAGCAAAACTGTTATCAAGAGACGATTACGACTTCGGTGTAATGGGCTTTTATCGTCCGTTTGATGCCATACGTGCTACTAAACCATTTGTGATTATAGACGAACCGCATCGTTTTCAACGTGAACAAAAAGCCTATAAAGCAATAAAAGATGAGTTACAACCACAGTGTATTATCCGTCTTGGTGCTACATTCCCGGAAATATCTGTCGGACGTGGTAAAGGCAAAGTAACAAAAACCGATTATCTTAATTTGCTATATGATTTAAATGCTTGTCAGGCATTCAATCAAAATTTGATAAAAGGCGTTGCTAAGGAACACTTTGAACCTTTGTCTTCGTCAAATGAAAAAGTAAAAATCACCTCCTTTGATGGACGTAACTCTGTGTCGGTACGCCATATTTCGAACAATGCACCCGCACGTTCTTTTCGTTTAGCAAAAGGTGATTCGCTCTCAATAATAAGCGATGAATTGTCCGGGCTTACCATTGACGGAATAGGCTCAGGATATGTGGTATTTTCCAACGGTCAGGAAAAACGTAAGGGCGAAGAGTTTACTGTAGATGTGTTTTCGCAATCTTATCAGGAACACATGATTCGTTTGGCACTTTTACGACATTTTGAGACCGAGCGAGAAAATTTTAACCGCACAAATAAAATAAAAACACTAACACTTTTTTTTATAGATAATATCGAATCGTATCGTGGTGGAGAAGGCGGTAGTGCGTGGCTTAGAGAGATGTTTGAAGAATTGCTCAAAGAGAGAATTAACGAAGAATTAAAATTGCCAAGTTCAAAAGAGTATAAGTCGTTTTTACAAGCAAGTCTTCAAGATATTTCGGCTTGCCATGCTGGATATTTTGCACAAGACAATTCAGATAGTGACGAAGCAATTGCACAAGAGGTGGACGATATTTTGCATAATAAAAAACGTTTACTTTCATTTACTGATGCAGACGGTAATTACAATACACGTCGCTTCTTATTCTCAAAATGGACGTTGAAAGAGGGTTGGGATAACCCTAATATTTTTACCATTGTAAAACTTCGTTCCAGTGGCAGCGATAATAGCAAAATTCAGGAAGTCGGTCGTGGACTTCGTTTGCCTGTTGATGAATTTGGCAATAGGCTTGGCAACGAAGAGTTTATGCTTAATTATATTGTTGATTTCACCGAAGCCGATTTCGCTAATCGTTTAGTTGCCGAGATAAACGGCTCAATGCCGGATGCTTTACCTGACAGACTGACAGCCGGAGATGTGGAACGTGTTGCAAAATTACGTGGAATGACTTCGTTTGCTTTGATTATGGAGTTAGGAAATAAGCAGTATATTACAGATGCAAACTACACGTTAAATCAAGAGTTACTTGATGATTTCTATGTCGAATATCCTGAGTTTAACATGTTTGGTATTAGTGGATCGAAAGTAATTGACAAAAACAAAAAGGCATCAAATACTGTAAAAGTTCGTAAAGCACGTTTCAATGAAATAAAAGAGCTTTGGATGGCAATAAACAAAAAGTACGTACTTTTCTATCAAAAAGAGATTGATAAGTTAATTGCTAAAGAGTTACCAAAGCTATTGAGTGACGGAGTGTTTTCAAATCAAACAATAACAAGTAAAAGAGATGTAGTTCAGACAGACAGTATAGGTATGAACACATATGAAGAATCGGGTGTAACTTATATAATAGAAGGACGAAAATTACCATACAATGAGTTTCTGAAACGTGCCAATCGTGCTACATCCGTTCCTATTAAAGTATTGCATGAGTCGTTGTGTAAATATGCCAAAAAGAATGACTTTAAGCAGGAACATATCAACGAAACCACATTGTCTAACTTAATAGCAAAATTCAATAAATGGTTGAGAGATAATCTACAAGGGCGTTTCCGTTATCAACAAACAAATTATTCGCCGCTTTCTACAGGACTTACAAATATGGATGGAACAATGAAAGAAGAGGTAGTGCAGGGAAGTATAGGAATTCATTTAGAAAAAGGAAATGCATCTGAACGTTATTTATACGACGCTATTGCTTATGATTCGCCATTGGAAAAGAAAAATATAATGGAGACTATTTCTCAAGTAATAGTTTTTGGTAAAATTCCACGAAAGAGCATCGCTATTCCTACAGTTGCAGGTTCGTCATACAGTCCCGACTTTATGTATGTAGTGCAAAAAACAGATGGCAAAAAAGAATTGAATATTATAGTTGAAACCAAAGATGTGGCAAGTCAAACCGACTTACGTGGTGAAGAAGAGTTGAAAATTAATTCAGCCAAAGAGTTTTTTAAACAACTAACACGTGACGGATACGATGTGAAATTCCGTGAGCAAATAAATAATAGAACCATGGCTAATATTATTGAAGAGCTGATGGTGGAAAGTTAACATATCCCAATATTATTAAATAAGCATAAATATCAATCGCATCATATGAACAAAAACATTTACTTAGCTACACATTCGCCGTTTAGGAGTTTTACTCGCAAGGAATGGAGTAGGTTAGAGGAGCATCCGAAATATCCAATAAGCGATATTAATCTTTCGCAGCTTAGAGGTTTAAACGAACCGCTTGATTTAAGAGAACTTATGGAAGTTTATATTCCATTAGTCAGTTTTTTAGAAATTCAAATTACGCATTACCGACAGCTTCACGTAGAACAAGATGAGTTTTTTGGAAATAAAAGTAAAAAAGTGCCTTATATAATCGGTATTGCCGGTAGTGTTGCTGTTGGTAAAAGCACTATTGCACGTGTTTTGCAAAAATTACTTTCGCTAACACCATGCAAACCCAAGGTTGAACTTGTTACTACCGACGGATTTTTATATAGCAACCAAGAACTTGAAGCAAGAGGTATTATGGATAAAAAAGGTTTTCCCGAAAGTTACGATACCAGAAAACTAATTTCTTTTCTTTCGGATGCCAAATCCTGTCAAGATAAATTAGAAGTTCCCGCTTATTCTCATCTTTATTACGATATTATACCAAACGAAAAAATTGTTATAGACAATCCTGATATACTAATAGTAGAAGGAATTAACGTTTTACAAGTCTCGCCAAATAGTAAAAAACGAAGAATATTCGTTTCCGATTTTTTCGATTTCTCAATTTACGTGGATGCCAACGAAAAAGATATTCGTCAGTGGTTTTTAGACCGCTTTTTCACACTTCAAAAGACAGCCTTTGCCAATCCCGATTCGTATTTTCATCAGTATTGCGACTGGGAAAAAGACGATTTATTAGAATTTGCAACTCAAGTGTGGGAAGAAATTAACCTGCCCAATTTAGTCGATAATATACTTCCAACAAGACTAAGAGCCGACTTGATAATTGAAAAAAGCTCAAACCACTTTACTAGGAGCATTAAGGTAAGGAAGAATTGAGTTGCGTGTTGCGGGTTACGGGTTACGGGTTAGTTACGAGTTTCGAGTTTTTTAACTCGGAACTCAAAACTTCAACCTTCTAATTTCTAACTTCGGTTGCTGAGCCCGCCGAAGCACTAACTTCTAACTTTTGTATCTCGTCACTTAGCTCAATCCATTCATTGTAGGCATCATCTAGTTGGTTTTCGGTTTCTTCAAATAGTTTGCTTAACTCAATTATTTCTTCATTGCTTAAATTGCCGCTGCTAAGTTTATTGGTAATTTCGTCTTTATCTGTTTCCAATTTGTGTAATAGCTCTTCCAACTCTTCAAGACGTTTTAATTGTTTATATGTTGGTTTTCTGACTTTTGGAGTGCTAACTGTACTTTCTGTTTTTTTGTTTTCCGTTTCAGCACTCAAACGTCTTTGTCTTTTTTCTTCTTTAGTCTTAGCAATATAGTATTGAGTGTAATTTCCGTAATGGTCTTTTATATGTCCGTTTTCGCTAAAAACAAAAATATGGTCGCAAACTCTATCAAGCATAAACCTGTCGTGCGAGACTATCAGAAGGCAACCTTTAAAATTTATCAGATAATCTTCTAAAATTTGCAAGGTGTAAATATCCAAATCGTTGGTGGGTTCGTCTAACATTAAGAAGTTTGGATTTTTAATAATTTGCAACAGCAAATTAAGCCTTCGTTTTTCGCCGCCGCTCAAATTGCTGTAGAATGCTTGTTGCATAGAGTAGCTGAAATTAAAGCGATACAAAAACTGCGAAGCAGAAAAAGTTCTGTCGTTTATTTTAATTTCTTCGGCAACCGATTTGACAATATCTTCAACTTTTATGTTTTTGTCGGCTTCTAAAAACGACTGCGTGTAATATCCCATAACTACGGTTTGTCCGATAGTTATGCTACCTTTATCAGGCTTTATTTTGCCTGCAATAATATTAAGCAAGGTACTTTTACCACAGCCGTTTAATCCAATAACACCTATTTTTTCATTTCGTTTGAAAATATAAGAAAAGTCGTTGATAATGAGTTTGTTATCAAAACTTTTGCTAATATTATTAATTTCAAGAATCTTTTTTCCAAGATATTGCTGTGTAGATTCTATAATCAGCTCATTATCTGTCTTTTTTGAATTGATTTTATCTTCAAGTTGTGCAAAAGAATCTATTCTAGATTTAGATTTAGTTCCTCTTGCTTTGGGCATCCTTCTAATCCATTCCAATTCCGATTTATACAAACTCACAGACTTTTCATAGGCAATTTGGTCATTTGCTTCTCGTTCGGCTTTCTTTTCAAGATAGTAAGAGTAATTGCCTTTGTAAGTGTACAATTGGTTGTTGTCGATTTCAAAAATTGTATTACACACATTATTTAAAAAGTATCGGTCGTGGGTAACAACCAAAAGGCTTAAAGTCGATCTGTTTAAATAATCTTCCAACCATTCAATCATTTCAAAATCAAGATGGTTGGTAGGTTCGTCTAATAGCAAAAAATCGGGATTCCCTATTGTTGCCAGTGCAATAGAGACTTTTTTCTGTTGCCCGCCCGAAAGCTCACTCATTTTTTGCTCTAAATCGTATATGCCAAACTCGCCAAGTCGTGTTGTAAGCTGAATTTCATATTCCCACGCACCAACAGCATCCATTTTATTGGTAGCGTGTTGTAAATTCTCAGTATTTTCGGTATTTGCATCTGAATTATACGCTTTTAATGCAGATTTGTAGTTTTTTAAAGCTAAAGTTTGCTCGTTATTTATGAGGTATAAATTCTCTGTTATGCTTAAATCTTGATTGAAATTTTGTATCTGTTCCAAATAATTAACCTTCAATCCGTTTCGCATACTAACCGTACCTGTATCTGGCGATGTTCTTTTTGCAATAATGTTCAGTATGGTAGTTTTTCCCGTGCCGTTTTTAGCTATTAATGCAACTTTATCGCCTTTAAAAATACCAAAGCTCACATCACTAAAAAGTGTTGTAAAGCCATACGATTTTGAAATATTTTCAACCTGAACGTAATTCAACTTTTGTGAAGTGTTATTTTTTGTGCAAAGGTATTGTTTTTTGAAATAATAATTGGAAAAATGTTAAGTTATGTGTTGCGTGTTCCGACATTTTCGGTCATTGAGTGCCGATATTGAGCGAAGCAAAATATCGGTGTATCGAAATGCCGAAAATGTAAAATTGAGTGTTGTATCCTTATCAATAGCCGTGTCTTTAAAGGCACGGCTATTGAAGCAAATTAAACTCCTAACTCCACCGTTTGCTTGATTTCACGAATCAAGTGTAAGCAGAAATTAATAAGCAGCACTTCGGCACTTCGATACGCCTTCGGCACTCAGTGACCGAAGTGCTGACCCCGCTCGCTTTGCAAAAGCGAGCGAGCGTAATTTTTGTACAAATGTATTGATTTTATAAAAAAAGCACCTTTTTAGGTGCTTTTTAATTATCAAGGTGCGGAGAGACAGGGATTCGAACCCTGGGACCCCGTGAGGAGTCAACGGTTTTCGAGACCGCCCCATTCAACCGCTCTGGCATCTCTCCGTGTTTTGAACATTGGGTTTGCAAATGTAATCAGATTTTGATATAAATTGCAATTTTTAGAATAGTTTTTTATTGCGTAAAAACAAATTCAATAATATTAGCTCCCATTTGCAAGGCTTTGAGTCTTGTTTGCGGCGAATCATTGTGAACGCCCTCATCTTCCCAACCATCGCCTAAATCGCACTCGTAATCGTAAAAACAAATTAGTCGACCTTCGTAAATAAGTCCGAAACCTTGCGGCATTTTGTTGTCGTGTTCATGAATTTTAGGCAATCCTTTCGGAAACGAAAATGTTTGATGATAAATAGGATGAGAGAAGGGTAGCTCGACGAAATCGAGTTCCGGAAATATCTCTTTCATCTGTATTCTAATATACTTATCCAAACCGTAATTATCGGAGATGTGAAGGAAACCACCAGACAACAAATATTTTCTCAAATTTTCCTGTTCTTTTGGCGAAAAAATGATGTTTCCATGTCCTGTGATGTGAATGTAAGGATAATTAAAAAGGTCGGCATCCGATGCTTCAACTGTAGCATAATCGTGAACAATATTTGTGTGTAAATTCATGTTGCAAAAAATAGCCAAATTTTTTAGTGAAGTGGGATTTGCATACCAATCGCCGCCACCGCTGTATTTTAACAGAGCTAATTGTATATTTTGCCCGTGAATAAAAAATGTTGATAACATCAATATACTTGCAACAAATGTAATTTTCAATTTAGTTTTTAGCATCGTAGTCTAGTAGTTTACTTATGGTTAATAATATTAAAAGTTGCAGTAGCGTAAAGAGCTGCCGTTTCGGTACGCAAACGTGCGTCACCCAGACTTACCAATTTGTATCCGTGTTGTTTGGCAAAGTTGATTTCGTCTGGGCTAAAATCGCCTTCGGGACCTATTATAACAAGCAAGTCTTCACCAGGTTGTATAGTTTCAGAAATATGAGGTAAAGGCTCATCATCAATGTAGGCAATCAGTTTTTGAGAATGGTTTACATTGTTAATAATGAAATCTTTAAACTTAATCTCATCGTTAATTGTTGGAAACCAAGGTCGTAACGATTGTTTACAAGCCGAAATAAGTATTTTTTGCAGTCGCTGCGGGTTTGTTTTTCTTCGTTCCGAATATTCGCAAATAATAGGTGTTATCTCCGATATACCAATTTCCACAGCTTTCTCGATAAACCATTCCAATCTGTCGTTTTGTTTGGTAGGAGCAATGGCAACATGCAAATTAGTCCCTGCATTGGGGGCACTGCTGACCGAACTAACATTTATTACGCATTTCTTGCTGTTAGCGTCGGCAACAGTGCCTTTTATAATATCACCTATACCATTGATAAGGAGTATGTCATCGCCGTTTTTATATCGCAAAACCCTAACACAGTGCGCCGACTCGGTTTCGTCTAAGCAGACAATATTATCGACAATAGGGTAGGCAGTATAAAAAACGGTTTCGTTTGCCATATCGACTAATTAATAACTAGCTTTTTACTGATAGATGCTCCTTTGCTCTTAAGGTTTACAACATAAATACCTTTTGCAAACGAACTTGTATTGACCTTGCAATTAATGGCTTGGTTGGCTGCAAAATCTTTACTGAAAACAACTTTACCGTAAACATTTACAATACTAATACTAGCATCGTACGGAAGCGGATTACATTCAATAACAGCTTCGTCTTTAGCCGGATTAGGATATATGGTAAATGTATTGTCTTTTTCGGTAATATCTACACCGCTATGTTGAGAAATTGTAATATTATCTAGGTACAAGTTATTTCCCATACGGTTTACAGTTTCAAAAGCTATTTTTATTCCGCTTTGGTTACTCCACTGCGAAAGGTCTATGCTTTTGCATTTTCCACCGTAAGTACCATCGCACCATTCGTCGGGAGAAGTTGGAGCAAACGAAGTCAATTGTCTGGGCACGGTAACAAAATTGGCAGTTCCATCTTCTCCGTACGTAGCAACTCTCGTCCAGTTTTCGCCGCAATCGTCAGAGATAAACACTATAAGTGTGTCCGAAAAGTTTTGATATCGTGATGCGTATGCATATTCGAAATTCAAGAATACTTGATTTAAGCCTTCAAAAGATAATGGAGGAGAAATAAGTCTGTCTCTGCTTTTGCTAGTATTTCGGTATTCGAAAAAGTTCATCCAAGCAGCTTTATTGCCAGGATTGCTACCTTGAACTTCGGTTATATCCCAAGTAATTAAGTTATCAGGATTTTCTACCGTCCATTTTTTAGCATTAAATCCAGCGTTTTCAAAGTCTTCAACAAAAGGCAAACTGTATCCTCCAGCCAAAATATAATCCTGCTTTGTAATACGACGAGTACCGTTTATATTGCTGGCTTCGAGGGTTACGGTGTACGAATTTCGTTCTAAGAATTTCACTTTTGGATTCTGTGAGTTTGATTGTGTATTTCCGACATACTCAATAGTATTGGGATTAAAGTACCACTTGTATGTAGTAGGACAATTTTCAGTTTGATTAGTAAAACTTACAACTTCATCTATATTACAAACCACATTTGTAGAGCTGGTAAAAGCGGGTAGAGGTAGCAATGTATCGGAAACTACAATGTAGCCTTCAACAACTTTAGTATCGGTTCCTTCATTATTCGATACAGTTAATTTAACAGGATAAGTACCTATTTGCGAATATGTAATTCCACTAGGATTCTTATCGGTTGAAACCGAAGGTGTTCCGCCTGTAAATTCCCAATCCCAAGTGAAAGGAACTCCAGATGAAAGATCTGTAAAATCAACTTCGCAGTCTTTAGTAACTAATATCTTGTTTGAAGTGAAATCAGCCACAGGAGCACTGGAATATGGTTCCGACTGCCATGTGCCTCTACCGTAAGTTCCGGCAGATAATTTATCGTCGGCAGGTGAATCCGGTGAGTAATATATTTCTATCTCCCTAACAGAAGCGCTTAAAGGCATTCCGTTATTAAAAAATATCCATTCCGACATTGAATCGTCTTTGTAGTACACACCTGCATCGGTTCCAAGATATAAGCCATTCAAGCTGTTTTTATAATGAGCTATACTATTAATATGTATTGCAGGCAAGTTTAACGAAATGTCTTCCCATGTTTCACAAAAGTCGGTCGTTTTGAATATTTTCTTATCAAGCGATATATATAATGTATTTCTGTCTTCAGGATGGCACTCAATGTCCGATATTCTATCGTTGTTAGGTAATTTATCGGAAATTTCGAACCAAGTTGGCATTTCAGTTTCATTTTGAACGTCTTCGGAATAGAATAATCTCGAACCGCTAGATGCAAAAATCAAGTTATTATCTAAAGGCGATTGCTCAACAACTGTAAAGTTTCCTGTATTCATGTTTGATATTTTTTTCCAGGTAACGTTGTAACTCGTGATGTTTCGACTACGCCAAATGTTTTTGTAACCTATAAACATAGTAGTAGGTATTTGTTCGTCAATAATATAAGGAGTAACCCAAGCACCGCTTTCGGTTATTCCATTTATACCTTGTCCTGCTATTGAACCTTGATTATAAGTGCCGTTAATACGCATTATTTGTCCATAATATAAGGACGAAAATCTGATATTATCATCGGTTGGCAAAACTGCACATTCCATACCGTCGCCACCCGACACAAAGTACCACAGACCGTTAGCATAAACTGAACTGCCATTATCTTGGTATCCATTGACAATAACATTAGGATTGGTAGCACTTTGTCCGATTTTGTATGCCTGGCTGATAACCAAGCCTGTAGTTATTTCGTTCCAGCTTATTCCATCGTTATCTGTCCAATAAATACCGCCGTCGTTTCCTACATATATTCTGTTGTTAATTGGGTTGACTTCAAAAACGTGATGGTCGGCATGAACAGCAGGCACACCGCAGTCGCCCGTCCAGTGTCCATTAATATTCCAAGTTGAGCCGCCATTAGCAGAACGCCAAATATTAACACCACCCGAATAAATAATATTAGCATCTTCGGGGTCGGCTACAAGACAGAGATTGTACCAAGCCTGACCACCTGAACCTGTTCCGTAGCAGCTCCAATCTTGAATATTTGGGCTGTTCGACATTTCTGTGAAATTAACGCCCGAATTTAAAGACCTGTATAGTCCTTTAAATCCTTGTGAAGAGTTTGAAGTCATAACGTAAACAACTTCAGGATTAGCAGGAGTAACAGCAAGAACTGCTCTCTCGCCTAAAACGTAGCCCGAACTAGGAATATTCCACGAGCTGCCACCGTTGGTGCTATAGCTAAAGCTGCCACCGTGACAAGCGTAAATTACGTTGGGATTTCCCGGTTTGAAAGCTAAATCTTTGGCATAAACGCCATGAATTTTACTCCATGTAGCAGCACCGTCGGTAGATTTAAATATACCACCACTAGTTCCGGCATATAGTATTTGAGGATTGGTAGGGTGAATTAGCATAGCGCCGACAGTAACGTAGCCCATTCCGGTGCTAGCTTCTTCCCAAGTATGTCCGGCATCGTAGCTTTTGTAAACTCCAAGTCCGGGAGCATCGTTTGCATCGCGGTCGCCTGTGCCTATATATATAATGTTAGGATTTGAATGATCGACAATAATAGCCGAAACGCCAAGGGTTGGATGGTCGTCTGTGGTTGTAACCCATTCGTTCCCACCAACAGTAGTGTACCAAAATCCGCCCGAAGGAGAACCTACATAAATAATATCAGGATCGGTTGGGTGAAAAGCTATTGCATTTAATCGACCTAAACCTTTGTATCCTTTTGCAGGAAAATCATCGGGTCCAAGACTAATCCAATTGCCTTGTGGTGATTTAGTTGAGTATTTTGCTAAAAACTTTTCGAGTTCTTGTTTGGTTTCTGTTGGCCTTGGTAATTCACCATCAACGGAAGCACGAAGCATCATGTTACTTTCCCATCTTTTAAAAGGTTTCCATCCGCAACCTTTGGTTATTTCCCTGCCTTCCCAATATAAATTAAAGGCTCGTTGTGTTTTATAAAAGTTTTCGTCGGGATCTTGCATCATTTGTATCCAGTAAGGATAATCGGCAGTATCGTTTATTGCGGTTTTTTGCGAATAAACATAGCCCGATAAAATCAGAAGTAAAATAATCATGAATGTTTTTAAAGTACGTTGTTCCATTGGTATATGTGTTTTTGTTAATAAATGTGTTGATAAGTTATTGTTGCAACAAAAGTACTAAAATTTCTATATTAAAAACTAATTTGACAATAATAATATCAACACATCGCCCATTGTGTACTGTAGGAGTAAATAGCATTGTTAACGTTTATTTAATAATTAAGTAACTTGATTGTAATATTAGCGTACGACATTTGCAGTGACAAAAAAAAACTAATAATATAAATTAACTAGTAAATTTAATCATGACAGGTAAAATTAAAATTACACTAACCTTATTACTTTTATTTATATCAGTTTCTATATTGAGAGCGCAGACTGGTGTTTTAAAAGGAAAAATCACGAACTTCGATACAAATGAACCCTTAATAGGAGCTTCGGTATCTATTGAGGGAACAACTATAGGAACCATTGCCGATTTAAATGGCGATTTTATATTAAAAAATTTACCCGCAGGAAAACATTCTTTCAGAGCGGGTTTTGTTTCGTATGAGCCTATTATTGTTCAACTTGAAATAAAAGATAAACAAGTAGTAGAATACGATTTTCAACTAATTGAAAAGCAGGTAGAATTAGAATCTGTTCAGATTACGGCGAAAGCTAGTCGTGAAAACGAAAATGTACTTCTTGCCGAACAAAAACAAGCTGTACTTCAAACTCAAACGATAGGGGCAAAAGAACTTTCGCGTAAGGGTGTTGGCGATGCTAAAGACGCAATTGCTAAAGTATCGGGAATATCTAAGCAAGAGGGAGTTAAAAACGTTTTTGTTAGAGGTTTGGGCGACAGATATAATGCAACAACACTAAACGGTTTTCCTATTCCTTCGGAAGATCCGGAATACAAAAATATTTCATTAGATTTTTTTAGTACCGATGTAATACAATACATAGGTGTTAATAAGGTATTTACTTCCAGCTTTGTTTCCGACGTAGGAGGTGCAATTATTGATATCCAATCGAAGGAACTTACCGAAGATGCTGTTCTAGATATTAGCATATCGGGCGGAATAAACACTCAAACGTATGGCAATGAGTTTATAAAAGCCGACGGAGTAAACGCTTTAGGTTTTGCTAACAGTTCGCAACCAACTTATGTAAACTCATTTAACTACGACAATAAACTTAATCCTACTATAAAACCGGTAATTATTGATAATAGTTTTTCAATTTCGGGTGGAAAGAAATTCGAGTTTGGCGGTAAAAACAATGACTTAAGTGTATTTTTCACTTTAAACAATAGCAACGACTATTTTTATTCAAAAGAATATTCAAAAAACACAACAACAACAGGTCATGTGGTTCAGGATATAGTAGGTGAAAAATCTACTGCAAAAACAAGTCAGTTGGGATTAGCTAATCTTGTTTATAACATGAACAACAAACATAGATTGATATATAATTTCATGTTTGTACATACAAACAACCAATACGTTAGCGATTATATAGGTATTTTTGAACGTATAGACGATACCGATGGCTTTTTCAGACGTCAACAATCTAACGATAACCGTCTTTTTATCAATCAGTTGATAAGCAGTTGGCAATTAAGTCCGAAATTTCAATTCGATTTAGGATTTTCGTACAATAATATTACAGGATTAGAACCAGACAGACGTGTAAACGGATTTAAAAGGATCTCCGATAGTACAAATGCCTACGTTTTATTGTTAGACAAAAATAATATACGCTACTACTCGACTTTAAAAGAAAATGATTACAATATTCAGACATCTCTTAAATATAAAATTAATGATAATTTCGACAATGCTTCTTACGTCAAGATTGGCTACATTGGAAGATTTGTTAAAGACGGTTTTGAAGCGGTTGAATACAACATTGCTCCGTATCCGGGACAATCGCCAATTTATAATATTGATAATTTTTCGTTAGACGATTTTTATAATCAAGAAGGATATGAAGCCGGCAAATTTATGCACGAAATATCTTCTAAAGATTACTCTGTAAAAAAACTATTGCACTCAACTTATGTTGAAAGTACATATCAGTTTGCAAGAAAATTGCATGTTAATGCAGGTGTTAAATTTGATATGGTTGATATGTCTATTATTTACGACTTAAGTGGAATAGGTGTTGATGTCAAGCCTGATAAAATCGTTAAAAACTATATTTTACCAAGTCTTAACTTAAAATATACCCTAGACAGTAGAAATTCATTACGTTTGAGTTTAAGTAAGACCTACACTTTGCCACAGGCAAAAGAAATATCTCCTTTCAAATATGTAAATATTAACTTTGAGAGCATGGGATACGACAAGCTTAAACCGTCCGATAACTACAATGCAGATTTAAAATGGGAGTTTTATCCAACCATATCGGAGTTGATTTCGGTAACAACCTTTTATAAACACATAACACGTCCTATATCTCGTATATCTGTTGGTAGTGCTGCAGGAATGCTCTCGTACAGAAATATTGCAAAATATGCAGCCGTTGCAGGTGTTGAATTTGAAATGCGTAAAAATATTTTCACATTTACTCGTGAAAGTCGCCTTAACAGATTAAGTGCAGGTTTGAACGCTTCGTATATTTATACTAATGCAAAAGTATCACAAGCAAAAGAAGTAACAGACGAATATGGTGTTCCAAACCCGACGGTTACCACAGGTTCGCCATTGGAAGGAGCTGCTCCGATTATTGTAAATTTTGATATTTCACATCAAATTTATACCGAAAAAGGTAATTTCATCAATACTTTAGTCCTTAACTATATCAGCGATAGAGTTCACACAATAGGAACAGAAGGTCATAAAGATATTATGGAAAAAGGTATCGCTACTCTTGATTTTATTTCATCTGTAGCTTTGTCAAATAATTTCTCTATAAACCTTAAAGCTAAAAACTTGTTAAATCCTGAATTTCAACTGTATAAAAACACAAATATAACCAATGAAGATGTGGTGCTATCATCATACAAGAAAGGTGTCAGTTTTTCGTTGGGATTATCGTATAAATTATAACCAATTAAAAATCAACAAATTAAATCAATTAATTAATAAACAAATCACTTAAAAATTAACAAAATGAACAAAATTATTTTTAAAATCAGTCTCGTGCTACTAGCTGTAGCAACATTAGGTTTAACTTCTTGTAAAGATCCAGATAAAGATGACGGACACAAGAATCAATTCGAAGTAGTTGCCGATAACTTTAAAGGCGATATTCCTTCGGGCGACGACATCGTACTTGATGCAAACACAACCTATTTCCTTTCAGGAACTTTAAGAGTTAAAGACGGTGCAAAACTTACAATTCCTGCCGGAACTGTTATTAAAGGAAAAAACATTCAAGGAATTAATGCTTTCTACAACTACATTATAGTTGAACAAGGCGGTAAAATCTTTATCAACGGAACTCCTGATAAGCCTGTTATTATGACAGCTGAACTTGAACAACCAGGTTCTTGGGGTGGTTTAATTGTAAACGGTAGAGCTCCAATATCAGGTCCTAATACTTCCGACAACGTTGGTACAACCGAAGTTGACACTGAACTTTTGTACGGTGGAAACGATGTTAACGACAATTCGGGTGTTATTAAATACTTAAAACTTCTTTACACCGGTGCTAACCTAGACGGTGATACCGAACACAACGGACTTACACTTAACGGTGTTGGTGCAGGTACAACTATTGAAAACATTTATGTTGAAGCATGTAATGACGATGCTATAGAATTTTTCGGCGGTTCGGTTAATGTTACCAACTTACTTGCAGTTGACCCAGACGACGACATGTTCGACTTTACACAAGGCTACACAGGTACACTTAAAAATTGCTACGGAATTTGGCAAGCTGATTACCTAAGCACTGAAGAAGACCCAAGAGGTGTTGAAGCTGACGGAAACCTTGATGGAGTTGGTTCTGACCACTACAATCAATCAGACTTCAAAATTGTTGATATGACTATAGACATTCGCTCAACCGGAGCTAACGTTTATATGCATGATGCTATTAAAGTTCGCCGTGGTGCTAAAGCCGAAATTATCAACGCTCTTGTTAAAGGTAACGGTATTGTAAAAGACCTTATCGACCTTAAAGATAGAAAAGGTAATGCACATGAAGGAACCAAAATTAATGTAACCAACAGTTTGGAAAATCCTCTAACAGGTGAATTAATTAATATTGAAGGCGAAAATAGTAATATTATTATCGAAGCCGGTAATACCGGTGCTAACACTTCTGTTTTCTCGTGGACAGGGTTTAGATTTTAGTTAATAATAAATTATTAGTTTTTTTGGCGGCGAATTTTATTCGCCGCTTTTTTTGTTAATATGTTTTATACTATTGAAATTTCTTTATAAAAACTATATAACAATATTGTATTATTCTACTGTAAATAGTATCTTACAAAAGATAAAACAAAATCATTTAACAATTATTTAACAATTAGGGAATATTCACTTAACATAACAAAAATACTTTTGTAGAGAGTAAAAATTTAAAAAATTAATAATTAGTTTTTTTTAGCGGCGAGTTTCATTCGCCGCTATTTTTATTTATATTATATCCTGAATTTCTTACCTTTGCAGCAATAAATAATAAGATGAAACTGATTATTAGACTTATAGTAAGCACTTTGGCAATATTTTTTGCCAGTTATCTATTGAGCAATCACGGAGTTATGCTACAAAATTTTAAAATCGCTATTTTGGTTGCAGTAATATTTGCAATATCAAAAGCATTTCTTCGTCCGCTATTGGTACTTATAACTTTACCTTTATCCATTTTTACCTTAGGTTTGTTTTTGTTTGTGATAAACGGAATTTTAGTTTTAGTAACCGATTATTTTATAGCGGGATTTTCAGTCAGTAGCATATGGATAGCTATTTTGTTTTCAATAATAGTGTCGATAATTGAAAGTGTTTTGTTTTATATAATTGAAAAAGCGTCTTAATTTTTATGAAATTTTCTCAATACCAATTTTGCCCCGAATTGCAGCGTAATATTGCTGATATGGGATACAAACGCCCGACAGATATACAATTTAAAAGTATTACTCCTATACTTCAGGGACAAGATGTGCTTGCAATAGCTCAAACCGGAACAGGTAAAACAGCCGCTTTTGCCATACCCGTAATTCAAAAAATACATCAAAGCAAATCGAATAAAAGTAGTAAGGGCATAAGATGCGTTGTGTTGGCTCCAACCAGAGAGCTTGTTGTTCAGTTGGGCAATTTTTTTAATACAATAGAAAAACACACTTTTGTCAAATCAGTCTTTATTATTGGTGGAGTAGAGCAGGAACCTCAAATTAAGAAACTTGTTAAAGGTTGCGATATTCTTATTGCAACACCCGGACGTATGTTCGACTTATACAGTCAAGGATACATTAATTTCGACAACGTTGATACACTTATAATTGATGAAGCCGAACAAATGCTACGCTTTGGTTTTCTTGATGATATAAACCAGTTGGTAAAAAAATTACCACCGCATCAAACATTGTTTTTCTCGGCTACCATCAACAAAGAAATAAAACGCTTGGCATATTCCGTTGTCAGAAATCCCATACGAATACAAATTTCGCCAAAAAATCCGATTTCAAGAAACATTAAACACTTATTGCTTAAGGTTAAAATGGACGACAAACGATTCTTTTTAGAACGTTTGATAAAAGAACATCAAAACGAAAAAGTGCTTGTGTTTGTACGTACTAAAGTTAGAGCCGAAAGGGTTAAAAAGTTTTTGGATAGAGTAGGTATAGTTAGCGGAGTGATTCACGGCAGTAAGGAACAAAGCGACAGATTAGATGTGCTCAACGATTTTAAAGAAGGAGATTTGTTAATTCTGATTGCAACCGATGTTAGCTCACGTGGTATCGATATTCCGGATGTGGCTGTTGTCGTAAATTATGATATGCCCGAATCGGGTGAAACATACGTGCATCGCATTGGACGTACAGGCAGATATCGACAGAAAGGATTTGCTTACAGTTTTTGCGACAAAAACGAGATGAACCAATTGCAAAACATTCAAGATTATATTGGCGAAGAAATTGAGCTAATGCCTGTTAAATCAACCGATTATTCGGATACTATAAGCTATTCGGAAGAGAGTAGCGCCGATTGGAAAAGTTTGACAAAGCAAATTGAAGAATTTGAACTAAGCAAAAAGAAAAAGAAAAAAAAGTAAGTCTGCTTATTTATTCTGATTGTCGGCTTCAATAAGATTAACCGGCAATGTTACAGTAACCGACTGACCAATATTATCTAAACGTAAAAGCAAACGCTTGCCTCCTCTGTATTCAACAACTTCTCCTTCAATTCCGGCAAAAGCACCATATTTAATTACTACAGGCGTTCCGGGTTTAAAGTTTTCTTTAGTTAATTCAATCTCGACGTCTGCATCTTTTTCGTTCAGCAATATTTTTAAATTATTAATTTGAGCCTCCGGAATGGGAGTGGGTTTGCCAGTAAGAGTTACGTATCTCACCAACCCTTCAGTTTTAATGGCATTAGCATATTCTTTTGAAGAAAGTTTTAAAAAAATATACGATGGCAATAGCGGAACATCAACCCATTTGTATCTGTCGCTCCATTTACGTCTCACGTGTTGAATAGGCAAGTAGGTTTCAAAACCTTGCCGAATAAGCCTTTCATAAACTTTTTTCTCGGCTCTGGGTCGTGTATATGCAGCGTACCACTTTTTTTCTTGCATCACAAAATGTTTAACAAATTATAATTCTGGCAAAAACTTTTCTATGCCCGGATAAAATAATCTTCTTTTAGCTATCTCTACCGGATAATAAAAATAATCGATAATTGCATCGGAACAAACTACATTGTTGCTGTCGGCAAGCGTAACACTAACAGAAGCAATATTGTTTTTGGTTTCAATTAGCTTGGCTCTGAGTGTATACGGTCCGTTTTTTATTTTAAGCGGTTTAACTAGGTTTACTTGCATTTTTGAAGTTACTCCCGAAGTTTTAAGAATAGTAAAAACGACCCAGCTAGCAATTTCGTCCATTAGTGTTGCTTGAATGCCTCCGTGTAAAACTCCGTTCCAACCCTGAAAATGTTCTTTTGGACTCCATTCCGAAACAACTTCGTCGCCTTCTAACTTAAACTTCATTTGCAGCCCATACGGATTGTCGGGAGCACAACCAAAACATTTATAATTATCCATTTCGCCAAAAGGATTGGCAATTTCAACTGACTTCATCAAAATAAATTATTTTAAAACTCCGTTTTTATACCTATCGGTTTTGATAACCTTACCTTTGGCGTTGTAATGTCTCCATTTGCCTTCCTGTACTCCGTTTTGGTACATGCCTTCAAGATTTTTAAATCCTTCTTCGTCGTAGTAAGTCCAAACACCATCTTTATTGCCCATATTGTAATTTCCTACAACTTTTTCGTTTCCGTTTTGGTAGTATTCTTTAAAAATCCCGTTTTCAACATTGTCGGTGTACGACTGTTCGCTCATAAGCACAGTGTCGGGGTAATACGTTTTTTGAATTCCTTCTAATCTGTTGAAAACGTAATTGTATTCGGCTATCAAGTTTCCTTTGGTGTCGTAATATTTAGAAAAACCATTTTTCATACCATTTGTATATTGCGAATGCTCCATAATCTTGTTTTGCTGATCTTCGTAATACACAATTTTTTCGCCGTCAATCTCGCCGTATTTGTAGTCAATCTTAGAAGTTGGAATATAACCATATCTGTAGGTCGTTTCTTTGCCATGAAGTTTGTCATTCTCGTAATTGACATCCGATTGAAGATAACCTCTGTTATCTATAGAAACTTCTACGCCTTGTTTTATTCCGTTAATATAACTTGTTACTTTAAGCAATCGATTGTTGTGAGAATATAATGCCCAGGAACCATGCTTTTGATTATCGATATAATATCCGGTTTCTGTGCCCATATTGGTTTTTTCTTCCCACAAGCCGATTTTATTCCCTTTATCGTCTCTTTGGTTTTGCGACTTAACAACAGTTGTTGTGCAAATAATAGATAATAATGTTAAAAGAAAAATAATATGTTTCATCATGATTGGTTTTAAATTTTTGTAAAAATACAAAATAATTAAAAAACTAATCAACAATTTCGCCTTCAATATCGAAACTATATGCTTTTGTAACTTTAATATTAACGAAATCGCCTGCTTTAAGATTTTCAGTTTTACGCAAGTAAACTTCGTTATCTATTTCGGGCGAATCGTATTGTGTACGGGCGACGTAAAACTCGTCTTCTTCCCTGTCGATGATAACTTTATACACGTTACCAATTTTGTCCATATTATTCTGCAAATTAATACCTGTTTGTAAGTCCATTAATTTGTCAAGGCGATATAGCTTGGTTCTGTGACTAGTATTATCTTCGAGTGAGAAAGCTGGAGTGTTTTCTTCTTTTGAAAAAATAAACGCTCCCATTCTGTCGAATCTTTGTTTCTTAACAAAATTGTATAATTGCTTAAATTCTTTGGCTGTTTCGCCAGGATAGCCGACAATTAGGGTAGTGCGGATAGAAAGATTATTTATCTTTTTACGAAATTTATCCAAAAGTTCCGAAATGAATTTTTCGTCTCCGCCACGATTCATGCTTTTTAAAATATTTTCATTTATATGCTGAAGCGGAATATCAATATAGTTGCAAATGTTTTCTCTTTCGGCAATAAGGTCTATCAGGCGGTCGGGAAAGTTGTTTGGATACAAATAATGTAAACGTATCCATTCAAAAAGGTTGCTGTCCGAAAGTTTTTCTACCAAATTTGAAATGTTTGCTCCGTTCTTCAGGTCGCAACCATAGGAATTAAGCTCTTGCGAAATTAAAATAATTTCTTTTACACCTTTATCGGCGAGCATTTTAGCTTCTTCTATGATATATTCCGGCGTAAACGATTTATGCTTGCCTTTAATGCCGGGTATTGCACAAAACGAACACTGACGATTGCAACCGTCGGCTACTTTTAAATACGCATAATGATTGGGCTTGTCCAAATAGCGTTTGTGTTCGAAATTTGTGGGCTTTTTATTAATAGTATCAACTATTTCTTTCAAATTATCGACTCCGAAAAAGAAGTCGACTTCGGGCAATTCATTTATCAATTCGTTGCGATAGCGTTGTACTAGGCAACCAAAGACAATTATCTGCTTTATATCTCCGTTTGTCTTCCTTTCAATTTGATGCAAAATAGTTTCAATAGATTGTTCCTTTGCATCGTTTATAAATCCGCAGGTGTTTATAACAACAATATCATCGCTGCCTTCCTGATCTTCAAATAAAATTTTGTAATTAGTATTGTCGAACTGACCCATTAGCAATTGCGTATCGGCTAAGTTTTTTGCACAGCCCAACGAAATAAATCTGATAGAAGTGGGGTTCATAATATTGGTTGGTTATTTTTCGGCAAAAATAACATCAACAAACTCATCTTTGTTAAATACTTGCAGGTCTTCGGGTTTTTCGCCCAAGCCAATAAATCTGATTGGAATTTGAAATTGGTCGGAAATTCCTATTGCTACACCACCTTTAGCTGTGCCATCAAGTTTTGTGAGTACTAAAGATGAGACTTCGGTTGCGGCTGTGAATTGCTTTGCTTGCTCAATTGCATTCTGACCGGTAGAAGCATCTAAAATAAGCATAACTTCGTTGGGAGCTTCGGGTATGACTTTTTGCATAACTTTTTTAATTTTTGTGAGCTCGTTCATCAAGTTTATTTTGTTATGCAACCTGCCGGCAGTGTCAATAATAACAACATCAGCATCTTTGTTAACTGCAGATTTTAGAGTATCGAAAGCGACAGAAGCAGGGTCGGAGCCCATTTCTTGTTTGACAATATCAACACCTACGCGATCTGCCCAAACTGTAAGTTGGTCAATAGCTGCGGCTCTAAAAGTATCGGCAGCTCCAAGTACAACTTTCTTGCCTGCATTTTTAAAATTGTATGCTAATTTGCCAATGGTTGTGGTTTTGCCGACACCATTAACGCCGACAACCATAATAACGTAAGGAGTTTCACGCTTTTCGAAATCGAAGTTTACGAATTTATCGGATGAGTTTTCGGTAAGCAAAAGAGCGACTTCTTCGCGTAATATTTTGTTTAGTTCTGCAGTTGTAAGGTATTTATCGCGTGCTACACGTTTTTCAATGCTATCGATTATTTTTAAGGTAGTTTCAACACCAACATCCGAACTGATAAGAATTTCCTCAAGGTCGTCTAATACCGAGTCATCTATTTTCGATTTCCCGACAATAGCTCTTGATATCTTTGTAAATACACTGTTATGAGATTTTTCGAGACCTTTTTCTAAGTCTTTTCTTTTGTCTTTATCTTTATTAAATAATGAAAAAATACCCATCGTTGTTAATTTTTAATGTACTTACAAAGTAAACAAATTTGTGGAATTTATAAAGCAAAAAGAGCCTTTTCGGGACAGAAAAAGCTCTCGATATAGTTTATAATTCAACTATTTTCCTTTCTTAAGGAATTCGTTTACGTGTTCTGCAGGAATAATGTCTTCTTGGAAAGTATAAGCGCCCGTTTTCTTCGAACGACTCATTGTAATAACTTTCGCAAAATTCTTACTCGATGATAATCTAAGTGTTGCAACAGCTTTCTTTGCCATAATATTTTATTTATTTAATTTCTCTATGTATTGTAGCTCTTTTTAATACAGGATTGTATTTTTTTAATTCTAGTCGTTCAGGTGTGTTCTTTTTGTTTTTTGTTGTAACATAACGAGATGTACCGGGCATGCCACTTTCTTTGTGCTCGGTGCATTCTAAAATTACCTGAACTCTTGCTTCTTTTACTTTCTTTGCCATTTTTTTACTTTTCTAATTTGGTTTGCAAAGGTAATATAATTTTATCAATTAACAAGTATTTCTTGTTAATTTTTTCTTTTTCTATCTCAATATTCTTAATGGATAATTAACTTTTTGTATTATCGTTTTATGATTTTTTCTCTGTGAATCCTGCTTCCATTAATTATTTCTACAATGTATAAACCTCTTGGGTATTTAGAGATATCAATTTTAGTAGTATAATCATAAACACCAACTAGTTTGCCTATTGAATTATAGATTTTTACTGCATTAAAGTTGCCACCAACAATGTTTAAATAATTATTTGCAGGATTTGGATAAATTGAAAATTCGGATTTTTGTGTTTCAACAGAACTATATTCCACATCTACCGATATGCACTCATACTTTGAATAGCAATTGTAGTAAACCGCTTCTACACAATATTCATGTTCACCAATATAAACATTTTCATCTTTATATGCCGAAAGAGTTACGTAGTTAAGCAAAGTATCGTTACGTAAAACATTATATCCTATTGGAAAGTTATCGCTTGAATCAGGTATTATTTCCGCCTTAATACAGAAATTGCAATCTATGCTTCCTCCTGTTTGTTCATAAACGCTCACCCATCCATGGGTGGAATTATAGCATAAGTCGCCTTTGCCGACAACTGCAGGACCTTCATCTACACCTGCAGGAAAAGTGCCATTTTTTACATTATAACCAAAAAAATATGTAGAAATATCATCAATAATTATAGGTTCTAAGAGTGTAACAGTTGCGCACTCTTCAGCTTCGATATGTTCTACTGGTTGACTTGCAACAACTTCTAATACACCTTTGGTTTCTTTCCAAACTTTAGCAGTATAAATACATTGCCCTTCCTCATTGGGCACAAATGATATTTTTATTATTTTGTAGCCAACATAATCTTCTAAATCTTCAGGCTCAAATTTATGACCAACAGTAAAATCTAGACTTGACCCAATAGCGTCGCCGTCAAAATCGTCGCTATGTGATAAATCAATTTGTCCGGGTACATCCCAACTCAGATTTATTGAACTCCCTTTTTGGTAATACTGTAAATTTGAAACATCATCACATTCCGAAATGGTTGTGTTAGTGTTTTTATTATTTAATTCAAAACGTTCATTTTCCTGTGCATTACAGAAAAAAACACTGATAGTAATAATTAAAATAAAAATAATATTCTTCATAACGGTATTGGTTTAAATATATCCCCAAAAGTAATATATCTTTTCAATATATTTATAATCTTTGATGTTTTTTTTCATTTTTGAGCTAATTTTTTTTTCTTGCTTGTATGTTTTTTTGATTTAGTCGCTGGTTCGAAGATGTTTTTAAGACAAATAAAAGTTTTATTGTGAGGGTTTTAAAAAAAAATTATAGTTGAAATTATTCTATATTTTGTAAAATTATAGGATTATGCAAATAAATCAGATAACAATTCCCAATTTGGTAATTCATTTGATTTAATAGAGTTTTATATCTTAATATTTGCTGCTTATGCTCTGGTAATTCTTTACCTGTTTTAAATTCCAAAAGCACGGCATTATTATTTTTGACAAATATTTTGTCGGGACGATGAATTTTTCCAGAAGGTTCAACAATTTCAATTTCGGATAAAACTTTCCACGACGAATCGTTAAAATATTTGCTCAACAATTCATGTTCTGTTACTTGTCGGATAATATCTTCTGTTTCAGAAAGTTGCTCGGGTGTGATTTTATATTGCAAAAGTTGAGAGTCTATTGCTTTTTTAATATCGGTATTAGAATTTACATCCGACAAAATACTATGTAACCAATTGCCCCAATCGTTTTCAGCATTACTTTCGGAATATTTTTTAGACGAAACCGGTGCAACTATAATATTTTCTTTCCACGATTTAAAATTAGGAAATGAGTCGATTTTAAAGGCAGGTTGAATTGTTTGTTTTTTATCGACTTTTGGAAGTACGTTTCCTATGCTGTATGTAATTTCGTCATCGGTAACAAAATTGCAGATTTTGCTTTCTACAAATTCTTTTAAAACATATTCGGGTTTGTAAATGTACTCAAGTGTATTTACTTTTTTTTCAGGTTTAATGGCGATAATATATAGTTGTTCGGCAGCACGCGTTGTGGCTACGTACATCTTGTTTATTTTTTCCAATTCGGTGTATTTTTGCTCCGAGTCGGAAATATATGAGAAGGGGTTTAATTTATCGTTGTTTTTGTACAGAAAAAGAGTCTCGTCTTTTACAATTTCGTCGCTGTGTAAAATCCATGAATAATCTTTGGAATATTTACGTTTTTTGTTTTCGAAAACCAGCCAAATTACAATCGGAAACTCCAAACCTTTGGAGCCGTGAATTGTAAGCACATTAACCGCATTGGAATTGTCGGGAGTTGATATTGCTATGTTTTCTTTTCGCAATTCCCAATCTGCCAATATATCGATTATATTATTGTTATTAGCGTTAGCCGATTTGCAAATAAAATCGCGATAAGCATCAATAAAAGGGTCGGGTTGGGTGTTGAGATTAAAAGTATTGATAATGTATTCTACAATTTCGTACACGGCAATCCCTTGAATCATATTTAAGTTAAAATTAAAACCGTTATTTTGCAATACCGAAATCAAATTGCTTTTTTTAAGCTGATTGATTACTTCTACAAAAGGTTTATCAATAAGTTTACTTTCGGTTAAGTAAGCTAAGATGCCTGCACTTGTAACAATATCACTATCATCAACAATATAACTAAGCATATTATTGATGAACTGAACTTTTTTGGAAGTTTTTAATTTTAAATTTGAAGTTGTTGACGATGGAATATTATTTTTATAAAGAAAATCGACCACCGATTGTGCTTGTACATTCGTCTCGACCAATATTGCTACATCGCTGTAATTGAAATTGTTTTCAATAGCCCGATTAATAATGTTTAACGTGTGTGCCGAAAATACGTTTTCTTCTTCTATTTCATCTTCGTTTGTGTCTTCATCGTTTGGATTGTAATTATCACCAGTTTTGCCGCTGTTTTTTTCTACAAATGTAATTTGCACATAACCACCGTTTTGTTTGTCGCTACCAACTTTTTGCTCAACATCTTTATATACTTCTTTTATAAAATCAGATTGAGTTTCCGACAAAAACTTATAAAACTCATTATTAAAGTTCACAACTTCTTTTTTCGACCTGTAATTGTTATCCAATACAATTATCTCAGCGTTTTGCTCTAAGTTTTGTTCTTCGTCGTAAACAGCGGTATTTTTAAAATTTTCAGGAAGTTTGGGTAGCGACACGAATTGCTGAACATTACTGTTTCTGAAACGATAAATAGATTGCTTAGCATCGCCGACTATCAGATTTTTATTTCCTGATGCCAAAGAGTTGCTAATCAGCGGGATAAATTCTATCCATTGCAATTCGGAAGTATCCTGAAACTCATCGATTAAGAAATTCTTATAGTAGGTGCCAATTTTCTCGTAGATAAAAGGGACAGGTTCTTCGGTAACAATTTTTGATATATTTTTGTTAATCTCCGATAAATGTACGATTTTCTTTACTTCGTAGATGTCGTTAATTTCGGATAACAGAAGTCGGTACAGCAACAGATTGTAGTTGTTATCGGTGAGGATTTTATACAAATTGTACTTTGACATCTCTTCATCGGAAGTAGCATTAATCATTTGCCCAAGCAGTTGGTTAAGCTCATAATAAATTAAATTAAACCTGTCAATAACATCCTGACTAACGCCATTTCTCAGCCATTTATCTTCGTTATATGCTTCTAAAGCTCTAACTCCCGGAGTAGTAAATTCAGCCTTTTTCAAATAACTGTAAACACCTCTTGTTGTATGTCGTAGGTCGTCGGAAGAAATATTATTATCTGCCAGCAATTTAATAGCTTGTTTACCAAAATTTAATTGCTCCGTTTCTTTGTTATCAATATATTTACGCATGGCATCATTAATGCTCTTCATTTCATCGTATGAAACCGACGAGAGTTTTTCAAGATAAGGCACTGTACCTTCGTCGAATAAAAATTCGGCACTTTTAGTTAGACCTAATTTAAAATTCCAACGTTTTTCATCTTCTATCCTATTATAGGTATAGTCGAGCAAAATGTCTGTTATTTCTGTGTTTTCGCTGTTAATTTTAGAGAAAACATTGTCGATAGCTTCATCAATTATGACTTTATTTTCGAGTTCTATTGCGAAGTTGTAGGGTAGGTTAAGGTCTTTGTTGAAACTTCGAGCAACTTGTACCAAAAAACTATCAATGGTTTTCATCGAAAAGTTATCGTAATTGTGAATGATTTCAAACAAGCATTCTTTGGCTTTTTCGCTTATTTGTTGTGGCGATAAATTCAAATTCTCGCACAATGTTCTAAGCAAAGTAGTATTAGCTGCGGTGTTTTTATACTTTTCGGGATTTGCTAAATGGTTCAAGTACATCAGAACACGCTGCTTCATTTCTTCGGCAGCTTTGTTGGTAAAGGTAACAGCAATGATTTTTCCGAAATTATTTATGTCGGTCAATGCCAATTGCAGATATTGCAAAACTAGAGTGTAAGTCTTACCCGAACCCGCCGATGATTTGTAAATTAGCAAATTATTTGTTTCTGGCATTCTGACTTTTGTTTTTGAAAAATTCTTTAATAATATCGAACTCGCGGCGGTAATATATTCCAACTCCTTGTGTATAAGGCGATTGCTCGGTAATGTAACTTAAAGCGGTATTTGTTCTGTTAAAGACTTTAGTTCTGAGTCTGCCGTCAGGCGTGATTTTAACTTCAACTTCCATGTCCCCAATCCATCTGTTCGACTGTGTAGAAGCGCTATAAGAACTACCGAAACTACCGTTAATAGTAACTCTATTATCAAACAACTGCGTTGACAATACCAATTCCAAGTCCTGTGTAGATATATCAGAACCCGGGCGATATTTAACACCAATATCAAAGTCTTTTGAAATTTGCGATAACCAATTGTTTATTTGGTTTGTAAAAAGCTCGGTTGATGATAAAATTCCTGTTTCGGCAAGCATTACACCGCTATTTGAACTGAAACTATTAAGCACCAGCAAAGAAATCATTTGCTGATTCATTGCCGTAACGCTTGATGTATCGATAACGCTAAATATTTTTTGTCGTATTTCATTATCAACATCAGGTAAATCTATTGTGAAACTTAAGTCGGGATTAAACAAATTGTTTTTCATTTTAAGAACGCAATTAACGGGCACTCTAACATCGCCGTACTCACTCATTCCAGGTAGAGTATTAACCGAAGTACGTAACTTGTACACAGCCGAAATATCTACGTTTGCATCTAAGGGGCTTCCGTTGAAAGTTATTGAGCTACCACTACTTATTGAAAACGTGCGTTTTAAAATGTTTTCAAAATTGAAATTAAAAACCCCTTTTTCCATAACGTATTCACCGTGCATAGCGTAGCCGCCTTTGGTATTAACATCTATAGCAATATTACCTTCACCTGTTACTTCTATATCACCTAATTGGTTGGGCAAAACAATGCCTAATTTGGCGTTAGGATTAGCTTCAATACCTAAAGAGACATTTAAACCGCCTTTTTCATTAACAAAATGGTCGAATGTTATTGAATCACTTTCTTCAGAATTTCTGAAAATAATGAAATCATTATCGTTAATACTTGTAGAACTGTTAAGCGGTATTACAACATCAGTACCTTGTTCGGTTCTTATCTTTATGTCCATATTAAGATTGTCAAACGGACCTGTAATATCGACTAAGCCCGAAACAATAGCTTTGCCGTAGAAGAATTGGTCGGGTGAATATTCGGTGTTTAATGCGGATAAGTTTTTCGCCACAATATTAATATCTGTTGTAAGGTCTGAAAAATTCTTGTGATAAATAGCACCGCTGGCAATACCTGTCTTACCAATAGAGTCGGTAAGAGTAATATCTTTGAACCAAATTTTGTCTTCAGCCAGATTAATATTACCCGTGAACGAGTACGAGGTTTTAAGATAATCAATAAGAAATTCCGAACGCATCAGACTAAGATTTCCTAACAAAACTGGTTCACTAAATGTACCGCTGAGGTTTAATTTTCCTAAAGCTAAACCTCTAATTCTAGAAAAAGTACCTTCGGTAAAGGGTTCTAACGTCGAAATGTTAAAGTTATCCATTTCTATATCTAAAGCAAAATTATCAGCTTTATTGTACGGCATAACCTTTCCCAATACTTTTATTGGGTAGTAAGTGCTGAAGTTTCCTTTGTACACAACCTGAACATCAAGGTTTAATTCACTGTGTATATTATCCCAAATGCTCAAAATTTTAGCAGAACCCAATCTTTCGCCGTTAAAGCCAAATTTATCTAAGTAGAAGTCGGCATCTAATCGTGGTGAACCTAGAACGGAAGCCACTTTTGCCGAACCGGTTATAATTCCGTCGAAATCCATGTTTTTTTCAACTGTTAGAAAGTCGATAATAGATACGTCGAAATTACTGATGTTTACAAGTATTTCATCATTTATATCAGGCGAAATAACTCCGTTTAAAGCAAGTTTTTGTTTGTTGTGGAACAAACCGAAATTATCAACGAGTATGGCATTGCTATCGATAGTTATTTTACTGTTTGGAAATAAATTCCATGTTGAATCGTGGTAAGTAATATAGCTATTGGAATTAATAATTTCCATTTTCGGATAATGCTTCAAATCAATGTGTCCGACAATATTTCCATTATCGGCAGAATAATCGCGATTGTCCCACAAAATATTATACGTAATTCTGTTATCAACTATATAAACTTTAGTATTAAAGTTTTCGAAAATGTAAAATGTGGTGTCAATCCTGTTAGTTTTTGATGGCACAATAGCTTTTGCGGTAATATTAGCATCGATAATGTCGGTGTAATTATTATTGTTTATATCAATATCTGCATCAAAAAACGAAATATTAGCGTATTGTATTAAGTCGGTTTTGGTTTTAATATCAATAGCATTTTGGTTGCAATTTAAATATCCGCTAATATAAGTTTGTGGGGAAATGTACAACTTGGGGACAAACATATCTGTCAGTGGCTTAACGTTGTCTAGGTTGACATTAAAGTTGAAATAATCTTGCAAATATTGTTCAACAATAGTATCGGATTTGCTCACAGAAGGAATATAGTTGTCTACTATAATATTATAGTATTCTTTAAAATTATTGTAATTGTAGTTTCCAGAAATATTAGCACTAAAATAATCGCTTTTAAGGCTTAATTTTTTCTGAAAGGGTTTTGTATCATCGACGGCAACAACAATATTATCAAATTTTACGTTTTTATTTTTATAGTTAAAATCGGTGTTTTTAAAGGTGATTGATCCGTTTAAGCTATCAAGGTCGTTGCCGACAATTTGAGTAGATATTGTGGTTGAAAAAACACAATTATCTTCTCGTGGCATCAGATTTATAGCCGATAAGTTGATGTTTTTCAGATCAGCAATAAAATTAAAATCGGGCGATGAACCGTTAAGGTTTAACCTGCCATCGAAATCAATGCCCGCCAATTCATCATCTAAAAAGACTTTTCCCTCAAAAATTTTATTTTTAAGTTTTGCATTTATTTGTATGTCGTTAAAATCATTGTCTTTGAAATTCAACTTATCAACTTTTCCGTCAAATTTTATGTCGGCATTATTAATATTCAAGCCCTTTCCTGATACGTCTCCATTAAAGCTAATTTCACCCAAAATATTGTTATTAATCAGTTTGCCAATATCAACATTATATGACGAAATTGATCCGTTATAAGCTATTAAATCGGGATTTGAATTATTGGTAAGTAATAAGTTGGTTTTAATAGCACCAATATCTGTATTGATCTCGGCTTCGGCAACAAAATCATTGATAAAACCTGCAAATTTGCCTTCAATCGAAATGTCTCCAACACTCATAATTTGCTGTGGCAATTCAAGATATTTAGGCTCGCCACGAGAAGGAAGACTTATACTTGCAAGGTCAGATGCGCTTGAAGTAAGTTTGTTGATTTTTAAGCGAATAAAGGTCTCATTAATATCTGGCAAACCTGTAATTCTGATGTCTCCCAAAAATTTGGTGTTTTCGTTGTACGACAAGTTAAAATCTTTCAGACTGAGCATAGCAACTGGTCCGCTAACTTTTCCCGATATGTTAATAACTTCTCGCATTCCCTTTAATGAACCTGCAAAATAGGTTATATCGTTTACGTCTAATTTACTCTTTTTAATGTTGCTATTAATATAAACGTCTTCAAGAAAATTATTATAACTTTTCCAACTGTCGTACTGAAACACCAAATTCATATCCAAGGAGCTGCCGTTTGTTTCAATTATCAAGTTTTTTAAATCAATTGTCTTGCTCGAAACAAAAGCATCTGCCTTAAACTTGTTTAGTGTAAAACCTGATTGCTCAGCAAAAGACAGGTTTTTGATATTGGCTTTAATTTTATCTTCAATAATGCTAACATTGTTTATATCAATATTAAGATTCGATAAATCCAAATGCGCATAATCAACCGTACCATCGTTGACGTATTCGGTATTGTAGTTGTTGAAGCTAAAATGCGTATTTTTTATCGAAACACCTTGAAGAGCAATAATCCAAGGTGCTTTTTCTGTAGCTTTTTCCTTAGGAGAAGAAAAATAGTCGATAATAAATTTTAGATTAAGCGTAGAATCGTTTTTGTATTTGCACAAGTTAATATCACCATTAACGATTTCAACATTTCTCAAAACTATACGTTGCTTAGCAATTTCAACTTTTTTTAAATTAGCTTCTAATTTATCGGCACTTAATAAAATATTTCCATTTTGGTCTAGTATCAAAATATTATTGAAAACAGGATGCAGTAAAAAGTTGAAATAAAAACCTTCGATTTTAACTTCGGTTTTAAGCTCTTCCGACAAATAATTTGCTGCTTTATAGGCAAGGTAATTGTGTACCGCTGTGGTTCTAATAGCAGTCAATATAAATATCGGAAGCAACAAAATTGCTACAAATATTCCTACTAGTATGGAGTTAAATTTTTTAATAATTTTGCAATTTGATTACAAAAATACTCAAAGTATTATATTTTTTAGATGAAACAATAAAATATTATGCCAATATTCATACTAGGAATTGAGTCTTCTTGCGATGATACGTCTGCGTCTGTGATAAGAGATAGAACAATGTTATCGAATATCATAGCCAATCAGCAGGTGCACGAAGAGTACGGTGGAGTAGTGCCCGAGTTGGCTTCAAGAGCTCATCAGCAGAATATAATTCCTGTGATAGATAAAGCCCTAAGAGTTGCAGGAATAGATAAAAAACAACTCAATGCTGTTGCTTTTACGTTAGGACCAGGATTATTGGGTTCGTTATTGGTTGGAACCAGCTTTGCGAAAGCTTTTGCAATGGGCTTGAATATTCCGATTATTGTTGTAAATCACCTTCAAGCTCACGTGCTTGCTCATTTTATTGAATCTCCCGACAGGGAAAATCCGCCTTTTCCGTTTTTATGTTTAACCGTATCGGGCGGACATACTCAAATTGTAGAAGTCAAAAACTACGATGATATGATAATTTTGGGTCAAACTATTGATGATGCTGCCGGCGAAGCATTTGACAAAGCTGCAAAAATGATGGATTTACCATATCCTGGTGGTCCCATTATTGATAAATATGCCAAATTGGGAAATCCTGATGCTTTTGAGTTTGCAAAACCGAGAATTGACGATTTGAATTATAGTTTTAGCGGGTTAAAAACTTCGTTGCTTTACTTTTTGAGAGATAAACTCAAGGAAGATGAAAACTTTATCGTCGAAAACGTTTATGATATTTGTGCTTCGTACCAAAAGGCAATAATTAGTACACTTATGCAAAAATTGTATTTGGCAATTGAGCAGACGGGAATAAAACACGTAGCTATAGCAGGTGGCGTTTCGGCTAATTCGGAGCTACGAAAAGAGATAAAAAAACTACAAACTACTATGCAATGTAAGGTTTATATTCCTGACTTCCAGTTTACTACCGACAACGCTGCAATGGTTGCAATTGCCGGTCATTTTAAATATATAAACAATGACTTTTCTGACATGTCCGTTAAGCCATATTCGCGTAATTTAACGATGTAATTATTTATGGTAGAAATATTATTATTAATAGCTTTAGGAATTTTTATAGGGTTTTTATCGGGCTTTTTTGGCATTGGCGGCGGGACAATACTTGTTCCCATAATGCTTTTATTCGGCTATTCAATGAGCGAATCGGTTGGTATTGCTATTATACCAATGATGTTAGGTTCCGTTTTCGGCTCTTTAATAAATATTAAACATAAAATGTTTGAAGTAAAGCCCGCTATTATCTTGGGATTAGGTGGGTTTGTGGGTGCTTTGAGCAGCGGTTTCGTGATGAAACTTGCACCTGAAATTGTATTGTTATGTATTTTAATTGCTATTCAACTGTTTAATGTAATTAAAATGCTGACCAATATGTCTTATACTACCGATAAAGCTCCCATTGAGTCGAAAGGATTGCTGTTTTTGTTGGGTCTAATTGTGGGACTTATCTGTATCAGCGTTGGAGTAGGTGGAGCTATAATAATTTTGCCTACCTTAATCGTATTTTTCCGCTACGATGTAAAAAAGGCGGTCAGCACAAGTTTATTTTTTGTTATTTTTTCTTCAACTTCCGGACTGATAAGTCTTTCGATAAATGGTTTGGTTAACTATAAAACAGGACTGCTTATTGCCGTAGGAGCGTTGTTGGGAGTGTTTTTTGGAACCAAAGCTGCAAGAAATATTGATAAAACAATTCAGAAAAAATTATTGGTGCTGTTATCTATCTGTATTTTGCTAATGCTATTTTATAAATTTGTAAACTTGATAAGGTAAAAAGGCAAATATTATTAATCGGCAGTCTTGAAAAGCAGCTTAAATGACGGTTCGTAGTGGTAATAATAATTTTTTGTAGTGTCGGATTTAGTGTTTCGTTTAATGTAATTGTTTAGCAAATAATCAAAAATATATTGTGCGTGCATTTCTCCGTAGGAATCGGCAATATTGTATAAATCATCGGGGAAAATTCTGTTTACATAATTGATACCGTAATACGTGTCTTGCTCAAAATCTTCTTCAACGTAGCCGTCGAGATTGATTTTTTCGTTAATATTGGAGTTCATTTTAGTTATTTCAAACCATAAAGAAAAATCTAAACTATACAATTTAATATACTCATCATCGTATTCGGTAGCATCCATCTTGAAAACTGGCTGATAAAAATACGACTCCATCACTTGAAATTCCGACACGTTAATTAACCAACTGCTTTTACTTTCGGAGTTGAAGTAAGTATTAATATTATCTTCTTCAATAACTCTTACACCGTATCTTTTTAGTTCGCTTATCAACTTGTTTTTGTAAGCGTTTATAAATTTGTCCTTATCGACAAATTGAACAATTTTGGAGTTATACCATGCAATTGAATCTAATTGATAATCAGTGTAATATACTGTAGAATCTATCTCAATAGTTTGATTGTACATATCAACAAAAGGGTCAACCATGAGCAAAATATCAACCTGACTTCTGTTTTTGACAAATTCTCTTGCAACTTTGTATTCGACTGAACAACTGTAAGTTATCAGTAAAACAATAGCGACAATAGCAAGTTTAAATGTTTTTTTGTTGTACATAGCAAACTTTAAGTTTACAAATATTAGTCGAACAAAGTCATTTGTTTACCCTTGTGTTTTTCGGTATCTCTATCTTTATCATCAATATTTTTATCTGAACTCTCCGATTTTGTTTCACTTGTATTTTCAATCTTTGTTTCAACTTCAACTTTGACTTCAGTTTCAGCGTTAGCATCAATTTCAGCTTCAGAAGTTTCAACTTCATTATCTATAACTTCGTCTTTCTTTTCATCTTCATCAGGTTCAGGTTCAAGCCAAATTATATCTCTTATTGCATGTTGCGAAATCTTTTTGCCTTTTGCTTTAATGTTCATTACATCAACGATATCCTTCACCTTAATAGTCTCAGGTTCAATTTGTTTTTTATTTACTTTATGGTCGAATTGAATATTAATGACAGGATATTTATCGATGGAGATATTTTCAAAATAATTGCCTTCGTCTTCAGGATATGCAATTTGCTTTTTGTCGGTGTCTTCCAGCATAAACCGCTTGATATAAAAGGTTTTTCTAGCGGCGTAATAATAAATGGAAGTAATTGGCACTTCGGGATTGTACTTTTCAATCAAAATCAAATCGTCGTCAAAACGGTTTGTAAGCTCGTAAGTCATAAGTCTAATCTCGCCATTTTTATTGACTGTGATAATTTTTTCGTCTTCATCAAAATCGCCTAAATATTTTCCCCTTTCTTCGGTATTAAGTCTTAAAACAGCATCGTCAAACCAAATGCTGATAGCATCTAAGGTTGAAACGCCTTTTTCTTTTTGAGTGATTTTTCTTACAACTTTGCGACTCAATATGTTACCTTTAGCAGTTCTGCCTTTTATAGCCAACTCTGAGAAATCAAATTCAAAATCAAGCTTTTTTAAGCGCGGAGCAGGTTTAAGCTGAACTTTTACAATTTCGGCTTCGCCATTCGGATTTGCCGTAAAGTAAAGCACTTTAGTACCGGGCTTATCGCTTGTTAAGCTATACAATTTATCTCTGATTACTCCACTAACGAAAAATCTTTTCACATACGATGTGCCATTTTTGCCGTCTTGGTAAATCATGTTGTAAATGGTACGTTCGTCGTTTCTCTTGAAAACATCGACATGTATAATATTATTGCCGACAAAAACCTTATCGCTGACTTTTGTGACCATGAATGTTCCTTCTTCGTGAAAAACAATAATATCATCAATGCTAGAACATTCGCACACGTATTCGTCTTTTTTGATACCAGTGCCAATAAAACCTTCTTCGCGGTTTACGTACAGTTTTTCGTTAGCAGCTGCAACTGTCGTAGCTTCAATAGTGTCGAAACTACGTAGCTCTGTTTTACGCTCTCTTCCTTTGCTGTATTTTTCCTTTATTTTTTTGTAATAGCTTATGGTATAGTCAGTTATATTGCTGATGTCGTGCTGAACTTGTTTAAGTTCGTCAGCGTATTTTTTAGTAATTTCGTCGGCTTTAAAGGAATTATATTTCGAAATTCGTTTAATTTTTATTTCCGTAAGTTTTACAAGGTCATCTTCGGTTATTTCGCGATAGAACTGACTTTTATAAGGCTCAAGACCTTCGTCAATGGTTTGCAAAACCGATTCCCAAGTTTCGCATTCTTCAATTTGATGATAAATTCGGTTTTCGATAAAAATTTTCTCCAACGAATTGTATAAAATGCTTTCCATCAGCTCTTTAGCTCTAATTCCCAACTCAATTTCCAAAAGTTTTTTCGTATTAAGAGTAAAATACTTAAGCATTTCCGAAACACCGATAAACTGTGGTTTTTTATCTAAAATAACACAAGCATTCGGCGATTCCGAACGTTCGCAATAAGTAAAAGCATACAAAGCATCAATGGTTTGGTCTGGCGATACACCCGCTGGCAAGTGGATAATTATTTCAACATTTTGAGCCGTATTGTCGTCTATTTTTCTAATCTTAATTTTTCCTTTATCGTTGGCGCTGATAATACTGTCGATTAGCGAAGAAGTGGTTATTCCGAAAGGGATTTCGGTAATAGATAAAGTTCTTTTATCAATTTGATTTATTCTTGACCTAATTCTGACTCTACCGCCACGCAGACCGTCGTTGTACTTAGATACATCTGCCATACCGCCTGTAGGAAAATCCGGGTACAGAACGAAAGGTTTGTTTTGCAAAAATGCAACGGAAGCATCAATAAGTTCGTTGAAATTGTGCGGAAGTATTTTAGATGCTAAACCAACAGCAATGCCTTCGGCTCCTTGAGCTAATAGTACGGGAAATTTTATGGGTAAATGTACAGGTTCGTTGTTCCTGCCATCGTAGCTTGGTTTCCATTCGGTAATTTTAGGGTTGAAAGCAATATCCAAAACCAATTTCGACAAACGTGCTTCAATATATCTTGGAGCAGCAGCCGAATCGCCTGTTAAAATATTTCCCCAGTTACCTTGCGTGTCAATGAGTAAATCCTTTTGTCCTAACTGAACCAAAGCATCACCAATAGAAGCATCTCCGTGCGGGTGATACTTCATTGTGTTACCTATAATATTTGCAACCTTGTTGTATCTGCCGTCTTCAAGCTCGTACATGCTATGCAATATACGCCTTTGCACCGACTTTAATCCATCGGGCATTTCGGGGACAGCTCTCTCTAAAATAACGTAACTGGCATAATCTAAAAACCAATTCTTATACATTCCCGACAAATAAGTCGTCTGAACAAACTCATCGGAATTGTCTGCAGATTTGTCATCGTCAGATTCCAGCATTTCGTTACTGTCGTCTTGTTCATCAAAGGTTTCAAATGTATCATCTAAATCGTCAAAACTCATATATAGTTATATCTTTTTATTTAAGTAATCTGATTAATAATATTTCTGTCAACAACATCACCAACGCCATAATTATACAAATTTTCCAGACTTCGTTGCCTTTTTCTCTCGAAATTATAACATCTTTTATGTTAATTTCTTTTTCGTATAAAACATCTTTGTCGGAAAACGATAGTTTTTTCACATTATCGTTTATTTCGGTTTTGCTAAACGTTTTCAAATCGCTTTCCAAACGGTTGTAGTTAAATGCTAGCGTGGCGATTGCTTCATTATTTTGCAATAAATAATAATTATCGGCATCAATAATATCGTTGTTTATGCTTATTTTGGCAATATTACCAACAGTAATAACGTCGGGTATGCTGACAATATTTTTGTTAATTGCCTTAAGTTCAATATTTTTTTCGGTAATAGGAATTTCAGTTTTAACATCGCAAACTTGCGTATTTCCAATTGTGTAGTACAAATTATACGTTGCCGGTGTGTTTATTGCAATGTTGTAGAATGTAGGTACAAACAGCGGATTGCTGACAAAATCAGTGCAATTTTGGTTCATTGCGGTTGCAAAAAGATAAACGTAGCCATTACCCGATTGTTGAGCCAATAAAAACGGCTTTTGGTTTGCCAACTGCATTATCTCTTGAGCAGAATAGGGGATATTGCTAAAATTTAGAAATTGGCTCACAGAACCCAAATCTGATTGCGATTGCACGTCCTTTTGAAACACATTTTGGAAAAGTGGTGAACTGCTTTGCAATGAAGAAATTGCGATTTTAGATGTGTCTAAACTTGAATAATTAGCTGTTTTTAAAGCTGTTGTCAAGTTTTTATAAATATCGGGATCCGACTTAGTATTTGGTAAAACTACAAGATTACCACCAAGGTTAACATATTTGGCTATTTCATTTACAAAACCCGACGTTAAAGCCGATATTTCGTTGAGTATTATTGTATTGTACTTATTCAAATTTGTGTAATTGAGCGATTTTATATTCTGGACTTCGTAATTGATTAACGAATCGTTTGCATATAGCTTGTTTAGAAAAATGTTATCCTTTAAATCGTTAATAACCAATAAATTAGTTATAGGATTTAGCATACAAGCAAAATATAACTTATCGTCGAAAGTTATTGGATAATCGTCTATTTCAAAATGTCCGTATATCAAGCTATTATTACCTGTTGAGAATGGAACTTCAACTACCTTTTTTTCTTCAGGATTGATGTCAATGCTTGAAATTGATTTTTGCTGACCGTTAATGTACAATCTCAAAGGAATTTTTTCAATTTTCTGGTCAGAACTATTGGCAAGCAGAACACTCACTTTTAAAGTTGTATTTGCTTGAATAAAAGGAGTTTCGAACCAAACTGAATCTATATGCAAATTATTTTTAGAAGTAGATTTTACAGGTATAAAATACACGCTCATTGTAGAGTCTGCAGGCAGATTTTCAAAATCGAAAGCATTTTTTTGAAAGTCGGAAATAACGTAAAGAGTTACGTTATTCACTTTGTTTTGTTGCTGAATACCCTTTATGCGTTGATACACTTCCGATATGGTTTTTCTTTTAGAAGTAAAATTAATATCGTTTATCAGCAAATTTATTTCTTCCTTGTTGTAATACCTTTGGTGTTTACCCTCAAAATCGCAGGTTAGAACCTGAAAAACATCGTCGGTATCGTATGCATCGATTATTTGTTTGCCGTACTGCTTTGCAACTGTAAGTAGCGAAATATTACCGCTATTGGCATCCATACTATACGAATTGTCGATAAACAAAGTAATAGCTTTGCGAGATTCAGCAATTTTTTCTGCATCATGATTTTTGAAAACAGGTCGTGCAAATGCTAAGACTATAAACGATATGGCTAAAATTCGAGAAATTAATATAAGCAATTGTTTTAACTTCCTTCTCTTTTCTGTTTTTTTGTCTAACTTCTTGATTATCTCTACATTGCTGAAATATATTTTTTTATATCTCCTAAAATTAAAAAAGTGAATAATGATAGGTATTGCTATCAAAAAGAGACCATACAATATATTAGGATGTAGAAAATACATATAAATTTTGCATTAAGATATCAAACGTAAATGCCTGCAAATTTACTTTTTTTTGCGAAAATACAAAATGGAGGTAAAAATAGTGATTGGTGGTTGGTGATGGGTGGTGGGTGTTTCGTGTTACGGGTTACGAGTTACGTGGTTTCTAGGACTAGAAATTAAAAATTGGAAATAAGAAACGGTTATTATTAGTCAGTGTAACGCTTCATTCACTCATCACTCATCACTCATCACTCATCACTCACCACTCGTCACCGTCCACAATTGCTAATTGCTAATTGTTCATTGCCAATTGCTAGGCGACTTCGGCAGGATTCAAACCTGCAACCTTCTGATCCGTAGTCAGATGCTCTATTCAGTTGAGCTACGAAGCCAAATTTGATTTTGCAAAATTAATATTTTTTTCTTAAACCAAAGATTATTTTCACATTTTTTGCCCAATTATATTTTATGGTCGGAAAAAGCGAATATTAATAACACCATAAAATGTACTTGCATAAGCATGGAATTGAAATTTGTTGGAATAATTGAAACCAGGGTCAAATCTAAGTTCAAATCCAAAATTTCTATAATTAATTCCAGCCGAAACAAGCATCATAAACCCATGTACGGTAATTTTAGGAATAGCTTCCGAAGTGTATGAAGTAAAAAGTGTAGTATCGCCGACAATAGTTTTGTTTATTTCATATTTGTTTACCGAAGGAATAATAAAAGTGTTGTATATACCGACACCAACAAAAGGTTTAAACTCCTTATCCGAAAACGAATATTTTACAACATTACTCAAGGTTATAGAATTTAAGGTTATATTGATGTCTTCGGATATGTGTTCGGTTAGGTTGTTGCCAATATCATTAGAGAATTTTTTATTGTATGAAGTTTTAAAATTACTGAACGACAACTCATTAAAAACACTAAACCTGTCGTTTAAAAAATTAATAGGTATTTCGTATGTAGCACCGGCAGTAATAACTAGAGCAGGAGTAAATTTTTTAATGCTATCGGAATTAGGAATTTGAATATTACCTTTCTCAACAAGTTTTAATCTATTATATCCGGCACCTACAGAAATGCCCATAATGTTTTTATTAGCGTACTGTCCCATAGCTTTATTGCAACCGAACAAAGTAAGAAGGAAAAATACTAACAAAAACGTTACTCTACAATTATTTTTTATAAAACTCATCAATAATATTGTTAAAATTCATTCCAAAATTAATATATTTATAAAAACATTGGAAAAAATTTGATAAGGTTCGCTATCTTTTTATATTTTTGTAAAAAAACTAAAATTATTACTAATAAAATTATCATGCACACAACAATATTATTACCACAAGATGCAAATAAAAAATTTGTTTACGAAAGAAAAAGGCAGCTCAAATTAGAAATTCTTCGTTTTTTATATAAAAATGGTAAGCAATCCATCCCCGATCTCAGTGGCTACCTAGAACACAGCACTCCTACAATTACCAGAGCTGTTGAATCGTTAATTGACGAAGATAATTTAGTTGTCAATTTGGGAGAAGGAGCCTCAAAAGGCGGAAGGCGTCCTAACTACTACGGGCTTAACCCTGAAGCTAAATACGTTTTAGCATTGGACATAAGCAGATATTACACAAAAATATGTTTATACGATTTTGTTTGTAATCCTAAAATTGAAGTGAAAACAATAAATGAAGGATTTGAAACCACTAACGACATATTATCTTTCATCAAGGTAGAAGTGAATAAATATTTGTCAGATTCAAAAATTAATACCGATAAAATAGTTGGAGCAGGTATTGCAATTCCGGGACTGATAAATATAAAAACTGGGATGAGTTACTCGTATCTGAAAGAAGACGAACCGGCTCATGTTATTTTTAAAGAATTATTGAATTTTCCTGCATTTGTTATAAACGACACTAAAGCTATGACTTTGAGTGAATTGTACTTTGGTAAAGCAAATGGAAAGAAAAACGTTTTATACCTTACAGTTGGGTCGGGTGTCGGATTAGGAATTATTGTCAATGGCAAACTATACCACGGAACATCCGGATATACCGGTGAATTCGGACATATTCAAGTTCAACCCGACGGTAAACTTTGTCGCTGCGGTAAAATAGGTTGTCTTGAAACAGTAGCATCGGGTAGAGTACTGATTGAAAATATTATAAGCGAACTTTCAAATGGATCCGATAGTATAATAAGAAACTTGGTTAACAATGACTTATCATTAATAGATGCAAATATTGTCACAGAAGCAGCCAGAAAAGGAGATTTCTTTTCTATACAAAAATTGGCTGAAATAGGTGAGCGTCTCGGACTAGGAATTACTACTCTGATACACCTTTTCAATCCCGAAATGATTATCATAGGTGGCGATTTGGGTGTTGCAGGAAACTTTATTACAGATCCTATTCAACATAGCATAAATAAATACGCACTACAAAAAATAAAAAGAGATGCACATATAGTTGCTTCCGAAATTGGTGAAAACACCACTCTTATGGGTGCATATGCTAATACAATGAACGCAATTTTTAATGTATCATAAGACAAAATAAATTCTAATATTATGAAACCTACTTTAGTGATTTTAGCAGCCGGAATGGGTAGTAGATTTGGAGGATTAAAACAAATTGACGCTTTTGGTCCAAACGGCGAAACAATTATCGATTATTCTATATTTGATGCCATAAGAAGTGGATACGGCAAAATAGTTTTTATTATCAGAAAACACTTTGAAAAAGAATTTAACGACATCATAATCGATAAGGTGAGAAAACACATCAATGTCGATTATGTTTTTCAGGAACTTGACTACTTGCCCGAAGGTTACGTTCTACCTCCAGAAAGAGAAAAACCTTGGGGAACAGGACATGCCGTTTTGTGTGTTAGAAACATTGTTAACGAACCTTTTACCGTTATCAACGGTGACGATTTCTACGGTTTTGGAGCTTTTAAAGTTATGAGTGATTATTTATCTAATTTAACTGACTCGCAGCAAAACATATTTTCAATGGTCGCTTATAAGGTTGGTAATACCTTGTCGGAAAATGGTGTCGTATCACGTGGAGTTTGTAATGTTAGTAGCGACGATACTCTTATTTCTGTCACCGAAAGAACAAACATAAAAGATTACGACGGAATAATAGGATATATTGACGAAAATGAAAATATGGTTGCTCTGGATTTCGACTCAAAAGTTTCGATGAACTTTTGGGGATTTACGCCTTTGTACTTTGACCTCACTCATTCGCTTTTTATCGATTTCTTAGACAAAAACATAAATACTCCAAAATCGGAATTTTATATTCCAAGTGCAGTAGATTTGCTTATCAAAAGCAATAAAGCATCTGTCAAGGTGCTAACTTCTGACGCCAAATGGTTTGGAGTTACTTATAAAGAAGACAAACCTTCGGTTGTAAACAAGATTGGAGAACTTGTCGATAACAAAATTTATCCCTCAAAACTGTTTTAATAATCAATTATGAATATTAATCTTTTAAAGTTTGTTTCTATAACTATACTTTGGCTATTTGGTATTAGCTCATTTGCTCAAAACCTAACAATCGTAAAAGATAACAAATCCGATTACGTTATTATTGTTCCTCAAACGGCTAGCCAGTCGGATATCACTGCAGCCGAATATTTGCAGGAATATATTTTTAAATCAACAGGGGTGGTTGTTCCGAGTCTGCAAGAAACCGAACAGCAGAGCCAAAACATAATTAGCATCGGAAATACTTTGTTGCTTAACAAAACAAATAATAAAACCAAAGACAGCTATCAAGAAGATGAGTTTCAAGTATTTGCCCATAACAACAACTTATATTTTGTAGGTGGTACAGATAAAGGAACTCTGTACGGAGTTATTGAATTTATTGAAAAGTATTTAAACTCGTACGTATTGGCTCCCGATGTGGAAATTGTAGCTGAGCTCAATGAGATTATTATTCCCGAAAATATTAATTTGAGTGACAAACCCTACAATGTTTTCAGAAACGTAAACGGAAGATTTGTTGACAACGAAAAGTACAAAAATTGGATGCGTTTGGATAATGTTTACGAAGTTTTCGGAAACAACTACTACGTCCACACATTCAATAACCTTATCCCTTGGGAAAAATATTTTAAATTATATCCCGAATTATACGCGTACTACAACAATAAGCATAATCCCACTCAATTATGTTTATCTAATCCTGAAGTGTTAAACCGAGCAATAACCAAATTAAAACATGAAATGTTTAAACAACCCGACCGTAAATATTGGTCGGTGAGTCAAAACGATAACGACTCTTATTGCAAGTGCGAAAAATGTACTCGAACGATTGAAAAAGAGGGCAGTCCTTCGGGTTTGCTCCTGCAGTTTGTCAACAAAATTGCAGCCGAATTTCCCGATAAAGTCATATCAACATTAGCATACAGCTACACTCGCAAAGCCCCGAAATACACAAAGCCCGCTAAAAACGTTCAAATCGTTTTGTGTACTATTGAGTTAAACAGAAGCATGCCTATTGCCGAAGATCCTTCAAGTGCAAGTTTTGTCGAAGATATAAAGCAATGGTCGGCACTGACCGATAATATTATGATATGGGATTACACAGTCGATTTTGCTCATTTTTCTTATCCTTTCCCAAATTTGCACGTTTTGCAACCCAACATTAAGTTTTTTAATGAATACAATGTAAAATCTCATTTTCAGCAGACTAACACGCTTATAGGGCACGAAATGTCCGAACTTAAAAGTTATTTAATATCTCGTCTCTTGTGGAATCCTGATATTAATTTCGATTCGACAAAACGAGTTTTTATTGAGAAATACTTTGGCGATGCGTCAAGCTACATCTTGAAATATGTAAATACTTTAGAAAAAGAACTTCTGAAATCAGGCGAAAAACTCAATATATACGAGCATCCAACATCGCATGAAAACACCTTATATTCAGAAAAAAATCTGAAATATTACAACAAACTTTTCGACAAAGCCGAAAAAGCAGTGAAAAACAATCCGTATGTTTATCAACGTGTTAAGGTGGCTCGTCTGCCAATTCAGTACACTGCGATGGAAATTGGTAAAAAGCATTTGCTAGGCAAAAGGGGTTGGTACAACAAGAAAAATAACGATTATATTATTAAAGACGAAATGCTTGCTGTACTTGAAGATTTTTACAGCACTTGTAAAAATAATAATGTCAGAAATCTCAACGAATCGCGTCTTACTCCAAAGAAATACTACGATATGACTATGCGTTTCCTGCGCATATATACTAAAGATAACCATGCTTTTGAAAAGAAAATAACTTCAACAGTTGCTGCAAGCACTAAATATTCCAAAGGTGATTTGCAATTGCTAACAAATGGTGTTAGGGGTCCCAACGACTACAACGTACATTGGATAGGTTGGGAAAACGAAGACACAAAACTGACTTTAGATTTGGAAAAAAATCTTTCTTTCGATAGCATAATAATTAGTTCAATGTATTATCCGCAAAGTTGGATACTGCATCCGCAGTCGATAGAGTGTTTAGTTTCGGAAGATGGTATTAACTACACATCTGTCGGCAAATATACGCCGGGATTAATTCAAAAGGAAGAAGAAAACATCAAAGACTTCGTTTTTACAGGTAAATTTAATAATATAAAATACGTTAGTTTCGATGTTAAAGGCACGAAAACTTTACCCGATTGGCATTACGCTGCCGGCGGAAAATCGTGGTTCTTTTTTGATGAGATTATTATCAAATAATTTCTTAATTTTGTAGTATATTTGTCAGCAACAAAATTTATAAAATGAAATTATCTGCAAAACTATCAATTATATTGCTTCTTGCTTTCAATCTGTCGGCTATTCAGCTGTTTTCGCAAAATGTTAAAGTTGAAAAATCGACGATTATCGAATATTACAAAGGAAAGCCTTATTATATGCACTTTGTAAAAAAAGGAGAAACTATCGATAAAATTGCAGATGCATACCAAGTTACCGTTGAAGAAATTAGGCGAGAAAACGATTTTATGAAAGGCGAAGTTGCAGAATTTCAAGCTCTGAAAATACCTCAAAATCAGAAGAATACGACTTCAACTGTCGATGAGTCTAAGGAAACTAAAAGTGTAAAAGAAAAAAAGATAGTTGTTCCCGATTTTACTAAAACTACAGTCGATACCATACAAGAATTTGTTACTTACAAAGCCAAAAAACAAGATTCATTCGACGGTATTGCCCGAAAATTTAATATTACTACCGAATCGTTGCTTAAGGCAAACCCAGACCTAAAAAGGCTCAAAAGAGGTACAATAGTTAATATTCCGCCTTCAAATAATTGGGTTTTGAAAACCGATGATAAAGTTGTTGAAAAACCAAAATTTCAGCAAAAAGATTCAGCAATAGTGGTCGTGCCCACAATCGACTCGCTTGTAATACAGCCCGAAATTCCTGAAAACTGTATCCTTGTCCAACCAAAGCAAACACTGTTCAGAATTTCAAATACGTACAATATTTCTATAGATTCGCTTATTATACTCAATCCTCAACTCGAAAACGGCTTAAAAGCAGGTATGATACTAAAAATAAGACCCGACAAAGGTTCGGAAATTACTCCCGTATTTGAAATTGATAAAAACAAAGACAGTTTTGTTCAAAATTTGTTAGAATCAGAGTACTACAATCCCCGAAATTTTGACAATATTTTTAAAGTTGCCTTGCTATTACCGTTTGATGTAGAAAATTATTCTGCATCAGAACAAGAAACAAGCAACCCTGAAAGCTCTTTTTATCAATTTATGCAGTTTTACGGTGGTTTTACACTTGCAGTTGATTCGCTAGTGAAAAATGGGCTTAAAATTAAATTATTCGTCTACGATGCAGACCAGCAGAAGGGAACCGGCAAAATTGAAGCAATTTTGAGAAAAGATGAAATGAAAAGTATGGACTTAATTGTTGGTCCGTTATTCATCCACACATTTTCAGTCGCAGCCAAATTTGCCCAACGATACGATATTCCTATAGTTAATCCCTTGTCGAAACGCGAAAATCTTACCAACGGAAACAGCCAAGTAATTAAAGTGCAACCGCTCTACAATTCAATAGGACAGGTTATAAGCAGCTATATCAAAAATAATTATTCGGAAACTGTAAATGTTATTTTAGTCGATAACAACGAAGCAAATTACAAGAACTGTATCAGCCAAATTACTAGCTCAGCAAATACTAATAGCAGATATTATACCACAACCTATTCAGTTGTTAGTTATAAAAATGGTGGCATTTCGGGAGTTGTTAGCAAACTTAAACCCAATATTAAAAACTTAATAATTTACTTTACCAACGAAAAAGAAAATATTAAAGAGTTTGTTTCGCTTTTGTATTCCAGAAAAGGCAACTATATTATCGATTTAGCTGGCTTCGATGGATGGGATAAAACAGATATAAATACCAACTTCCTTAACGACTTTAATTATACACAGTTTGCGACTTATTATGTAAATCACGAGCTTCCTGAAGTTAAACATTTTAACAACACATTTAAAGATAAATTCAACGCATTCCCAGTCGATAAACAGCTTCCGTACCTTGGCTATGATATTGGAATGTTTTTCTTAAATACGCTGTATCATTTGGATTCTAAATACACCGATAGTTATAGTAATAACTACTATAAAGGATTATCGACAAACTTTTATTTTACCAAAAGTAGCCCTAATAATGGATTAGAAAATTACGGAATTAAAACGCTTAAATTATCTAATAATCAATTGATTGAGAAGTGAAAAGTGTTTCTCAACGATCCAATGATAAACAATTATCGTTTTTTCTTTTTAAAAACGTAAACACACAATTTGCACAACAAAAACATAGTAGCCAACATCAATACTATTGAAGCTCCTGATGGTATATTGAAAGTAAACGAAATAAGCAAACCGGCAAGACTTCCAATCAAGCTGAACAACATTGCAAGCACCATAATCTTCTTATAATCATTTGTAAATATATTTGCTATATTGGCAGGTATAGTTAGCAATGCAATTACTAAAACAATTCCAGCAACTCTGATATTAGCAACAATAACTAACGAAACTAAGATTAATAATCCCAAATCAAATATGTTGGTATTAACGCCTTTTGTGTGGGCGTATTCAGCATCAAAAGAAATAAACAATATTTGGTAGTAAAAAACGCTGAAAACGATAATTGTAATCAGAGTAAGAATTCCCAATAACAAAATATCGGTTTTGCTAACCAATAAAATGCTTCCAAAAAGGTATGACATTAGGTCGGGGACATATCCGGGTGTCAAATAAATAAAAACAACACCCAAAGCCATTCCCAACGACCATAAAATACCTATAACAGAATCGAAACGCAGTTTTAATAATTTGTTTCCGTAGTGAATCGCAAATGCAGTCAACAAGCTAAAACCGGCAGCTCCAATTAATGGGTTTATTCCTAAAAAATAACCTATCCCAATTCCTCCAAACGATGCGTGCGATATGCCACCGCTTAAAAACACTAATCGACGTGTAACTATATACGTTCCGATAAGACCACTCAAAATACTAGATAATAGTATGACAATTAAAGAATTGTAAAAAAACGGCATAGTAAAAATTGAAACATCCATAAGTCTTAGTGATTATGTAATACAGTGTGCGGCACATCGCCGTGAGTAATAAGTTGAATAGGGCAGTTGTACTGTTGCAATTGCTCTTGAGTAATTACGTTGCTTTTATGATAATGTAAAGTCTTGTTAACGCAAGCTATTGATTTTACGTAATACGAAATAGTTCCCATATCATGCGAAACCATTAATATAGTCATTGTTTCATTAAGATGTTTTAAAGTTTCGTGCAACTCTTTCTCAAAATTAGAATCTATGTAACTTGTGGGCTCATCTAAAATTAATATTTCAGGATTTGAGATCATTGCTCTACTTAAAAGCACCCTTTGCATCTGTCCACCGGAAATTTCACTAATCAATGAGTTTGATAAATCTAAGATGCCCATCTTTTCTAAAATCTCTTTAGCCTGTTTCTTTTGTTGTTTACTGAATTTTATAATAATACTGCTTGAATCGAATAAGCCTGACAAAACAACATCAATAACACGTATAGGAAACTGCTTGTCGAAATTAAAATGCTGGGGCAAATAACCAATATTCTTCGACTTTAAATTATATTCAATTGTTCCTGAAATTAAAGGAACCAAGCCCAGAATTGCCTTTACCAAAGTTGTTTTACCTCCTCCGTTCGGACCAATAATGCCAATAAAGTCATGTTCATAAACATCTAGGTTTACATCCTTTAACACAACTTTTTGATTATAACCTACGCTAACATTTTGTAGTGAAAGTAACTTTGTCATTGCAAATTATAAAACTTATCTACTTTTTTGATTTTATTGTGCTATCATTTGTAATCAATGAAGTTATGTAGAGCAAATTATCTACAATATTTTCCTTCATTGGATCAAACTCATACACTGTGCCATTAATTTGTTCTGCAACCACATACGCTTGTTTTGTGTCAAATTGTTTGGAAACTAAAACATTATAATATTTTTTAGACTTGGCAGTTTCAATAACATTATTTAAATAGGAAATTGAAGGCTCTTTGCCATCTTTTTCTATTGAAATCTGCTCAAGATTGTAGTCTGCTGAATAATAAGTTAACGACGGATGAAAAATAACAAAACCCTTTACATCATTATCAGCAACTGCTTTATTTATCAAGCTGTCTGTTGCAAAAAGCCTAATTTCAAACTCTTTAAAATTTTTAGCAAATACCATCTTGTCTTCCGGATAAAACTCTGACAAAACGTATAACATATTAGAACTTATTTGTCTTATCCCAGAGGTACTTAACCAAATATGTGGGTCGATGAATTGTTTTCCTCCTCGCATACTATCAGTTATTAGTTGGGAATAATTATCGGAGGTTGAAGCTATTAATATGTCCTTATTTATACTCAAAAAATTATCCTGCCACAGTTTCTCATAATCAAATAAACCTAATGTAAATAAAATATCCGATTTACTTAATTCGGTAAGAAGGCTAGGTGAAGGCTCAAAGTTTGTATGATTGGCACCAGGAGGCATTAATACACTTACAGTATAAGTAGAATCAACCAAACTTTCTAAAATATATTTTTGAGGTAAAATACTAACCACAATGTGCTTACTTCTCTCATCCGAACGATTAGGTCTTGAACCACATGAAACAAAATGTAATATGACAAAGAGTAGGACAGAGTGTAAACAGATAGATTTTATTTTTGTGTTCATTGTTGTTTTTTCTTCAAAAGTATAAATTTTATATCAATTAAATTATAAATTATTTACAGCTAAATTTATTTAATAATTATGTTTTTACAATTGTAAATAGGCAAGTTCACAACAATCTGTTTACATATGTAAAATAAGGGGCATTTAACTAATTTCACATTTGTAAACTGATTTAAATAACACCTTGAATAATAAGTATTTACACCTCCAATAGTATATAATTTAATAATTATTACTATTACCATTCTTATAGAATTTGCTGTAAATGAGATTGTTATATCACTTATTTGATTAGTTAGTTCAATAAATTTAAATTATTTAACTTAATAGGATAAGATGGCTGATTTCTTATCTAATATACTGATATTTAGTAGATTATATTTGCTACTTAGTATTATACTTTAGGTGAAATTGTACGGTTTACAAATGTTTTGATTGGGTTTCGCTCTGTTTACAAATGTTTATTATATTTTATGATATAAAAATTCACTTTTGTAAATTATAAATATTGTTTACATTTGCATATTGATATTATGAAACAAAAAATGCTGAATTATGAAAGATAGAATTTTAGCTTTAATTAATGCCTATAACTTAACATCTACTCAATTTGCTGATGAAATTGACTCTTCTAAATCGAAATTATCACATATTTTTAGTGGTAGAAATAATCCCAGCCTTGATGTTGTTACTAATATTTTAGAGAATTTTCCAGAAGTAAATCCCGATTGGCTTATATTGGGTAAAGGGAAAATGTTTAGAAGTATGGAAAATGATGATGATAATGAAAATATAGTTGTAGTGAAGAAAGAAAGTAAAGAATCATCAGATATTGGTATTAAGGATAATACAAGTAATGTTCAAAATGCTAGTGAAGAGGAGTTAATATCGCAAGAACAAAAACCTTCAGTGAAAAATGAAGTTGAAAATATCAATATGAAAGATTTGTTTGCCGAAATTAATAAGCTCAATCTTGAATTCCCCAAACAGAGTAGTGTAAACACAAGTAAAACCGAAATAAATAAACAAAATTCGGATATTAGTACCGACAGTATTGCTAACGTTTCTACAGATATAAATATTGCTAAATCGGAAGATAAAGTTGAGTATAAAACAGTAGATAGACCTGATATAAATACCAAAAGCTCAGCGAGAATAGATAAAATTATAGTACTTAAATCCGACGGAACATTTGAAGAGTATTTTAAATCATAGTAATTTTATTTTCGTTCCTATCTACAAACAATTTTCTTACTTTATATATTACCATTTCTTAATATCTGTAAATCAGATTATTAGTTAGCAAATTGTTTTCTTTTCAGAAAAAATAATGCTTATAACAAGCAAAAAAATTTTGTATTCTTAAAAATAGGTTTACTTTTGCAGCGGAGAGATGGCAGAGCGGTTGATTGCGGCGGTCTTGAAAACCGTTGACTGTAACAGGTCCGGGGGTTCGAATCCCTCTCTCTCCGCTAGAATCAAGCTACCTAATAGTTGGTAGCTTTTTTATTTACCAAATACTTATTCCAAAAAACTTATTGTATCAACTCCGTCGGCGTAGTCGCTCAACTGTGGCTGTTGAGATAAACCGTAAGGTACTACATTGTTTAACAAACCACTTAGCTTTTTAGAACCAACAACACATTGAATTCTGTCGGCATTAGCTTTTATTTCTTCAATAACATCTTTTAAGTTACTGTATTTCTGATAATTAATTACCGAAATTGGCGATAAAAAAGATGTATCTTCTTGAAACAGTATAAAACCGTTGTCGTGAATATTATCAGTGTTATTTATAAGGTATATACTTTTACGATATACATAATTATTGCTATACCTATGGTGGTTGCTAAAAAGCGTGCGATATTTTTCAATTCCGAAAATAACGTCGCTGATATTTACATTGTCAGGAATATATATTTTTGAAACACTTCTGCAACCCAAACCAAAATACAGACAAATATCATCGGCTAAAGCCGACAATTCATCTTTACTTGTCGTATCATCAATTACAGCAACACTATTCATATTTTTTCTGATAATAGATGGATACTTCCCGACGTATTTATTGAAATACTTGGCAGTACTGTCGGAACCAGTTGCAATAATTTTGTCAAATTTAGGTAAAATATGACTCTCAAAACTAATGTAGTCTTTAAATTTGGGTTGTATTTTACACAATAAATTAGCAATTGCCGGCAATAAAACATCATCTTTATGCGAACATTTACCAATAAAAATATTACCTGTAATCAATACCGAAACAAAATCATGCATCCCAACAATAGGAATATTACCTGCCATAACAACAGCAACTTTTTTCGGATTGTCATTATAATCGCTGATAGAATAGGGAGCAACCCATTTTTTCAATTCCGTTTCTTTCAAAAGTTTAGCCCACTGACTTATTGTATAATTTATAAAAGACATGTCGAACCATGGATTGGAAACACTTGCCTTGTGGCATTCTTGCTTAAAATTTTCAATTTCGAGGTTAAAGTCCGTAATATTATTTGTTCCCGATGTAACAACATCAAACAATATTGATAATTCGTGTAATGCCGAAATTCTTTCGTTTAAAGAGATTAATTCCATTATTTATTGCGATATTTGTATTTTTGAAGTAAAAATATATAATTTATAAGATTTTACTACGTTAAAATCTTAAAACTGTTTATACAACTATTAAAACATGAAAAATATTTTATGCTTTATATCAATATTTTTGTTTTTATTGTTAGGAACTGGTCAATTATATTCTCAAGATAGTAGTGACGAAAACAAAATCGAGCTTCTGAAAGAAATTAACAGTCTATCAATTGAAATAAAAAACAACAACGCCGACTCTATAAAAATATCTCTCAATAATGTACTTGTCGCCAAAGTAGAGCAACTTTTCAATATAACAAAAATCAACGACCCTATTTTAGATTCAATAGATGGGATAAGTAAGATAAAATCTTCTGACGAAAAAGTGCAGATTTTCACCTGGGGTTTTGCTTCATCTACAGGCAGAAGTATGTACTACGGATTAATACGACTTAACAACGGAAAGGTGTTTAAACTTACATCCAGAAACAGTAATTGCAACCAAGTGTACCCCGACAATATTTATTACCCCGAAGATTGGTACGGTGCTATTTATTACGATATTGTAAAAGAAAAATATAAAAGGCAGACGTACTACCTCTTGTTGGGTTGGAAAGCAGGTGATCAAAACTGCAAGTGCAAACTAATTGAACCTTTGGTAATTACAGATGACGGGATAGTGAAATTTGGTAGCCCTATTATTGTTAATGAAAATGGAATCTTTAACAGAGAAGTGTTTAAACACAAACCTGATGCTAATTTTGTATTAAAATACGACCAGCAATATATTAAGGTACAGAAAAGAAATAAAATAAAGTACAAAAAGGTAAACATGGTAGTTTTCGACCATTTAATTTCAATAGCTCCTAAAAACAGTCCTATGTTTAATGAAGGCAAATTTAAGGTTCCAGCTGGCGACTCTTACGACGGATTCATATTTAAAGAAGGTAAATGGAGAAAAGTTGAAAATATTGAAGCCAGAAATTCACCTTTAAAGAAAAAATAATCGATTATTATTTTTGTTTATATAAAATATTACTATTTTTGTCAAGAATTTGTATTACACCAAAATAGTACAATAATGTATAACCAATAAAACCCAAATCTATGAAACAAAATTTTAATAGTATCAAATCTGTTCTTCCTAGAAGCACAACCTGAAATAATGTTGTAGCTTTATGGATATTAATGTAACATACTTCTCTTTATCAGGATTTTTTCATTGTGACGAAAAAAACAAAGCGATAATCAATGAAACCGAAATCCTTTTTAAAGAATTTCTAGGTATTCCAAAGAGCTATAATGTACCATTTTCAGGAAACAGTATTAAACTATTGTTAGCAATGGGCTATTAAACAAAAAAATATGTAACTTTGCTTTGAAGTAACAAACACAAAAATTAAATATATAAATTTGAAAATTTTTAAAACTTTGTAGACTATGGCATTATTTGACAAAATTAAACAAAAAGCATTCGCTGAATTTATTGACATCATCGAATGGACTGACGAGACGAGCGACACCATAATCTGGCGTTTTCCACGTTATAATGCGGAAATAAAAAATGGAGCTCAACTCACCGTACGCGAAACTCAAGTAGCCGTATTGGTAAACGAAGGACAGTTTGCCGACGTGTATCAACCGGGACGTTATGAACTAACTACTGCAAACATGCCCATTCTTACTACATTAAGAGGATGGAAATACGGATTTAATTCTCCTTTCAAGGTAGATGTTTATTTCGTAAACACTAAACAGTTTTTGAATCAACGTTGGGGAACAGCTAATCCGATAATGATGCGCGACCCTGAGTTCGGACCAATTCGTATGCGTGCATTTGGTTCGTACAACTTCAAGGTACAACCCGACCCAATACCGTTTATCCGCAATGTAGCAGGAACTAGCGGTGAATTTACCACCGAAGGTATTAGCGAACAACTTCGCAATTTTGTTATTACCAAATTTACCGACTATTTGGCAGAATCTAAAATTGCTGCATTAGATTTAGCTGCTAATCTCAATGAATTTTCCAATGACCTCACGATAGCTCTAAAAGACGATTTCGCTGAATATGGTATAGAACTTACTCGCTTTTTGGTAGAAAATATTTCGTTGCCCGAAGCTGTTGAAGAAGCTCTTGATAAACGCACAAGCATGGGTGTTATTGGCAATATGACAACTTACACTCAAATGCAGTTTGCCGATTCGCTTAAAGATGCTGCAAACAATCCAGCTGGAGGTGGAAATCTTGCAGGCGACGCTATGGGAGCTGGTATAGGACTTGCTATGGCAGGACAAATGGCACAACAAATGGTAAATCCGCAAGGTGGACAGCAACAACAAGTTGGAGCTACACCTCCACCGCCACCAATACCGACGCAAGTTATGTATCACGTTGCTATCAATGGAGTGCAACAAGGACCTTTCAACATGCAACAGTTAAGTCAAATGGTTCAACAAGGACAAATAACTGCCGATACATTGGTATGGACACAAGGAATGGCTAACTGGTCAGCTGCAAGTTCGGTAGCCGAATTATCACAATTATTCAATGCGCCTCCACCATTACCATAAATAAATGAATGAATTAACACACAACTACTAAATAATAAAATTAAATTATAAACTTTAAAAACAAAACATCATGAAACAAATTTTTGAAATTTTTAAAAACGTTGTAACAAAAAATTATGCAAACTTCAAAGGCAGAGCCGATAGAAGAGAATTCTGGTCATTCGTGCTAGTAATGATTATTATTAATGTTATATTTAGCATATTAACAAACATATCTGGAGGAGTAAAAGCTCTTTATTGGATATTCCTAATCCTTCAAATAATAGTTTCGTTAGCTTTACTATTACCATCATTAGCTGTAGGTGTTCGTCGTATGCACGATATTGGTAAAGGTGGCGGATGGATTTTTATCAACTTGTTGCCTATTATAGGCTCACTTTGGTTCTTAATCCTAACTATAAAACCAAGCGAAGAAGGAGAAAACAGATTTGATAATAAGTAAAAATTATTTGATAGAGACGTGGAAAAACACGTCTCTATCAATTTTATAAAATCAAAATATGGATATCAATACACAACCTATAACCGATATTTTGCAAACCAAGTGTAAATCATGTGGTGGTTATATGCAATATTCTCCTGCCGACGAAGACTTAAAATGTCTTTACTGCGGATACAAAGGCGGATTAGATAAAACTCCTGTACAAATTAAAGAAAATGATTTTGGATACTGGAAAAATCGTGCCGACGAAGAAAATAACGAAGAGGTAATAGAAATTCCGGAAATAAAATGCCGTCAGTGTGGTGCAACAACTACATTGCCCGAAAACACATCGGCTGCAAAATGTGCTTTTTGTGGCACTCCGCTGATTATGAATGAAGCATCGGTGAAACGCTTCTGGCAGCCCGAATATCTCTTGCCTTTCAAGGTGACTGAAAAAGCAAGCAGAGAAAACTTTAAAAAATGGTTGGGTAAGAAGTGGTTTCTGCCAACACAGCTTAAAAAGTATGGTACAACAACCGATAGCTTTAAAGGAGTGTATCTGCCATTTTGGACTTACGATGCTGATACACACACCGATTACACAGGTCAGCGAGGTAAACATAGAACCGAAGTATCACGCAATAGTAAAGGCGAAGAAGTACGCCGTACCGTTACCGACTGGTACTATACTAGCGGTAGTGTTAATGTTTCATTCGACGACATTGTAGTACCCGCATCAAAATCGCTTCCCGATAGTATTACGAAAAAACTTACCAACTGGGACATGATGAACTGCGTTGGATATAAAAAAGAGTTTTTGGCAGGATTTCTTACCGAAATATACCAAAGAGATTTTCGTGAAGCAATAGATGATGCTAAAGATAAAATGGAAATTGTAATTGAAGATTCTATTAAAGTTGATATCGGTGGCGACGATCAAAGAATTGATTCAAAACGCATACAGTACAATAACATAAAATTTAAACACCTGCTGCTCCCTGTTTGGATTAGCGCATTTAAATTTAACAATAAGGTATACCAGTTTGTTGTAAACGCACGTACCGGAAAAGTAATTGGGCAATATCCTAAAGACAAGACTAAGATTGCAATGCTAGTGATAACTATTATAGCTATTATTGTAGCCTTAGCTATGATTTTTTAAAATAAATAATTAATTATGAGAGCAAGGAAAAATAAAAATACAATACTGATTTACAAATTCTTGCTCTCAATTTTTAACTTTTAACTTTTTATTATATGGGTAAAAAAGTAATTATATGGTTCTCAATTTTTATACTTCTGTTGATTTTGGTTCCATTTGTATGGGGAACATACAACCGTTTGGTAAAAAGAGAAGAAGCCGTTAAAATGGCATGGGCTCAAGTAGAAAATCAATATCAAAGACGTGCCGATTTGATTAAAAATTTAGTAGAAACCGTGAAAGGATACGCTACACACGAACAAGAAACACTAACACAAGTAATTGAAGCTCGCGCTAAGGCAACTCAAGTTAATATTGATGCCGACAACCTAGATGCTGAGAGTTTGCAGCAATTTAGCAATGTGCAAGGCGAGCTATCGCAAGCTCTTTCAAGGTTGTTGGCTGTTGTTGAAAACTATCCCGACCTAAAAGCTGCCGACAACTTCATTCTGCTACAAGGACAACTTGAAGGCACCGAAAATCGTATTGCTTTTGTGCGTAGAGAATTTAACGAGACAGTTAATAAATACAATACATACCGACGTCGATTCCCGAAAAACATAGTTGCCTTGGTGTTCGGTTTTGCTAAGAAAGATTATTTCGAAGCATATGATAACACTACGCCAGATGTTCAATTCTAAATATGATTAAAATTTAATATAAAATAAAACGAAAACAAAAATGAAGATAATTAAAAAACTTAACCTAGTTCTTTTACTCTTACTTTCCGTCAGCATACAAGCTCAAATGCGCTACACGGTAAGAGATGTTCCTAATGTACAATTAGAAGATTATACACGCTACGTAAGCGACCCTGAAAATGTTTTGGATATTGGAGATATTATTCTTTTAGACGAACGTCTGGCAGAATTTCGCGATTCATTAGATATTGAAGCTGCTATAGTTGTAATACCTGCAATAGACGTAGAGAAATACGGCTCAGCAAAAGATTTCGCTACCGAACTTTTCAACACTTGGGGTATAGGTAAAAAAGAAACTAACAATGGCTTGCTCATCTTACTTCTTACAGCAGATGGCGAACGCGAAATTGTTTTTGAAACCGGACTAGGTACCGAACAGGTTCTTACCGACGGTTTATGTAAGCTCATTCAAACTAAAAAAATGGTACCGTATCTTAAAACAAGTGATTACGGGGAAGGACTAATAGTTGGGCTAGAAGAGATTGAAAAAGTATTAAATGGCTCTTCCGAGTTCCTGAAAAGTGATTCTTCATCGAGCGGAATTGGCAAATATGTATTGATTTGGTTGATAGTTGGTTTCATTGTAATTGGTATTGTAGAGTCGGCAAGGAAAAAACGTGTAGTGGAAAGTGAAGATCCTTTTGTTGCCGCAGCTAATTATAAATCGCTCTCAGGTATAGGTTGTCTTATTGCAACCCTCTTTTTCGGTTCATATATAATTTATATGATTTATAAAGCCATAGCAAAAAAAGATGATATGCCACCTCTAAATTGCCAAAACTGCGGAGCTAAAGGCAAGGTTGTACTTAAAAACAAACCGCAAGTTGTACAAAAAGCCCTGCCAGATCAAGACGGAATGAAACAGTATCACTACATTTGTAAAGCGTGTAATCATGGACACAAAGTACTTGTGCCTTATAAGTACGTAGCACCGCAAACGAGGTCAAGTGGAGGCGGAGGCTACAGCTCATATAGCGGCAGTAGTAGCTCAAGCAGCAGAGGTGGCTCATGGGGTGGTGGAAGAAGCGGAGGAGGAGGCGCTAGTACAAAATTCTAGAAATATTGAATTTTAAACTTCACTAACGTAAAAAAGAAATGAAAAAGATAATATTAATAATAGTAGCTTTGTTGTTGTGCACGGTTGGCTGCTCGCAGAAGAAGTCTGTTGTCGAACTGCTTGAAGGCACTTGGCAACATGTAGATGATGAAACTAACTATCTTGTCTTTGAAGATGGAATGCGTAAAGAAATTGTAGATGGAATGAGTGATTGGGATGTTGAACCATACACACTTTCCGACTTTTGTACTAACGATATGAACAAAGACATGGAGTTACCACACGAAAAAGACAAATACATTTCTTGCAACGAATCGGATTTTTGTTGGTACATAGTTCAACTCGACGAAGAAAATCTAATTCTTAGCCTTATGGGACGTGGTAACACCCTTGAATACAAAAGGGTAAAAAACGGTGATTCCCAAGCAGTTTCTATCTCCGAATGCGAAGATTTTGAAACATTTCTCAACAAATACAACAGTGATTTTGAGTTTCAAAAAAGCAGAACTATTTTTCCGTTTGTGTCTGAAACAATTGAATATGAAGAAGTACTAAACGAAGAAGGTGAATATGTATATGATTTTCAAGAAGTAATAATTACGAATACTAAGTCGGAAAGCGAGTGGCAAAAGATAGATTTCTATTGGGACCCATCAATTGCTGAACGTAAAACAGATGCATACACTCAAGAAATTGAAGTTCTAGGAGACACAGCTTTCATCCATATAAAAGGAATTGAAAATGGAATAGGCATCCAGGCAGTATTTGTATGCAAGAATAATAATTGGTATCTACAAAAAACAGTCGACAGATCGATGTAGAATTAACAAACGAATCTTATAAAATTAAATAAAATCAATTAATTAACTAAAATTTTAAAAGCATGAAAAAACTATTTATCCCATTACTGTGCACAATGTTATTACTTAACATGAGTGTACAAGCACAAAAGAAAGAAAAAGTAATCCTCGACACCGACATGGTTGAAGTATTTGACGATGGTATCACCATGATGATGCTAGCTAAAGCTCCCAATATCGATTTATTAGGTGCAACTATTGTTGTAGGAAATACTTGGGTCAATGAAGGAATTGCTTATGCCATTCGCCAATTGGAAGCTATAGGAAGATCTGATATTCCTGTTGTACCTGGCATTCGTCAACCTATTTATCCTAGCCGTTTCGAGACTATTAAAAATGAACGTATCCTCTTTGGTATCGGCGATGCATACGTTGGAGCCGCAGGTTATCCTGAACCTAAATCTTGGCAATCGGTTTATCTACAAAAATATGGTACCGAGCCTAAGGTAAAACCATTGGAAATGAAAGCCGTGAACTTTATCATCGAACAGGTAAAGAAAAATCCGAACGAAATAACTATTATAGCTATAGGCACATGTGTAAACTTGGCTACTGCCGTTCGTATTGCTCCCGAAATAGTTCCGCTTATCAAACGTGTAATATACATGGGTGGTTCTTTCTTCAAACCGGGCAACACCACACCTACAGCTGAGTTCAACTGGTGGATGGACCCGGAAGCTGCAAAAATGTGCTTACGTACACCTTTCAAAGAACAAATTATTGTTGGATTAGACGTTTGCGAAAAAATGCCATTCCGTAAAGATAGGTACGAAGAAATTATTTCTATTACAAAAAATCCTGAACTTGTAAATATGCTTAATCGCAATTTCCTAAAAACTTTGTACATCGAAAACCCCGACTATGTACACTACATTTGGGACGTTATTGCAGGTGCAATCATGATTGACCCAACACTTATTACCGAAGAAGTTACTCGTTACGTCGACGTTAACTCACAATTCGGTTTCTCGTACGGGCAATCTGTTGCTTTTGAGCATAATCAACCTATTGGTACGCAACAAGCACGTATAATACTTACTGTTGACAGCGATCGTTTGTGGAAAATGGTTGAAGACTACTGTAGAAACTTTTAAAATAAATATATCAACAATTAAAAAATAACAAAAATGAGAACATATCTTTTAATTATTGCATTAATTGCAGCCACGTTACTAAGTGGATGTGGCAATAAACAGAAACCAAATACAAGCGCAGAAATGAATACCAAAATCACTTTTACAACTTCTAAAGAAATAGGAGAAAAGATTATCCTTTCCATTAATGCCGACGAAGCAGACCAATCTGAGATTTGGATTGATTTGAACAATAACGGCGTAAAAGACAAAGGCGAAGCTGTTACCGAATTTGGTGAAGAAGCTTTTGTGGAAACAGAGTTTAAGTTAAGAGCTCAAACTGTTACACTATACGGGAATGTTACACACTTTACGTGCGTAGAAAATGAAATAACTGACCTAGATGTGTCAGAAAACCCGTTACTTATCGACTTAAACTGCAATAACAATGATCTTACGTCATTAGACGTATCGAAAAATACTGCTTTGGAAGCACTTGGATGCAGAAGCAACAAGATTGCATCACTCGATTTATCTGAGAATCAAGCGCTAGAAGAATTATTATGCGGATGTAAAGAACTTACTTCTTTAATTCTTTCTAATCCGGAATTAGAGTTGATAGACGCAAACTTCAGTTCACTTACATCGTTAGATTTATCGGCTTGCCCAGGACTGCATGAAGTAAGAATTCTTGAAAACAATTTTACTGAAGAAGCACTTGAAGCTATGTTTGGTACACTTCCTGACAGAACCGATCAAAGTTGGGAAGGAAAAGCTAAAATTAACGGTAATCCTGGTACCGAAACTGTTGATACATCCATTGCTGAAAGTAAAAATTGGGTGGTGGTTAAAGAATTTTAGAATAAGTAATGAAAAGAGTCAGAGGTTGGAAGTCCAACTTCTGACTTAGTAATAACACTTAAAAATTAACGAAAATGATAAAAAAAATTAACATTGTAATTATTATGTGTGCAGCACTGGTACTGTCTGGCTGTGGCAACAATTCCAAAAAAGCCTCGTCAACTGTAAAATCCGAAAAAGAATTGCTTTCTGCAAGCAATGAAAGTCTTGCAAAAATGATTGTAACAATTTACGATGAAAGCATGGCTGAAATGGTTAAAATACTTGAAAAGTATCCGCAGGCAAACGATGAAATGAAAGTAGAGTTTGAAAATCTTTACGAAGCTACAGTGCAAAAACTTTTACCTATAGGTAAAGTAATTGACCAAAAAGATGATGCAACTAAAGATGAAATCGGTTCGCTTACCTTCGTGGATGTTGTTAGATTGGAAATGCCACAAAAAGCAATTGACCTATATAATCCTCGCATGAGTGAAATTAGAGAATTTGACAGCGAGCTTAATAGCAAAATGGTAGCCATGAACATTATTACTCAGTATGCCTTTTTCGATTTACTAAAAAAACAAAACCCCGAAGAAGCTGAAAGATTAGGAATTGAATAGAAATAGTTATTTGCGTTAGTAAACTTCTAATTAGTTTGCTTAATAACTATAAAGAATTGTAAATAGAATGAGGCGGCGTATCATCTCTGATGCCGTCTCATTCTTTAAAAATTGTAGTGAAGAAATATACAATAAGGAAACAAATATATGAACCTTACTAAAATAGTGCTTATCAAAATATTAATAGCAGTTGCAGTAACTACTGCTTTTGCTCAAAATAAACAAAAACCGGAAGATTTTTTACCCGAAGAATACATTATTTACGAAGAAATTAGAGGAGATTTGAATAAAGATGGAGTTGAAGACCTAGTGTTATACATTAAAGGAACTGATACAAGTTTGCTAGAAACTGACCATCTCGGAAGAGAATTAGACTTTAATAGAGGTGGAATTATAGTGCTATTTAACAAAAACGGAACGTATGAGCTAGCATCAAAAAACTACGACTGTTTTTCCCCTGAAGATGAAGATGACTCATTTAGTGTAATTATTGAGATAAAAAAGAATATACTATACATTTTATATTCGTATGGAAAATATGGCTATACTAAGTACACGTTTAGATGGCAAAACAAAGATTTTGAACTTATAGGCTGCGATTTTAGCAACAATAGAGGTGCGACTATTTTAGATAAAACAAGCATCAACTTTTCAACTAAAAAAAAGTTGGAAACACTGTATACCGATGATGAAGAGAATACGGTCTATAAGGAAACATGGACAAATATAAGTATCGATAAACTAATTAGACTATCGGAAATAGAAGATGTTGGTACAATGGGTTTATCAAAGTATTAAAACAAAAAGTGAAATAAAAAAATATGAGAAAATTAGTATTATTACTACTCTTGGCAATAGCATTTGTAAGTTGCGAAAGTGGAAAAACAGAGAAACAATTTGAAGACTGGAAAAACTTTTTTGGAAGATGGGAAAAATCAGATTACGATGAAGGCACATTTTTCATTCTCGATTTCAGAAGTAAAGCCGATACGTTAAGCGAAATTAGCTATTCGTCAATGGGACCTTTTGAAGAAATACTTGTTGGAAAATTAACTTCCGAAACAAGCGCCGAACTTTTTTTTGATTATATAATGGGCTCAATGTCATTTAATAATGCTACCGAACAAGACGAAGCCGCACTCGATGAATGCAGAAAAAATAAAGTTGCCGATTGCACCATCAATCCCGATGGAACAATGACTGTACAAACATACTCAGACAAATGCGGACAATTGCCTCCAAATACAAAAATTATCCTTAATAAAAACACCGATTCCGAAATGTCTGATAACGAAATAGAAGACGACCCATTTCGTGAAGTGATAGCAGAATATTCGCCCGAACAAATTAAGCAATTGATTGGGAAATCGGAACCGCAAGACGTGCGCGACCTGTTTGTATTGTTGCCCGACGATCTTTGCTACGAATATTCGGCTACCGACCGCAGAAAAGTTGCACAAGGCGAACGAGTAGGAGAGTACGGAGGTATTGCTATTGGTGAATTAGACATAAAAAATGGTTACTTTGATCTTTCCGGAGCTTGGGAAGGCATATGGGAAATGTTTGCAAAAAAACAGGATAATACGTGGTGGTTAGCTGTAAATCAGCAGTATTGCGGACCAATGTGTTACACACATATTGCAAACACTTATACATTTGAAAACGGAAAGTTAATACAACATAGTTATGCTAACTTAGCAGGCTATCAGGATGTTTGGTTAGAGTTGTTTTTAGATTTTGACAAACTGACAGATACGCAAAAGAAACAAGCAAACGATATTTGGGAGGAAAATGGATATGAATCAGTCCTTTTCAGTTTACCCCGAGATGGTAAAACCATTACCATGTTCATAGAAAACGAGCCTTATATTGAAATAGGAATACCCGAAAACGCATTCAAAGAGATTAAGAAAAATATATTTGAATAGAATTAAAACAATAAATCAACGATAGTTACATATAAAAATTACAAGCCATGAACTCAAAAATTTTTAAACTCACAGTCATTTTAAATGTAATAGCAATAATAGCTTTTACAGGTTGTAAAAAAGCGCGTCTACAAGAAGTAGATCCGGCTTTTTGTCAGTATATTTCAGCATTTACTTATGGCGGAATATCAACTGACTCATACATCCAAATTGAGCTTATCAACGAACTTCCGGCGGTTGAGCTTAATTCAGAGGTTAAAGACAAAATATTTGATTTTTTACCGTCTATTAAAGGAACAACACAATGGATAAACTCTAACACTATAAGGTTTACACCCGATCCAAATGAGTTGAAACCCGGTACCAAGTACAAAGCTTCATTTTATTTGGATAAAATTCTGAAAGTAGAGAAGAAGTTTAAAAATTTTAAATTCGGTTTCTTCGTACTCGAACAAAACTTCAGGTACGACATAATGCCTTATTCACCTGTGAGCAACAGTCAGCTCGAAAATAATAAAGTTGAAATTTCTCTTCAAATTGCAAATCCTGCCTCCGAAGAAGAAGTAAAACAAATGTTTAAAATAGATAACAGTAGCGACAATGTTGCTGTTAGCACGGTAAGTAGAAACACATTTCTAGTTACTTTAAACAACCTACCTCGTGGTCAGAAAGATAATATTATTAAACTTAAAATCGATGGCAAAGCAATTGGAGCTAATAAAGTAGTTGACGAAGAAATTTTAATTCCGGCAATGTCTATAAACAACTATTCGGTTGTCGACGTAAGAATGATGCACGATGCCGACCCGCATATCAGAATTACTTTTAGCGACCCAATAGAACCCGACCAGGCTATAGAAGACCTCATAAAACCGGTAGGTATAGGCTTTTTTACTTATAATATCGACAAGAATGTCATTCGTATTTATCCTGAAGTAATTCCAAGCTACGATATAGAAGTTGAAATTAAAGCCTCTTTAAAAAATATAAATAATCTGTACCTTGATAACAATTACAAGTTCGACCTTAAAGTTAAGGCTTTAGATCCTAAAATAAAGTTCGAAAATGAAGGCAATATTCTTCCAAATGCCGATCAATTAAAAATTCAATTCTCGGCTGTTAATCTGTGGGCTGTTGATGTTAGCGTGATAAAAATTTACAAGAATAATATCTTATATTATATGCAGTCTAATTCCATAGATGATTCGTATCAAAGTGAACTACGTCGCTTTGGAAGATTGGTTATGAAAAAACGTATCAGACTTGATGAAGATAAGAGCCTTGATTTAAGCAAGCCCAACACCTTCGACTTAGACCTTTCTACAATGTTTAACCAAGACCCTGGAGCCTTGTACATGGTAAAACTATCAATGAAACACGAGTATTCTGCATATCCTTGCGCAGGCTCTAATCCTCGTTCAATAGAAGATGATAAAAACCAAAGTTCTTTTTCAAACATTACTGAAGAAGAAAACGCTGTTTGGGATGTACAAAGCTCCTATTATTACGAACACACCGACTGGAGCGAGTATAATTGGGAGGAAAGCGACGACCCATGCAAACCCTCATATTATATTGGATCGGGTACGTCTGTGAAAAAGATTTTAATGGCTTCTAATATCGGAATGATTGCAAAACTTTCCGACAATAATACTGTTACCGTGGCAGTTACCAATATTGTTTCAACCAATCCAATTTCGGGAGCAAGTGTTAAACTTTATAACTATCAACTTCAGGAAATAGGAAGCGGAAAAACCAACAGCGACGGACTTGTTGATATTGAGTTTGAATACAGTCAGCCGTTTGTTATTTCGGCAACCAAAGGTGATGATATTGGATACCTTGACATGAAAAACGAATCTTCATTGTCGTTGAGCCGTTTCCAAGTTGATGGCAAACAATTGCAAAAAGGACTTAAAGGTTATATCTACGGTGAAAGAGGAATCTGGCGTCCCGGAGATACAATTCACCTCACTTTTATTCTTGAAGATAAAGAGAAAAAACTTCCGAAATCTCACCCCGTTGTGCTTGAAGTTTATACACCTTTCAGACAACTTTACCACAGAGAAGTGCAAACCGAAGGCGTAAACGGATTTTATAATTTCAAATTTGCAACCGACCCGTCAGTTACAACCGGAACATGGCAATCGTATATTAAAGTTGGAGGAGCTAGTTTTTATAAAGCCCTTAATATTGAAACCATAAAACCCAATAGATTAAAAATCAACTTAATTTGCGATTCTATTATCAATGCAAGCAACAATACATTTACAGGTAGGCTTAATGCTCAATGGCTACACGGTTCTCCTGCAGTAAATTTGAAGTCTGAAGTAGAACTAACTTTATCTAGGACAAGCAGACCATTTCCAGCATACAAAGATTATGAATTCAACAATCCTTTGATAAAATTCAGCGACGTAACATATACAGTTTTTGATGGTCTACTTAATTCAGTAGGTTCGGCACAAATTAGCACCAAACTAGTAATGTCGGAAAATGCTCCGGGTATGCTTAAAGGTAATATTCTGTCGAAAGTTTACGAAGCCGGCGGAGATATGAGTTTTTACTCTCAATCGGTAATGTACTCTCCATATTCATCATACGTTGGAATTAAAACTCCGAGGAATGGCAACAGTAGATATTTGGAAACCGACAAGCCAATAGTTTTCGATATTGCAACTCTTAATATGTACGGAGAAAAAGTTAGCAGAAACCAATTGGAATACAAGGTTTACAAACTAAAATGGAGTTGGTGGTGGAGTACTTCGTACGAAAACTTAAGTTCATACACGAATAATACAGCTGTTGTACCACTAGCAACCGGAACAATATCTACACAAAACGGAGTAGGTAAGGTTAACTTTCAGGTAGATTATCCGGAGTGGGGAAGATACCTGATTCTTGTAAAAGACCCTGTTAGCGGACACACTGCGGGCAATATTTTTTACGTTGATTGGCCCGACTGGAGAGGAAAATCGGCTAAAACCGACCCCGAAGGCTTGACAATGCTCTCATTTTCAACCGATAAAGAAACTTATAAAGTTGGCGAAGAAGTTAGCGTTATAATTCCAAAAAGTTCAAACGGTAGAGCTCTTGTTAGCTTAGAAAAAGGTTCTAGAGTTTACAGCAAGCAATGGGTAAAAACTTCCGATACGGAAGACACAAAATATACCTTTAAAGTTACAGATGAAATGACACCTAACATTTACATCTTCATTTCATTGCTTCAACCGCATAGTCAAACTTCTAACGACTTGCCTATCAGGCTTTATGGCGTTGTAAATATCAACGTTGAAAATGATAACAGCAAGTTATCGCCTAAAATTGCAATGCCTGACGAATTAAAACCCGAAACGGATTTTGATGTTACAATTTCTGAAACAAACGGTAAACCAATGACTTATACCCTTGCAGTTGTTGATGAAGGTCTGCTAGATATTACAGGATTCAGAACTCCCAACGCTTGGAGCGAATTTTACAGCAAAGAAGCTTTAAGCGTTCGTACTTGGGACTTATTCGATAAAGTTATCGGTGCTCATGGTCAAGCTGTTGGACCATTACTCAACATTGGTGGAGACGAAGCTCTTAAGGGCTCAAGCAACAAAGTTAACAGATTTAAACCTGTTGTCAGATTTTTAGGACCATTCACCGTTAAGGCTAACGGGAAAAACACTCATAAAATTACAATGCCGCAATATGTTGGTTCAGTCAGAGTTATGGTTGTTGCCGGCTACGAAGGAGCTTACGGAAGTGCTGAAAAAACTGTTCCTGTTAAAAATGCGTTGATGACAATCTCTACATTGCCAAGAGTATTAGGACCAAAAGAAGAAGTACTATTACCTGTAAACGTTTTTGCTATGAGTCCGCATGTTAAAAATGTAACTGTTTCGGTAGAAACCGAAGGATTACTCAAAGCAACGGAAGGCAGCTCACAACAAGTAACATTTAATAATACAGGCGATAAAATATTATACTTCAAATTAAAATCTTCGGCAAAAACAGGCGTTGAGCAAGTTAAAATTAAAGCAACGGGTGGAGGCGAGTCTTCTAACGAAGTTATTAATATTGAAATTAGAAATCCAAATCCGCCTACTGTTAAAAGTCAAGGAATATTTATAGACGAAAACTCTACTGTAACACTAAATGTCAAAACTGACGAAGTTTCGCCTTACGACTGGACTAAACTAGAAGTTTCTCGTTTCCCTTCGGTAAACTTAACTAAAAACTACAATTACTTGCTTGATTGTGAGTTTACCAGCAGCGAACACTTGACTTCCAGAGCGTTCCCGCTATTATACATCGATAAGTTTGATGAAATAAGTGATGATGATAAGAAGAAATACGATGAAATTATTACACAAAGTATCAAAAACTTATCGTTAAGACAATTATCGGACGGCGGATTTAAGTTCTGGTCAACAAACACTTATTCAAATGAATGGGTTTCAACATACGCCGGACACTTTTTAGTTGAAGCTAAAAATAAAGGCTACGATGTTCCTAATAAGATTTTGAATAATTGGACGAAATATCAGCAAAAACTTGCACGCAACTGGACACATACTACTACCTCGACAAGTTATTATAGTATAAATATGACTGAATTGCAACAGGCATACCGTCTATACACACTTGCGCTACACGGAAAAGCAGAACAAGGTGCAATGAACCGAATGAAAGAAATTAAAGACTTGTCATTGCAAGCTAAATGGCGTCTTGCAGCAGCTTACGCTATTATTAATAAAACCAAAATTGCAAACGATATTGTTTTTAAATTAGATGATAAAGTCAGCGATTACGAAAGCAATAATAATACTTACGGAAGCTCGACTAGAGACCATGCAATGATAATGGAAACATACTTGCTACTCGGAAAAACCGATAAAGCTATGGAACTTGCATTTAGCGTATCCGACAGGTTGTCATCTAATTACGCATCTTCGCAAGAAACAGCGTTCGGACTTATTGCTATGGCAAAATTAGCTGACAAAATGGGACAGGGAAATATAAATGCTGAGTGGACTGTTAACGACAAGAAAATGAAAGATATTCACACTCCAAAACCGTTCTATCAGCATAGTATTAATCCCGATACAAGTATTACTGTTCAAATTACCAACAAAGGAAACAATAAGATATTTGCAAGACTAACTTCGCAAACTATTCCTATTGAAGATGATTTCGTTCCTGAAAACACTTCGTTAAATCTTACGGTTGCATATACCGATAAACTCGGCAAACCGATAGACATTACAAAACTAAAACAAGGTACGGAGTTCACTGCGACTGTTACCATAGAAAACACGTCGCACTTCAACTTTAACAATGTTGTGCTTGCACAAATATTCCCTTCGGGTTGGGAAGTGTATAATGAAGGTTTAATGAACAGCACATATAACAATGACCGCAATTCTTACTACATAAATCACAGAGACTTCCGCGACGATAGGGTTCTGACTTATTTTGACATATATTCAGGCAAAAAAATACAAGTTTCGGTTAATTTGCAAGCAGCATATCGTGGTAAGTATTATTTGCCTGCTACTGTTTGTCAAGTGCTTTATAATCCTACTGAGCAAGGTAGAAGTCAAGGAAAGTGGGTAGAAGTTGTCAACTAATATGAAATGCTACGGTTTTTTAAAAACTTATATGATAGATTTTTAAAACTTGGATATTTTTCTAAAATATGCATAGTAACATTTTTGGTACTTTTCTTAATATATGTGTTTACACTGCCTTCAAAATTGTTCGAGGTACCGTACACGACTACGGTACTCGACAATGAAGGCAATTTGCTTGGTGCACGCATTGCTACCGACGGTCAGTGGCGTTTCCCAATAAGCGAAGAGATTCCGGATAAATATAAAACTTGCGTTATTCAATTCGAAGACAGATATTTTTTATATCATCCTGGCGTCAATCCATTTGCAATGGGAAGAGCATTGTATCAAAATATTAAAGAAGGCAGAATTGTAAGCGGTGGCAGTACCATAACCATGCAGACCGTCAGGTTGATGCGAAAAAACAAACAGCGGACTTACTTCGAAAAGTTTGTAGAAATTATTCTCTCTACAAGATTGGAATTAAAATATTCGAAGAAAAGCATTTTGGCACTTTACGCATCGCATGCACCAATGGGTGGAAATACCGTTGGAATAGAAGCTGCGGCTTACAGATATTTCGGACATAATTCCAATATGTTATCGTGGGCAGAAGCTGCAACTTTAGCCGTGCTACCAAATTCGCCTTCGTTGATGCACTTTGGTAAGAATAGGGATAAGTTGTTAACCAAAAGAAATAAACTTCTTAAAACCCTTCTAGATAGGGAATACATAAGCAATGACGATTACCAACTTGCTATCTCGGAGCCTTTACCCGACGAGCCGCAAAATATGCCGCAAATTGCACCGCATTTGCTAATAACTTCTTACAAAAAGTATCCTGGTAAAACAACCAAAACCACCATAGATAAACACTTGCAAATTAATGCTGATGAAATTTTAAAAAGGTGGAACGACGAATTTGCACAAAACGATATAATGAATATTGCTTCGCTTATCGTTGATGTAGAGAAAAACGAAGTTTTGGCGTACAACGGAAACGTTGATTTTTTTAGCAATGTGGCTTCAAATCAGGTTGATATAATTTTTTCCGACCGCAGTACAGGAAGTATTTTAAAGCCTTTTCTTTACTGTGCCATGCTGCAAGAAGGCAAATTATTGCCCGACGAAATCATTGCCGACGTTCCCATTAACATAGGTGGTTTTGCTCCCAAGAACTTTAACTTACAATATCAAGGTGCAGTTGCTGCTTCCGATGCTCTTGCAAGGTCGCTCAATGTGCCGGCAGTTGTAGCTTTACGCAAATATGGAATAATCAACTTTTATCAATTGCTGAAAAAGTCGGGGATGACGACGCTTAACAATCCTGCATCACATTACGGTTTGTCATTAATTCTTGGCGGAGCCGAAGGTAAACTTTGGGAAGTTGCCAATATCTATGCTCATATGGCAAAAAATCTGAATAACTACAATAAACATAAAAAGTATTTCGAAAACATAGACTTTACTTGGGAATACTCCGACAAAGAAACAAAAAACACTCCAACGGATTATCCCTTATACAACGCCGGAGCTATTTGGGCTACATTTGAAACTTTAACAAACTTAAATCGTCCCGAAGAAATAGATTGGCAATTTATTCCTTCTATCAGAAAAATAGCATGGAAAACCGGTACGAGCTACGGATACAGAGATGGCTGGTCTGTTGGTGTAACACCTAAATATTTGGTTGCCGTTTGGGTAGGAAATGCCAGCGGAGAAGGTCGTCCTGGACTTACAGGTGCTAGAACTGCAGCCAGAGTTATGTTCGATTTATTTAATATTTTACCTTATACTTCTTGGTTCGATATTCCATATCAGGAACTTACCGAAGCTGAAATTTGTTCAACTAGCGGTCATTTAAAAGGATTAAATTGTCCTGAAAGTTCAGTGGTTAAAAAATTTATACCTAAAAAAGGTATCAATACCGAAACCTGTCCGTATCACAGAAAAATACACGTCTCCAACGACGAAAAATATATGGTTTACGAAAATTGTGCAGGAAGTAGGGGAATAAAACCTGTATCGTGGTTTGTTTTGCCACCCATATGGGAATGGTACTACAAACAGCATAATCCTAATTATAAATCTTTGCCGCCGTACTCGCCCGAATGTTCCAAGAGTGATTACAAACAAGTTATGGAGTTTATTTATCCGTTTCCTAACTCAAAAATAAAACTACAAAAACAAATGGATGGAAGTAAAGGAAAAGTTATTTTGGAAATAGCTCACAGAAATCCGCAAAGCACTATTTATTGGCATCTTAACGATATGTTTTTGGGCGAAACCACTGATATTCACCAATTTGAAATTTCTCCTGATAAAGGCAAACATAAATTAACCGTCGTTGATAGCGAAGGAAACTTTAATAGTACAAATTTTATAATCGAATAAAACTGAAAAACCACTTAAATTATATATATTTGTAAAAAAAACCAAACCTATGAAAAAGACCTTATTATTTACATGTTTATTTATCTTTTGCGTACAGCTAAATTTTGCTCAAACCGAAAAGTCATTCCCGCAATACATATGGATTAATGCCAACTCCGAACATGCTGACGGCTCAAGGTTTGGCTACTTGAAAGACTCTTTTACGCTAATAAACAAAAACTGTCATAGTTTACCAACTACCGACCCTTGCTACGATGCCGACGAATATTCCGACTACACCTTGTTGGGTAGGTATAAAAACTCTTCAATGGGCGAACATGTTAATATTATCTATTCACCGGGTCCAAGTGTTGACCCCGCTTTTTACATTACCGACAAAAACAACAATCCCATTTGGTCGGAAGCTGCAGAAGAAATGTGTATCAATTCCAACGGAATAATATACATATCGGGAAATATCAATAAAATGTTCAACCAACGGAAGAAGTTAAAACTTAACAACAACAATGTTACCGAAGTTGAACAGCCTTTTTATTACGTTGATGTTAAAGGTAAGCTTCTGAAGCCGGTTAAACTTTACAGTCAAAAAAATAATAAAGGCGAACTTGTTGCAACTCTTCCTGTAGGCTACGAAATTGAGATTTTACTTGCTGAACCTGTAACTAATACCGATGAATACGGAATGCCAAAACCCATGATGAACTACTTGGCACGTACCGCTTTCGGATTGGTAGGTTGGCTTCGCCTCGGCAATGATGATATTTCCCACATGAGTCCTGTAGTCAGAGGCTTAGGATTTCTAGGAGATTGAAAATTAAACAAATACAGCATTATAAAAGTACGAATAAATAAAAAAACATCATAATATGAAAGGACTCAGATATCTACCATTATTGCTTATTGTCGTTTTTTTGTGTACCAATTGTTCAACTAGTAAAAGAGCATTGAAACACGGCGATTATTACGGAGCTTCAATGAGTGCAATAAAAACATTGCGCTCAAATCCTAAAAATAAAAAATCGTTTGAAGTGTTACAACAGTCATATCCTTTAGCAAAAGAAAACGGTTTACGAAAGATTCAAAACGCACTTGAAACCAATTCTCCCAACAAGTATTCAATCGTAGCAGAAGAATATTTGGCTCTTAATGCTATAGCCGATGCAATATACACTTGTCCGAAAGCATTGGAACTTTTTCCTCAACCCGAACAATACAGCAAAGAATTAAGGCAAGCTTTGCCTTTGGCGGCAGAAGAAGCCTATAATTTAGGCGAACGCCTGCTACAAACTAATACCATTCAGGATGCCAGAGAAGCATATTTCCATTTTATGAGAGTTAAAAAATATGTACCTGACTATAAAGATGTTGACGAAAAAATTCAAGATGCTTTGTATGCAGCCACACTCAAGGTAGTAGTACAAAAACCTCTTACACCCAGGAGGTATCAGGTCTCTGCTGATTTTTTCTACAATAATCTGATGGCTAAAATTTGTGATGTAACTGAAGACAAGTTTATCCGTTTCTATACTTACGAAGAGGCTAGGAGAGAACGATTGAATAATCCTGATCAATATTTAGTGCTTAATTTCGAAGACTTCTCGGTTGGAAATATGCGAGAAATCAGGAACTCAAAGGAGGTTTCTAAAGATAGCGTATTGGTGGGAACAACTACAATAGACGGGAAATCTCAAGATGTGTACGGAACAGTAAAAGCAACACTAACTACTTATAAAAGAGAAGTCATCTCACAAGGAGTACTCTCGGCAAAAATTATTGATGCTAACACTAACCGCGTAGAACAACATCGCAATTTCCCAGGTAAATTTGTGTGGGTCAATGAATGGGCAACGTACAAAGGCGATGAGCGAGCTTTATCTAAAGAACAACTCAGAATGACTAATCTTGAGGCTGTTATGCCTCCACCTGAACAAGATTTGTTTGTTGAATTTACTAAACCTATATTCGATCAAGTTGTGAGTTTTGCTGTAGGATACTATTCACGTTACGATAGAAACATAAATAAACTCAAAATATCTTATTAATAAAACCAGACAAATACTCAATTAATACATGAAGACAAACATTTTTATCACTGTCATCGCACTTGCAGCCATTCTGCTAATTGGTTGTACAAGAGGAACGCAAGAAAACGTAATTACCTTTACCACCGATAAAGGGGTAGGACTTGAGATTTTTCTTGGCATAGACGCTGCAGAAGAACATCGTGCCGATATATGGATAGACCTTAATAACAACGGAGTTAAGGACGAGGGGGAGACAGTTACTAACTTTGGTAAAAACTCTGCTGCCGAATACGTACTTGAAGCACAAACTGTAACTATACATGGTAATGTAAGCGTGCTGTGGTGCGACTACGTAGAACTCAACACGCTCGATGTGTCAAAAAACAAGTATTTATCCGAACTTAATTGCAGTGATAATTTGCTTACTGAACTTGATTTATCAAAAAATTCGGAACTAACCGTATTGTGTTGTCCCAAAAACGAGTTAACTAAACTTGATGTATCAAACAATCAAATGCTTACCTATTTGAATTGCAGTGATAATCATCTCTCTAAATTAGATGTATCAAATAACTTGAATTTAAATGAGTTGCATTGCGATGCCAACCAAATATCAAAGTTAGATATTAGCCAAAATTCGGCTCTCAAAATAATAGATTGCACTAATAATCAATTTTCAGAGTCGGCTATTGCAAATATTGTAGATAACTTACCCTTGTACACATCTTCTGACAATGCTAAGGCTCATTTTGGAGGAAATCTTGCATTACCAACTCCTCAGCAAGTAACAAAAGCCGAAGAGAAAGGATGGGATATTATTGAACCTCAGATAATACTAACTACACAAAAAGCTCCTGGCGAGCAATTCAAGATATGGGTAGCTGCCGATGAAATTGACAGAGCGAACGTGTGGATAGATCTTAACAACAATGGTGCAAAAGAAGATGGCGAATATTTTGAAACTCTCGATAGAGCACACGGTCGTAGAGAAACATTCGAAGTACAGAGCCAAAAAATAACCGTGTACGGAAAAATTACCTTCTTAGCATGTAGTGAAAATGAAATCACGTCACTCACAGTCAGAAAAGGTGAAAAGTTACACGAACTATCGTGTAATAAAAATCAGATAAACTCAGTAAACCTCGCCGAAGCACCAATGCTAAAAGACTTATGGCTCAATAATAACCAACTAACAGAAGAAGAGATATCAAAAATAGTAGCAGACCTTCCTACACGCGATCCATCTGATTATGCCAAAGCATACTTCGACGATAATCTCGGCAGAGCTACGAAACAAGACTCAGCTCTGGCCGCCTCCAAAAACTGGAGGATAAGCCCTGTTAAGCTGTCGCCCGAAGCACAAGCTAAGTACGATGCTCTGTTGAAAGATTGGAAACCATTCCTTGGCAAATGGTGCTGCAATGATGAAACAGTCAGAGAAGGTGAGTGCTTTCAATTGGAATTTAGTTTGTACGATAACGGACTATCTATAAGCTACTACTCGGGTGGACCTTTCGAAGAAAATTTCACAGGAAAAGTGATATCCGACAACCACGCCGAACTCTATTTTGCTAGCATAGGTGGTTCTACATCATTCAACAGAGCAAAAGGAGACATGGATGGGTGCGTAGGACAAAAGGTAGCAGACTGCATGTTGCAGCCTGACGGAACATTGACAATAGTCGTTGGAGATGATAAGTGCGGGGCAATGTATGGCACACACACACTTCACAAATTAAAGGAAAGCGAATGGTGCGAATTGAGATACAATTGAGATACAATTGAGTTTATTAATTTTATTATCATAACCTATTATAAAACATAAAAACAATGAAAACATTTTTTTTAACTATTATGACTGCCACAATTCTACTAATGTGTAGATGTACTGGCGAAACACAAGAAAGTTATATAACACTAACCACAGCCAAAGAAGTAGGAGAAACTATCAAATTAACTATAGACGCTGCCGAAGCCGACCGAACTGACGTTTGGATTGACCTTAATAACAATGGAATAAAAGATGAAGGAGAGGCTGTTACCAATTTTGGCAAAAATGCTGGAACAGAGTATGAGCTTGGTGCACAAACCGTTACTATACACGGGAAGGTGAATGCGCTGTGGTGCCGTAGTGGTCAATTCACTATGCTGGATATCTTAGGCAACCCTGAACTTATTGAATTAGAATGTTCACACAATCAGCTTACTGAACTGGATGCGTCAAATAGCACAAAATTGGCTATGCTACATTGTTACAACAACCAACTTGCCATACTAAATATATCAAATAACTTGCAGTTAACTAATCTGGAGTGCTCAAATAATCAATTAACGACGTTGGAAGTATCTAGCAACCCTGAACTCAACAGCCTAAGTTGTTTTGGTAATCAGCTTACTGCATTGGATTTATCAAATAATTCAAATCTTAAGTGGCTGAATTGTGGAAATAACAATCTCGGTATGCTTGATGTATCGAAAAATCTTCTGCTTAATGAGTTGTATTGCGGTGGCAACCAGCTTGCTACATTGGATTTGTTGTCTAATACAGAGCTGGAAACGTTAAGTTGCCCGCGTAATCAACTCACTGCGTTGGATTTGTCAAACAATCCAAAGTTACAGAAAATATATTGCGAAACCAATAATATTTCTGGTGATCAAATGACTGCACTGGTAAACAGCCTACCCGAACGCATTGATGAGTATCCGGGAGAATACGTGCTGCGTTATTGGCTTGAGGACGGTAACACATTCGACAAAGCACATGAGTCCATCTTATCAAAAAAGAACTGGTACAAGTACGAAGAATGTGCGCTTTAGTAATATAACATGAAGTAATAAACCCATTTATGATTTTACAAATTCTATAAACCAATGAATAATAAAATTTTATTTGCTGCTACGATTGCAGCTATGCTACTGGCGGGATGTGCTGGCAAGGTGCAAAAAGCCAATGACGAAATCTCTATAGGAGAGGAGTGGCTAGGACTTGTTTTCACTTGTGCCGACGATGAAAACGCCTTCTGCTTCCCCGATGAGGAAAAGATTTGCACAGAACGGTATTACGATTATTACACCGAATATATGGAGATATTTGAATATCCCAACTTTGAGACCGATGAGGAGCAAAAAGCGGCAGAAATGGAATTTCAAAACAAATGGAAAGACATTTATCCTGCAGGAGTTGAGATGTGGTCACCATTTGGGCGTGGCAACGGAATGGAGGTAGGGCAAAAGCTGAAAAACGTTTCCATTGCTCACATCGAAGGCTTAAAATATCTGGTAACTGTGGACTACGGCGATGGGCTGGTTTTCAAAAACGAAGTAACCCTTGTGCCACATGAAGATGCGTTCCTGATAGATTATTTCAAAACCGAACTTGTTGAGTAATAAAAAGCAGAATATTTATGTTCAATTTTATCAAAACAATAATGCCTGGCTGCTTGCGCTACCTGTTATTTCAGGCAGGAAATCCGCTTAATGAAGAAGGTATGCATAAAGCCCAAGAATCATGTTGATTGACTATGAACGCACCTATTGTTTCTCTAAAAAGCGTTAATAAGAAGAAATGAAAGCAAAAACCAACAAATTATTATTATTATTATTTCTAATACTAATATTAGTAATCTGGCTGGTTATGAAGTTAACCTGGCAAAATAACGTAGTGCTAATATTCATAGTTGTATGGACACTAATGGGACTGGCATTGCTAATCCCGTGGGAAAACAGTATAAGAAAGAATATTAAAAATTCCGAAAATCCTTTTCAAAAAGCTATCTATGCCAACTCAACAGACCCAGCTACTATAACTATGCTTTCCATCATGATTCCGTACATATTTCTGCCATATGTACTTTTTATCTACTATCCACGCCGTCGAAAAGCATACAAAAACGTTGTTTGCCAAAATTGCCAATCAAACGGTTCTATGAAGCACAAGCGTAAAGCTCAAATAATACAACAAGCCGTAATAGGACAAGATGGCGTCAAGCGTTACTCTTTTATCTGTAAAAATTGCGAACATCAACACTTTGAAGATATAACATACAAGTACGTAGCGCCTTCATCAAGCGGCAGCTCGAGCGATAGTTCTTGGAGTGGAGGTAGTAGTTCAAGTAGCGGTGGTTCCTGGGGAGGAGGAAGTAGTGGGGGAGGTGGTGCAAGCACGAAGTTTTAAAGGAAAATATATGAAATGAAAACAAAACTAATAATTATAGCTATGGCACTTTTTAGTTTATTTGGATGCAAATCAGATGCACAAGATAAACAGCTTGTTTCTGTAGAATATAATAGAGTGGCGATGCGTTCCTCACTTAATATGCGTATAACAACTTCAGAAACAAATGACAGCATTATGATGTACTTTGATGATAGAGAAACAAACGAATCTGGTTCATTTCAAATAAGCCAAAACACTTTCGATTCGTTAGCAAACATTGTCCTTAAAATGAATAGACCGCTCAATTTCAACCTATTTTTCGTTCGCGACCTTACCGAAACTTTTAAAGTAACTTTTATTAAAAATGATAGGACCCGTGAATATAAATATAAAAGATGGAAAATAGTAAATAAAAAAACGTTAGAGCGAGAAGAACAAGCAATTCAGCTTATGAGAGAATGTATAGACAATTATAGAAAAACACGAGAACAAGTTTGAGCAAATGAAAGGAAATAATTAGAAAATAAAAATAACTTTTAAATAATAAAAATATGAGAACAAAATTAATGATTTTGATTGCGTCGGTAATACTACCGTTAACGCTTCTTACGGCGTGCAATTCAGGCAAAAAAAACAATGTAGAACAATTTGAGGAAAAAGCGTTTTATTCGGGAGGATTAAAGTATGAAACCCTTGTAAAATTAAGTATCAATTCTAAAGGAGAAGTAACAGGAACTGTTACGGCAAATGAATATGGCATGGAGGGAGAGCCTATTTCATTCACCGGAACGCTTTCAAACGGAGAAATAAATGTAAAATTCAACGGCGAACCACCAATAGTTGGAACAGCCTCCGAATGGACAAATATACCATGGCGCATTGAGGAAAGAGATGGCAAAGATGTGCTAATCATTACATTCTACGCAATGGACTACGAAACCGAAGAGTGGGGTAATTCTGAGTATGAATTTGAAGAAGTAAATGAACAAGTCAACTAAACTTATAAAGTAAATCTTTAAACAAAAAATAATAGCAACTAAATTAATTAATGTTATGACAACAAACGAATTAGGAACACAAATGGGTAATATAGCTATAAAAGCTTTCAATTTTCTCTACGACAATTTTAGCAATTCACCCGAAATAACCGACGAATTGAAACAAAAGGTGAAAGGCGAACGTGAAAAAATCTTCACAGAATTTATTCCTTTAGTTAAACAGTGTCACACATTTGGCGAAGAAGATGTGGCTGACATTGGACAAATTATGGCTTTAACTTACATGCAAGGAATAGATGATGCCGGTACTAAACTACAGAAAATGGCTAGTATTGTGGAAAACATCGTACATGAAGGCGGTGATGAAGCCTTTATGAGAGATTTTATGAGTCTTTCTGTTATGTTTGAGTTTTTAGAAAAACCAACCGAAGACGATGAAGAAAGGAAAGCTATGTTAAAACATGTTGGATTATTAGATTAAGGATTAAAAAAGCAATTGAGATGCAATTAACTGAGAATCAACATGAGGCAACTGGTGATATTGTTGAACTTATTGCTATAAAGTTATAAAAACAAACAGAAAGTTTAATATATAATGAAAACAAAACTGATTATTATGACATTATCACTTTCTTCCCTTTTCGGATGCGCAAACGCACAAAAAACGGAACTTATATCTGCCGATTACCACCGTTCTGGTATGCGTAGCGATGACCGAATTAGTATTAGAGTAAAAAAAACAACGGAAACTTATACTGTAGAATTTGAAAAAGGTCATTCCGAAGAAAACAATAGCACAAGTTTTGAAATTACGCAAAACGACTTCGATAAGTTGGCGAATATTCTTTTCGGTATGAGCAAACCTCGTAAAGAACGTCGCAATTTCATCCGCGATTTAATGGAGCATCTTGATGTAAAATTTATTAAAAACGGCAAGGTGGTATCCTATAATTATTCTATCAATCAACCAATGGATGAGAAAACTGCAGAATTGCAAAACCAGGCGATTGATTTGATGTACCTATGGATTGACAAGTTCAAGCAACGAAGCGAAATTCGTATTTATTACAGTAAAGGCATTGCTACGCCAACCGAAATATACACTCACGCCGATCCTGCCGATTTGGTTGAAGACTTAGGTACTTTTACCGAACGCCTTGACCCAAATCGCGATAATTACTGTGGCGGAAGTAATGATTACTCTCACCGTTGGCGTGCTTTAAAACCAGGTGTGGTTACCGTTTGGCATGAAGAGTTGATGGGAGGATACGATGCAAATAGGCTGACCGAAGAGTTTGAACCTCATTCGTGCTACATTATTGATGAAAACTTAAACGTGCGTTATTCGAAAGAAGAAACAGAAACAGCACGAGAAAAATTTAAACAACGAACTAAAAGATAAAATATCTAAGGAGGACAACATATGCTTTTATTAGGAGTAAGTGAAGAAAACGGTTGGCTAGCGTCAACATTTAATCTAACGTATGCAGTCGGATGGGATAAAATATGTAAAGCTGTAAGCATGATTTACAGTTATTACGAGAATGCAGAAATTCTAATCGATAATGAAAAAATAGATATCTCTTCAAAAGAGGATATTTTAAAACTTGAAGAAGCCGGAAATATGACAATTCGCGGAATATCGACTATAATTAAAGTCCCAATTATGATAACGTTCTTTAATCAGCTTCAGACCGTAAATGTTGCTGTTCCATGTATGAAAGGGGAATTTGAAAAGGCTGATTATCAAAAGTTCAACATGTCGTTAGGACAATATATGGATAGTTTGGAATTGGCAATGTATCGTTAGTGGGAATAAATAATTAAACCATTAAGAAATTAAGGTTAGTTAAGTACTTAATGATTCTTAATGTCTTAATGGTTCAAAATAATTAAATATGACAAAGAAAGAAGTAACAAATTTATCGTACGAAATTGTCAGTTGTGCCATAAAAGTGCATAAAGAATTAGGTCCGGGTCTATTGGAAAGTGTTTACGAAAAATGCCTGAAATACGAACTCCAGAAACAAGGATACAGTGTTCAGCAACAGATGTTAGTTCCTGTTATTTATGATACAATAGAGATGGATGTTGAATTGCGAATAGATTTATTGGTAAACGATTGCGTTGTAGTAGAACTTAAGGCAGTAGAGACAGTCTTGCCTGTACATGAGGCTCAGTTACTTACATATATGAAATTGCTCAAAAAACCGCAAGGATTGCTGATTAATTTTCATACGGATAACATTACAAAAAGCATGAAACCATTTGTAAATGAATATTTTAAACAGTTAAATGATTAAACAAACCATTAAGAAATTAAGGTTAGTTAAGGACTTAATGATTCTTAATGCCTTAATGGTTCAAAAAATAGTTTTATCAGGGTAAATTCAACCAAAAAGTAGAATATTATAGAAAAAATGAAAGAAAAGAGACATACAAGTAATAGCGGAGTAATAAAAAGCGTTTTTATTCTTTTTACAATCTTTATTGCAACTGCCTTGTTGGTCAGTTTTGCTGGAAACCATGAGGATTCTAACAAAGAAATAGCTATTTCAAAGCAAGAACGCTCTACGAGTAGTAGGCTACAAAGCAGCGCTGTCCTTAAGACTAATATCAGATACCGTGTAGAAGATGTACCAAATGTGCAACTTCAAAATGCATCTCGCTATACCAGCGATCCGAATAATCTGATTACCGAACGCTACCGTATCGCAATCGACAGTATAGCAGCCACAATACGAGATACATTCGATGTGGAAGTGGCGGTAGTTGTACTACCAAATTTCGATGATAACAAATACGCTACATTACGCGAATTTGCCAATCAGCTATTCAACACTTGGGGCATTGGCAATAAAGAAACAGACCAAGGATTGCTCATCTTGCTCAATTTAGAAGAGGGCAATAGAGAAATAACCTTCGAAACAGGATATGGACTTGAGGCTATACTCCCCGACGGAATTTGTAAGTTAATCCAAACAAAAATAATGCTGCCTTATTTAGTCGAAGGGGAGTACGGCGAAGCACTCGAAGCAGGACTAATTGCAGTACAAAAGCGGCTTGCCGACCCCGACAACGAGGAGTTCCTTGGCACAACCACGAGCAGCGGCGATGATGGAGATGCAATATTTGGATTCGCTATTTGGACACTGTTTGGGTTAGCCTTTTTAGGTTATGCCCACTACAAGAGAAGAAAAGACGTAAACATAGGTGATAACGTTTATCAAAAACAAATTTTTTACAGAGGAATTAAACCTGCGAACTTAATTGCATACTTTATTTTTGTCCCCTATCTAATTATTCCTTACTTGCTTTTCATCAATATTCCTTGGCGTAGAAAATTGCGAAGAGGTATGATTTGCGAAGCATGTGAGACAATTGGTAAAATGAAACTTGAGAAAGGTAAAGAATTTATTTCATTGGAGCCAACAACGGAAGAAAATATATATATACACACTGACCGCTACACTTTTACTTGCAAAAAGTGCGGACATCAGCATTTTGAAGATATAAGAATTCAATATATACAACCTTATTCAGGTAGTAGTGGTTCGGGATATAGTTCATCAAGCTACGACGACAGTTCATCATGGGATTCGTCAAGTGATGGTGGCTCGTGGGGTGGTGGTAGTAGTGGTGGCGGTGGTGCAAGTACAAGGTTTTAAGGTTATTTATAAATGGTACAGATTTAAGTAAAAAATTAAAATAATAAAATAATAAAATAATAAAACAATGAAAAGAATATTTATAACTATCATTATTACAATGCTTTGCCTTACGGCAATACAAGCACAAGATGCAGCAAAAGATGTGCAAAAAATTCGCACGCAGTATTATAAACTAAAATCACAACTTGAAGGTAAAACCAACGATTTGGTTTGCCTTTATTTAGAGGACAATAAGTACGACCAAAGAGAGCCTGGTGCACGCTTTTACAACGAAAAAATCTACTTCTACTACACACCTGACGAAAGAGAATTAAAAATGGTGATTTTTGAATCCCAACATGGGATTTTCTCAACTTATGCAGAGTACATGTTCGACGATGATTTACTTACTTTTGCCTTTGAACAACAAAACGAGGACAAAGACTCAGAAAAACGCCTTTACCGACAAAACGACAAAAATGTTAAATATTCCGTTGGTAACATTGATAAGAACATTGCAGAAAACGAAAATGACATAGCAATGCTAAACAAAAAGTCTTTTCAGTTGCTTCGTATCTTCAACTCGTATATGCTACGCGATTAAAATTTAATTAAACTAAAAACATTAATAAAATGAAGAAAAAAATTGTATTACTCACATTAATTACACTAGCAATGTTGGCTTGTACTAACAATAAAAAAGACAATAAAAAAGTCAAAGATGTTGAAATTATCACATTACAACCATTACAAGAAAACGAAACACTTTGTTATGAAGATGAATTGCGCCGCATTAGCGGTAGCTGGGCTGAAAATTACGACGGATTTATTATTCGGGTTGAAGCAAAGCGTGAAGATGTAAAATCATTCACAGTTCAAGATGCTACGGCATTTGAATGCGTTGTAGCTGATGCATTGATATTGAGTAATGGTACAAGCAATGTTCGGACACTTAATGTGTACGACTTAAACTCATGTGATGAATTACTGTCAATTAAAGATAATTTTTCAGGTGAGGTAATGCCTGATGACAATCAGACGGGATTTACATTTTATAAATATTCTGAAGATATGCCTATCGTTCAATGGAACGCCCAGACTGGCGAATGGCATGAAACAAACAAAGTGCCGTCCGAACTCTTCAACTCAGATTTTCACAATACAATTGAAGAAATTGGCGATAGAGCCTTTAACGGAATGAGATTAGCTGCATTGCAAAAAACTTACGTCAACATAAAGAATAAAAAAATAAGCTACCTGAACGAATACAAATGGAAATATATCGAATAGGTTAGGCTTAATATGTTAATTGACAATATACATATGTAATAACCTAAATAATAGATAAAATTAAGACTATAAAACAATGAGAACAAAAGCAATAATAATTATAATGGTGTTATCATCACTTTTCGTTACAAGTTGTAACGGACAAGATAAAACACGACATAATTATGCAAACACAAAAATATTAACAGAAAAAGAAAAATACCCAATGACTTATCAGTTTATAACACTTACAAAAGAAGAGCAAGATAAAATTAAAAAAATTATAAGGAAAGATGGGGAAAAAAGAAAAATCAAAATCTCCGAATATGCATCACAAATTCATTGTTTCCTGTTTGTATCTTATGAAGTAAAGAGAGATTTCATTGTCCTTGACCAAGACCCGAATATATACCACTTTAGCATAATATTTGACACCAAGACCAATGAAATTCTACGCAATTCAAGAGAAACGCTTGCACATATTGCTCAAACAATAGATATATTCAATAACCAAGAAATTTCTGATGAAGATATCATACGGCTTATTTCAAAAGTTCTTTTCGGCGGAAAATTGCTTACCGAAAAGTTTAGGCTTTTCGATATCGCCGAACTCCCTGTATTGCAACGCAATGAAAAATTTATAAAATGCACTGCATATTTAAAAGTTTCAGACAGCGGCATGACTAAGCCTCGTGCTGTAAAGTACATTATTTCTATCGATAATAATTTTAATGTAGAATGTAATAAACACGAATAATAACGCATTACACAGTACAAAAACCATAAATTCTCAAAATCATGAAATCCAAAATTATTTTTACAGTTATTATCCTTTGTTCAAGTGTGTTGGCATACGGACAAACCAAGAAGCCCTCTACTGCCGAACGTTTTAAAGCAGAGTATGTAAACCAAAACCCACAAAACGAAGCTATTGCCGGAGCCTACCTTTACGACCCAGACCCAAATGGTGCAAACCTACGCGAAAGTCCTGGCGGTAAAGTTATAAAAGTCATTCCTACAAATGTAGAGTGGCTTATAGATATATACGAGGCATGGAATGGTTGGTTCAGAATAGACCCTCAAATTTATAGCGAAGAAAGCGAACCAATTGATTTACAAACCAATAATTGCTGGATTCACGGCTCAATATTGGCTTCAAGAACACGAAATTATGGCAACCAAACCTTGAAGTTTTATAGCAGTCCGGATAGCACTAGCACAGTTACATTTACTGTAAGTGAAGAAATTTCAGTTACATTTCTAGATGTGAAAAAAGACTGGGCAAAAGTGTGCTATACTGACGGAAGTGGTAAGAAGCTAGTAGGTTGGATTGAATTGGAATGGCTATGTTCTAATCCATATACAACTTGTCCTTAAATTATCTACAAAGCCATTAAAGTACCCAAAATATGAAAAAAATATTTTACTTATTACTACTATTAGGAGTTTTTATGCATCATAACGTACATGCTCAAGATGTGGAAAAAACCGTAAAAGAAATCAGACAAGAATAGGTGGCAAGAATAATTACTTAAATAAAATAATTAATAAAATCATGAAACCCAAAATTATTATTATGACAGCATTTTCTCTATTTACTTGCATCGGCTGTAATATGGCTCAAAAAAAACAATTAGTTTCGGTAAGTTTCGATTATTCCGTAGAATGTATAGACTATCGCTTTGCTGCAACAGTTAAAAAAGATGGTGATACATATAATGCTTCTTATCAAGACAAGCAAATGCAAAAACCCGTAGCATTTGACCTTACCGATACCGATTTTGATGAATTAACAAAAGTAGTATCCAAAATGAATAAGCCCGCCAAAAATCGAAAACATGCCGTTACAGACGAAAGTAGAGTAGGGACATTTACGGTAGTTTTAAACAAAAAGGGCAAAGACATAACGTATGAGTACAAAATAAATAAATTTTCAAGCGAAAAAGAAAACAATCTGAAAAACGAAGCCATTGATTTGATTAAGAAATGTATAGACCGTCATAAGAAAAAAAGTGAAATTCGTGTAGGTTGGCGCCAAGTCATCCCTCCAACTTATGAGGTATATGCTCACGCCGAACCTGCTGAATTGGTCGAATATTTGGGTAAATTTGTTGAGAATAGTAACTCTAAAAAGAACGTGTGCGGTGGAAGTGAATCCGGAACTTTTAGATGGAAAGCTTTAAAGCCAGGCGTGGTAACTGTTTGGGTAGAAGAATCACGTTATCATCACGATCCAAAAAATTTCCCTACACTTTTCGAGCCATTCCGTTGTTATATCATCGATGAAAACCTAAATGTTCGTTATTCGGAAGAAGAAACAGAAGCAGCAAAAAAGAAGTTTAAAGAAAAAAAATAATAAAATAAAATCATTTAATACCTTTAAGAAAAAATATTAGAACTATGAGAGCAAAAAATTATTTATTATTAATGGCTTTAATTGTCATCTCTTGTAATCAAGGCATGAGTCAGAAAACAAAGCCTGCAAATTTAGAACTCGAAACCTATACCGAATGGGTAACCAAGTACGAAGAAACCGAATGTTATGAATTGTCGATTCCAAATTATTTCGGAGAAAACAATCCTATTACTATTCTGTTTTACTACAATGATGAAGGCAACGAAGATCAATCAACCATCAACCTGATTGATAAAAATGGAGATTTTTTAATCACACACTATGAACCAATAACCGTACATCCAATGGCAATGGGATACACCAAACTTGTGGTAGGAGATATTGACGGCAACGGATTAAAAGATATTAGAATGGAATTTCCATACATGGGCAACGGACTTATGGCATGTGCCGTACGTACTATTTATATCTTTCAGGAAAAAGATAAAATATTCAACAAAGTATCTTTCGATAGCTTTATTTGCACCGACCAAGCTTCGGAAATTGATGCCGATGGCGACGGTAAATGGGAAATTATTGCCAGAACCTTGGAATACATCGACGAAGAAAATTATTATTGGATCGATAATATATACAAATATACCCCCGAAGGATTAGTATGTGTTAGTGAAGAAAATGGTTATCCAAAAGCAATAAATACGCACGAAGCCAAAACAACCGATGCTAAAATCGTGAATAAAAATAAAAAAGGTTGGATAAAAGAACAGCCCGATGGATATATCTTTTTTTTTAATAGTAAATAAAACAATAATATGAGAATAAGATTAATTTGTCTACTATCTATCGCTATAGTACTTGCCTCATGTGCAAATAAAACCTCAAAAGAGGAAGATATTTCTATAGTTTTACTAGAAGATCAATACAGCCAAACAAACGACCCTTTTGATAAATTCGTCTTGCTTGACCAAATTGCAAAGGCAAAAGCACAAACGCTTTCAGCTGAGGAGTTTGGCAACTTTTTTTTGGAATTCAAGGTCGAACTTGAAAACCTTATTGCCGATATAAATACCAACGAAAAAGATTATCTGTACAAACGATACGGACTGCATCACGATGACAGAGGAAACGAGATAACTCCGCCAGATTGGGTTCAGGAAAAAGAAAAACGTTATGCCGATGCAGGATTGTATCCAAAACACATAGGTGAAGGTTTTGAAGAATTTCGCCTCGCCAATGACTATTTCAGTCAAAATTTTGATAGTATTTTACCTATGGATATTAAAGAATACCTGAAACTAAAAGAAAAAGATGGTGAAATTGTATCCGATGGCGGTTTGTGGATAGAACTTAACGAGCTAGCTGACGAAATTCTTCTTTACGAAAATTTTATAATTAATCACCCTAATAGTAAGCTGATAGATGAGGTAAAGGAAAAATACCTTTTTTACCAAGATATCTACTTAAACGGCATCGACAATACACCCATAAAGGATAAGAACGGTCGCCTTTTGCCGGAAGCTAAAGCCGAATTGCAACGCTTTATAAAGACAAACCCTAATAGCCCTACAACTGAATTAGCAAAAATGACGTTAGAAGATAAAACTGTTGTAGATATGTTTCTGTTATTGCCTGATGAAGCATTTGATGGAGCGTATTCGAGTGCCATACGTAAAAGAATGGCTAATGGAGAACATATTAAATTTGAAAGTACTTGGGAACATGATTATAGATGGATAGATATTTCCGACATAGAAAAAGGTGTATTGACATTGGAAGACGAAAGCGAGTCGCCTTTAGGATTTATTTATTTTTGGAGATTAAGGGAAAACAAGAATCTGGTTACTGTACTTAATAATCAGAGTCACAAGCTAAAAGCCTACTGGTATGAGAACGGTAAATTAGAAAAAGATGATGACTTTTATGCTTTTGTAAACGAGAACTCAAATCTAGAAACTGACGATTTTTTTGACCTTCAAAATGTTCCGGAAGAGATAAGGAAAGACCTTCAATATTTTACCGATAGTTATTTGAGTTTATCTAAAAATGGTGTAATAACATTTACAATTAGCAATGCACACTTTTATGATTATAACAACAGAGAAATATTTGACGAACGCGAATATTATTATAAATTTGAACTTGTGAATGGCAAATGGACAAAAAAGCGAATAAAAACATACAACACAAATGATTAATTTTAAATAAATAATTTATATTAAGCCATTAAAAAGTTGAGAGTCGTACAGACCTTAATGTCCCTTAATGCCTTAATGGTTCAAAATAAAAACATTAACAATTCAAAAAATTAAACAATATGAAACGAATAATTTATTTACTGCTTATTTCCCTGACAGTTGCATCCTGTTCAGGTGTTAAGAAAAAAGGTGTTAACGTAGTTACGTTCGACTCTATAGTGATGCAAGAAAAAATTATGCTGAATCCCAATTTACCAGATACAATTCCTTATGCTACTCTGGATATCAACTTTGTATATCCTGCTAAATTCGGCTCTAAAGAGCAATTACAAAAACTACAATCAATATTTTACGAAAATGTATTAGGCGAATTTTGTACAAATGCTTCGTCTCCCAATAGTGCCATAGCCTCTTATATGAATGGTTACGTGGATATGTACCGCGAAATTAGTTCCGACTTTGATGAAATGCTCATCGAATATGGAAAGCATAATCTACCATATCACAGGTTTTCGTACTACAGAAGTATTTCAAATAATATAATTTACAAAAATGAATCTTTACTAAGTTTCTCAACACATTACACTGATTACCAAGGTGGAGCACACGGCATATATATACAAGAAAATATAACTGTAAATTTGAACACAATAGAAAAGATTCAAGAAACTGATATTTTTATTCCGAATTATAAAGAACCTCTAGCACAAGTTATAAGAAAAAAACTCTTGGAAAATTTGAGAGAAATATATGATGGTGATGATGAATACTTAAAACAATATTTTTTTGAATTTAATAACATTTATCCCAACAATAATTTCCTTTTTGATGACAAAGGCTTAAATTATGTGTATAACGTCTACGAAATTGCACCATACGCATCCGGAATGTTCGAGGTATTTATTCCGTATTCCGAAATAACACATCTACTCAATATGGAAATTTTCGCGGAGCTTTTCCCTGATATGGAGTTAAAAGAAGTGACAGAAGAACCAAAAACTGCCGAAGAAATTCACAGTGTAAATTATAACGAGTTCCCAATAGCTTACATTAAAAATGATAAACTTTACTTTTTCAATCCTGAAAACCATACCATTGTTGAGTTTGAGGAAGAAACCGAACAAGTTTTCAACTGCGTTTACTCCGACCAAGATGCGATGTTTTATTATACAGTTTCGCAAAACGAAAATCTAGTTATAAAGCAAGTAGATTTAAGCGTTATGCCGGCACAACCAAAGTTGCTTTTTAATCTAAACAAACCTACAAAAGAATTTTATTCTGAAACTTACGGCGAAAAAGCAAAGTTGAAATTTATTAAAGATAACTTGCTTTTAGAGTGTGATTTCTCATGGGATTCTTATAACTTCATTAAGTTTTACAATTATTCTGTAAAGGATAATACAGTTGATAAAATTAATTGGAAACAATTCCACAATAAATTTGGATGTCTCCCTTATTATTTACCAGACGAAACAACAGACTACAGTTCAATCTATAAAAAAGCTGATCAGCTAGATTTATCGGAATATATAGACGAATACAACAAGGATTTTGAAAAGGAATATTACTTTGAAGGAACATCAGCTGATGGTTCAAAAATCATTTTTGCTATAATGATTGGCATGGGTGACCTTCCTCACGGTCCATATTGTGTTTTAAATGCCGATGGGGAAAAAATACAATTGTTAGACGGTACGGATATGGGTTCATCATTCAAACCACTTTGGTGTAATAATAATGTTGTATATATACGCTCATACAAATCAGAAACTGAAAAAAATCAGTGGGGTGATGCCAAAATAATAGAAGAACTTTGCTATACCCAAGCTACCGATAATTCTATTAAACGTATAGACCAAGATGTAGATTATTACGCGACTAGAACAAAACATCCAATAAAATAATAGTAAAAAACATCATACTTCTAAAACACTTATATTATTATAACTTAATGCCCCTTAATGCCTTAATGGTTCAAATGTAGCTATGCCGAATTAGAATCTACTAACTTTTGGTTCCTAGCTTCGTTTAGCCAAAGGCTAAATATTTCAAAAAAATGATTTGAAAAATAAAAATTATTTAATACTAATATTGGTTAAATACCAAAGATTTTAGTACATTTGCAAAGAGTAAATTTATGGAAACCAAAACAACATACCCAAAATTACATTCAAACAATTAATACATACATTAACATTTAAAAACCCATTATTATGAGACATTTATTTTTATTTATCAGCGTTATCGCATTTACTTTTTTTACAACAGGTAACGTACAAGCACAAAGTGGAATTAAAGCCGAAACTAACAGCATTTCACAACACGAACTATACGATGCCAACGGAAAACTATTAGGCAAAGTGAAATCCGATGGGGTTGTACAAGTGGCCTCAGGTAAACAAATCGGTAAAATTGAATCTAACGGCACCTTGCGAAATGAAAGAGGTGCTCAGGTCGGTAAAATTGAAACCGATGGAACAATAAAAGATGGTAAAGGAGGTAAACTTGGTCAAGTTAATGCAAACGGTTATGTACGTGATGCAGCCGGAAAACAAATTGGAAATATAGATAGAGACGGAACCATCAAAAATGCACAAGGAGCTAAGATTGGAAAAGCAACAGGAAATAATAAAAATATTATCGGAGCTTGCTATTTCTTCTTTTTCTTTAAAGATAACGTAACTGTAGATAAAGTTGAGAAGAGTACACCGCGTATACAATCCGCACCTAGTGGCAGAAAATAATATCATAAAACTATGAAAATAAAATTACTTTTACTTGCAACCGCAATTTTCTTGTTTGGTTGCAAAAACAAATCTGTTAAAACCGAAACTCAGGATATTGATTACGGTTCGTATTTTAACGAACGCTACGATTACAAAGTAGATTGCCCTCTCTTTCTTATTCCACAAGGTGAGTCAGAAAGTGAAGACGGACAAGCATTTGTTTCCGAAGACGGCAAAAGCAGAATGCTCGTTTATCGCACATTTAAAGCTCTTACAGGCTGCAATCCAACTATAGAGGCTGCTTTCGATGAAGATATGCAAACATCAAGAAATGTAATAGAAAAACAACAGTTCAGCAATTATTATTTCATAAAAGGAGAATTAGACGAAAACACTCTTTATAAGACATATACTATTTTGGAAAACGACGAATACTTTGTAATCTATTTCGAATATCCAAAAGATGATGAAGACTTATTTGAGAGCATAAGCCAATACGTGTACGAATCGTTTAAGGTTGGTGCCGGTGTCGGCTATATCGAACACAACGAATTTGTGATGTTTTTAGAAGAGTTCTTGAACGATTGTTTTTGGGACGTAAATTTCAACTCCTTACTCAAAAACAACGACCATCGATTGGCTAAATACATAGACCCGCAAATGGATATTCGTCGATATTACAATCCGGGCTCAGTAGCTTATCTTTACTCACGTGACGATAATTTCGGCTTCGAAGATTTCAACGACTTCGACACTAAAGCTAATTCGGGTGGCAAGTTTTCAATAAAAGAATTATCCTACGAAGCCATGCCCTGCGAATTAGACTTTAATCAGCAGAAAGGCTCTATAGAAATATATTTCTGGTCGGTAGGTAGTTTCCCTTATATAGTAGTTGATACAGAAACCTTTGAAATGCAAGAAGTTACACTACCTTACCCCGATGCTGAAAAAATAGCAGTTTATCTGCCCGATTATTACAAAGATAACGTAAACGTACGCGCGTTTTACTTTGTAAATACACCTTCAGGTTGGAAGATAGCTTTTGTAGATGATTCCTTATGCTCGGCATAATTTTCTTTAAAACAAGGCGAGTAGGGGAGTTGCAATAATAATTTATAACAATAAATAAACTTTATAAATAAAACTATGGACACAACAATTAATATTACATGTCCGCAATCGGGTTGCCAAATTTCTATCCATATTTCTATACCGGAAAGTGTTGGAAATACAAGACCATCCATTGAAGTGCTTGATAATCAAAGACCTGTTGACTCTGGTGTAAGACCTACTGAAACAGAAAGTCCGGTAGATTCCGAAACAAGACCCACCCAAACAGTGAGACCTTCGGATCCTGTGGTAAGACCAACCCAAACAGTGAGACCTTCGGACCCTGTGGTAAGACCAACATCTGGAGGTAGGGTAGATGCTCCTGCCGGTAAAAACTCGTACGATACATCTGATAATAATGATGAATCTGATGATAGTAATAAAGCACTATTCAGAAATGTGAGAAGACCAAGAAATTAATTTGGGTAATATTTTTGAGTTATTTGTTATTATTCGGCGGTTTTGAGTTTTGAAAAATACACAAGCCCGACATTTATTAATCAATAAATATTTGGGCATTTCTTGTTGCATTTAAATTTATGTCATTAAAACACCTGTTTTTTCTGTTGAATAAAAGACTAATCAATAGAGACCGAAGTCTTAAATTCCTTAAAAAACTAAAATAATTGACTTAATTTAACCCTTTATGTTAAATATTATTATTACTTTTGTTCCATATTTTCAGAGAACTGAAGAATATAACAAGTAAAAATAAATTAAACTATAACTATATTAAACACAATAATTTATGAAACACAATTTTAATGCAGGTCCGTCAATTCTACCAAGAATTGCAATCGAAAACACAGCAAAAGCTGTTTTAGATTTAGAAGGAATTGGTCTTTCTTTATTGGAAATTTCTCATCGTAGCAAAGATTTTCAAGCAGTAATTGATGAGGCAGAAGCTCTTTTTAAAGAGTTGCTCAATATTCCCGAAAATTATCATGTATTATTTTTAGGTGGTGGCGCAAGCCTTCAATTTGCTATGGTTCCATATAACTTGCTAAATAAAAAAGCTGCTTACTTAGAAACAGGTGTATGGTCGAAAAAAGCTATAAAAGAAGCAAAACTATTTGGCGAAGTTGAAGTTGTAGCAAGTTCTTCCGATAAGAATTTTACTTACATCCCAAAAGGCTGGAAAATACCAACAGACGCCGATTACTTCCATATTACATCAAATAACACAATTTACGGAACCGAAATATTAGAAGATTTCGATAGCCCAATTCCATTGGTAGCCGATATGTCAAGCGACATTTTCAGTCGTCCTATTGATATTTCTAAATACGCCATTATTTACGGTGGAGCTCAAAAAAATACAGGTCCTGCCGGCGTTACATTTGTTATAATTAGAGATGATATTTTAGGAAAAGTTGACAGAGCTATCCCAACGATGCTCAACTATCAAACACATATAGATAGTGGCTCAATGTTTAACACACCTCCTTGTGTTAGCATTTTTGGTGTTAAAGAAACTCTAAAATGGGTTAAACAAATGGGCGGTGTTAAAGAAATTCAAAAAATGAATGTAGAAAAAGCAAAACTTCTTTACGACGCTATCGATAACAGCAAAATGTTTGTCGGAACAGCCGAAAAAGATTCACGCTCACTAATGAACATTTGCTTTGTGATGAGAGAAGAATACAAAGATAAAGAAGCTAATTTCCTAGAGTTTGCTGGTAGCAAAGGAATGGTTGGCGTTAAAGGACACCGTTCGGTTGGTGGCTTCAGAGCATCAACTTACAATGCACTTCCAATAGAAAGCGTAAAAGCTCTTGTTGAGTGCATGAAAGAATTTGAACAAAAGAATTTATAAACATTTTAATTTGAATAAGATATGAAAAAAATACTTTTAGCTACAACAAAGCCCTTCGCTAAAGTTGCAGTTGATGGAATTAAAAAAATTATTGCAGACGCAGGTTACGAACTTGTTCTTTTAGAAAACTATACCGAACAAGAAGACCTTATTAAAGCAATAAGCGATGTAGATGCTGTAATAATTCGTAGCGATATTGTTGACAAGCAAGTGCTTGAAGCAGCAAAAAATTTGAAACTAGTTGTTAGAGCCGGTGCAGGTACCGATAACGTTGATAAAAAATTTGCTAAAGAAAAAGACATCATTGTTATGAACACTCCGGGACAAAACTCAAATGCAGTAGGAGAGTTGGTTGCTGGTATGATGGTATATGTGTCAAGAAACTGCTTTAACGGCACATCAGGTTCCGAACTTAGAGGCAAAAAATTAGGCTTACATGCATTCGGTTACACAGGTAGAGCTGTAAACACCATTGCCAAAGGATTTGGAATGGAAGTTTATGCCTTCGATCCGTTTGTTAAACCCGAAGCTATGAAAGCCGAAGGAGTTACTCCTGTTAACAACATAGAAGAGTTGTATTCAACTTGCCAATTTGTTTCGTTGCATACTCCGGCAACACCCGAAACAATAAACTCAATTAACTACAACTTGCTGTCGAAAATGCCTAAGAATGCTGTACTAATTAACTCTGCAAGAAAAGAAGTAATTAATGAAGCTGATTTGATTAAAATCTTTACAGACAGACCAGACTTTAAATATGCATCTGACGTAGCTCCTGACAACAGCGCCGAAATTGCTGAAAAATTCCCAGGAAGATACTTCTTTACTCCTAAAAAAATGGGAGCACAAACTTCAGAAGCTAATATCAATGCAGGATTAGCTGCAGCTAATCAAATTGTTAATTATTTTAAAAACGGCGACGACAAATACAGAGTAAATTAATTAACGGTTGACTTTTAAAAGTTTATTAAACATGGGGCTACGACTACGTTTCGAAGCCCTTTGTTTTTTATTTGAAACGAGGTAAGTCGGGGAGTAATAACAAAAAAAGCAAACAATTATTTGGTAGTTATCAAAAAATTACTATTTTTGCAATCTCAAATTTGAAACGGTCCGTTCGTCTAGGGGTTAGGACGTCAGGTTTTCATCCTGGTAACAGGGGTTCGATTCCCCTACGGACTGCAAGGTTTTGGCTAACAAAACCCTTTTTTATTAAATAAATTATAGTATAATATATGGCAAATCATATTTCAGCTAAAAAAAGAATACGTTCGAACAATAAAAAACGCTTGAGAAACAGATACTATGCTCGAACAATGAGAAATTCTTTACGCAATTTCAGAAATATTGAAAATAAATCAGAAGCTACTGAAAAACTTCCTGAGATGACATCTATGATTGATAAATTAGTTAAACGTGGTATAATCCATAAAAATAAAGCTGCTAATTTAAAATCGAAAATTGCACGTCAGGTTAATACAATGGCTTAAATAAAGTAGTTTTAGATTTTTGTTTAAAATTTATTTACTTTTATTTTTTTAATTTATTTCTATTAACTCGTAATGAGTGTGTAGAATGTGAATTATTTACAGATTGGTAAAAATAAAAAATAGCAAGTAAATTTTTTAATGTTAACTTTGAAAGAACTTGAAATTTATTTTCAAGTTCTTTTTTATTTGTGCTATATTAACTACAATATTCTTTATTACTATATTAAAAATATCTATTGCTAAATTACATACGATTTTCCCATAATTAATATTATGTTAAATAGGAATTGTTAAATAAGATCTTAATATAAAATAAAACTGCCCTATCAGAAATGATAAGGCAGTTAAAGAATTATCTTATAAATTAATAACTAGAAACTACTGAACGTTTAACTCTTTTAATTTTTCAAGTAAGCCTAAACGTGTATAAATTTCTCTCAAAGATGCAATTGTTGCCGGATCATCAGGTTGTAAACTATAGCATTTTTCCATATATGGTAGCGCTTTTTTCAAAAATACGTTACCTTCTGCTATAAGCTCATTATATTTTTCCACTTCATTTATAGGCAATTGATTTGCTTCGTTTACTATATCACCACCTTTATTGTAGTACAATACACCTGTATTAAATATAGCGTCGAAAAATGTGCTATCGAGTTCTAAAGCTTTTTCATATGCCTTTATAGCTTTATTAAAATAATTATCATTTTCTTCGGCAGTATTTTTTTCGGTGTCAATCATTCTGTCGTATGAAGAACCTAGAGCGTGATACAACTGTAAATTTGAATCGTCATTTTCAATTGCCATTTCCAATTTTTCTATAGCCATTGGAAAATCATCTGTTTGAAGATAATAGTTAGCTTCAGTAATCAGTACATTTGCATCATTAGGGAATTTTTCTTTAGCTACATTGATAATTTCAAGAGCCTTATCAAATTGCTTGTCGAACAAGTACAATGAGCTAAGCTCCGAATATATTTCTTGTCTGCTGTAACCCAAATCTACAATATGACGATAACTTTCGATAGCAGATTTAATAGCACTCGGATCGTTTGCTGCCTCTCCTCTGTACGACATACCAAGTGCGTAATACGACATGGTATCAACAATATTGCTCTGATTGTTAAGTTCTATAGCTTTTTGGAAGTTAGGAATAGCACTTTTAAAGTCGTTGACTTTAAAGAATTCAAGTCCCTGATTAAAAAACTCGCCCGCTATACCGCTAATTTGTCTATTAGCATCTTTTGTGTAATTTCCTTTTTTGTCAACTTCTTTAGATTTAACAAAAGCATCGTAAGCTTTATGAAGGGCTTGTGGGTCAATTTCGTTGGCTTTACCGCTCGAATAAATATCTAAGTAAATGCCGCCTCTATAGTACCATACTTTCGCATCGCTGGCAGCTTCGGGATATTCAACAGCTTTATCGATATACTCTTTGGCTTTTTCGTATTGTCTTTTCATCCAATAGTTGTAAGCTGTTGTTCTATCTCTTTTCATCTGAGCAAAAGATGTACTAACCGTTGTTAGTAGGATAATAAGAACTAATAATTTTTTCATGATTTAAAATTTTTGTGTTTAATGTTATTTGTTATAATTTATAATGTTTAATATTTTAATGAACATCGTTTATTCTTCATTTTCGTAATCAACTGCTTCTTCTGCATGTTCCTCGTCATCGTCAATTTCATTTTCTTCATCTGGCTCTGCATCTAAGTTAATAACTGCATACGGTACCTTAGCAACTGCTGCTATTTGGTCGCCTTCTTGCATGTCAATGAGCTTAACACCTTGAGCAACTCTACCAATAATTCTAATATCTTCGACTGCTATTCTGATAATTATACCTTCCTTATTAATAATCATTAACTCGTCTCCATCCTTAACATCCTTTATAGCTACCAAATCACCTGTTTTTTCTGTTATGTTAATGGTTTTAACACCCTTGCCTCCCCTATTGGTAACTCTATAATCCTCGAGTTTCGATCGTTTTCCGTAACCGTTTTCCGAAACTACCAAAATAGACTCGTCTTCATCATCAGGATCAACACAAATTATGCCAATTACTTCATCTTTATATTTATTTAATGTTATTCCTTTAACTCCGGCGGCATTTCTACCTACTTCTCTAACGGTTGTTTCGTTGAATCTGATGGCTTTACCGCTCTTTATACCCAGAATAATTTCTTGCTTACCATTGGTTAGTTTTGCTTCAAGCAAGCTATCGCCTTCGTTGATAACTATAGCTCTAATACCACCACTCCTTGGTCTTGAAAATGCTTCCAATCTGGTTCTTTTAATTGTTCCGTTTTTGGTACAGAAAACAACAAAGTGCGAAGATTCGAATTTTTCATCGTTTGGATTTGAAATATTCAGGATAGATTTAATTTTATCGTCTTTATCTATATTCAACAAATTCTGAATTGCCCTACCCTTTGAGTTTTTGGTACCTTCGGGGATTTCAAATGTTCTTAACCAGTGGCATTTTCCGCTTTCGGTAAAAATTAACAAGTATCCGTGTGTGTGTGAAATAAATAGGTGTTCAAGATAATCTTCATCTCTAAAATCAGATCCTCTGGAGCCCTTGCCTCCCCTATTCTGCAATCTGTACTCATCGAGCGATGTCCTCTTAATATATCCCATATGAGATACTGTAACAACTTCACCTTCATTGGCAATTGTATCTTCAATTCTGAAATCCGCTGACGAGTATTCTATTTTTGTTCTTCTTTCGTCGCCGTACTTATCTCTAACTTCAATAAGTTCATTTTTAACTATTTCCAATTGTTTATTAACATCGGCAAGAATTTCTTTAAGTTTTGCAATAAGAACTAATAAATCCTCGTATTCAGCTTTAAGTTTTTCGCGTTCGAGACCTGTAAGGCGTTGCAAACGCATAGCCAATATAGCTTTTGCCTGAACATCGGTAAAACCAAACCTTTCAATAAGATTTTCTCTGGCAATATCAGGTGTTGAAGCTGCACGAATAATTGCTATTACTTCGTCGATATTATCAATAGCAATAACAAGACCTTCTAATATATGTGCTTTGTCTTCAGCTTCCTTTAATTCAAATTGTGTGCGTCTGACGATAACCTCATGTCGGTGATTGACAAAGTGCTCAATCATATCTTTGAGATTCAACTGTAGCGGACGACCACCTACAAGAGCAATATTATTGACATTGAAGCTGGATTGAAGTTCCGTATTTTGATACAATAAATTTAGAACAACACTAGCAAGGGCATCTCTTTTAACTTCATATACTATTCTGATACCATTCCTATCACTTTCATCTCTGATGTCCCTAATTCCTTCAATTTTTCTATCGTTAACAAGCTCGGCTGTTTTTCTAATCATTTCCGATTTGTTAACAACGTATGGTATTGAAGTTACCACTATCATTTCGTTGTCTTTGCTGTCTGTTTCTATTTTGGCATCTCCTCTGACAACAATACGCCCTCTACCTGTTTCAAAAGCCTGAATAACTCCGTCGTATCCGTAAATGGTTCCACCTGTCGGGAAATCGGGAGCAGTAATGTACTGCATAAGCTCCTTTATTGTAATATCTCTATTATCAATATAGGCAATACAACCATTAACTACTTCGGTTAGGTTATGAGGAGCAATGTTTGTCGCCATACCCACGGCAATACCCGAAGCTCCGTTAATAAGCAAATTTGGTAGTTTTGAAGGCAATACTGTTGGTTCTTTCAAGCTGTCATCAAAGTTGAGCTGCATATCAACAGTGTCTTTATCAATATCGACAAGCATTTCTTCAGCTATTTTTTTCATTCTAGCTTCGGTATAACGCATAGCAGCGGGACTATCGCCGTCAATAGAGCCAAAATTACCTTGTCCGTCAACCAAAGGATAGCGCATAGACCAGGGCTGAGCCAGCCTAACCATAGCACCATACACAGAACTATCACCGTGAGGGTGATATTTACCCATTACTTCACCGACAATACGTGCTGATTTTTTATATCCTCTATTCGAATACAATCCTAACTCTTGCATACCATATAATACCCTGCGATGTACAGGCTTAAAGCCGTCTCTAACATCGGGTAAAGCTCTCGAAACAATTACCGACATGGCATAATCTATATATGCAGTCTTCATTTGCCTTGAAATACTTACAGGTATTATTTTTTCGTTCTCTGTTGTAAATTCTTCTCTATTATCTTTCATTTATATATTTGATTCATTATCAGTTTATTGTACTTTATACTTAATTTTACAAATTTACACAATTTTTGTTAATCTCAATCTGACAACTTGTCATTTAATTAAATGGTTTTGAACAAACAATTGTTAATAAGTTTATTTTGCAGATTATCAACAGTTTAGCCTATTAATCAGCAATAAAGATTGTTAAAAAGTTTACAGATACCATATATAATTTTTATTTTTGTGGAATAATTGACTACAAGATTATTTTGGCATTAAATATGCTGATTATTGGTTACTATGGAAGCAAAATTTTCAAAAAGAGTAAAAGATGTACTGGCATATAGCCGTGAAGAAGCTATACGCTTGGGTAATGACCATATTGGAGTTGAGCATTTAATGTTGGGACTTATAAGAGAAGGTAAAGGAGTTGCTATAGAAATTCTTACCTTAGAAGGTGTTGATGTGATTGAATTGAAACACAAAATTGAACTTATAGTCGCCAAAAATTATAATTTGGGTTCTAACGTAAACGATGATATACCTTTACAAAAACAAGCCGAAAGAGTTTTAAAATCAACCTATTTGGAAGCTAGAAACTTTAACGACGAGTATATTGACACAGAACATGTTATGTTGGCTATCTTAAAGGATAAGGATAATATAGTTACCAAAATTTTGGAAAAAGATTACGAGGTTGATTACGAAAGTTTTAAAGAAGATATTGAAGACATTACTATAGGCGATTACGATAAAAATTCAGGTAATGAAGGTAATGTTTACGATGAAGGAAGTGACTTTGATGCAAAAAAATCGTCACGTTCCGGCAGCTACGGATCAAGTTCTAGCAGTTCAAAAGTAAGTACTCCCGTACTTGATGCCTTTGGTAAAGATTTGACAAAAGCAGCTGCTGAAAACCTTTTAGATCCCATTATAGGTCGCGAAAAAGAACTTACTAGAATATCGCAGATATTAAGTCGCCGCAAAAAAAACAACCCAATACTTATTGGTGAACCTGGAGTTGGTAAAACCGCGATTGCAGAAGGTTTAGCTCAGAGGATAGTTCAGAAAAAAATTCCTAGAACTTTATTCAATAAAAGAGTTGTTAATATAGATATGGCTAGCATGGTTGCCGGCACTAAGTACAGAGGTCAGTTCGAAGAGCGTATGAAAGCTCTGATTACCGAATTGGAAAGCAACAAAGATATTATTTTGTTTATCGACGAAATACATACCATTGTCGGTGCAGGTAATGTTAGCGGTGGATTAGACGCCAGCAATATTTTCAAACCGGCTCTTGCCAACGGAACAATTCAGTGTATTGGTGCTACTACTTTGGACGAATACAGAGAAAATATTGAAAAAGATGGTGCTTTGGAAAGACGTTTCCAAAAGGTTATGGTAGAACCTACTACACCTGAAGAGACCATCAAAATATTAGAACAAATTAAGGACAGATACGAAGATCATCATAACGTTATATACTCCGACGAGGCTATAAAAGCATGCGTAACACTCACCGATAGGTATTTGTCGGATCGTGCTTTGCCCGACAAAGCTATTGACGCTTTAGATGAAGCCGGTTCAAAAGTTCATATTTCAAATATAAATGTTCCAACCGAACTTCAAAATTTGGAAAAAGAACTTGAAGTTGTACAAGAGAAAAAACTTGAAGCTATAAAGAGCCAACAGTTTGAAAAAGCTGCGTCATATAGAGATGAAGAAAGGCTTATTCAATCGAAAATAGAGAAACAAAAAATACAATGGAACAATGAGTCTAAAAAGAACAGACAAATTGTTACCTACGAAAATATAGCCGAAGTCATCGCAATGATAACAGGAGTTCCGGTACAACGCATAGCCGAAAGTGAAAGCGACAGATTGCTAAACATCGAGAAAGAACTAGCAAAACAGGTTGTAGGACAAAACAAAGCGATAGAAAAAATATCAAAAGCTATTCGTAGAAACAGAGCCGGACTAAAAGATCCGAACAGACCTATTGGAAGTTTTATATTTTTAGGTCCTACCGGAGTTGGAAAAACACATCTGGCTAAGGTTCTTGCCGAGTTCTTGTTCGACTCTAAAGAAAATCTTATCAGAATTGATATGAGCGAATACATGGAAAAATTTAATGTTTCGCGATTGGTAGGAGCTCCTCCCGGATACGTTGGATATCAGGAAGGTGGTCAATTAACCGAACAAGTTAGGCATCGTCCCTACTCTATTATCTTGCTTGATGAAATAGAAAAAGCTCATCCGGATATTTTTAACATATTACTACAAGTCTTAGACGAAGGAAAACTAACCGATAGTTTGGGTAAAAAAGTTGATTTCAGAAATACCATAATAATAATGACTTCTAACATTGGAAGTAAACGTTTGAAAGATTTCGGAACAGGCGTTGGATTTAACACAGGTGCCAAATCTTCGCAAACAGACATTATCGTCAAAGGTATTATTGAGAAGGAAATGAAAAAAACCTTTACGCCCGAGTTTATCAACAGAGTTGATGATATTATAATATTTGATTCGCTTGACAAAAAAGACTTGTACAAAATTATTGATATTGAATTGAAAGAGGTTTTCTCAAGAATAAACGACTTAAATTACAATATAAGCATTACCAAAAAAGCAAAGGATTTTATTCTTGATGAGGGTTGGGACGAACAATACGGCGCTAGACCTTTAAAGAGAGCTATCCAGAAATACGTTGAGGATAAAATTTCGGAAGAAATAATAAAAGGTGAACTTAAATCTGGCGACAGTATTCTGGTAGATTTTAATGCAACCCTCAAAGATATAGTTATTTCCGTATCTAAACCTACCAAAGAAATAGAAAACAATATTACGGTTGAAGAGATTAAATAATTAACAAAAAAACATTACTTTTGTAACATTATATTAACATAAAGAAATTCAAAGATGGCTGGACATAGTAAATGGTCGACTATAAAACGTAAAAAAGGTGCTGCAGATGCTAAGCGCTCAAAGATATTTTCGAAAATAATAAAAGAAATAACCGTTGCCGTTAAAGAAGGCGGACCAGATCCCGATACTAACCCTAGATTGAGGTTAGCTATTGCTAATGCAAAAGGAGCTAGTATGCCTAAAGACAATATTCAGAGGGCTATTAATAAAGGAAGCGATAAGGACGGTGACCAATACAACGAAATGACTTTTGAAGGTTATGCCAACGGCGGTATTGCAATATTTATTGAAGCTACTACCGACAACCAGCAACGCACTATTAGCAACATACGTAGCTATTTTAATAAACATGGAGGCAGTTTGGGAACAAACGGTTCTTTGAGTTTCTTATTCGACCGCAAAGGAGTTTTTACTATTCCTGTTGGATATGTTAATAACAAAGAAGAATTTGAACTTAACATTATTGAAGCAGGTGCCGAAGACATAGAAGTGGAAGAAGATGGTTTCTATACTGTTTATACCGCTATGGAAGATTTTGGCAACATGATGAAAAAATTGGAAGAACTAAACATCGAACCCGAAAACGCCGAACTGCAAAGAATACCTAAAGATACAAATACTGTTGACCTTGAAACAGCCCAGAAAATTCTCAAGCTAATTGATGTTTTCGAAGATGACGACGATGTGCAATCGGTGTACCATAATATGGAAATTACCGACGAGATTATGGAAGCTATCGAAAATAACGCTTAAAAATCATTACTGTCCTATTAAACCTTAAAAAAACATTGTTTTACGGCTTGTGTTAATTGCCGAAAGCCGTTAGCTTTTAGCCATTGGCTATAACAACTTAATGATTAAAAATGTTTATCTGACAAATAATTTAGCTTTTTGAATATAGTGTTAATGCATGTACTTTAAAAACCTGCTAAACAAGTATATAAACAACACCGTAACTATAAGGGATAACAGACTTGAGGTTTCGGGCAAAAAATAGACCGATACAATAAGTATCAGTAATTGTGATATTGCATATATATGAAAACCTATCTTACTCAGCTTAAGCATTTTATAAGCTCCGTATACTGAACCTGCATATAATATTGCCGATAAAATAAAATACCATATATTTGCTTCAGCAAGTAAACCTGCAACTTCGCGCATTGCTTCGTCTTCAAATATTTCTATTATCTGACCCAAGCTATCTATAGACAATGCCAAAAACGTATGCGAAAAAGCATAAAGCCCACAGTAAATGAAAGTCAGTATACAAAGAAAACGTAAGAAACTTTTGCTTTGTGCACTTATTTCTTCAGGTCCTTTCTGTTTATCGCTGTTTGACTGAAACATAAATACCTTTCCTTAATTCATCAAAGAGATTTATAGTATACCGCTATTCCAAATAATCATCAAAATTGTTATTTTTAACGAACTCCAACGATTTGTCCATCAGTTGGTACATTACAACGTCATCTTCGACAAAAGAAACGCTTTGACGATATTTTTCATGCAATTTTTTTATACTTGATGACGTATTTTCAACCCCTTTGAACTCAATAGCCTGAAATGCTGCAAATAATTCAATCGACAAGATTCTTTCTAAATTATCAATTATTCTAATGGTTTTGGTTGCTGCATTTGCTCCCATACTAACATGGTCTTCTTGTTCGTTTGACGAAGGAATGCTATCTACAGATGCCGGCGTTGCCAATTGCTTGTTTTGCGAAACAATAGACGCTGACGTATATTGAGGAATCATAAAGCCGGAATTAAGTCCGGGATGTTTAACCAAAAATTCGGGTAAATCTCGCTGTCCGGATATTAGTCTATAAACACGTCTTTCTGAAATATTACCCAATTCTGCCAAAGCCATTGACATAAAATCTAAAACAAGAGCCAAAGGCTCACCATGAAAGTTTCCTCCTGAAACAATGAGATCATCCTCTGGAAATATAGTTGGATTATCGGTAACGGAGTTTATTTCGCGTGTAACAACTTGCTCAACATATTCGATAGTATCTTTAACAGCACCATGAACTTGTGGTATACATCTGAATGAATACGGATCCTGTACAGCTTTACCTTCCCTTTTTATCAACTTACTGCCTTTTAATATATTACGAATATTATTTGCAGTAGTAATCTGACCTTGATGTGGACGAATGCGGTGTAACTGCTCTACAAACGGGTCTATTCTGCCATCGTAGGCTTCAATTGAGATAGCTCCTGTAATATCGGCAAGATTAATAAGACGTTTGGCTCGCAATAAAGCATATACCGAATGTGCACTCATAAACTGAGTTCCGTTAAGCAAAGCCAAGCCTTCCTTCGACTTTAAATTTATAGTTTGTAGTCCCAAACTGTTAAAAACATCGGCAGAATCACGTTTTTCACCTTTATAATTAACTTTTCCAAGACCAAGAAAAGGTAAAACCAAATGTGCCAATGGTGCCAAATCGCCGGAAGCACCTAACGAACCTTGTTGACGAACTTCGGGTAAAATATCGTTGTTAAACATATCTAACAAACGCTGAACTGTTTGCAACTGTACACCCGACTTGCCCAATGATAATGCGTGAGCCTTGAGCAATAACATAAGTTTTACAATTATTGGATTGACTTCTTCGCCAAAACCGCAGGCATGACTCTTAATTAAGTTTTCTTGCAATTTGGTTAGGTCATTCTTAGAAATAGATCGATTGTACAAAGAACCAAAACCTGTGTTAATGCCATATATAGGACCTTCTTGCTCGTCCATCTTTTTGTCTAAATAATTTCTACAGTTGTTTATCAGTTGCACCGATTCATCTGAAAGCTCGATGAACGAATTATTATGAAGTATGTCTTTTATGTTGCTGAGAGTTAACGTAGCCGGACTAATCTTAAATGTGCTTCTCATATGTCGTTATTTTTCTTGCAAATTTATTATTTTCTTAAGGAATTATGCAATAATATAAAAAGTTTATTGCAAAAAATTTAATTGGTTCTGAAATTTAGTTAAATTTGCGACAAATTAAATTGAACAGTAAAATGATAAAGCGCATTGTTATATTATTGTTTGTACTAACAGGTATTGTTTTATCATTTTGTTCGTGCAATAAAAAAAAGAGCGATAAGGCTAAAAGTAGCACAGCAAGTACTATCATACAAGAGCAGCCTGTCGAAATTTCTTTTTTCTTATCCGAATCCGAAAAAGATAGCATTAGAGAGTCTATAAATTTGCTCAATAAAAAAGGTAATGTTTACAGAAATCAGTCGTATTTAAAATTAGCATTTGAGTACCACAAAAACGCTTACGAGCAGGCTCAATCCATTATGGATACAGGGTTGATTGTTATTTCGTTGAATAATTTAGGCACCGATTTACGAAGGTCACATGCATATACTGAAGCAGCTGAATATCATTTTAAAGCCATTAGTTTGGCTTCGCACAATCCGAAATATAAAAAAAGCAAGGCTGTTTCTTTGAATAGTTTGGGTAACATTTTTTTATCATTAGATAAATTTGATGATGCTTTTGCATTTTTTGAAGAAGCAATGGCAATTGAAAGAGAACTCAATAGCGATTTAGGATTGGCAATAAATTATGCTAATATTGGCGAAATTTATTATAAAAAGGGTGACTACGAAAATGCTTTAAAAAACTATCAGAAATCATTGAATTTAAACCAAAGCATAAACTCCGACCTAGGTGTTTCTCTTTGCTTATCATCTATTGGTAACATACTAATTGAACAAAAAAGGGTGAATGAAGGAATAGACTTGCTAAAAAAAGCTGACGAAATTAACAAAGACTCCAAAGATTTATTTCATAAGCTATCAATAAAAATAGATTTGGGTTATGCTTTGGTTAACAATGGCAGATACGAAGAAGCTTTTTATGTTATGGACGAAATAAACGACGAGATATTTAATAGCACGTCGTACGAACTAAAAAAACGTCATTACACATTTCAATCGAGGCTATACAACAAAACCGGCAAACACGAGTTAGCTTTTTTAGCTAGAGAAAAGGCTTCAATATATGACGATAGCTTAAAACGTATAAATAACGACATTGAAATCCTTGAAAGGCAAAACCAGTACCAATTATCTGAAGCAAGCTATAAAATCAAATTGCTTACAGCTCAAAACGAATTGGCTTTAAAAAACAATTTGATACAAAGACGTACTTTCTTGCTTGGTACAATTATAGTAGCCGGATTTATATCTTTTTTAATTTATATGTTAATAAGCCGACAACGTAAAAATAAAGAGTTGTTAGAGATACAAAAATTGAAAACTCGTTTTTTTAATAATATTTCTCACGAATTCCGCACACCCCTTACACTAATACATTCTCCTATAGAAAATTTAATAAAATCGGAAAAAGACCCCGACAAGTTAAATATGATGAAGTTGATATATAACAACTCTAATAAACTTTTGTCACTTGTTGAGCAAGTGCTCACATTAGCCAGAGCTGAAGCCGGAAGATATTCGCTTAAAGTTAGTCAAATAGATTTGTCGGCAAACTTAAATCTTATTTGTCAGTCTTTTAAAATTCATGCCAATAGTAAAAACATTAACTACCAAGTAAATATTGATGATAGCGGTCTGGTCTATGCCGATTTGGGCGTTGTAGAAATTATTGTTTTAAATCTGCTTTCAAATGCTTTTAAACATTCTTCACCTGGTGCAAATGTTAGCTTTTACGGGAAAAAAATGAACAATAATTACTTGATTCGCGTTTCTAACACGTATAAAACTATGACCCAAAGTGAAATCAACTCGCTTTTTAATCGTTTTTTTAGCAATAAAAAAGTTGGTGAGAGCGGTTTTGGCATTGGCTTATCATTGGTTAGCGAACTCTGCGATTTGTACAGAATGAGTATTAAGGCGTACATGAACGAAGACAACGAACTTGAGTTTGCTTTCAGTCTGCCTATAAATAAAAATCATTTTAAACAAAGCGAGTTTAGCGTTGAAGCAAGCGAACCCAAACTTTCATCATCAATAAATCGTCATATGTACGACGAAACAAATTTTACTCAACCTAAAAACAGAAATAAACATAGTAAAACCATATTGCTTGTCGAAGATAACGATGAATTGAGATATTACCTAGCGTCTATTTTATCGAATAGGTTTAACATTGTAGAAGCAATTGACGGACAGATGGGCTACGAAAAGGCTGTTAGCATATCACCCGATTTGATTGTAACAGATATTATGATGCCGAATGTTGACGGTTACGGTCTTTGCAAAATGTTAAAAGACAATGATATAACTAAAAACATCCCTATAATTGTTCTAACTGCGGTAAAAATTGATGAAGATGCCGAGTTAAACACATTAATTGAAGAGTTTGGTGTTGTTCATGAATATGTCACAAAACCCTTTAACCCGACTACACTAATTGAAAAGATACAAGAAGTGATTGGTGATGAGTGAGTTTTGAGTTCTGAGTTCCGAGTCAGGAGTTTAAATACTCGGAACTCGTAACTCCCAACTCAGAACTAACCCGCAACCCGCAACTCGCAACTAAACATTAAGCACTAACAGCGTCTAACAATTCTTGGTGAGTTACAGTCTTCTGCTCACCTGTAATCATATTTTTCACCTGATAGACTTCGTTATCAACTTCGTTTTGACCAATTATCAATGCATATTTAGCATTCAGCGAATCGGCGTAAGCGAATTGTTTTTTAATTTTTGCATTATCGGGATAAAGTTGTGCCGAAATATTATTGTCTCGCAAATAGTAGAGCGTTTTAAGAGCTTTTATTTCGGGTTCGCCGCCAAAATTGATAAGTAAAACTTGTAATTTATCTGTATCAATTTTTTCAAACAAATTAAGTTCGTTCATTACGTCGTAAATGCGGTCGGCTCCAAAGGAAATACCTATTCCCGAAGTGTTTTCCAAACCGAAAATACCCGTAAGGTCGTCGTATCTTCCACCACCGGAAATGCTGCCAATCGACACATCTTGAGCTTTAATTTCTAAAATTGCTCCGGTGTAATAGTTCAAACCCCTTGCTAATGAAACATCGAGAATAACAGGAAAATCAACGCTAATGCAGTTCAAGTAATTGAAAACAGTTTTAATTTCGTCTAATCCTTTCATTCCAACTTCCGATTTAGCAAGATATTGAGAAAGAATATCGATTTTTTCTGCATTGCTGCCTTTCAGTTCTAAAAAAGGTTTCAGTTTGCCGAAATCTTCTTCGCTAATTCCCTTTTCAATAAGTTCATTTTTAACATTATCTATCCCAATCTTATCAATTTTATCAATGGCAACAGTAATAGGCACAATTTTATCGGCATGACCGATGACTTCTGCGATACCGGTTAAAATTTTTCTGTTATTTATTAGAATATTTACGTTGATATTCAGCTTTTTAAAAATAACTTCCGCCATTTTTATCATTTCAACTTCGTTGAGCAATGAGTCGGAGCCGATGACATCAACATCGCATTGATAAAACTCTCTGTACCTACCCTTTTGCGGTCTGTCGGCTCTCCAAACGGGTTGAATTTGAAAACGTTTGAATGGAAAAGTAATCTCGTTTCGGTGTTGAACCACAAATCTTGCAAAAGGCACTGTAAGGTCGTAGCGTAAGCCCTTTTCGGCTATATCGGAAATGATATCTTCGTAATTTCCTTCAGCCAAAACTTTTTTATCTATTTTTTTTAAAAAATCACCTGAATTTAGGATTCTGAACAAGAGTTTATCTCCTTCATCGCCGTACTTGCCTAGCAAAGTCGATAAATTTTCCATTGCCGGCGTTTCAATATGGTGATATCCGTATTGGATAAAAACATTGCGTATGGTATTAAATATGTAGTCCCTTCTGCTCATTTCTTCGGGACCAAAATCGCGAGTTCCTTTTGGAGGTGTTAAACTTGACATCTTTATATTTTAATTATTGTTTGAAATAAATTTTGCTAAACACTTAAATTTATATCAATTTTCTGTATCTAATTCTTTTGGGAGTTACGTCGCCCAAACGTTTCTTTTTATTTTCTTCGTAATCGGTGTAACCACCTTCAAAGAAATAAACTTCGGAATTGCCTTCAAATGCTAATATATGAGTGGCAATCCTGTCTAAAAACCACCTGTCGTGAGAGATGATAACAGCACAACCGGCAAAGTTTTCCAATCCTTCTTCCAAAGCACGTAAAGTATTGATATCTATATCGTTAGTCGGCTCATCTAAAAGTAAAACATTAGCTTCGGATTTAAGCGTAAGAGCCAAATGCATCCTGTTTCTTTCACCACCCGAAAGCACACCGGCTTTTTTGCCTTGATCGACGCCGCTGAAATTGAACCTTGACACGTAAGCACGTGAGTTTATGAGTCTTCCGCCCATTTCAATATTTTCATTTCCTTCGGAGATAACTTCCCAAACAGTTTTTTCTGGGTCAATTTCAGCATGTGCTTGATCGATATAACCTATTTTTACGGTAGGTCCGATGGTAAACGAGCCAGAGTCGGGAGTTTCGGTTCCCATAATCATTCTGAACAAGGTCGTTTTACCTGCTCCGTTAGGTCCAATAACACCGACAATAGCTCCAGGTGGTAAACTAAAGTTTAAATTATCGAACAGCAATTTGTCGCCATAAGATTTTGAAACGTTAACGGCTTCTATAACCTGATTTCCAAGCCGAGGACCGTTAGGTATATACAACTCTAATTTTTCTTCTTTTTGTTTTACATCTTCCGAAAGTAATCTTTCGTACGAATTTAAACGTGCCTTCCCTTTCGATTGTCTGGCTTTTGGAGCCATTCTCACCCACTCCAACTCACGTTGCAAAGTTTTCATACGCTTACTTTCGGCTTTTTCTTCCATTGCAAGTCTTTGAGTTTTTTGCTCTAACCAACTGCTATAATTGCCTTTCCATGGTATTCCTTCTCCCCTGTCTAATTCTAATATCCAACCTGCAACATTATCCAAAAAGTAACGGTCGTGAGTAACCGCAATAACAGTACCTGCGTAATGTTGCAAAAATTGCTCCAACCACTCTACTGACTCGGCATCTAAGTGGTTGGTAGGTTCGTCCAATAGCAATATATCAGGTTTTTGTAAAAGCAGTCTGCAAAGTGCTACCCTTCTCCTTTCTCCACCCGAAAGCACGCTAACACTAACATCACCATCGGGGCAGCGTAATGCTTCCATGGCTCTTTCCAATTTAGAATCCAACTCCCAACCGTCTTTCTGTTCAATAAGTTCGGTAAGTTCACCTTGACGTTCAATTAACTTGTTCATTTCATCATCAGTCATAGGTTCACTAAACTTATTGTTTATTTCTTCGTATTCTTTCAAAATACTAACGACATCGGCAACGCCTTCTTCAACAATTTCTTTTACAGTTTTATTGTTATCCAATTCTGGCTCCTGATCTAACATCCCAACCGAATAGCCGGGCGAAAAAACAACTTCTCCGTTATACGATTTATCTTTACCTGCAATAATTTTTAGCAAAGTTGATTTTCCCGAACCGTTTAAACCAATAATACCTATTTTGGCTCCGTAGAAAAACGATAGGTAAATATCTTTTAGTATTTGCCTGTTAGGTGGAACTACTTTGCCCACTCCAACCATCGAAAAAATTATCTTCTTGTCGTCGCTCATATTATTTTTTGTTAGTATTGATGATAATATTGCTCAATTGTTCAGTATTCTTTTCCCAACTGTAATTTTCCAAAATAAACTCTCGTGCCTGATTTCCAATTTTTGTGCATAATTCGGCATCGTTTAATAACCGAACAATGCAATCGGCAAGCTCTTGTGCTGTATTGCCTATAAGCAAATGCTCGTTGGGTACGGCTTTAAGAGCATTGTTTGCCAAAGCTGTGGTTATACAAGGTTTTTGCATTGACATTGCTTCCAACAATTTATTTTGCAAGCCCGTACCTATTTGCATTGGTGCGATAAATATTTTTGCGTTGTTGTAGGCATCTCTGATATCATTTAACCATCCGCTGACTGCAACATTTTCGGATTTAAGTTGTTTAACTTTTGCGTGTGGCGTTGCACCTGCCAAAAGCACACTACAATTAGGATGCGTTTTGTTTACCAACGGTAAAATATCGTTTACCAAATACAAACAAGCCATAATATTTGGCGGATAGTTCATGTTTCCTGTAAAAACTACATCGTAACTTGGTTCTACCGTTTTATCGGCTGTAAAAAAATCGTAATCAACACCGTTGGGAATAACATGTATTTGCTCTCTGTTTTGGTGTGGAATAAGGTCTCTGTCGGGATACGAAATTATTGTCTTATTATCGAACCAAGAAAATATTTTGTTTTCATATTTCCGTAGTCGCACATATTCCGACCAAAAAATAGGTTTTAACAATAAATTCACTTTATCCATGCGACGTTTAATGCCGATTGAAAAAACATCTTGATAATCGATTGTTTTAGGTATATCAATATTTTTCACGTATTCGGCGGTTCGCAATAGTTGACAATATATATGGTCTGGTTTTTCGGAATCAATAATGGCTTTTATTTTGTTTTTTATGCTTCTGCGGTAGAAATAAGCAACTTGAAACGGCTTACAACTAAATATGGCTTTGAGCATATTGACAAATAATCCCCAACGGTTTAACTTAAAAAAGTACATTTTTGAACAAAATTCTCCTAATACTTTTTCGGCATCGGGATCAATATCTTGCTCGTATAGAGAGCACAAAACAATATCATGATATTTTGACAATACACGCAACTGGTGAAAAGCTCTTAACTTATCGCCTTTTTCGGTTGGATAAGGAACTCGTGGAAGTATTACCAACAATTTCATAATATTAGTTATTTTAATTTATAAGGCAAAATTATAAAAAGATATTGATTTAACCCTATTTTATAGTAAACATTCTGAAAATATTAAAAAAAAGAGCAGAAGATTAAACTTCTGCTCAGAATCATGAAAAATATTACAATTGACATGTTATTGTTTAACAATGTTTGGTTTTTCAAGTCCGTAACCTTTCTTTTTATCAACAAATTTAAGGATAAATGCAAAAATTACTGCGGAAGCGCTTAAAGCAATAAAAAGCAACCAAGTTTGAGAATAATCGTAAGGAGCTATAATAGGATTAGCACCTTCTCTCATTGCAGTAACTATATCAGCAATTTGCGAAGAGCTAAGATTTGCAATATCAACTTGCTGACCTGCTTGTACCATATTATCGATAATAGGTTGAGCACCTTCGGGAACAATACCGTTAGACAAAGCATCTTTTGCACCTGCTATTGCGGCTGTAACTTCAGGATTATTTTTTTCCAATATTCTACCCAAAAATGTGGGAACAAGCATAAGACCAATATTTTGGATGAAGAAAATTAGTGAATAAGCTGTACCTAATATTTTTTCGGGGATAATTTTTGGAACCGAGGGCCACATTGCCGAAGGCACAAGCGAGAAAGCAATACCAATAATAATAACTGCACAGAATGCCAAGAAAGTACTAGTCATTCCGGGTAAATAAAGTAAAACGTGTGCAATTACCAACAAGAAAGCACCTATAATCATAATTGTTGCACCTTTTCCTTTTTTATCGTAAACATTACCGAAAAGTGGCGTTAAAAACAGTGTTCCGAATGGCAACAATGCAGGAATAATGTTTGCACCTTTTGGGATAAATCCTAAGATTGTTCCGTTGTTGAGCGGTACTCCAAATTTGTTGAACATCAAGTCGGTTCCGTACTTGTAGAATGGGAATACAGCCGAATAAAACAGAACGCAAAGTAAAGCTATTAGCCAAAATCCGGGGTTTTTAATAACTAAGAGTATATCTTTAAATTTGAATTTTTCGTCAGAAAAGTCTAAATCATCTTCTGCTGTTTGTTTGTCAAGTTTAACATCCATGAAGAAGTAGATGATAAAGGAAATAAGTCCGATAAGTAGCAATACAACACCAAAAAGGATAGCACCTGGGATAGAGAAAGCACTAGCAAGTGAAGGGGCAAAAGCCATTGCTGCAAAAGTACCCAAACGTGCACAAGCCATTTCCAAACCCATGGCAAGAGCCATTTCGTAACCCTTAAACCATTTTACAATAACACGAGAAACGGTTATTCCGGCAAACTCGACACCCACACCAAATATTGCGTAACCGATACACGCTCCGAAAACTTGTGGAGTAAAATGCATACCTAAGAATGTAAATGTGGTATCGGTGGCAAGATATTTTACCGAATAAAATTTAATAAATGCTCCCACTACCATAATTGAAGCCGAAGTTACAGTTGAAAAACGTATTCCTGCTTTATCCAAAATGATACCGGCAATAATTAGCATTCCCAAAAATACATTAAACCAACCGTAAGCACCTGTAACATAGCCAAAATCGGTGCTGCTCCAACCGTACTGCGATTCTAATAAGGGCTTAAGCGGTGAAATAATTTCGGTAAAGAAATACCCTGTAAGCATTGTAAAGGCAACTATAACTAAAGCTGTCCATCTCGCTGCTTTCGAATCTCTAAGTGTTTTACGTATAATTTCTGTCATAATTGATGTGATTTTAATTAATTATTCTTGTTTATTATGTGCAAAATTCGTTTTTTTCTGTTAAAGTCCAAATAAATACTCAAATTGTTATTAACATTTTTCTTAAAATATTCTTTCGTTTCTTCCGAATACAGCGGATTTATCTCTAACCACACATGTCCGTTGGGCTTTATAAGTCTGTTCGACAAATCGGCAATTCTCTTGTAAAATATAATCGGTTGTTCGTTGCTGACAAATATAGCTTTTGTCGGCTCGTAAAGCAATACATTTTTGTTCATAAACTGTTTTTCGTTTTCGGTTACGTAAGGCGGATTGCTGACAATAATGTCGAAAGAATGATTTTCGAACAAACTATGGTTGGAAAATATATCGGCATTTAAAAAGTTTATTTCGGCATCTAATTTATTTGCGTTTTGTTTGGCTACATTTATGGCATGTTCAGAAATATCAATCGCATAAACTTCGCTGTTTGGTAATTCTTTTTTAAGAGAGATGGCAATACATCCGCTGCCTGTGCCAATGTCCAAAATTTTCAAGTTGTCTTCTCCCCTTTTCGTACTTCTAATATCATCAATAATGTGTTTCACCAATTCTTCGGTTTCGGGACGTGGTATCAGAACATTTTCATCAACGAAAAAATAATATTTCCAGAAGAAAGTACGACCTATTACGTACTGAATTGGCTGATAAGCCAACAACTTACTCATTGCTTCGGAAATTTTTTCTTGAGCTGCACTATCTACTTCAGTATTATTATTTATAATTCTTTCAGCTTTATTGAAGTTGAAAATGTATTCAAATAAAATATCGATAATATTGTGGCTTTCTGCATCGTCGTAGTGATTAGACAATCGATCAACACAGTTCTGATATACTTCTTTTATTGTCATTTATTAAAAATTACCTGAAAGCCATTTTTTGTAAATAAAACACGTGTCTATCCGATTTGTGCATATAATCGTTGTATATTTTTTGATAGCCTGAAACTATAAAGAAATCGTCGTACCAATACTCAATACTGCCTTTGTATTCTTCGTTAAGTTTATCAGTGTTCCATCTGCTCTGAATTTTGGTATAAGAAATCGGCTCTGCTTGCTCAGCGCCAATTATTGATTTGTAGGCAATTTTAGCATTTGCATTATAAAAAAGCACTATTTCGTCGGCGTTGAACAACAGATTTAGTTTTTTATTTAAAAATGGAGTCAAAATATCGTTCATTTCAATTCCATTATTCCAAATCATATTGGCGTCAGAATCAAATCCGGCGATAAATGCGTTTGAATATCTAAAACCATCGAATACGTAGTAAGTATTTGGATAAAGACCGCCATAATAATCGTACGACGAAGTTGTTCGCGACCTATATTCAGGCAGATACGATTCGGCTACAACAATGAGCTGATTGTCGGCATAATATAAGTCGTGCATTATTAACCGTAACTGCAACGAAGGTGCACTTTTTTTGTTCCTAGTATCTTGTTTATCTGTTTTTGCCGATTTTACACTTGCCACTATAGCTTCTTGGTCGGTAATGTATTTGTACGAATCGGTGAAATTGCCGAAAGGATAATACCTTATGCTATCAAACCTATTGTTTTTTCTGCTGACAGCAAAAAAGCCTTCCGAAACCGGTGTATTATCGGTATTAGCATCGTAGTTGTAATAACTTCGGTAATAGTACGGATTGTACCTATAAAAGAAAGGATTATAATAGCTGTAATAATAGTCGTTGTACGTTGGTCTTCGGCTGTCCTTATCATTATATCCGTAGCTACCTGCTATAAGTCCGCTATTATCCGAAGTTGCAACGAACTGAGCTGAGTTAATAAACTTCCAATTATGACTCGTTTTTATTTCTTGTGTTGATATTTGCGTACCCGAATTAGTATATTGCGAACAAAACAAGGTGTTATGATTATTCTTCTCATTTTCTTTATACACAACCCAAAAACCATTTTTACTATAGTTAGGAGAAATATCTAAAACAATAGTGTTTGCAGGGTTTTGGAAGATTATATTTTTTGTAAAATTAGAGTTAGCACCAACGCCTATTATGCCTGTTCCGTATTTTTGCTTATGATAACTCAGCCAAAAAATCCCATTATTATAAAGCACTGAATTAATTTGCGAATTATCGGGTATTTTGGTCGTATGACTTCTACTTGTCAGTGAATCTGCATTTACTGCGTATACGAGTAAATTATCGTTTTCGCTTTCTTTTACATCATGAAACAAAAAGTAAATCTCTAGCTGGTCATATTCGGCGTAGATATATTTTACGTTTTTACCAAAAGTGATATTAATTACCCAAACGTTTTCCAAGTTACTGTTTCGGTAGTTTATAGCCCAAACGGTGCTGTCTTTAGCTGTAGTTTCGGTTGTAGGGTAAATCAAGCACAAACCTTTTTCGCCCATATCAACTTTGTTGACTGTAGCATAACCCGAACCTATAGGTAACTCGTAGCGTACAGGCGCTTGTTTAGACTGTGGATACGCGAGATTAGCGTAGAAACCAAGCAAAAAAACTAAGGTTATTGATGGAATTAATTTCAACATCTTTTTTTATCCTATTAATTGAACAGCAAAACTATTATAAATCTGTTTTAAATCAAAATAAAATTGATAATGTTTTTAGAAACAGTATAACCTAAACGATGAAACAATTACTATTTAGTAAATATTTCGGCAATCATGCATCTGGCTGAGCCTCCACCATTGGTTTCTATAGTATTAAGTTCGGGCGAAATAATTTTATTGCAGTCGGCTATAATTTTTTCTTGTTCAGGAGTAAGAGAACGACGAGCCGAAGCTGACATTACCATTATTGGGTTTCCGCTTCTATCTTTTATTTCGAGCATATTTCCAGCAAATTGCGTAACTTGCTCAAACGAAATATCTATTATAGTTTTTCCAGTCGATTTTAATCTTGAAACTAAGTTTTCACGTTCTTTCTCATTTTTAATCGATTCTAAACAAACGATTGCCACCTGTGTTCCCACCTCCATCATAACATTGGTGTGGTATATCAAATTCCCGTTAGGATCTACAGAATCAAAAACAACCGAATCAAAATTCATGCGTGAACAGAAGTCGCTCAAAACTTTCTCGGAAGTTCGTGACGAACGACAAGCATATGCAATGCGATTGCAACGGTCGAAAATCATGCTACCCGTACCTTCTAAAAATTCATTTTTCTCTTCCCATTGGGTTAAATCAATAACTTTTGTGTGTTTTAGCTTTTCGACAAGCAAATTCATAACTTCAGGTTTCCTCTCTTTTCGACGATTTCCGGCAAACATTGGATATAGCACCAATTCTCCAGAAGCGTGAGATGAAAACCAATTGTTAGGAAAAACCGAATCGGGTGTCCAAGGTTCAACGGTGTCTTGCACAACAATGACTTCAACATCGTTTTCTCTAAGAAGATTGGCAAAGTCGTCGAACTCTTTCTTAGCTTTCTCTCCTACCGAAACAGGATCTGATTTTTTTTGAAACTGATTGTTTTGTGCCGTTTCTTCGTTATATGCGAATTGCAGCGGACGAACCATAAGAATTTTAGATGTTGTTTGCATTGTGTTATGTTTTAGTGCGAGTCGGTTCAAAGCTAAAAACCAAAGGTTAGGAGCTAAAAATTGAACAGAATGCAAGTTAATTATTGGTTATTTTTGTTATATTTCTGCATATCAAATCAATAAAAGTAACATTATTTACTATTTGATATTATTGTTCCGCTATTTTCAAGTCCGACAGTTTCGGGCGATGTGATAATAGCTTCGTTTCCTGTATTTTCAGCAAAAATAATTGCAGCTCTTACTTTTGGAGCCATACTTCCTTCGGCAAAATGACCTTCATTTAAGTATTTTTTTGCTTCCTGAGTAGTTAAATTGCTCAAGGCAATTTGTTCGGGTGTATTAAAATGTAAACAAACCTTAGGAACATCGGTAAGGATGCGAAACTGGTCGGCTTTAATATTTTTCGCCAATACTGCTGAAGCCAAGTCTTTATCGATAACAGCTTCAACTCCACGCAGAAGACCGTTTTCGCTAACAACCGGAATGCCTCCTCCACCGGAAGCAATAACAATATTACCTTCGAGAGACAATTGCTTTATAATCTCCTGATTAACAATTCTTAATGGCTTTGGCGACGCTACAACTTTACGCCATCCCCTACCCCTTGGATCTTTGGCATAAGTTCCACCTTGTTCTTCAAGCATTTTTTGGTAAGATTGTTCGTCGTAAAAAGGTCCAACAGGTTTGGTAGGATTTTTAAAAGCCTCGTCGTCTTTATCAACAACAACCTGAGTTACTATTGTAACAACATTTTTATTGATATTATTTTCGGTTAGAGTATTTCTGAGTTGTTGTTCTAAAACGTATCCGATAAACCCTTGCGAATATGCTCCGCAGACATCCATTGGCATATCGGGTAAGCCGTAAACCTTGTTACCTGCAGAATTTGACAATATAATATTTCCAACTTGCGGTCCATTACCATGAGTTAGTACAATATTGTACCCACTTTTTATTAAAAGCAATAACTTCTCGCATGTTTCTTTGGCATTAGCCCTTTGTTCATCAATGGTTCCTTTTTGGTCGCCTCTCAACAAGGCATTACCACCAAAAGCTACAACTGCAATTTTACCCATTTTTTTAATTTTATTAAATTCAGATTTATTACAAATTTGCAAAATTACAAAAGTATAACGTTGAAGTGCAAATCTGAAAAAAATTCCATTAAATAATTTTTATTTTTTGGGCGTTGCCTTTTTTGTAGATGTTGTCTTTTTAGTTGTAGCAGATTTTGTTTTGCTAGCAGCTGTAGTAGTAGTTTTTTTCTTTTCTGCTTTTACAGGTGTAGCTTTCTTTTCTGCTTTTACAGGAGTCTTTTTACTTGTCTCCTTAATAGCAGTTTTATCAATCTTAGGTTTCTTGCTGTATGCCGATGCTGGAACTATTGGCGCATCATCTTTGATTTTAGCCTTACCCTTTGGATTGTCTTTCTGATATTGCTTAACTCTCTCGATAAAATCGGAGATTATGTTCATATAATTGATACTTGCATTGTACGGCGAATCAAAAGGACTAAAATAATGATGTACCATTCCGTCGCTAAACCATTTGGTGCACATATAATAAAAATGGTCGCTAACTTGAAGGTGATTCCAGTCGTTGACAAGTTCGGCATCGTCGCAGTATTCCATGATATCGGCAAGACTGTACAAACTTTCAAAAGCATCCTTTTGCATATCATTACCAAGCCATGCAGTAAGGTCTTTTTCTTCGTCTGCCCACGAAATAGGATAATCAACACTTATTGATGCAACCGGGCTAAGCTCAACAGCAACTTCGCTAGGTGTTTTAAAACTCCACTTTCCGCTTGCGATAGCTTGTTGCGGAAATGCTTTTAAAAACTCGAAAATACCTGTTTCAGCTTTTTGATGTTCGCCAAAAGTTTCGTAATCCATAAAAATATTTACCAATTCTTGCTTTGGATTAATTTCGTCGAGCCATTGTAAGTATTTTTCGGCTGTAAGGGGCCATTCGCTCCAATCTTGCTGCGAAAACCTGAATGAAATATCATCGCTAAGTTGGTAGTTACGAAGCAAAATCTTCATCTTTTCATTATGAGCGCTGCAGTACAAGAAATTAGGGCTCTTCCAACCAAGTGTTTGTTTGGCTCCTTCGGTCAGAATTGTCCTAAATCCCATATCCCACACTTGCTCGGCTATTTGGTCAGAGAAAATAAGTTCGGTGTTTCTGAAAGCTGTTGGTGTATAATTAAACAACGATTTCATCAACTCCGAATGTTGTTTAACCTGACGTCTGAACTCGTTGGGATATTTAAGCGAAGCGAGTGAATGTGAATAAGTTTCGCCTAAAAACTCAACATTGCCGGTTTTTGCAAGTTTTTGAAAACTTTTGATAACTTCGGGAGCGTATTTTTGAAACTGTTCTATTGCTGTTCCGGTAATACTAAAACAGACTTTAAATGCTGAACCGTATTTTTTTATCAACTCCAATAAAATTTCATTGGTTGGTAAATAACAGTTTTCTGCTATTCTTTCTGTTGTTCGTTTATTTTGATAATCGTCGTAATAATAATGATCTGCTCCTATATCAAAAAAGCGATATGTACGCAAACGTAATGGTTGGTGTACTTGAAAGTATAAGGTAATGTATTTCATATATCTGTAATTTTTTCAGTTTAATGTGTTTGTATAAATTAAATAAGTGTGTTGTAAATATTTCTAACTTTCCTTGCTGCTTCTTCCCATTTCAGGTTGTCAACTTCAATAGCTCCATGTTCAGAACACATTTTATTAATTCCTTCGTAGTGGAGTAATCCGTATATTGCATCTGCCATAGCGTCGATATCCCAAAAATCGACCTTTAAAACATGGTTTAAAACTTCGGCAACACCCGATTGTTTAGAAATAACAACAGGAACATTTGACCTCATGGCTTCAAGTGGCGAAATTCCAAATGGTTCGGAAACTGAAGGCATAACATATACATCGCTCATACCGAACATTTTATCTACATTTTCACCTCTTAAAAATCCTGTGAAATGGAATTTTGTACCCATTCGCAGTTCGGCAACACGTCGTATCATTTTTTCCATCAAATCGCCCGAACCTGCCATAACAAAACGCACATTATCGTCTTTTTGCAATATCTTTCTGGCAGCTTCAATAAAGTACTCGGGTCCTTTTTGGTAAGTAATACGACCCAAAAACGTTACAACTTTTTCTTTAACATGTTTCTCTACTCCGACATAACTTTTCGTACTGGGCTCAACTGCATTATGTACGGTAATTACCTTTTCTTTATTAATTCCGTACTTATTAATTACGGTATTTCTGGTTAAATTACTAACTGCAATGACCCTATCGGCAGCTTGCATACCTTTTTGTTCGATTTCGTAAACATTGGTATTGTAATTTTCGCCGGTGCGGTCAAATTCGGTTGCGTGCATGTGAACAACTAATGGTTTACCGGATACTTTTTTAGCTAAAACACCTGCCGAGTACGTAAGCCAATCGTGAGCGTGGATAATGTCAAAATCGTATTGGCTTGCAATTGTAGCTCCAATAAGTGCATATCTGGCAACTTCCTCCATCAAGTTGCTGCCGTACTTTCCGGAAAACTGATATCTTTCTGAATAAATACTTTTTTCTCCGATTTGAGCAACGCCTTTGATTTCTTTTTCACGAAGCCTATTAAATTCAGTTTCACCAATGTAGGGCAATAATCCCGAACTAACCTCCATGTAACTGAATTTATCGCTAAATTCAGAAAACAAGGTATCGTTAGTCATCAAACTTACATCGCTTGCATTGATAAGTTTTATAGCTTCTTGGTCTTCGTCTCCGTATGCTTTTGGAACAACAAATAAGACCTCTACATCATGTTTTAAAAGACCTTTTGTTAATCCGAAACAAGCTGTACCTAAACCTCCCGTTATATGAGGCGGAAATTCCCAACCAAACATTAATACCTTCATAAGAATTTATTATTTATTATCTTTTTTGTCTTTGTCTTCAAATTTATCTATAATATATTTAACACGAAGCAATTCGGCTACACTCCACGCTTGCGAAATAGCTCCAGCATCTCTGTGGGGCGGATCACCGTCGTACAATTCGCAAATAGTACCAACTCCGTAATTATCAATTGTTTCTTTAAAATAGTCGTAGTGGCGCTTTACCAAAGCCAAACCACTTTTGCCGTGTAATTTAAGCCAAGCATCTGCAAAATTTCCAAAAAGCCAAGGGAATACCGAACCTTGATGATATGCCAAGTCTCGTTCCCTTTGCGTACCTTTATACTCAGGGTGGTAGTCCTTGTTCTTCGGAGCTAATGTTCTTATGCCTCTTGTAGTTAATAACTCCGATTTTATGGTGTCTAAAACGGTTTTCTGCTGATCCTCGTTCAGCGGGCTATATGGTAACGATACTGCAAACAGTTGATTTGGTCTGACTGATCTATCCGCAAAGTCGCCATGAACATAATCGTACAAATACTTTTTTTCTTCGTACCAAAAAGCATCGACAAATGCTTCGGGAATTTTATCAGCTATCGGTTTCCACTGCTCAACAGTTTTTTTGTCGCCCATTTTTTCGGCAAGTTCAACTAAAAAACAAATTGCGTTGTACCACAATGCGTTGACTTCAACAGGCAGACCAACTCGTGGCGTAACAGGTATTCCGTCAACAACAGCATCCATCCAAGTAATGGCTTTACCGTGTTCACCTGCATATAGCAATCCGTTGTTCATAGCATGGATATTATACCAAGTTCCCTCTCTAAAGGAGTTTAGTATAAGTTTCATTGTATCCGAATATCGAGTCCAAATGGTCTTGGCTTGACCGCCAAAAATTATATATTGTTGCAAAGCCCAAAAGAACCATAGCGAACCGTCAACCGAATCGAATTGCATTTTATCGCCTGTGCCGAAGTTGGGGAAAAACGGTCCCCTCATTTCGCTTATGATAAAATCTACTATTTCCCTGAAAGTCTTATAGATACCTTGAACTAGCGTAAGTCCGGGCAATGAGATGAATGTATCGCGTGCAACACGACCAAACCACGGAAAACCTGCAATTATCTCGGTTTTGTTACCTCTTTTTATTATAAACTGGTGTGCTGCATTTTGTAAGTTGTTTTCAAAAGAATCTCTTACAACGCGTCTGTTTATCTCGTTGGCAAATATTTTAGGAAATAATTTTGGGTTTTCTTTTTGTAAGCTGGCTACAAAATAAATAGACTCGCCTTTTTTTATCGGCACATCAAAATAGCCGGGAGTGTACAAATCTTCCAAATATTCAAAACCCATACGCTGTTCCTGAAAATATTCAAAATCGTAATACCAATGTGGATTAGGAACAAATTCATTTTCTTTCGAAAGCTGCATGTAAATATGCGGATAGCCCATGTACATTCGCAACCTAATACCATTAGCTACTTGTTCGTATCTGTAATCAACATCGGGATTTGATTTGCTTAATGAGTTAGCGTTTCTGAATGCCAAGAAGGGTCTGAAACGCAACATAGTTTCAGAATGTGCTTCAAGTAGTTTGTACTTAAAGATAATTGTATCCGAATTACTGACAAAAATCAATTCCTTTGTCAATTTTACTCCACCTACTTTATAAGTAATAATTGGTGTTGGATCTAAATTATAATCTACAATATATTTATGTCCACCCGGACTTGCTTTACCTCCTTTGTAAAGATGTATTCCTAAATTGAATTCTTTATTATGCTGAATCACCGTTTCATCCAATGATGAAAGTAAAACGTGCATTCCGCCATCCAACTGCGGTTGAGGGGTTATCAATAAACCATGATACTTACGAGTATTACAACCAACTATTGTGGTACTAGCATAGGAGCCTGCCCTATTGGAGCGCACTAGTTCTCTGGTTAAAGAATATTCAAGGTTTACTAACTGACTCTTATCAAATTTTATATAACTCATTTTATAAACTTTTCTACTGTTTTTCTTTACGCGACAAAAGTAATATTTTAATACATATTTTGCTAATATTCAGCTATTCAATTGTTATTATTATTTTAAATTTGTTTTAATAATTTAACAACCTACATATATCTGTATTATTACATTCTAGCCTTCAAAGTTAATGTGTTTTTTAATATAAAACCATTTATTTCCTTTTTTTTACTTAAAAATATTAAAAGCACATAATTTTATCAATCGCGAATTAATTTAGAGAAATTGTTTATTTTGCAGAAATATTATCAATTAAAATATGAATAATACAGAAAATTTTACCATTAACATTGCTAACCTACTCGGAATTAGGGAGTTTCAGGTAAAAAACGTTATAGAATTGCTGAATGATGGCGCCACTATCCCGTTTATAGCTCGTTACAGGAAAGAGGTTACAGGAAGTTTAGACGAAGTTAAAATTGGCGATATTAAACTTCAATACGAAAAACATATTGAATTAGAAAACCGAAGAAATACGATACTTCAGAGTATAAAAGAGCAAGGTAAACTTACCGAAGAATTGGAAAAACAAATTCTGAGTGCCACCACTCTCACCGACTTGGAAGACCTTTACCTGCCGTATAGACCAAAAAGACGCACAAAAGCCTCGGTTGCTAAAGAAAAAGGTCTTGAACCTCTTGCCGAAATCATCTTTAAACAAGATTTTTCGTACAACGACAATGTTGCCGAAAAATTTATTAATACCGAATTAGAAGTAAAATCAGCAGAAGAAGCTATAGATGGCGCTAGAGATATTATTGCAGAATGGATTAATGAAGATAAGCCCTGCAGAGATATTGTCAGAAACTTGTACAATAAGGAAGCTGTAATATACAGCAAAATGGTAAGGGGCAAAGAATTGGAAGGTATTAAATACGAAGATTATTACGAATGGGACGAGCCTCTAGATAAAACACCATCGCATCGTTTGTTAGCCATGTACAGAGGCGAAAATGAGGGCTTCCTCAAAATCAGCATTTATCCCGATAATGAAAAAGCAAACGAATTGCTGAAGAAAAAAGTTGTAAAAAACGATTCCGTTGCCGCAAAACATGTTGAACTTGCTATCGCCGACTCATACAAAAGGCTTTTGCAACCATCTATCGAAACAGAATACCGTAACATTTTTAAAGAAAAAGCCGACGAGGAAGCAATTAAAGTTTTTTCCGACAATCTGCGTCAGTTATTAATGTCGCCTCCGTTGGGACAAAAAACTGTTTTAGCTATTGATCCTGGTTTCAGAACCGGTTGTAAAATTGTTATTCTTTCGCCACAAGGCAAATTGTTGCATAACGAAACCATATACCCACACCCACCGCAAAATGATGTAAAACAATCCATCAACAAAATTAAGACTTTGGTAAAAAGCTACAAAGTTGACGCAATTGCCATTGGAAACGGCACTGCAGGTAGAGAAACGGAAAATTTGATAAAGAAAATACGTTTTGAAGATGACATTATTGCCGTTATGGTAAACGAAAGCGGTGCTTCTATTTATTCTGCATCGGAAGTTGCACGTGAAGAGTTCCCCGACTACGATATTACCGTCAGGGGTGCCGTATCTATCGGTAGGCGACTTATGGATCCGCTTTCAGAGTTGGTTAAAATTGACCCGAAATCAATAGGAGTTGGACAATATCAACACGATGTTAACCAAAATAAACTGCAAGATGCTTTGACTACAGTTGTTGAAAGCTGCGTAAATCAAGTAGGTGTAGAGCTAAACACGGCAAGTAAAGAGCTGCTCAGCTACGTTTCTGGCATTGGAAACGCTTTGGCAAAGAATATTGTCAATTACAGAGAAGAAAACGGGAAATTCACATCTCGCAACGAACTTAAAAAAGTGCCTCGCCTTGGCGAAAAAGCTTTTGAACAAGCCGCAGGTTTCTTAAGAATTAAAGATGCCGAAAATCCATTAGACGAAAGTGCCGTCCACCCCGAAAGCTATCATATAGCTTACAACATGGCAGAAAAATTAAACTGCGGCATCAAGCAACTTATCAACAATCCGGAAATCGGAAAGAAAATAAACCCGAAAGACTTTATTACCGATACAGTTGGTTTGCCGACAATAGTCGATATTATCTCCGAATTGGAGAAACCAGGCAGAGACCCTCGCAAAAATTTTGAAATAATAGAATTTAATAGCGATATCAACTCTATAGACGACCTAAAAGAAGGGATTATTCTAAACGGAGTGGTTACAAATATTACCAACTTTGGTGCTTTTGTCGATATTGGCGTCGGACAAGACGGACTGGTTCATATAAGCCAATTGGCTAATAAATTTGTTAAAAGTCCTCACGATATTGTTAAACTCAATCAAAAAGTCAAGGTAAAAGTTGTAAAAATCGAAAAAGAAAAGAAACGTATTCAGTTAAGCATGAAAAACCTTTAACTTTGCCTGCTGAAAATCATTAACTAATAATACTTCATAATTTATAATATGAAACAAATACTGATTAAAACATTATTAACCGTAGCAATTCTGACTTACTCGTACATATGCGAAGCTCAAATTTTTAAAGCAAAAGTGATTAGCGGCTTTAACTTAAGCCAAGTTGATGGAGACGAAACCTACGGATTTAAAAAAATAGGATTCACAGGCGGATTGGGTGTTTCTGTCCATGTTCATAAAAATTTAGCTTTTTCCTTAGAAACACTATATTCGCAAAAAGGAAGTCGGCTTGGTTCGCAATTTAGAGACACAATAGATAATGTGCCATTAGATGGTTCATATAAGTTGAAACTAAACTACGCCGAAATTCCGCTTATGTTTTACTACACCGATAATATTGTTTCGGCTGGTATAGGTGTTTCGTATAACAGACTTGTTGAACTTGGCGAATGGCGTCATAAAGCTCCTATTGATACTGTTACTATGAAATCGGGAGTGTTTTCACCGAACGACTGGATTGGCTTTGGAGATGTTAGTGTTAGAGTATATAAAAACCTGTTTGCAAATCTTAGGTATTCATACTCACTCAAAAAAATTGCAACTCGTAACATTAGAGATTCCAAAACCGGAAACATGAATATTCGCGACTTCTACAACAACCTTTGGTCGTTTCGTATTGTATATATGATAAATGAGCAACCGCCAAAACGTAAGCCACCAAAAGATTTTAGTAAATAAAACTTTTTTACTATGGGTAACGATAATATAAAAATCGAAACATTGAAGTATCAAAATCTTTTGTTTTGTGTTTTTTTGAACCATTAAGGCATTAAGAGTCATTAAGATTACAGCTATTGCACATTGTTAATCGCAATTGAAGCTAACAACCATCAGCGAAGGCTTTAAATATTAAAATGATAAAAAGCATTCAAATGTGTAATTTTATTATTTTAGCAGTCTGATATAAGTCTGCTATTAGCATGATTATATTTAAACAAAGTGTTTCAGTAAACCAATTTATCTTTCTATAAAACAATAAATTAAGAAATTTAGTTCAACACAAAATAAATTACTTATATGAAAAAGACTTTTTTATTATTAACATTAACCTTTTTGGCAATTATGATTTCTGCTCAAGAAAACAACAACTTTTACACACCCGAATTACTCTGGAAATTAGGCAGAGTTAGCGATGTGCAATTATCGGAAAATAATAAAACCTTAATTTACGGAGTTTCTTGGTATAATCTTAAAGAAAATACCGGCAATAGAGATTTATATACCATTGATATTGACGGCAATAACTTAAAAAAAGTAACAGATTTTAAAGGTTCCGAAAGCAACGGAATTTTTCATAAAAACTTTATTTACTTTTTGTCAGGCAAAAACGGCAAAAGTCAAATTTGGCGTGCTTCGGCAGACGGTTCAAATCCTGTGCAGATAAGCAATACCAATCACGATATTAGCGGATTTTCAATTTCGCCCGATGGAAAGAAAATTATATTTATCCAACGTATAAAATTAGACGAAACTCCTAACGATATTCATCCCGATTTACCAAAGGCAAACGCTCGTATTGAAAATGACCTTATGTACAGACATTGGGATTCGTGGTCGGATGATAGCTACAACCATATTTTTGTCGCCGATTTTAACGTAGATAAAATTGGAGAAGCTACCGATATTATGCTTAATCAAAAGTTCGACTCTCCGATGAAACCTTGGGGCGGAATGGAGCAAATAGCATGGCATCCCAACGGAAACAAGATTGCTTACACCTGCAAAAAACTTAACGGAAAAGAGTATTCGGAAAGTACTAACTCCGAAATTTATTTATACGACTTGCAAACCAACACCGAGACTGTTCTATCAAAGGGATTGATGGGTTACGACCATGATCCTGTTTTTTCGCACGACGGCAATAAAATTGTATGGAGAAGCATGGAACGCGACGGCTTTGAAGCTGATAAAGATAGAATAATGATTCACGATTTTACTACCGGTCGCACAACTAATTATTCCGAAAATTTCGATAACAACGCAAGCTCATTTGTTTGGTCAGCTGACGATAAATATATTTATTTTATAAGTCCGAATAAAGGATGCGAACATATTTTTAAGCTGGATGTGGCTAATAAAACATTCAAACAAATTACCACCGACCAATACGATTATTTGTCGATATTACTTTGCGGAAACGACATTATTACCACAAAACAATCTATGCTTGAGCCGACTGAAATCTACAGAATAAGCGAAAACGGCAAACAAACCAAAATATCAAAAACCAACGACGAAATCTTAAAAGACGTGGCATCGGCAAGCGTTGAAAAACGTTGGATAACTACAACCGACGGAAAACAAATGCTAACATGGATAATTCTACCTCCTAATTTTGACGCCAACAAAAAATACCCTACTCTACTCTATTGCCAAGGCGGTCCGCAAAGTATGGTAAGTCAGTTTTTCTCTTATCGTTGGAACTTTCAAATGATGGCTGCCAATGGTTACATCGTTGTTGCACCTAACAGACGCGGTGTTCCGGGCTTCGGTCAGGAATGGAACGACCAAATTAGCGGCGATTACGGCGGACAAAACATGAAGGATTACCTTGTCGCAATTGACGAAATGGCAAAAGAGCCCTACGTTGATGAAGACCGTTTAGGTGCTATCGGAGCAAGCTACGGCGGCTTTTCGGTGTTTTGGTTAGCAGGCAATCACGACAAACGTTTTAAAGCATTTATATCGCACTGCGGAATGTTTAATTTAGAACAACAATATTTAGCAACCGAAGAAATGTGGTTTGTAAATTGGGATTTGGGCGGTGCATATTGGGAAAACAATGATAAAGTAAAACATTCTTATGCAAATTCGCCTCATAAATTTGTCCATAAGTGGGATACTCCAATACTAATAATTGAAGGCGAAAACGATTTCAGAATCCCATACACGCAAGGAATTGCAGCTTTCAACGCCGCTATTTTAAACAATGTACCCGCCAGATATTTACACTTCCCCGAAGAAAGTCACTGGGTACTTCGTCCCCAAAATAGTGTAATGTGGCAACGAGAATTTTATAATTGGTTAGATACGTGGCTTAAGTAGTGAATGGTGATGGGTGAATAGTACGTGTTGCGTGTTGCGGGTTGCGGGTTGTGGGGCACAGGAGAGTTTCGAGTTTCTAGTTCCGAATTTTGAGTCTAGAGTCTGGAGTTTTGTCCCGAAGTTTCGGAACACTCGTATCTCATTACTAACCCCAACCACCAATCACTGACCACTGACCACTGACCACTGACCACTGACCACTAACCACCAATCACAGATTATTCCTAAGCTCCAACAAAAACTGTTTCATACGGAGCAGTGTTTGTTCAACATCATGTTCGTCTGCTCTACTTCTTTTTTTCGACGACAATTTGGCTTTTGCACCTTCGATGGTATAACCTTCTTCTTTTATAAGATGAAATATCTTATGGAAATTATCCAAATCGTTTTGAGTAAACAATCTATTTCCTTTTTTATTACGTCGGGGCTTTATTATATCAAACTCTTTCTCATAATATCTTATCAACGAGGTAGTTACTCCAAAAATCTCGGCAACTTCACCGATTTTATAATATAGTTTTTTTGTATTATCAGAATTTGACATAAGCAATAAAGTAATTAATCCATTGTTTGAGATGGAACCTTAGATAATTCAACCATTTGTTGGTACTGTTCGGGACTAATATCGTTAAAAAAGAAATATATAGGATTAACCGCAGCATTTCCTTTTCTAACTTCGTAATGCAAGTGAGGTCCTGTTGATTTTCCGGTATTACCCATCGTACCAATAATCTCGCCACGATTAACTTGCTGACCTACTCTAACATTAATTTTATGCAGGTGAGCATATACTGTCGTATAACCAAAGCCATGATCAATTTTTACCATATTTCCGTATCCACCGCTATTATACTTGGCATAAACAACTTTTCCGTTGCCGGTAGCGTAAATAAGAGTACCAACAGCTCCGGTAAAATCAATACCTTCGTGAAATTTGGTTATCTTATAAAATGGGTCTGTGCGGTAGCCAAAATAAGATGCTATTCGACGCAAATCGGTGTTTGCGACAGGTTGTATGGCTGGAATACTGGCAACCATAGCTTCCTTGTTTTTTGCCAATTTATAGATCTCATCAAAAGAAATGCTTTGAATTACCATTTTTGTAGCAACAGCATCCAATTTTTTGTAAGTATTTTTAATTATGCTGGTATTATCGATATCGTCCAAATGTCCGTAACGGTCAATACCTCCTACTCCGCCGTCTCTAACCGAGCTAGGTATAGGTTCCGATTCAAAAATCATTCGATAAATATTGTCGTCTCTGTCTTGCAACTCAGACAAAACTTCTTGCATCAAATCAATTTTATCATTCAATATCCTGTACCTAAATTTGTAGGCATCAAGTTGTTCTTCAAGTACTTTTTCTTTAGGAGTGCCTAAGTAATCGTTAAAAAAAATAACAAAAATTACAGCCAAAAATAAACCTAAAAAAAATGAAAACAACCAAGGTTTTATTTTTCGCCATAAACTTTTTTCCTGATTAAATATTTTTAGCGATTCGCTGTCGAATCTTAGTTCTCTTCTGGACATTATACTAAATAAAATAATTAGTAAAGAACATTTTTTTAAGCATGAACAAAAACTTTTTTCTCACTTCACAAGCAAAAATACTTATTTCTTGTAATTTTGCACAAATTTATTAAAGCTCATTTAAAATTTTTGTTTATTTAACAAAACAAACACATATAGCAAACTATGACAGGAAAAGAAATTAGAGACACTTTTTTAAACTTTTTTAAAGACAAGCAACACCAAATAGTTCCGTCGGCTCCTATGGTTGTTAAGGACGACCCAACTCTCATGTTTACCAATGCCGGTATGAATCAATTTAAGGATTGGTTTTTGGGTAATAGTAAACCTAAATGGGAAAGAGTTGCAAATACTCAAAAGTGTTTGAGAGTTTCGGGAAAGCACAACGACTTGGAAGAAGTCGGACACGATACATACCATCACACAATGTTCGAAATGCTTGGCAATTGGTCGTTTGGCAATTATTTTAAAAAAGAAGCCATAGCTTGGGCATGGGAATTACTTACCGAAGTCTATAAAATTGATAAAGATCGTTTGTATGTTACTGTTTTTGAAGGTGATAAAAACGACAATCTTTCGGAAGATAAAGAAGCTATCGAAGAGTGGAAAAAACATATACCCGAAGACCGAATTATCTTTGGCAATAAAAAAGACAATTTTTGGGAGATGGGTGAAACTGGTCCATGCGGTCCTTGTTCCGAAGTTCACATAGATATCAGAAGCGATAAAGAAAGAGCCGAAATTGACGGCAAAACTCTCGTAAATACAGATCATTACCTAGTTGTTGAAATTTGGAATCTTGTTTTTATTCAGTACAACCGACTTGCCGATCAATCGCTTGTTAGTTTACCTCAAAAACACGTCGACACCGGAATGGGATTCGAACGCCTATGTATGGTATTGCAAGGTAAGCAAAGCAACTACGATACCGATATTTTTATGCCCTTGATAAATGAAATTTCGAAAATTTCGGGCGTAGAATACGGCAAAAATACCGATACTGATATTGCTATCAGAGTTATTGCCGACCATATCAGAGCCGTTAGCTTTGCTATAGCAGACGGGCAGTTGCCTAGCAACGTTAAAGCCGGATATGTTATCAGACGCATTTTGCGTAGAGCAGTCCGTTACGCATACTCGTATCTCAATGTACACGAACCGTTTATGTACAAGCTCGTTCCATGTTTGGAAGCAAATATGGGATATATTTTCCCCGAGCTCACAAAACAAAAAGACATTATTGTTAAAGTTATTATCGAAGAAGAACAATCGTTTTTAAAAACTTTGGCTACCGGAATTAATATGTTTAAGCAACATGTTAAGAAAATAGGTTCCGAAGAAGTTATTAGCGGCAGTTTTGCTTTTGAAATGTACGACACTTACGGCTTTCCTATTGACTTAACTCAACTTATGAGTAAAGAAATTAACAAAAGCGTTGATATGGAAGAGTTTCAGAAGTTGCTTAACGAACAAAAAGAACGCTCGCGACAAAGTGCCAACGTAATCAAAGGCGATTGGTTTGAGCTGATAAAAGACGGCTCATCTGAATTTGTAGGCTACGATAATACCGAATACAAATCGAAAATAGTAAGATATAGAAAAGCCGAAACAAGCGAAGAAATTCTGTATCATATTGTACTTGACAAAACACCATTCTATGCCGAAAGTGGCGGTCAGGTTGGAGATGTCGGTTTTATAAAAAATTCGGAAGAAACAATTCCTATCATCGACACCAAAAAAGAAAACGAGCTTATTATACACATTACCGAACATTTACCAAAAAATCTCAGCTCCGAATTTACTAGTATAGTCGATGTACAAAAACGCAAACATACTGCGAACAACCATACAGCTACGCACTTATTGCACCACGCATTGCGACAAATATTAGGAAATCACGTTGAACAAAAAGGTTCATATGTGTGTGCCGACTACTTGCGTTTCGACTTCTCTCATTTCCAAAAATTATCCGACGAAGAAATAAAAAATGTTGAAGTAATGGTAAATAAACTAATACAAGACAACATTACATTAGACGTATTCCGAAATATTGAAATGCAAGAAGCTCAACAAATGGGTGCAGTTGCTTTGTTTGGCGAGAAATATGGCGATAAAGTCAGAGTTGTAAAGTTTGGCGATTCGGTTGAATTATGCGGTGGAACTCACGTAAAAGCCACAGGAAATATTGGCTTGTTTAAAATCATTTCGGAAAGTGCAATTGCAGCAGGCATCAGACGAATTGAAGCTGTTACTTCCGATAAAGCCTGGGAATACATATACAAACAAGACGAACTTATTGAGAAAATTAAACTAACTCTTAAAAACAAAATCAACCCTATTGGCGCAATTGAGCAACTACAAGCCACCAACGATGAGCAGAAAAAAGAAATAGAAGAATACAGAAAAAAGGAAATTGCAATGATGAAAAGTCAGTTGATTTCCGAAATTAAATCTATAAACGACATTAAATTAATCTCCAAACACCTTGATTTGGATAACATTACCATTAAAAATATAGCTCAATCGCTGACAGCCGAAACATCCGACCTTATGGTTGTAATTACATCAAATGTCAATCGGAAACCAAATATAGTTGTGGCTTTATCGAGCAATCTTGTTAAAGAAAAGCAATTACATGCAGGCAATATAGTAAAAAAACTTGCTGCTATAATATCGGGTGGCGGTGGAGGACAACCAAATTATGCTACTGCTGGAGGTAAAAACCCCGACAAAATAAATCAGGTTATTTCTGAAATAAACAACAATATCGAAAACTACCTTATATAAATAAAAGATTAAACACACACAACTATGAAATATTCAGTAATAGAAGTTAACTCGCCACAAACAATTTCGCAATTTCATAAAGTGGTAAAAATAATATACAAAAAAGACAAAAACTATATCCAGCCATTAAATGAAACTATAGAGGATATTTTTCGTCCTGAAAAGAATAGTTTTTTTAGCCACGGAGAAGCGAAAAGGTGGATAATAAAAGACCAAAACAATAAATTGGCAGGCAGAGTTGCAGCTTTTATCAATAATAACAAAGCTTTTGCTACTGAAACCTCAACCGGCGGAATGGGCTTTTTTGAATGTATAAACGACCCGAAAGCCGCTTTCCTACTATTCGATACCTGTAAAGAATGGTTGTCGTCAAAAGGAATGAAAGCTATGGACGGGCCTATTAATTTTGGCGAAAATGATAGGTTTTGGGGACTTTTAGTCGAAGGCTTCATGCCGCAAAGCTTTGGAATGAGCTACAACCCACCCTATTATAAAAACTTTTTTGAAGATTATGGTTTTACTTTCTATTACGAACAAATAACCAACCATTTAGACCTTACAAAGCCTTTTCCCGAACGCTTTTGGAGAATAGCCGAACGGGTAAACAATAACCCCAAATATCGTTTTGAACATTTCACTTTCAAAAATGCTGAAAAGTTCGGCAAAGACTTTATGGAAATCTACAACGATGCTTGGCAATTTCACGAAAACTTTACTCCGATTACCGAAAAACAAGTTGAAAAAATAATTGAAGATATTAAAGGTATTGCTGTAGAAGAATTTATTTGGTTTGCGTACTGCGGTGATGAACCCATTGCTTTTGAATTTATGATTCCCGATTTAAACCAAGTTCTAAAATATTTTAAAGGCAAAATTAACCTGTGGGGTAAAATTAAAATTGCACTTAAAGGAAAGAAAAATTTATTTACTCGTACCAGAATTGTCATTATGGGCGTAAAAACTAAATATCAAAAATCGGGAATAGAATCCGGTATATTTTGGAATATGGATAAGGTTATGGCGCTAAAACCAAAATATAAAGAAATTGAAATTTCGTGGGTGGGAGATTTTAACCCTAAAATGAGAGCTATACAAGAAGCAGTTGGATCAACTTTTGCTAAAAAACATATCACATACCGAAACTACTTTGATGATGATGCTGAAATTACCAGATCGACTATAATACCTGTTGATACAAGAAGCTCGACTTTAGAAACAACAAATAACTAAATTGAAATTTGAGTGTATTTGAAGCTTCTATCAGAGTCATTTTCAAAAAGAAAGACAATATACAAGTTACGTACAAAGTGTTGTTGAGATAAAGAAAGTCGGTTAACTTTAATTGTTTTTATATTATATAATTACTTCAACAAATTTTCAAAACACTTATTTTATCATAATTTTCGATAGAAATGAAATAATGGAAATAAGCGAAAAGAAAAAAATTAAAATTTTTATTAATAATTTCTTTTTATATTAAAAATTTATTACTTTTGTTCTCTAAAATGTATGGTAAGTCGAATTTTTATTACGAAAAGGCAAAAGGAATAAATAACTAAATAATTAAATAACAAACAATTAACAATTACATTAATCAATTAAATTACACAAAAATGAAAAAAACATTACTTTTCACATTAGCGATGGTTTTTGCTGTAGTTGCATTTTCACAAAAAAATGTAAGATTAGATGCTCAAAAAGTATCTAGGACAGACGCAGCAACATTAATCATGAAATCAGTTGAAAATCAAAATTCAACTCCTATTTTTAAGTTAGCTCCTCAAAATTTCAGAAATCCTGGAGTTGGTGGCGAACTAGAAGCAATTAGAATAGGTACAACCCAAAATATTTGGGGACACTTATTAGAAGACCAAAGATGTATGTACTATGATGTAACTTCAGGTATTACTATGTCAACACGTCGTGGAGACCATGCTACCCCCGGATTTAGTACCGGTAACGATATTGTAGCAGCGTACTCAACCGATGGCGGTCTTACTTGGACAGACACAGAAGCATATGTTAACGAAGGAAAACCTGCTAGATATCCATCAGGTGTACTTTTCAATCCTAATTCTTCAACAAATGCTGAAGACGTTTACTCAGTAGTTGCAGGTCCTATGCACAGCGGTGGAACTTGGTCTGACACATACTTTGCCTCAAAAACATTGGGTGGTGAGAACTATAACACAAAAAGTATTCCTACAGGATCTGCCGAATTAGTACGTACATCAATGTTAACAACAACAGACGGAAAAGTTCGCATAGGTAATAACAATTCTACTTACGGAAGTGGACATATTTATACAAATATGGAGTTAGACTTATTTACCGGAACATGGAACGCAACCAGCAACGAATTTGATTGGGAAAAGAGTATTATTGACCCATTGCCAACTATTCATCAAGAATCACCCGGAAGCTACTTAGGTTCTTCAGAATTTTGCGCAGCTTTCAGTAAAGATGGACAAATAGGTTATATTATAACTCTTGGACAAGATATTAGAGGTGGTGCTGATTGCCCTGTTACATTCCCAATTACTTGGATGACAGAAGATGCCGGTGAAACCTGGAATATGCTAGATTTCTTTGATTTCGGTAGCTGCCCTGCTCTATATCCTATTCTACGCGACTTAGGTAACGAGCCCGGTAGAGTTCTTCCAATATTTGAAGAATATTATAGTGATGGTGATAGCAGATATTTTGGACACGAAATTGACGCTGTTGTTGACGCTAGAGGCAACCTTCACTTATTTGCAATGGTAGCTTCGAAATATAGCACTCACCCCGACTCATTATCATGGGGATGGGTTAACGAAAAACACCCAATTTTTGAATTTGAATTCGATAAAGGTAATAACACCTGGGGTGCAGCTTTCGTTGACACACTTAACACTTTCTCAGTTGGTCCAAAAACCAGTACACTAAGAAGTTCAAATCCAGCAGAAGATGGTACAGGCTGGAACCACAGACTACAAGCTGCTGTTTCGGAAGACGGACTAAAAGTTTTCTGTACATGGACAGATACCGACGTTGACTTCTTTACTCAACCGGAATTCCCTTATTATGACCTTAACCCAGACTTGAGAATTTGGTCAAGAGATATCAATACAGGTATGTCTACAGGTCCTATAAACCTTACTCACTACACAGCCGGTTTTGGCGAATCACACTTCCACCACTTGTCACCGATTGTTCCTAACGTAGATGGAGATTGGCATGTTCCTGTTTCGTTTATTAATATTGCTGAAAACGGCAGCATTGATGACCTACCCTTGCCAATTGATTATCTAAAAGGAATTGTTCTTACAGAAGATGACTACATATATGCCGTTAACGTTGATAATAGCTCACCAATGCTAGCTAACAAAGTTTCGGAATGCTATCCTAACCCTGCAAAAAATAATACTAATATCAATCTAAACATCGACAGAACAGCTAACGTTTTTGTTTCTGTTAGAACTATGACAGGTCAAACTGTTTACACCAACGATTTTGGTAGAATGAATGCAGGACACAATACTGTTACTATTAATACTAACAACTTAGCAAAAGGTATGTACATTGTTAATGTTACTATTGGCGGTGAACAACACACCAAAAAGCTTATTGTTAGATAATAAATAATAAGTTTGTAATTATCTTAAAAGCTGTCCTATCAACAGGGCAGCTTTTTTGTTTTATTATTTATCTGTAATAAAACAAAGTTATTATCTTTGTGGTGTTTCCTATTTACTAAAACAGTGAACAAAATTTTAACACTTATAAAAAAAGATATAAGCATTGAACTTAAAAACAGCAATGTTATTTCAGGCATATTACTTTATGTTGTATCCGGCATCTTAATAACATACGTCGTGTTTGATGCAAATATTAGCGTTAAAAATTGGTGCGTTTTATATTGGCTAATTTTCATGTTTAGCTCTATTACAGCTGTATCAAAAAGTTTTGTTCAAGAAGACAAATCCAGAAATATATACTATTACCTAACAGCTAAGCCCCAACACATTATTTTAGCTAAAATAATATATAATGTTGTTTTGCTACTTCTTGTTGTTGCAATTCATACCTTATTATATATGCTTATGTTGGGAAATCCGATAAATAACATTTTGCTTTTTGTTGCTTCGGTAATACTGGGCACATCGTGCATTTCGTCGATACTGACACTAATATCGGCTATTGCCTCAAAAGCCTCAAACAATTTTACTCTGTTATCAATTTTAAGTTTTCCTTTGGTACTTCCAGTGCTTGTTGTTTTGCAAAAACTTACAGAATGGTCATTGCTTGGTACTCAGAGTAATGTTCCATTAAACTACCTGTTAGCTATATTACTATTAACTATTGCAATAATAAGTTTGGCATATATTTTATTCCCAAAAATTTGCAACGAATAATATTTATCAAACGATGAAGAAAAAAATAACCATAAGCTACAAAATAATAGGATTGCTACTAATTGCATACACTATAATATTTGGCTTAACCATAGCCGTACCCAACTTGCCCATTATTGAAGAAAGTATAAGGAATTTGTTTTTTCATGTTGTTATGTGGATGTGTATGTTCTTTTTCTTTCTAATAAGTGCAGCTAACGGTATTCTTTATTTGGCAAAGCATGATATTAAGCACGACATTAAATCGGCTGAAGCAGTTAACATCGGACTTTTGTACGGAGTTATTGGAATTGTTACCGGAATGGTATGGGCAAACTTCACTTGGGGGAAACCTTGGATAAACGACCCAAAGCTCAACGGAGCATTAATTTCGCTTTGTACCTACTTAGCTTATAAAATATTACGAAAATCAATTGCATCAGATGAACTAAAAGCTCGTGTTTCGGCTGTTTATAACGTTTTTGCTTTCGTTATACTAATATTATTTATTTACGTTATTCCAATGACGAGTACAAGTACTATTCATCCCGGGCAATCGGGTGATGCAACTACAATTTTTACAATAACCAAAAGCATGAGAATGGTATTTTATCCTTCAATTATTGGAAACATCATTATTGGCTACTGGCTTTGGACACAAAGAGTTAGAATAAAAAACATACAAAACAAATTAAAAAACTTAGAATTAATTTAAAGCATGGAAAATAAACTATTTGTAGTTATTTTGGTAGTGTTAGTGATACTTGTAGCACTTGCCATATATTTGTTTGCTCAAGATAAGAAAATATCGAAGATTGAAAACAAAGTAAATAAATTAGAAGAAGAAATAGAAGCAAATTCTACCGAAAAAGATGAAACTGTTTCTGTAAAGTTTAAAGATAATATTTAATAAATCATGAAAACCACGAATTTAATTTTACTGTTAATCATTATTGCGTCTGTTGCAATAATAGTGAGTCTGTTTTCAAAATCTAGTCCATATAGCGATTTTGAACAAGTTGAAAAAAACGCAGGCAAAGACTTGCAAGTAATCGGAAAGCTATCCGACAAGTATCAGATAATGTATCTTGATAGCATCTACACTTCAAGCGGATTTAGTTTTGGAATGGAAGACGAAAAAGGTAATGTACGAGAAGTATATTACTTCGATAATAAACCAACCGATTTTGAAAAATCAGACCAGGTAGTTATTGTTGCAACCTGCCGAAACGACTCCATAATAGCTAAATCGTTGCTGCTGAAGTGCCCATCTAAGTACAACGAAGACAAAAAACCTGAAAAATTTGAAGAAAAAGCTTTTAATTAAAATTGTTGCAGAAAAAAACATCTTTAATGCGTAACCTATATTTATTACTTTTTTTGCTGTTCTGCTCGTTCAACTTATTTTCTCAAATAAGTAGTAACGATACTATTGCCGGTAGAAGTGCTCATACCGACCAACACTCACCCGATTCGGCTGATATCAAATTTTTTATTTTTAGTACCGACGCAAATTATACCTTATATGAACTAAACCGAAGTCTGACAAATTTTGAATATTATCAGCAATTACAATTTAAAAACAGCTTTTACCAATACAATGGCAATATAGGTTCTGCAACGACATCGCTCATTTTTCCTACTTTCTTTAATCCCGATTTTTCATACAAAAACAATGTTTTTGGTATATGGCAACTCAGCACCGATAGTATCAAAATATATCCTAATAAATCGCCGTACTCGGAAGCAAAATATGTTTTAGGAAGCGCGAAAGAACAAAGCATTGATTTTAATATTCACACTCGTCTTGGCAACGGTATATATACCGGAGCTTTTTTAAGATACCGAAATATATACGGATTGTACAATAATCAGCGAACGTATTATCCTGGAGGTCATATTTATTTAACCTTCTTTCCAAATAATATTAATTACGGTGCTATTGTCAGTTATCTTAACGACAAATACATAGCATTCGAAAATGGCGGCATTGCACACCCCGAACAATTTTTCGACAACACTGAAAGTAACAGAAGTACATTTATTACTAATCTTAACTCTGCCGAAAATCAAGGCAAAACAATTCAGGTGAGATTGCAGCAATTTTATAATTTTTTCAAAAACACAAACGACACCACAAACAACAGAAAGTTGATTTTAAAAATTGCACATACTTTTGATTATCAGTCGAATAGCAGCAAGTATTCAGATAAAAGCCATAATATGGGCTTCTATCCGCAACATTGGCTCGACACTACCTTTTTGTTCGATTCAATAAATATTAGAACTATCAGAAATATTTTATCAATTAATAATTTTGACACTTCTTGTACTAATAATAAAATATTTACATACGATTTCAGCATTACTCATAACTTTAACAAGCTAGGCAAACCTGGTGTAGAGAAAAAACTATTTTCCGACTTTAAACCGGAACTCAAAATAAATTTGTTGCTTTTAAAACACTATAATTTAAAATTTATCGGCTCGTACGGAATTGGCAACACAACCGATAAAAATTATACAATAAAGTTAAATGCCAACAGATATTTTACAAATAGCGACATTTACGTTGCCGCCATTGCGGATTTGAGCAGCACAATGCCTCACTATTTTTATTTGTGTAACGAAACAGCGTTTGATACCTGGAACAATGATTTCAAGCCAATAGATTTTAATAAATTTGGAATACGGTTTTTTTGGAGAAATTTAAGAGCGGAATTTTACAATGCAAATATTAAGAACTATGTTTATCTGGACGAAGAAATAAAACCCGTACAACACAGCGATTTAATCTCTGCGTACGTGTTCTCGTTGAATAAACAGTTCAGAATAAACAAATTCAACATCGATATTACTTCTATACTACAACACAGTAGCGATAGCATTATAAATCTGCCTGCGTTTATGGGCAAAGTAAAATTAATGTATCAGAATTCGTTATTCAAAAAAGCACTGTATTTTCAGGTTGGTCTGGCTTGTACTTATCATACCAATTGGAAACCTCTAGCGTACTGTCCTGCGTATGCACTTTTTTACAAACAAAATCAATACACAGTAGGCAATTATCCTTATATGGATTTCTTTTTGAATTTGGGTATAAAAAGAGCTAGAATATTTTTTAAATACGAAAATTTGGGTTCCCTCCTACTAGAAAACAAATATCTAATGACTCCCTATTATCCCCTGCCTGACGCCGGATTTAAATTAGGTGTTTCGTGGATGTTTTTCGATTGATAGGCTGAGCGGTGAATGGTGGTGAGTGGTGAGTGGTGGCTTGGACAGTTCTGAGTTCCGAGTATTAAGTATCGCAACTCGCAACCCGATCCGCGTACCACTCAACACGTACCACGTAACCCGTCCCGAAACTTCGGGACAACACGTAACCCGAAATAGCCAAGAGCAAAGTATCTAACAACAAATAAAGCCAATATAGATTACCTATACCTTACGGTAGCAACTCATTAAATTCAACCATAGGTTTTATAGAGTCAACAATGCTTGTATATAAAGGCATAAACTCCTCTTTAACAGGCGGTGCCGGTGGCGATTCTAATTTTAAAGGATCTATAGGCGTTCCGTTTTTATACACTCTAAAGTCTAAATGCGGACCAGTAGATAAACCTGTACTTCCGACATATCCAATAACTTCGCCCTGAGCAACTCGTTTACCTTTTTTTATGCCCTTGGCAAAATTTCTTAAATGAAGATAAGCCGTGGTGTACGTGCTATTATGTTCAATTTTAACCATATAACCTGCTCCCTTATTATATCCTGCCGAAATAACCTTTCCTGTGCCAATACTATGAACAGGTGTTCCCTGGGGTGCAGCATAATCAACACCGTGATGCGGTCGCCTAATTCTTAGTATTGGGTGCATTCTGCTATGCGAAAATTTTGAGCTAATGCGACTATATTTCAGCGGAGCCTTTAAAAATGCTGTGCGCAAATTCTCTCCACTCTGGTTGTAATATTCAGGAATTGACAAACTATCGGGTTGGAATCTGAAAGCGTAATAATTTTTATTATCATGCAAAAAGTTGCAAGCAATAATCTTTCCTATCCCAATAAATGAAGTATCTACATACATTTCTTCAAAAACTACTTTAAATGCGTCGTGTGGTTGAATACCGAAAAAGTCTATCTTCCATGCATAAATGTCCGAAAGCTCAACAGCCAACACTGGCGATGCTTGCAATTCGATAATACTATTCCACAGCGAACTGGTAATCTCACCTTCAATTGTTCTAACAATTCTATTTACGTTTTTCTGTTCCAAAACAGCAGTAATACTATCCGAAAAACTCCACAAAACGTAGTCAACAGCATTTTTTTCGTAAACAAAATATTTTAAAACGGAATCTTTATCCAAAATAATACAATACGGATTTCCAATCCTAATGTCTCTAGGATTCATAACATCTGAGGTTTTCCTCACTAGTTTATCTATTTCACTTGCCGAAATGTATTTTCCCAAAATAGTAGCCAAAAATTCGCCTTCCTTAATATTATCCTGTATAACATTTAACGAATCTACGCAAATACCGTACATTTCAACGCTTTCAACTTCTTCAATAATTTTTGATGTCCTTTTGCATGAAACACTTGTAAAAAAAATAATAGTTGCTGCAAATAAAATACTAAAGTAAAATTTCATACCTGTTTTTCGTCTCATATATTATATTTTGATAATGATTTTTTATTAAAAAATACAAATTTATAATAATCATGTTATTAATTAATAAAAAATAAGTAATTTTGCAGTTCAATTAATTTTTTTTATTAACCTTATAGAAAGGATGTATTAGTATGATTATTGTACCCGTGAAAGAAGGCGAAAACATTGACAGAGCCTTGAAGAAGTTGAAACGTAAATTCGAAAAAACAGGTACTCTTAAGGAATTACGTCGCCGTCAGGCTTTCGTGAAACCTTCTGTAAAGAGAAGAGAAGACCGTAAAAAAGCTATTTACGTGCAACGACTTCAGCACGAAGAGGAAAACTAATCGGTAATCTTTACTAAAGTAGAAGTTATTTCTGTACAAGCTGAAATGTTATTTTGTTTTCATTTTTAATGTTTATCAATAAAGTATAGGAATAACTTCTTTTTTTTGAATTATATGTTATTAAATGCATTCAATAATTATTTGACTTACGAAAAACGATATTCGGAGCACACCGTTTATGCGTATAGTCGTGATATTGAAACATTTAACAAATACATAAAAGACACATACGAAGGCACAGACATTCTTGAAGTTGACCATCAAATGGTGCGTTCGTGGGTTGCTTATTTAGTCGATTTGGGGATTTCGGCAGTTAGTATAAAACGCAAACTATCGTCCGTAAGAGCATTTTACAGATACTGTCAGCAAAAAAAACATATAAAATACAATCCTGTTGCAAAAATTGTTGCTCCAAAAACTAGCGAAACTTTACCTACTTTTTTAACAACAGAGCAAACCACAAAGCTTTTAAGTTTATTGCCTGAAGCAGACAATTATATCGACAGCAGAGACCGTATTATAATAACGTTGCTATACGCCACCGGAATAAGAAGAGCAGAACTTAGAAACCTAAAAACTACCGATATTTCTTTTGAAAAAAAAACAATTTCAGTTGTTGGAAAAAGAAATAAACAAAGAATAATTCCTATAGGCGAAAACCTTATAAATGAACTTTCTGACTATAAAATACAACGTGATAAATTTGTTTTGCAACTGCAAAATTACCACGACGACAACACACTTTTGTTAACTATAAAAGGAAAGCCTATATACGACAAAGCAATATACAACATTGTTCATAGTCAGCTAATTAAAGTTGCAACTAACAGCAAGTTAAGCCCTCATGTACTACGCCACACATTTGCGACACAATTGCTAAACGACGATGCCGACATAAACGCAATTAAAGAATTGTTGGGTCATTCGTCGTTAGCAGCCACTCAAATATATACTCACAATACTATAGATAAACTTAAATCAATACATAAACAAGCTCATCCACGAGCATAAAAAATAAAAAAAATATGGATATTAAAATAAATTCTCTTCACTTTAAAACCGACCAAAAGTTAGAAACTTTTATTTACAATAAAGTTGAAAAGTTAGCAAACTACTTCAACGGTGTTATAGGAGCTGACGTCTCTCTAAAAATAGCAAACACCCAAACTAACGAAAATAAAATTGCAGAAATTCGATTAATAATACCCGGCAACGATTTGTACGTAAAAAAACAAAGTAAAAGTTTTGAAGAGTCGATTGACAAATCCGTTGATGCTCTAAAGAGACAGCTAACAAAACATAAAAACAAATTAAAAGGAGAATAAAAAAAGCTAAAAAAATTTTGTTATTTGAAACAAAAGAATTACTTTTGCAACTTCGTTTTTTAGCCTAAATTTACTTGTGTTATGGTTTAGTGTTTAAAGAGCGATAATAGCAAAAGCCGATGTAGCTCAGTTGGCAGAGCAGCTGATTTGTAATCAGCCGGTCGGGGGTTCGAGTCCCTCCATCGGCTCAAAGTAAAAAGTTCATTGTAATATTTTAAGTAAAGTTTAACGGGGAGGTACCAAAGCGGTCAAATGGGGCAGACTGTAAATCTGTTGGCTAAGCCTTCGAAGGTTCGAATCCTTCTCTCCCCACGGTAAAGTAATACTTCAGGCGGAAGTAGCTCATTTGGTAGAGCGATAGCCTTCCAAGCTATAGGTGGCGGGTTCGAGCCCCGTCTTCCGCTCAAATATTTGCCTTTGTAGCTCAGGGGTAGAGCACTTCCTTGGTAAGGAAGGGGTCGCGAGTTCAATTCTCGCCAAAGGCTCTACGAAACAAGAACAAAGCAAATTATAAATTATATAATCGAAATTCTTATAAAACAAATAAAAATTACTTAACATTAATTAAAATGGCAAAAGAAAAATTTGAACGCTCAAAACCCCACGTCAATATAGGTACTATTGGCCATATTGACCACGGTAAAACAACCCTAACCGCTGCTATTACTACTGTACTAGCAAACGCAGGTTTATCGGAAATGAGGTCATTCGATTCGATTGACAACGCACCCGAAGAAAAAGAACGTGGTATTACTATTAATACATCGCACGTAGAATATGAAACAGAAAACAGGCACTACGCTCACGTTGACTGCCCCGGACACGCCGACTACGTTAAAAACATGGTTACCGGTGCTGCACAAATGGACGGAGCTATATTAGTTGTTGCTGCAACCGACGGTCCTATGCCTCAAACACGTGAACACATCCTACTTGCACGTCAGGTTGGTGTACCCCGCTTGGTTGTTTTTATGAATAAAGTAGACTTGGTTGACGACCCAGAATTGTTAGAACTTGTTGAAATGGAAATTCGTGACCTTCTATCTTTCTACGGTTTCGACGGCGACAACGTACCTGTTATTCAAGGCTCGGCATTGGGAGGATTAAACAACGAACCTCAATGGGTAGAGAAAATTTTGGAACTTATGAAAGCTGTTGACGAATATATTCCACTACCACTTAGAGCAAAAGATAAAGACTTCTTAATGCCTATTGAAGACGTTTTCTCAATTACAGGTCGTGGTACAGTTGCTACCGGACGTATTGAATCGGGCGTTATTCACGTTGGCGACCCAGTTGAAATTATTGGTATGGGTGCCGAAAAACTTAAATCGGTGTGTACAGGTGTTGAAATGTTTAGAAAAATTCTAGACGAAGGTGAAGCTGGAGACAACGCAGGATTACTACTTAGAGGTATAGATAAAGACGAAATCAGACGTGGTATGGTGATTGCTAAACCAGGTTCGATTAAACCTCACAAAAAGTTTAAAGCTGAAGTGTATATCTTGAAAAAAGAAGAAGGTGGACGTCACACCCCATTTAAAAACAAATATCGTCCTCAATTCTATTTCAGAACAACCGACGTAACCGGTGAAATTCACCTTCCAGAAGGTGTACAAATGGTTATGCCTGGCGATAACTTGACAATAACTGTGGAATTAGTATCGGAAATTGCCTTGAACATGAACCTACGTTTTGCTATCCGTGAAGGTGGTAGAACAGTTGGTGCAGGACAAGTAACTGAAATTCTCGACTAATTCTGGTTGCATAGTATATGCAAATATATTGTCCTAATTAATTAATGTAACTTATGAATAGCAGGATCTGTTCCTGCTATTCATAATGATTAATAAACGGGTGTAGCTCAATTGGTAGAGTGGCGGTCTCCAAAACCGTAGGTTGAGGGTTCGACTCCTTCCACCCGTGCAAAAAATATCAATTACAATGGCAAAAAAGAAAAATAAATTTGTTGAGTACGTTAAAGATAGTTATAACGAACTTGTAAATAAAGTTTCATGGCCAACATGGAGTGAACTACAAAACAGTGCAATTGTCGTATCAATAGCTTCCTTGATAATTGCACTAATAGTGTTTTTAATGGATCAATCATTTGAATTCTTGCTCGAACAATATTATTCATTATTCTAAAACACTATAAATAATTGGTTCATAAAATAAAGTACTTGGTATTTTATTGTAACTAATCAATTCAAACCAACAAGTAATGAGCGATCCGGAAAAAAATTGGTATGTGATAAGGGCTATAAGTGGTCAGGAATCCAAGGTTAAAACTTATATAGAAAAAGAAGTTAAAGCCTTGGGTATTGAGCATTTAGTGACCAGGGTATTAATACCAACCGAAAAAGTTTTTACAGTTAGAAATGGAAAAAAAGTCAGCAAGGAAAGAAACTACTTGCCTGGCTATATTCTTATTGAAGCTGTACTAACCGGCGAGGTTCCACACATTATTACCAGTTTACCCGGCGTTATTGGATTTTTAGGTTCTAAAGATAAGCCCGAACCGCTAAGACAATCGGAAGTAAACCGTATTTTGGGTAAAGCCGACGAACTTAGCGAAGCTGACGAAGAACTGAATATCCCTTACATTGTTGGCGAATCTGTTACGGTGATTGACGGACCTTTCAATAGTTTTACAGGAACAATTGAAGAGATAAACGAAGACAAAAAGAAATTAAAGGTGATGATAAAGATTTTTGAACGCCGTACATTACTTGAGTTGTCGTTTACACAGGTTATGAAACAATCATAATTAGTTACCAACAAAACAATAATCCTTTAATAAAAAGACAAAATGGCAAAAGAAATTTCTGGATTAATAAAACTCCAAATAAGAGGAGGAGCAGCAAATCCTGCACCTCCAATAGGTCCTGCCTTGGGTTCTAAAGGGGTTAATATTATGGAATTTTGCAAGCAGTTTAACGCCAGAACGCAAGACAAAGCGGGCAAAGTTATTCCGGTTATTATAACCGTGTATAAGGATAAATCATTCGATTTTATCCTGAAAGCACCGCCTGTTTCTGTTCAGCTTTTGGAAGTGTCTAAACAAAAAGGAGGTTCACCCGAACCAAACCGTAAAAAAATTGCTTCTGTAACCTGGGATCAAGTTAAAGCAATAGCCGAAAACAAAATGGAAGACTTAAATTGTTTTACAGTTAAATCAGCTATGCAACTAGTTGCAGGTACAGCCCGTAGCATGGGAATAACGGTTAAAGGTGAATTTCCTGCTGATGTATAAACCCATGATAGGATTACGTTAAAATATGTTTTATTACCAAAAATAAACAAACAGTAAAATGGCAAAACTAACAAAGAATACTAAACAGGCTTTAGCAAAATACGACAAAAATGCCGTTTACTCGCTCGATGATGCATCAAGAATCGTAAAGGAAATAACTACAACCAAATTCGATTCGTCTGTTGATTTAGATGTTCGCTTGGGTGTAGACCCTAGAAAAGCCAACCAAATGGTACGTGGTATTGTAACCCTTCCGCACGGAACAGGTAAAACAGTACGAGTATTGGTTTTATGTACTCCCGATAAAGAGCAAGAAGCAAAAGATGCCAATGCTGATTATGTCGGCTTAGACGAGTACATTGAAAAGATAAAAGGTGGTTGGACTGATGTTGATGTAATTATTACTATGCCAAGTGTTATGCCCAAAGTAGGTGCATTAGGACGAATTTTAGGTCCTAGAGGATTGATGCCAAACCCTAAAACCGGAACAGTTACTATGGATGTTGGAAAAGCAGTTGAAGAAGTAAAAGCCGGTAAAATCGACTTTAAAGTTGATAAGTTTGGAATAATCCACGCCTCAATTGGAAAAGTTTCCTTCACAGAAGATAAAATAGCAGAAAATGCAAGGGAGTTACTTAATACCATTATTAAATTAAAACCCGCCGCTGCTAAAGGAACTTACATCAGAAGCATATACATGTCGAGTACAATGAGCCCCGGAATTCGTATTGACGAAAAATCAATTAAAGTCTAATTATTAGTAAGTACATAGTACTAAATAATACAATCATGAGAAAAGAAGATAAAAATCAATTAATTGCAACTTTAACCGAAGAGTTAAAAAATCAAAACTACTTGTATATCACCGATATATCAGGATTAAATGTTGCAAAAACAAATGAACTTCGTAGATTATGTTTTAGAAAAGACGTAAAATTGATTGTTGTTAAAAACACCTTACTCCGTAAAGCTATGGAGAATTCAGGCAAAGACTATGGCGATATGTTCTCAGTATTAAAGGGACAATCAGCTATTATGTTTGCCGAACAAGCAAATGCTCCAGCCCAACTTATTAAAGAGTTTAGGAGAAGTAGCGACAGACCGTTGATAAAGGGTGCTTATGTTGAAGAAGTAACATATATAGGTGACCACGAATTGGATAACTTGGTAGCACTAAAATCTAAAAACGAACTTATTGCCGACGTTATCGCATTACTACAATCACCTATCAACAATGTTATCTCAGCACTTCAATCGGGAGGTCATACTTTATCCGGTGTGTTAAAAACTTTATCTGAACGTCCGGAATAAATACAATAAATCTACACTAAACAATTCAATTAATTAAGTATTAAACCAAAAAAAATTATAACACAATGGAAGATCTAAAAGCTTTCGCAGAAAAATTAGTTAACTTAACAGTAAAAGAAGTAAACGAATTAGCTCAAATTTTAAAAGACGAATACGGAATTGAACCGGCAGCAGCAGCACCAGTAGTTATGGCAGGTGCAGCAGGTGCTGGAGAAGCTGCAGTTGAAGAAAAAACATCATTCGACGTAATTTTGAAAGCGCCGGGACAAGCTAAATTAGCCGTAGTAAAACTTGTTAAAGAACTTACAAGTTTAGGTCTAAAAGAAGCAAAAGAATTAGTTGACGCAGCTCCTAAAGCAATAAAAGAAGGAGTTTCTAAAGACGAAGCCGAAGGGCTTAGAAAACAACTTGAAGAAGCAGGTGCAGAAGTTGAAGTTAAGTAAATAAATGATTTGTACCGCTAGGTCTGAAACATCTGCTCAAAAACAGAGCAGATGTTTCCTATATTTTTAAACAATATAATTTACTCATTTATTTAATTTAATTTTCAAAACGTGGCCACAAAAAAAACTGAACGCATCAACTTCGGTACATCAAAAATAAAAGCAGAATATCCTGATTTCCTTGATGTACAATTAAAATCTTTTCAAGATTTTTTTCAATTAGAAACCAACCCTGACAATAGAGAAAACGAGGGATTATATAAAGTATTTTCTGAGAATTTCCCAATTACCGATTCCAGAAATAATTTTATTTTGGAGTTTTTAGACTATTACATCGATCCTCCCCGATACACTATTGAAGAATGTTTGTCAAGGGGACTATCCTACTCCGTTCCCCTTAAAGCACGATTAAAACTTTCGTGTAACGATACCGAACACGAAGATTTTGAAACAATTATTCAAGATGTCTATTTGGGAATGATACCTTATATGACACCAAAAGGAACATTTATCATTAATGGAGCCGAAAGAGTAATAGTTTCGCAATTGCACCGTTCGCCAGGTGTTTTCTTCGGTACAAATTACCATACCAGCGGCAAAGTCCTATATTCTGCCAGAATTATACCTTTTAGAGGTTCTTGGATGGAATTTACTACCGACGTGCAAAACGTAATGTACGCCTACATTGAACGTAAAAAGAAAGTCCCGGTAACTACCCTACTTAGAGCTATTGGGTACGAATCCGATAAAGACATTATCGAAATTTTTGGTCTTGCAGAAGAAGTTTCTGCGAAGAAATCGGTATTAAAAAAATATATAGGCAGAAAACTTGCTGCCAAAGTTCAAAAATCGTGGAAGGAAGATTTCGTTGACGAAGATACCGGTGAAATGTCAACAGTTGACAGATTTGAAACAATCTTAGAGAGAGAAACAGTTATTGATAATGATGTTATAGAAAAAATTATTGCATCAGGTAATGAGAGCGTTTTAATACATAACGACGACGCTGACAGCCAAGATTACTCGGTTATTTTCAACTCTCTAGAAAAAGACCCTTCCAATAATGCCAAACAAGCCTTAGAAGCTATTTATTTCCAACTCAGAAACGCAGCTCCACCAGATGATGAGACTGCTAGATCGGTTTTTGAAAGACTTTTCTTCTCAGATAAGAGATACGATTTGGGTGACGTTGGTAGATACAGAATAAACAAAAAACTGTCGTTAAACATTCCTATCGAAACTAGAGTACTTACTAAGGAGGACTTGATTGCCATTATTAAATACTTGGTCGGTATGATTAACGAAAAAGCGGAAATTGACGACATTGACCACTTAAGTAATCGTAGAGTTAGAACCGTTGGCGAACAACTATACAACCAATTTGGAGTTGGTCTTGCACGTATGGCAAGAACAATCAGAGAAAGAATGAACGTTAGAGATAACGAAGTGTTTACTCCAATGGATTTAATCAACGCCAAAACTCTTTCTAGTGTGATAAACTCGTTTTTCGGAACCAACCAGCTATCGCAATTTATGGATCAAACTAATCCGCTTAGCGAAATTGCTCACAAAAGAAGAATTTCAGCGTTAGGTCCTGGAGGTTTATCAAGAGAAAGAGCTGGTTTTGAAGTTAGAGACGTCCACTATACACACTACGGAAGACTTTGTACCATCGAAACTCCCGAAGGTCCTAACATTGGTCTTATATCTTCGCTCTGCGTTTACGCAAAAATTAACAAGTTAGGTTTCATCGAAACTCCGTATAAGAAAGTTATCAACGGAAAAGTTGATGATTCGGAACCAATATATCTTTCGGCAGAAGAAGAAGAAAACAAAGTTATAGCACAAGCCACTACCGAGATGAGCGACGACGGTGAACTAACAGATGCAAAAATTAAAGTTAGATACCTTGCCGACTACCCTCTTAAAACTAAAGACGAAATAGATTTAATTGACGTTGCACCAAACCAAATAGCATCAATTGCAGCATCATTAATTCCATTCTTAGAACACGATGATGCCAACCGTGCACTAATGGGTTCAAACATGATGCGTCAGGCAGTACCTTTAATTAATCCCGAACGTCCGTACGTGGGAACTGGTATAGAAGATAAAGTTGCAAAAGACTCTCGCGTACTTATAAACGCCGAAGGTGACGGCATTGTTGAATATGTTGACTCTTCAAAAATTGAAATCAGATACACTCGACCCGAAGAAGAAAGACTAGTTAGCTTCGACGAAGATAAAAAAACTTACAACCTTACTAAGTTTAAACGTACAAACCAAAATACTTGTATCAACCTTCGTCCTATAGTTCGTAAAGGCGATAAAGTAACAAAAGGTCAAGTATTGTGCGAAGGTTATGCTACACAAGGTGGCGAATTGGCTTTGGGTAGAAACCTAAGAGCTGCATTTATGCCTTGGAAAGGCTACAACTTTGAGGATGCTATTGTTATTTCCGAAAGAGTTGTTAAAGAAGATATTTTTACATCTATACATATTGAAGAATTTACACTAGAAGTTAGAGATACCAAGCGCGGTGTCGAAGAATTAACGAGCGACATTCCTAACGTAAGCCAAGAAGCTACAAAAGACCTGGATGATATGGGTATGATAAGGATTGGAGCTGAGGTTGTAGAAGGTGACATCTTGATTGGAAAAATCACTCCAAAAGGTGAAACAGACCCAACTCCCGAAGAAAAACTTCTGAGAGCAATATTTGGTGAAAAAGCAGGCGACGTAAAAGATGCCTCGCTTAAAGCACCACCAGCTATGAAAGGCGTTGTTATCGACAAAGAGTTGTTTTCGAGAGTTATTAAGAGCAAGAAAACCAAAGAAGAAGAAAAGAGAGTTATAAGTGCTCTTGATACAGAGTTTAACAAACAATCGGCTGATTTGAAACAAAAACTTGTTGACAAATTAACTGTGCTTGTTAGCGGAAAAACATCGATGGGTGTGTACAATACCTTCAAAAACGAACTAATTGCTAAAAAAGTAAAATTTACTCAAAAGCTATTACTTCAATTAGATTATTTTACTATAGACCCCAACAATTGGACTGATAGTACTGAAACTAACAATCTGATTAAACGTCTGATAAACAACTACATAATCAAGTCGAAGGAAATCCAAGGACTATACAACCGCAAAAAATTTGTCGCCAGTGTTGGAGATGAATTGCCTAACGGAGTCATACAAATGGCAAAAGTGTACGTAGCCAAAAAACGTAAGTTAAAAGTTGGAGATAAAATGGCTGGACGTCACGGAAATAAAGGTATAGTTGCACGTATTGTTAGAGAAGAAGATATGCCGTTTTTGGAAGATGGAACACCTATAGATATTGTTTTGAATCCTCTTGGCGTACCTTCGCGTATGAATTTGGGACAAATATACGAAACCATTTTAGGATGGGCAGCAGCTAAGTTGAATATTTATTTTAAAACTCCTATTTTCGATGGAGCCTCGTTAGACCAAATTAACGAATGGATGAAAAAAGCCGGTCTGCCCGAAAACGGTGTAGTATATCTGAGAGACGGCGGAACAGGCGAGAAATTCGACCAACCCGCTACTGTTGGATACATGTACATGCTTAAACTGCACCACCTTGTCGACGACAAGATGCACGCACGTTCTATCGGACCTTATTCACTCATCACGCAACAACCGTTAGGCGGTAAAGCCCAATTTGGCGGTCAGCGTTTCGGTGAAATGGAAATCTGGGCTCTCGAAGCATTCGGAGCAGCAAATACACTTCAAGAAGTGCTTACTATCAAATCCGACGATGTTATTGGTAGAGCAAAAACTTATGAAGCAATAGTTAAAGGCGAAAACTTACCCGAACCAGGTATTCCTGAATCCTTTAACGTGCTCGTTCATGAGCTCAGAGGTCTATGTCTTGACATCGAATTTGAGTAGATGTTATTCATTACACTAATTAACTATACGTTATAATTGAAAAAAAATATATTATGGCTTTTAGAAAAGATAATACCACACAATACGACTTCAATAGCATTAGAATTAAATTAGCTTCACCAGAATCTATACTAAAACGTTCATGCGGAGAAGTTACTAAACCCGAAACTATTAACTACAGGACTTATAAACCTGAGCGTGATGGACTTTTTTGTGAGAGAATATTCGGACCTGTAAAAGATTGGGAATGCCATTGCGGAAAATATAAACGTATCAGGTATAAAGGTATTACATGCGATAGATGCGGCGTAGAAGTTACTGAAAAAAAGGTGCGTAGAGAAAGAATGGGACATATTCAACTTATGGTACCGGTTGCTCATATATGGTATTTCAGATCTCTACCTAACAAAATTGCTCTACTTCTTGGAATTAAACCTAAAAGATTGGAATCTATCGTATATTACGAAAATTATGTTGTTATTCAGCCAGGTGTCTTTGAAGCAGAAGGCTTACAAGTAATGGACTTTATTGATGAACAAACATATTTCGAATACCTAGACCGTCTACCAAAAGACAATCAATATTTGGATGATACCGATCCAAACAAATTTATTGCAAAAATGGGTGGCGAAGCTCTATACGACCTGCTAAGCCGCATAGATCTCGACAAAGAATCGTATATACTCAGAGATAAAGCGAATAACGAAACTTCGCAACAAAGAAAACAAGATGCTCTGAAACGTCTACAAGTAATAGAATCTTTCAGAGAAGCACAGCAAGGTAGAGAAAATCGCCCGGAATGGATGTTGGTAAAAGTAGTACCTGTTATTCCTCCTGATTTAAGACCACTTGTTCCTCTTGACGGTGGACGTTTTGCTACAAGCGACCTTAACGACTTATACAGACGAGTTATTATCAGAAATAATCGTCTGAAAAGATTAATTGAGATAAAAGCTCCTGATGTGATTATGCGTAACGAAAAGCGTATGTTGCAAGAAGCTGTAGATTCTCTTTTCGACAACTCAAGAAAAACCAGTTCCGTTAAAACCGATTCCAACCGTCCGCTAAAATCGTTAAGCGATAGTCTTAAAGGTAAACAAGGACGTTTCCGTCAGAACCTGTTAGGAAAAAGGGTTGACTACTCGGGACGTTCGGTTATAGTCGTTGGTCCTCAACTTAAGTTACACGAATGCGGACTACCAAAAGATATGGCTGCCGAACTCTACAAGCCTTTTATTATCCGTAAAATGTTGGAACGCGGAATTGTTAAAACCGTTAAAACAGCTAAAAAAATTGTAGATAAGAAGAGCCCGGTAGTATGGGAAATATTAGAAAATATTATGAAAGGACACCCTGTTCTTTTAAACAGAGCTCCTACCCTACACCGCTTAGGTATTCAAGCATTTCAGCCCAGACTTATTGAAGGTAAAGCAATTCAGCTACACCCGTTAGTTTGTACCGCTTTTAACGCCGACTTCGACGGTGACCAAATGGCTGTCCACCTTCCGCTTGGCAACGCAGCAATATTGGAAGCTCAAATGCTTATGCTTTCGTCGCACAATATCCTCAACCCTGCCAATGGAGCTCCTATCACTGTTCCATCGCAAGATATGGTTCTGGGATTATACTACATGACCAAAAGCAGAGCTTCTACACCTGAAAAACCGGTTAAAGGTGAAAATAAAATATTTTATTCGCCTGAGGAAGTTATTATAGCTCATAATGAAGGTGCAGTAGATTTACACGCAGTTATTAAAGTTAGAATTTTCGACGTTGAAACACAAAAAGAAAATTTAATAGAAACTACTGTTGGTAGAGTGATTTTTAATCAGGTTGTACCCGAAGAATACGGATATATCAACGAACTGCTAACCAAAAAATCATTGCGTAGCATAATTGGCGGTATGCTTAAAAAAACAGGTACAGCCAAAACTGCACAATTCTTGGATGATATAAAAGACCTTGGCTTTAAAATGGCTTTCGAAGGAGGTTTGTCTTTCAACATCGGCGATATAATAATACCGGAAGTAAAATCTAAAATGATTGAAGACACCAACGAAAAAGTTGATGAAATTGAAGAAAGCTATAAAATTGGTATTATCACTCACAACGAAAGAACAAATCAGATTATAGATGAGTGGACACACGTTAACAACCGATTAGCTGTTAGAGTTCTTAAAGAACTTTCCGAAAGCAATCAGGGCTTTAATTCGGTGTATATGATGCTTGATTCCGGAGCTAGAGGCTCGGGCGAACAGATACGTCAGTTAGCTGGTATGCGTGGTTTGATGGCTAAACCGCAAAAATCGGGAAGCGTTGGAAACGAGATTATTGAGAACCCGATTTTGTCGAACTTTAAAGAAGGTCTTTCTGTACTTGAATACTTTATTTCAACACACGGTGCTAGAAAGGGTTTGGCTGATACGGCTCTAAAAACTGCTGACGCCGGTTACTTAACCAGACGTTTGGTTGACGTTGCTCAGGATGTGGTTATTACAGAAGATGATTGCGGCACACTTCGTGGTCTGACAATATCTGCACTAAAGAAAAACGAAGAAGTTGTTGAAAGCCTGTACGACCGTATTTTAGGACGTGTTACATTGCACGATATTTACCATCCTAATACTGGCGAACTTATTGTTGCTGCAAATACAGAATTAGACGAAAAGATTTGTCAAATTATTGAAGATTCTCCAATTGAATCTGTTGAAATTCGTTCGGTACTAACTTGCGAATCGAAACATGGCGTTTGTACTTATTGCTACGGCAGAAACTTAGCTACCGGAAGAATGGTACAAAAAGGAGAAGCAGTTGGAGTTATTGCAGCTCAATCAATTGGTGAACCAGGTACTCAGCTTACACTTCGTACATTCCACATGGGAGGTGTTGCAGGTGGTAATATTGCTTCAAATTACAGCGTTACTGCAAAATACGACGGTATTATTGAAATTGACGAACTGAAATACGTTCCCAAAATTAAATCGGATGACGAAGATCCTAAAGACTATAACATCGTTATCAGCCGTTTCTCAGAAATGCGTATTGTTGATCCAAAAACAAACATTTCAATACACTCGGCTCATATTCCGTATTCAGCTCACTTGTATTTTAAACCTGGTGATACTGTTAAAAAAGGTGATTTAATAGCCGATTGGGATCCATACAATGCTCTTATACTGTCAGATATCAACGGTAAAGCTGTTTTCGAAAATGTTATAGAAGGAGTTACCGTTAAAATTGAACACGACGAACAAACCGGATATCAAGACAGAATTATTATCGATTCAAAAATCAAGGCTAATAATCCCTGTATTAAAATTGTTGACGAAATGGGTGAAGTTATTAAAACTTTCGACCTTCCGGTTGGAGCTCACCTTCAGGTAGAAGAAAATGCTAAAATTGTTCCGGGAACCGTGTTGGTTAAAATACCTCGCTCATTTGGAAAATCAACCGATATCACGGGAGGTTTACCTAGAGTTACCGAGCTTTTCGAAGCTAGAAACCCATCAGACGAAGCTAAAGTTTCGGCTATCGACGGTGTTGTTTCATTCGGACCTAAACTAAAACGCGGTAACAGAGAAGTTATAGTTACATCTAAATCGGGTACCGAATCGTACAGCTATCTGATTCCAACAACTAAACAAATACTTGTTCAGGAACACGACTACGTAAAAGCTGGAACTCCTCTTTCGGTAGGAGCTATTACACCAGCTGATATACTTGCAATTCAAGGACCTATGAAGGTTCAGGAACACATCGTTAACGAAGCTCAAGAAGTTTATCGTTTGCAACAAGTGAAAATAAACGACAAACACTTCGAGGTTATTGTTAGACAAATGATGCGTAAAGTTGAAGTAATTGATGCAGGTGATACTAAGTTCCTTGAAAAAGATGTTGTAAACAAAGTAGATTTTAATGACGAAAACGATGCGATTTTTGGAATGAAAGTAGTTGAAGACGCAGGCGATAGCGATTTGTCACCCGGACAACTTATTACTTCCAGAAAGTTGAGGGACGAAAATTCTGCTCTTAAAAGAAAAGATAAGAAACTTGTTGTTGCTCGTGATGCAAAACCTGCCACAGCTAAGCAAATACTACAAGGTATTACTCGCGCCTCACTACAAGTTAACTCGTGGTTGTCGGCTGCCTCTTTCCAAGAAACAACAAAAGTTCTTACTCAAGCTGCCATCGAAGCTAAGAGTGATGAGCTTATGGGACTTAAAGAAAATGTTATCATCGGAAAGAGAATCCCTGCAGGTACGGGTCTTAAAGAGTATAAAAATCTTATTGTTGGCTCAAAAGAAGAATACGAAACTCTTATGGCTAACAAATAATTTTTTCATAATCATCTTTAAAAACGAAAACGGAGACTATTATTATTCTCCGTTTTTTTTATCTTTACAAAAAAATATTTACTATGAACGACTTAAAAAACAAAAATCAGCAAATTGATATCGAACTTACCGATGAAGTTAGTAGCGGTGTTTACTCAAACTTGGCTATTATCACCCACTCCAACTCCGAATTTATTTTAGACTTTGTACAAATGATGCCCGGAGTGCCGAAAGCAAAAGTAAAATCGAGAATTATTTTAACTCCACAACATGCTAAAAGACTTTACAGAGCTTTAAAAGATAATATTTCGAAGTTTGAACAACTTCATGGCAATATTAACGACAACACTCCTAGTGATATATCATATCAAATTAGCGGACAAGGCGGAACTGCATAAGTGATAACTTTGAACTAAAAGTTGTCGTTTAATATCTGATGCACTTATTTCTAGATAACGTGTAGTGTGAAATTAAAAAGAGAGTACGCGTTTCGGGTACTCTCTTTATGTATTATTTATAATGCGGTTTAGAAATATACGGAGAATCCTACCATTCCGGCAATGGTGTTTAGTGCATCACCATCGTAATTATTGTACAAATACTGCATACCTATATCAACAGAGATGTTTTCACTTGCAAAATAGGCAACTCCGATTCCGGCACCCACTACAACACCGGAGGAGCGTCCATAACCACTAAGTTGTGAATATCCTACACCAACTTGTGCAACAGGTCTTAGATTGGAGCGAGTTGGGAAAAAATAAGAGGCTGTAGGTATAACAGAAAAATTGGTTTCCCCATCTTGTGACATAACCCCCATATCCATAGCCAAAGAGAAATTTTTTGCCACAAAATATCCTACGCTTGGATTAAAAATAATAGTAGTAGCAGAATGTGTTCTTCCTGCTACAGATATTGATGAATTTGCGACCTGAATAGAAGAACTTCCGGAAAGGTGCCATTTGCCTTTTTCGGTTTGCGAATAAGCAAGTGTAGATGCTAAAAGCAGCAACGAAATAAAGATAGTTTTAAGTTTCATATTATAGCTTTTTAATGATTATCGGCGCAAAGATAGCATGAATAACCCACTTAAAATGGATTTTGATATTAAAAAGCGGTTAAATGAACAAAACAATCCGTTTTTCTACACGTTGAATAAATTATTAATATAATCAGCGTCGGAGGCACTGTTGTTGTTGATAATGTCGTCCATCAATATGGGATATATACACTCTTCAAGCAACGACTGGCTTGTTCTGGTTGTAACAGAATATTTTTGTCCTGTATTTAATTTCACCTCATAGCTAAAATCCCAACCTAAAACCGCAACTTTGCAGTCTATAGAAATTAGCTTCTTTATAAGGGGTACATAACAAGAATCTCCGGCAATAATAACAACAGTCTCCAAATTGCTACGTCTAGCAATATCAAATGTCTCGAGAGAAAGCCAAATATCAATACCTTTTTCTTCGGCGTCACAGGTTTTACTGTCGACTAATAAGGGATAATTATGGGGAATCAAGCCCTCGTACATAAAAATATCGTCTATTCGTCGCTCGTTATTCATTTGTGTGAGCCTATAATCTGCATCGGTGTACTTTTTCTCCAACTGATTGGTAGAGTAACGTCCTCTGAACCAATGCAATTCGCAAATTCTGACATAACGCTTTTCAACGCCTTCAAATTCTGCAATTTTGTATGCAATAAAATTAAATAGCCCTTTGAAATTTAGTGTACTTTTACGTGAATGATGGTATCTGTAATACGAATTAATTTTTAAAAAAAATGTGCCGTCAATAAAAATACCAACTTTGTTAATCGTTTTTTTATTCATGTAATTTAAAATATGATAGTTTAATAATAAAAAATTCCTGCAAAATTAATAATGTCCAAAAATCAGTCCAAATTTGATAATTTTCGATATTAATATAACGTTCATATTAGCAATTTCGTATACAAAAAGTAACTTAAAAAAAGTTATATAAACCAAAAAGTATTAATTTTACAGCAAAAATGTTATCTTCGCAGACGTATTTACTAAAACACAAACAATATTGTAATGAATAAAAATTTTAAGTTAATCAATAACCTTGCAGGTTTCTCGGTATTTATTATTTCATCAATTGTTTATATAATGACAGTTGAACCTACCGCCAGCTGGTGGGATTGTGGCGAATATATAGCCACAGCGTATAAATTGCAAGTAGGGCACCCACCCGGAGCTCCTTTTTTTCAATTAATCGGCAGGTTTTTTAGTCTTTTCGCTTTTGGCGACGTTACTAAAGTGGCTCTTATGGTCAACATAATGTCTGCATTGTGTAGCTCCGCAACGATATTGTTTTTGTTTTGGACGATAACCATGCTTGCGTTAAAATTTATAAAAGATGAAGAAAATATTACTAAAGGGCAGATAATTGCAGTTATAGGAAGTGGTTTAGTTGGAGCATTAGCATACACATTTAGCGATTCGTTTTGGTTTTCGGCTGTAGAAGGCGAAGTTTATGCAATGTCATCGTTTTTTACTGCTATTGTTTTTTGGGCTATACTAAAATGGGACAGAGTTGCTAATCAACCACACGCTACGCGTTGGCTTATTTTTATCGCCTTCCTGATAGGTCTTTCTATTGGCGTACACTTGCTTAACTTGCTTGCTATTCCTGCTATCGCATTGATTTTTTACTTTAATAAATACAAAAAAACTACATGGAAAGGAATACTTGTTACACTGGCAATTTCTTTTGTTGTATTAGCATTTATTTTATTCGTCATAGTTCCTTATACTGTAAGTCTTGCCGGAAAATATGAAATATTTGCCGTAAATAAATTAGGATTACCATTCAATGTGGGAACGTTCTTTTACTTATTGGTTGTTGCCGCAACCCTTTTCTGGGGTATGAGATTTACGTACACCGATAAACACACAAAGGCTGAATACGCTATAGGAATCGTATTACTCCTGCTTTTGAGTATTTTCTCAACACTCACTTTTATCATTTTCTTGCTAGTAATAGGTGCTTATTACTTGTACAAGAAAAACACTTTCCGTATTTCAAGAGATAAAGTTAAGGTTATTGCTAATACGGCGATATTATCGTGTATTTATATACTAATTGGGTTTTCGTCATTTTTTATATTAGTGATTAGAGCTAACACCAATACGCCCATTAACGAAAATGAACCTATTGATGCTGTCAGTTTGCTGGCATATCTCAACAGAGAGCAGTACGGTTCCAACCCAATTATTTACGGACAGTATTACAATGCCCCACTTGATCCGCAAAATCCTGGAAAAGATGGTTCGCCCGTGTATGTTAAAGATGTAGAAAGTGGAAAGTATATAATGACGGATGAACGAAAAAATGCTCTTCCAAATTACGATAAAAGATTTTGTACAATTTTCCCCAGAATGCACAGCTCCGACGAATCGCGTCAGCATCCTGCTACCTATAAGTTGTGGGGTAAAGTAAAAGGAACGCCTATTGAATATATCAACAGAAACGGTGAGAAAGAAATAATTTATAAACCTACTTTTGTTGAGAATTTACGTTTCTTCTTTACCTATCAAGCCGGACATATGTACTTCCGCTATTTTATGTGGAATTTTTCGGGACGACAAAATAATATTCAGGGATTTGGCGAGCCACAACATGGAAACTGGATTACGGGCATACCATTTATTGATAACGCACGCCTCGGCGACCAAACAAATTTACCCGATAGTTTGCAAAATGCTGCCAAGAATAAGTTTTATATGCTACCACTTATTTTCGGATTAATTGGTTTGTTTTATCAAATTAAACAAGACAAGAAAAACTTTTTAACGGTATTTCTCTTGTTCTTTATGACCGGTTTAGCCATTATCTTATACCTGAATTCTGCTCCTAACGAACCCCGAGAAAGAGACTACGCTTATGCCGGCTCATACTACGCCTTTACTATTTGGATAGGTATGAGCGTTTATGCACTTTGGGATTCTTTAAAGAAATACAGAACTCATGTAACTGCTGGTATTATTACTGTTGCGTTGTTGCTCTTGGTTCCGGGTATTATGGCAAAAGAAGGATGGGACGACCACGATAGATCCGGAAAATATGCAACCCGCGACTTTGCCGCCAACTATTTGAATTCGTGCGAACCTAATGCTTTGCTTGTCACTCACGGCGACAACGATACATTCCCGCTTTGGTACGCACAAGAAGTTGAAGAAATTAGAACGGATATTAGAGTTGTTAATTATATGTTGGCATCTAGCGACTGGTACACGCATCAGCTTATGAGAAAAGTTTACGATTCGGAAAAACTGCCTTTCTCTCTAGGTTACGACGATTACAATAAAGGTGTTAATGATGTCCTGCATTACGTTTCGGGAATAAATGAAAGAATTGATGTTCGAGACCTGTTAGACTTTATTAAAAACGACCCCAGAGCGAAAATAAGACAGGGCAATTCTACTTTGACAATTTTCCCAGTAAAAAAACTAAGACTATATGTCGATACTGCAGAAATTATTGCCAACAATTACGTTGATGAAAAATATTGGGATAGATTAGTTCCTTATATCGACTTTGATATTAAGAGCAATGTTATGACTAAAAACGACCTTATGCTTTTAGACATACTTGCCAATAACAACTTTAAACGACCCGTTTACTTTGCAAATCCGCCACAAATTAGGACTTTCGACTTTGGCGACTACTGCCACTTAGAAGGCGTTGTGTATAGATTTTTACCTGTTAAAGCTGACGGACCTGGCTATTATAGAGGTATTGGAGATGTTCACACCGATGAAACATACGAATTGCTAATGAATAATAGCAAATGGGGTAACTTGAACGATCCTGATGTTTATATTGATAGAGAAAGTGCAAGAAACGTTATGATGATGAAGCAAGACTTCTTCAGATTGGCGATGTCGCTGATTATTGAAAATAAACCCGATTCGGCTGTTGCTGTTTGCGATAGGGTTCAGGAGTTATTCCCCGATAGCAAGATACCATACGACATATACATGGTTCAACTTGTACAAGTGTACTACGACGCCGGAGAGTTTGAAAAAGGTAATATTTTGGCAAATAGACTGATTGATATTCATGAACAACACATAAACTACATAAATGCGCAAAGACCGAATATCAGAAATGCCTACACAAGCGAACTTGAAGAAGCGTACACACTGATTGGGCACTCATATCAGCTTTCGATGAAGTATAATCAACCTGAAATAACAAAAAGAACAGAAGATATACTGAAACAATTAGGATTAATATAATATTATTTCTGATTTTTTTTAAAATTGCAAAAAGCTGTCTTTTGAAATCATCAAAGACAGCTTTTTTTGTGTCAAAATATCATAAAAAAAGCTGCTCGAAAGTTTTCAAGCAGCTTTGTAAAAATAAATGTTATTGATTTATTTTTTTGTGTAGTCTAAAGCAAATTCGTAACCCGCAGTTAAAGCCTTAACGTTAACATCAACTACGCTTTCGCCTTTGTTTCCGAAAATATCGGCTATTGCTTTCTTCATTTTATCAAACTCAATGCCCAAGAAAGGAATTGCAGCGCCAAGCACAACCATATTTGCCGACCTAACCGAACCAAGGTCTTTGGCTATTTCATCGGCATCAAGTGCAACATGATTTTTTAGCTTAACAATTTCTGCTTTAATATCTTTTTCGTCGGGATAATTTTTAATATTGATAAATGGTTTTGTATTTGTAATAAGCCATCCATCCGGCGAAAGGTAAGGTAAATATCTAAGCGACTCCATAGGTTCAACAGAAATAATTAAATCGGCTTTGCCAAATGGAATTAAATCGGAAGCTATTGGCTCGGTTGATATACGCAAATTCGACGACACGTCGCCGCCTCTTTGACTCATTCCGTGAACTTCAGCTTGTTTTAAATACATGTTTTCCGACAATGCAGCCATACCAATTACGGCAGCTATGCTCAATATACCTTGCCCTCCTACTCCACCAAGTATTATGTCTCTTTTCATATGTTATATATTTTAATATTTTACAATTGTTTATTTTGAGTAACTAAAATTTGTGTTTTTAGTCTTTTTTTTGTCTTACTTTTTTTCGTGCTGTCTGAATACACTCTCTCTGTGGAATAATAACTGATACACCATTGTATTCAAATTCTTTTAATAAAATTTCTGAAATTTTATCTACATCACGTGGTATAGGATTTACAACAAAAATATGGTCTTTATCAACGCCAACGCCACGACAAATATCTTCGATACGACCTGTAGCAGCCGAATCTTGACCTCCGGTCATGGCAGTGGTTTCATTATCCAATATCATAATTGTAACGTTGTTGTTATCCCTAACACAATCAACTAAGCCGGTAATACCGCTATGTGTAAAAGTGCTATCGCCAATAACGGCAACCGCCGGATGTATTCCTGCTTCTGAAGCTCCCTTTGCCATAGTAATTGACGCTCCCATATCAACTGTTGTGTTAATTGCATTGTGAGGAGGTAAAGCTCCTAATGTGTAACAACCTATGTCTGCAAAAACTCTACTATTTGGAAGTTGCGCAAGTGCTTTATTTAAAGCTTCATAGGAATATACGTGCGGACATCCGTTGCACAAAGCAGGTGGACGTGGAGCAACAAGTTTTGGAATATCAGCTCCTCTTGTGTCGGGCATATTAAGTGCTTTAGCAACAACGTTAGGATTTAGCTCACCAATTCTTGGCAAGGTTCCATCTAAACGCCCTTTAATTTTTTTGCCCAAATTTAACATACCACGCAACGAACTTTCTATGAAGGGATAGCCCTCTTCTATAACGAGTATTTCTTCGGAATGAGCATATAGCTGCATTACTTCATCAATAGGAATAGGGTATTGAACTACTTTGAATAGCGAGTGTGGAATGTTCCTGTCGGGGAAGTTTTCCATCAAATAATTATAAGCAATACCTGTTGTAATAATTCCAAGTTTTGCATCTTTAATAGTTAACTTATTAAAACCCGATTCTTTAGCCTGCTTTTCCAACTCGGGTTGTTTTTCTAACTGACTTATATATCTTCTTTTTGCAATTGCAGGTAACAAAATGAAAGACCTATCGTCTTTTGGTGGGATATTAAGATCATTTTGTTTACGCTTTTCTCTTCTAACAACGCCTGCACGAGAGTGAGCCAAACGTGTTGTAATCCTTAGCAAAACTGGCAAACCTACCTTCTCAGACAAATCGTAACCGTAGCGTACCATTTCATAAACCTCTTGCTGATTTGAAGGTTCAATAATAGGTATCATTGCAAAGTTGCCGTAATATCTCGAATCTTGTTCGTTTTGCGATGAGTGCATCGAAGGGTCATCGGCAGAAACAATAATAATACCGCCCTTAACGCCAGTAATAGCCGAGTTCATGAATGGGTCGGCAGCAACGTTTAAACCTACGTGTTTCATACATACTAAAGCTCGCTTTCCTGCATAGCTCATACCAAGAGCAGCTTCTAAAGCGGTTTTTTCATTCGACGCCCATCCGGTTCTTACCTCTCCCGATTTACCTTCAGGCGAATTCATTATATACTCCGTTATTTCGGTTGATGGTGTACCCGGATAGGAATAAACCCCCGAAATTCCGGAATCGATAGCAGCTTGAGCTAACGCCTCGTCGCCCAATAACATAATTTGTTTATCCATAAATTTGTATTTTTTTAAAGTTTATTCTTTTTTTGGCAAATATAAAGTTTATTTCTGACAAATTGGTCAATTTATTTAACTAAAAAATAATTTATACTACGTATAAACAACGCCAAATATTTACATTTTCTCAACTATGCCTTGTAATATTGCATGATAAGAGTTTTAGTAGATAAAGCGGCACTCTGTTTTACCATCTACTCCAATAGTAAGGGGAATAGTGTTTTTGTCTTCAGAAATGTATTTTTTCCCGTTTATGATGATTTTCTTTACATTTTTCGATGTTTTTAGTTCAAAAACATTACCTGCCTGCGAATATATTGTAACTTTCGAAGGTTTGCCTTGTTTCCATTCAAGGTCAACTTCGGCATTACCTCTGACACGCAAACCTTTAAAGTAGCCGTTATCCCACTCATCGGGAATAGCCGGGAGGAGATTAATAAATCCCTCATGACTCTGTATAAGCATTTCGGCTATGCCTGCAGTTCCGCCAAAATTACCGTCTATCTGAAACGGTGGATGTGCACAAAACAAGTTGGGGTACGTACCACTATTCACGGTTTTTGTAGCACTATCAATAGCCGGTTTTAACAAGTTTTTTAGCAGTTTGTAAGCCCTATTACCTTCGTAAAGTCGAGCCCAAAAATTAATCTTCCAAGCTAAAGACCAACCTGTACCACCATCGCCTCGCCTTTCAAGAGTTTTTTTGGCTGCATCGGCTAAATGCGGTGTAGCATGCGGAGTAATTTCATTGTACGGATACAAACCGTACAAATGCGAAACATGGCGATGCTGCGGCTCAACTTCCCTGTAATCGTACAACCATTCCTGCAAATAGCCCTGTTCGCTTATTTGGTTTGGTGGCAACCTAAGCAAAGCATCTTCAATCTTATTGATAAAAGCTGTATCGCTATCAGATACAATTTTTGATGCACTAATAGTATTGTTAAATAGTTCTCTAATTATTTGTATATCCATTGTAGGAGCCATACAAACATATATGGGAGTTGTGGTATCATGCTGATAAAAAGCATTTTCAGGAGATGAAGACGGCGCCGTTACCAACCAATTATTTTCGGGTTCTATAATCATTGATGATAAATAGAATTGAGCTGACCGCTTTAATACCTCATAGATTTCGGTTAGATAAGCAGTATCGTTATTGAACAAAAAATGTTGATACAAGTGGCTGCACAACCAAGCTCCTCCGGTATTTGTAGCTCCCCAGGATGCATGCTCAGCGGGTGCTGTAAACAGCCACGGATTACTTACCGAATGAGCGACCCAACCATCGGAATTGTAAAACAACTTTGCAGTTTCTTTGCCTGAAGTTGACAGCTTTTGAATATAAGATACAAGTGCTTTATGGTATTCCGACAAGTTGCAAACTTCGGCTATCCAATAGTTCATTTGCAAATTAATATTCAAATGATAATCGCCATTCCAAGGAGTTTGATATGTGTTTGCCCATAAACCTTGCAAATTTAAAGGCAACAAATCCGGACGTGAACCGCTTATCATTAAATATCTCCCGTACTGAAAATACAATAGTACAATTGATGGGTCGTCAGTTTCTGCGAAATTATTAAGCATTTCGCAAGTCAGCATTTTATCGTGATTTTCATTACCTATTGACAACTCAACTCTATCAAATTTTTGCCTATAATTGTTTATGTGCCTGTTTTTAAGCGTTTTATAGTCTAAAAATACTGCATTTTCTAATAAGCTATCAACCGTTGTTTTATAGTTTGCATCGAACATATCGGTAGATGAAGAAATTAATATTAATGCTTCGTCAGCATCTTTTACCGAAATTATATCACTATCAGACGTAAGAGTTCCGTCCGTTGGCAACACCTTCACTTTAGTGTAAAATCTGACTCCTTTGTCGGCATTGTACCCGTCGTTTAGTTGTCCTTCCAAAATTAAATTATCGTTGTCCGACTTCACAATTGCTCTTTCTGCTCTGTTCAGTGCTACATCAAAGTTAAGTTTGTGCTTTTTATCGGCACTTAGTTTTATTACTAAAATATCATCTTCGTTAGAAGCAAAGTATTCTCTTTTGTAATTAATTCCATCAATGGTAAAAACAGTCGATGCTACAGCATCTTCAATGTTTAACTCAAAAGTGTAATTTTCGGCAACGGTATCTGGATATTTATAATTGATGTTTAATTCGGCTAACATTTGAAAACATCCATAGGGCGAATCTTTGGCATTTCCGTAGTTAGTGCCTACTCCATTGCATTTAAAATATTTGTACATCAAGTCTTGAGCTTCCTTGTTTTTGCCTTCCGTAAGCAACTTTCTAATAACAGGTAAATACTCAGCTGCTAGCGGATTATAAACATGTTCGGCACTACCCGACCACATTGTAATATCGTTTAAAACAATTTTTTCAGAACCAATACCACCATCGGGCATCATGCCTAGTCTGCCATTACCCAAAGGCAAAGTTTCTTCCCAAATTAAAGCAGGTTTGTCGTACCGCAAAACTAAATTATTACTATGTTTGTCCTTATTGCATGAACTCACAAACGTTATGAGTACCGCAACAAGCAGAATTATACTTTGTTTTTTCATATCCTGAAAATTTCAAACAAATATAGTAACATCTTGATATTATTAATTATGGTTGTCCGATAAATATCTTTGGCTCTTGGCTTTTACGTGTTACGTGTTTCGGGTTGCAGCACTTCGCTCACTGAGTGCCAAAGGCGTATCGAAGTGTCGAAGTGCTGTAGTAATTAACGATTAGTACTATTCATTTTCGGCATTTCGATACACCGATATTTCGCTTTGCTCAATATCGGCACTCAATGACCGAAAATGTTAGAACTCGGAACTCGAAACTCGAAACTCAATATTCACTCATCACTCATCACTCATCACCATTTCAAGATTATATTGTACGGTAATGTTTTTAAATATCGTTACAAAAACATTAACTTTGTGGTCTGATTTATCAAAATGAATTATTTAGCACATATATATTTATCGGATTTAGTTAGCAGCGACAATGAATTTTTGGTTGGAAACTTTATTGCCGATTGCGTTAAAGGACGCCAAATTAACAACTATTCTGATAATATAAAAGAAGGCATAGTTATGCATCGTGCCATAGATCAATACACCGATAACAGCGACGAAGTTAAAAACTGCAAGTTGAAATTAAGACCAAATTTTAAAAAGTTTTCGGCTGTTGTTGTTGATTTGTATTTCGACCATTTTTTATCAAAGAATTGGAGTATGTACTCCGATGCAGATATTTCGGAATTTGTTAATGAAAAACTGCTTATTATCAGCGAATATATTGACATTATTCCGAAGAAATCGGCGCTAATGTTAAATTATTTGATACGCTACAAACGGCTGGTAACCTACTCCAAATTTGAAGGTTTGGACGCATCCCTGACAGATATGGCGATAAGAATTAAATATCGCTCAAATATGGAAAATGCAACCGAATTTTTGAAAGCTAACTATAATTATTTTGAAACGGAATTCTTCAGGTTTTTCCCTGAACTAATTTCGTTTGTCAATAACTATAAATCAACTTTGAATTTGGAGACGACATAAACTGAAAAATAATATTGAAATTCAACGCTATAGCCTAAAAACATTAGCTTTTAAAATTTAAAATTATAGATATATTTTTTCAATCTGAAAATATTTTTGCGAAAAAGCGTGCATAACTTCAAAATATATGTACCTTTGCTGCTTATTTTGCAAAAGCACACAAATATATGATAAACATAACTTTACCTGATAATACGGTTAAACAGTACCCAAAGGGTTCAACTTCTCTTGACATAGCAAAAAGTATCAGCGAGGGGTTGGCGCGTAGTGTATTGGCAGCCAAAGTCAACAGCGAGGTTGTAGATTTGCTACGCCCGATTAACTCTGACTCTACCCTGCAATTACTTACTTGGAATGATGACGAAGGTAAAGCAACCATGTGGCACTCTTCTGCACATATAATGGCAGAAGCTATTGCAGAACTATTTCCTGGAGCTAAATTCGGCATTGGTCCGGATATTGAAAACGGTTTTTATTACGACATAGATTTTGGCGATCATGTTCTTACACAAGAAGAACTACCTGCTATCGAAAACAAAATGAAGGAATTGGTTAAACAAAAACAAACGTTTAACCGCAAAGAAGTCAGCAAAGCCGATGCTATCGCTTACTTTAAAGATAAACAAGATGAGTACAAGGTGGAACTTCTGGAAGAATTGGAAGACGGTAATATAACTTTTTATCAAACAGGCAATTTTGTCGATTTGTGTAGAGGACCACACTTAGTTGATACATCGCCGATTAAAGCTATAAAACTGCTTAATATTGCAGGTGCTTACTGGAGGGGCGACGAAAATAATAAAATGCTTACCCGTATATATGGCATAACATTTCCTAAACAAAAAGAACTTGACGAATACCTTAAATTACTTGAAGAAGCTAAACTAAGAGACCACAGACGACTTGGAAAGGAAATGGAATTGTTTGCCTTTTCTCAAAAAGTAGGACAAGGCTTGCCTTTGTGGCTTCCCAAAGGAGCAGAACTAAGAGAAAGATTGGAAAACTTTTTGAGAAAAATTCAGAAAAAAGCCGGCTATCAGCCTGTAATTTCACCACATATTGGTAATGTTGAGCTATACAAAACCAGCGGACACTTCCAAAAATACGGTAAAGACTCTTTTCAACCTATAACCACACCTATTGAAGGCGAAGCGTTTATGCTAAAACCTATGAACTGTCCGCACCATTGTGAAATATACAAAGCCAAGCCACACTCGTACAAAGAATTACCTATCAGATATGCTGAATTTGGAACAGTATACCGATACGAACAAAGCGGCGAACTACACGGACTTACTAGAGTTAGAGGATTTACCCAAGACGACTCGCATATATTTTGTCAGCCCGAACAGCTCAAAGATGAGTTTAAAGGCGTAATTGATATAGTTTTGCATATATTTAAAACATTAGATTTTAAAAACTATACCGCACAAATTTCTTTACGCGACCCAGACGATAAAACCAAGTACATAGGCAGCGACGAAAATTGGCAAAAAGCCGAACAAGCAATCATTGAAGCCGCCGAAGAAAAAGGTCTGAAAACAAAAGTTGAAGTTGGCGAAGCTGCATTCTATGGACCAAAACTTGACTTTATGGTTAAAGATGCTTTAGGCAGAAGCTGGCAGCTGGGTACTATACAAGTTGACTACAACCTACCCGAAAGGTTTGAACTGGAATATATTGGAAGCGATAACCAAAAACATCGCCCTGTTATGATACACCGTGCACCTTTTGGCAGCATGGAACGCTTTGTAGCAATTTTACTGGAGCACACCGCCGGTAAATTCCCGTTGTGGCTGACTCCAACACAGGTTATCATTTTGCCAATTAGCGAAAAATATAATGATTATGCAAATATGATTGAAAATGAATTAAATGAACAAAATATCAGAGTTTCAATCGATTTGCGAAGTGAAAAAACAGGTAAAAAAATTAGAGATGCCGAACTTGCTAAAATACCGTTTATGATTATTGTTGGCGAAAAAGAAGAAAACGAAAAAACGGTTTCGGTAAGGAAACAAGGCGAAGGCGATATGGGAACAATGAGTGTAAATGAGTTTGTTTCTTTTATAAATAATGAAATTTCTAAACAATTGGAATAATTTTTGATGGAATAAAAACTGCAATAAAATAAAGTATTAACTAATAAGAAAGGAGTAATAACCATAGCAACAGAGTACAGACCAAATAGAAACATTAATAGGGATTCACGTAGAAGACAAAATGAAAATCCCCATAATATTAATGAAGAGATTAAAACCCCGGTGGTAAGAGTTGTTGGAGATAACATAGAACAACGCATAGTACCAGTGAAAGAAGCCTTAGAAATGGCTTACAAAATGGGATTAGATTTAGTAGAAATATCGCCTAATGCAAATCCTCCGGTGTGTAAAATCATCGACTACAAAAAATTCTTGTACGAAAGCAGAAAGAAACAAAAGGAAATAAGATCAAAAAGTGCCAGAGTTGTCGTAAAAGAAATTCGTTTAGGACCTCAAACCGATGACCACGACTTTAATTTTAAACTAAAACATGCAGAAAAGTTTTTGAAAGATGGGGCTAAAGTTAAAGTTGAAGTTTTTTTTAGAGGACGTACTATTGTTTACAAAGACCAAGGCGAAATTATGTTATTAAAGTTTGCACAAGAATTGGCGGAAGTTGGAAAAGTTGAAAGAATGCCCAGGTTGGAAGGAAAAAGAATGATAATGATTATTGCTCCTAAGAAATAAATATTAAAAATAACACTAATAAATAAATTAAAGTAACATGCCTAAAATGAAAAGCAAATCGGCTGCCAAAAAGAGATTCTCGAAAACAGGCACCGGAAAATTGAAGAGAAGACATGCTTACCACAGTCACATCTTAACAAAAAAGTCGAACAAAAGAAAACGTAACTTAGGTTACAGCACTATAGTCGACAAAGCAGATGCCAAAGTGGTTAGAGAAATGCTTCAGTAACAATTTAAAACAATTATCAAAACAAATGTTTAACATTATTTTAGCTCGAAAAGTGCATTTCATGTGAGATGACGCTAAAATAAAAAAAATCAAAATTATGCCAAGATCAGTTAATTCAGTTGCATCGAAAGCCAGACGTAAAAAAATCCTTAAACAAGTAAAGGGTCAATACGGAAGACGTAAAAACGTTTGGACAGTTGCTAAAAATGCCTACGAAAAAGGCGCACTGTACGCATACCGCGACAGAAGAGTAAAAAAGAGAAATTTCAGATCGTTATGGATCACCCGCATCAACGCCGGAGTTCGCCAATACGGAATGTCTTACTCAGTTTTTATTAACAAGCTAAATAAAAACAATATAGAACTCAACCGTAAAGTTCTTGCCGATTTGGCTATGAACAATCCGGAGGCTTTCAAAGCCATTGTTGACAAAGTAAGTTAGCAGATTTTATTTAACATAAAACAAAGACAGGATCTTCTATTTTGAATTTCCTGTTTTTGTGTTTACGCCTTCCAAAATAGTCTTAATCACACTTTCTTTGGGCAAGGTATAGCAATAATCATCAAAATAACCTGCCAAACCAAAATCGGGTTCGGTAGGTCTGTGTTGCATTTTGCCATCAACTTCGTGACGAGCCGAAAAGTGAATTTCTTTAATTCCAATGTCCTTAAACAGTAAATAATTGTCGACATTGACTCCGCCACCCGGTAATATTATTATTTTCTCTCCAAACAAATTATGGAGTTTTTCTATGTTCGAAAATCCTTTTGTTACTGTATTATAGCCACCTGAAGTCAAGATACGAGTACATCCTGTTGATAAAATACTTTCTGCTGCTTCGAAAATATCAACGGTCTTATCAATAACTCGGTGAAATGTCACTTGCATCGGATACGCAATATCACATAAATAATTTACCAAGTCAACATCAACCTTACCCTGTGGCGTCAAACATCCAATCACTACTCCATCAATTCCGACTTGTTTGGAGTATATTATATCTCTTTTCATCACTTCAATTTCCGTTTCCGAATATAAAAAATCGCCTTCACGAGGACGTACCATCACATGGATAGGAATATCAATCTTTTTTCTTGCAATATCTATAGCACCTTTCGAAGGTGTAACGCCTCCTCCTACCAATCCTGAACACAACTCAATTCTGTCGGCTCCGCTTTTGGCTGCCAATATTGCCGACTCAATATTAAAAACAGGTATCTCTATTTTCATATGCAATTATTTGTTAAAGGGTTTATGTTAAACTTTAATTTATACTACACGTTGTTATATTTGTAGTTACAAAGATAGTTATTTATTGATAAAAAAGAAAATATTTTCGCCAATCGTGATTTTGTAATATTAGTTAAATATATCTTACAAGCTAAAAAAATAATTAACTTTGCAATCGTATTATTAAACAATAAAACTTATTAAAACCATGCAAAAACTTATTGAATGTGTACCGAATTTCAGCGAAGGTAGAAATATGGGAGTTATTAAACAAATAACTAACGTAATAGAAAGCGTTGAAGGAGTTAAACTATTAGATGTTGATCCGGGTAAAGCCACCAACAGAACCGTTGTAACATTTGTCGGCTCTCCCGACTCGGTTATTGAGGCAGCTTTTCAAGCAATAAAAAAAGCCAGCGAAGTAATAGATATGCGTCATCATAAGGGCGAACATCCACGTTTTGGAGCAACCGACGTATGTCCTTTAGTACCTATTTCGGGCATAAGCATGGAAGAAACCGTTGAATATGCTCGTAAATTGGCTAAACGCGTTGGCGAAGAATTAGGAATACCCGTTTATTGCTACGAAAATGCCGCATTTAAACCTGAACGAAAAAATCTTGCCAATGTTAGAGCCGGCGAATACGAAGGTTTGCCCAAACGTATAACATCAGAAGAATGGAAACCCGATTTCGGACCTGATACTTTTACCGACAAAGCTGCAACTGCCGGAGCTACTGCTATAGGAGCACGAGATTTCTTAGTTGCATACAATATAAACTTAAATACAACATCAACTCGTAGAGCAAATGCAGTTGCTTTCGATATCAGAGAAAGAGGACGTCCTGCCAGAATTGGCAACCCAATAACCGGCAAGAAAAAACTTGACGAAAACGGAAAAGAAATTTGGATACCCGGCTCACTTAAAGAGTGTAAAGCTATTGGTTGGTACATTGAAGAGTACGGTATTGCCCAAATTTCAATAAACTTAACAAACGTCAGTATTACACCTATTCACGTGGCATTTGAAGAAACCTGCAAAAAAGCTAACGAAAGAGGATTAAGAGTTACAGGCTCGGAATTGGTTGGATTGGTACCCTTAAAAGCTATGCTTGATGCCGGTAAATATTTCTTGAGAAAACAAAAACGTTCGGTAGGCGTTTCGGAAAGCGAAATTATTAAAATAGCTGTGAAATCTCTTGGTTTAGACGACCTTAAACCTTTCAATCCGGAAGAAAAGATTATCGAATACGTTTTGGCAAAAGGCGATAAAACCAACAAACTTGTCGATATGTCGGTAAGTGGTTTTGTTGACGAAACTGCATCGGAATCACCTGCTCCGGGCGGCGGCTCAGTTTCTGCTACTATGGGTGCAATGGGTATAGCATTAGCTACAATGGTAGCCAACCTATCAAGCCATAAGCCAGGTTGGGACGACAGATGGGAAGAGTTTAGCGATTATGCCGAAAAAGGACAAAAATTGAAAGATAGACTGCTATTTTTAATCGATGAAGACACACGTTCCTTTAATAATATTATGGCTGCCTTTGGCTTACCAAGAGGCAGTGAGCAAGAAAAAGCCGACAGAACAAAAGCTATACAAGAAGCCACAAAATACGCTATTGAAGTACCATTTAACGTTATGCAGACTTCCTTTAGCTGTTTTGAAATTATTGAAGCTATGGTTGAAATTGGAAACCCAAATTCTGTCAGCGATGCTGCCGTCGGAGCTATTGCAATTAGAAGTGCAATTATAGGTGCATTTTTAAACGTTCAAATTAATGCTAATGATTTAGACGACAAAGAATTTGTGACAGATATTTTGGAAAAAGCTGCTAAAATTAGAAAAGAAGCCGAAGAAAAAGAAAGGATAATTTTAGATAAAGTTGACAAAATTCTAACGAAATAGAATTAATCCTACAAAAAAGTAAGATTTTTTTAGCTTGTAGCTTATTGTAATTCACAGCTTTATTAAAGACCGTGCTTGTTGGCACGGTTTTTGCTATTATATGGGCTTATTATCACAAAAAAAGTGAAAAATGAACAAAAAAGATTTTGAGAGATTCTTTATTTTCTCATTAATTGCATTGTTTGTTATAGTTGCAGTTGGAATATTCAGATACGATACTCTTAATGCAGCAGCTTTTGAAAATGGTTTTCATAAAGCCAAAACAAACTACAATTACGAAACAGATTCGGTAGATAGTACAAACAACTACCAAAATGATAGTGAAACCGAACATGAGAGTATTGCTAACTTTTACAAAAAGAAATCGCAAAGCTCAAAAAGTGTTGACAATCAAAGCAACTTTAACTCGCCAAAATGGTTGAAGAACACTGGATTTAAACATCCTAACAATCTCACTTTTGAGCCTTATTTGTCTGATTTCACTTCTGTTAACAAAGCTAACGAAGGTTTTAATTCGGTTAGCTTAGTATATACAGGAACTTATGAAAATGCCTTAGCTTACGCTAACTTTATTTCAGACCTATATAAGCTTAGCCATTTCAACATTTCGGATGCAATTGATGAAAATAAAGCAAAAATAGTATTTACAAACTACAAGTTTGCCGACACCAACGAAGAGTTGAAATACTTAGTTTCTGTTGAAATAACGCCAAAAGGTAAACTAACCTTAATGATTACCGACCAAAAACAATTAAACAAAAAAATTGCTAATTATTCTGAAAATCTTTCGTAATATATCTTATTATTATTAAGTTTGCAGTCCAAATTAATAATAAAATATATCATTATGAAAGTTGAAAATAAATACAGAATAGAGACAGATTCTATTGGCGAAAAAGAAATTCCAACAGATGCATTGTACGGCATAAATTCTATGCGAGCCGTTGAAAACTTCCCCTACTTCACTCCTATAGACATTGAGTGGTATAAGGCTATGGGCGATGTTAAAACCGCCGTTTATACTTCGTACAAAAAATTCTTAAAAGCAATTAAAGAACAATATCCCAACGATGAAGTACCTATCGACCTTATCACCGAAGACGTACTTGATGTTCTTATTGAAGCCGGTAAAGAAGTTGCCGAAGGCAAACACTTCGACAGCTACATAGTTCCTGCACTTAACGGTGGAGCCGGTACAAGCATTAACATGAACGTTAATGAAATTATTACTAACGTAGCATTGATAAAATTAGGCAAACAACCTGGTGAATACACCTATATAGATCCTTTTGAAGATGCTAACGTTTACCAATCGACTAACGACGTTGTCCCGACTGCATTAAGGTTGGCGTTAATTCGTTTGATAGTCCAGTTAGAAGAGTCGGTACACAAACTAATGTACGCAGTTAAGAGATTTGCCAACAACTACAAAAACTCGTTGCGTATCGGTTACACACAGATGCAGGCAGCTGTTCCATCATCGTATGGTAAACTCTTTGAGGCATATTACCAAGCTCTATCTCGCGACCGCAGACGCTTTGAAAGAGCTCCGGAAATAATTAAAAACGTAAACCTTGGCGGTAGTGCTATTGGAACAGCAATGGGAGTTCCTTTGTTTATGGTTATGGATATGGCAGACACGCTACAAAAAATCACGCACCAGCCTATTAGTCGTGCTAGCGACCTATCCGACAGTACCAGCAACCTTGATGTTTTTGCCGAATTCCACGGATTACTAAAAACTCATGCAGTGAATTTGGAAAAAATAGTCAACGATATCAGACTTATGGCAAGCGACGTTGTTGGACACTACTCTATTAATATACCTGCACGTCAGGTTGGAAGTAGCATTATGCCTGGAAAAATAAACCCTGTTATTCCCGAATTTGTTATAAGTGTCTCCCATTCCGTTTATGCAAATGATGTTTTGGTTAACTCGCTTTGCGGTCAGGGTTGTATCGATCTTAACGCATATGCTCCTGCAATTGGCAATAATATTATTTCGAGTATAAGAATGCTTATTGCAGCCAACGATACTACTCGCGAACACTTAGTAGAAGGTTTGACGATTAATCCTGAAGTTGACGAAGCAAACGTATATAGCAGCAGGTCAATAGCAACGGCTCTTAATCCATTTATAGGATACAAAAAATCTTCCGAATACTCAAAAATGATGAGAGAAACAGGTTGTAGTATTTTTGAAGCTAACGAAAAACTGAAAATTATGGATAAAGAGCGTTTGGAATACGTATTGAAACCTGAAAACTTGCTTCAAACAGGATTTACAATATCTGAACTTATGGAAGAAGTCTATAAACGCAATAATGACAAAAAGCAAAAATAAAGCGTTAAGACCACATATTGGAATATTTGGAAAACGCAATACGGGCAAAAGCTCACTGATTAATACTTTAACCGGACAAGATATCGCGATAGTTTCCGATACACCCGGTACAACAACCGACCCCGTGAATAAAACCATCGAAATTCACGGGATTGGTCCTGTTGTGTTAATCGATACGGCAGGCATAGACGACCAAGATTCCATATTAGGCAACAAACGTGTTGATAAGACTTTGAAGGTTGTTTCGGAAATTGATGTTGCAATATTAATTTTTACAAATAACGATTTTGGAGAATTTGAAAAACAAATTATTGCACTGTTCGATAAGCAGAAAGTCCCATTTATCATAGTTCACAACAAAACGGATTTAGTGAGCTTAAACACCGAACTTGCAAACAATATCAAAAACACTTACAACACAAATGTTGTTGAGTTTAGCACAGTTACCAACAAGTACGTTCAGTTACTAATTGACAAAATACAAGAAGTAATGCCGCAATCGGCGTGGCAAAAACCTTCTTTGCTTGGCGATATTATTTCCAAAGGCGATATTGTTCTGCTTGTTACACCAATTGATGCATCGGCTCCCGAAGGTAGAATTATTCTACCACAAGTTCAAACTATTAGAGATATTTTGGATAACGATGCCATAAGTATAGTTTGCAAAGAAGATGAAGCAGAGCATCTGATAAAAGACAACAGAATTAATCCAAAATTGGTTGTAACCGATAGTCAGGTGTTTAGTAATGTTTCTAGATTCGTTCCTGATAATATCATGCTCACTAGTTTTAGCATTATTTTAGCACGACAAAAGGCAAATTTTAAAGCCTATTTGGAAGGCACAAATCACATTGACAAACTTCAAAACGGCGACAATATTCTAATACTTGAAGCGTGCACGCATCATGTTTCGTGCGAAGATATTGGACGCGTTAAAATTCCGAATTGGTTGGAAAAATTTACAGGCAAAAAACTAAACTTCGATTTTGTTGCCGGACTTAGTCCTTACGATAAAAACATTAATAAATACAGTCTTGTTATCTCCTGTGGCGGCTGTATGATTACCCAAAAACAACTACAAAACCGATTGCAACCGTTTATAGATGCTGGTATCCCTGTCTCCAACTACGGTATGACCATAGCTTTTGTTAATGGAATTTTTAAAAGAGCTATTTATCCTTTCAAATAAAAACTGATGGCAGCAGAAATAAGACACGAAGGTGTTATCACAAGCATAGACAGGAACAAAGTCTTTGTCAACATGGTTGTTAAATCGGCTTGTGCTTCGTGTAAAGCCAAAGGTTTTTGTTCCGCTTCCGAAATGGCTGATAAAGTTGTTGAAGTTGATGTTGGAAACAATAACAGCTACGAAGTTGGACAACAAGTAAACGTCATCATTTCAAAAAAAGAAGGCAATTATGCTGTTTTGTTAGGATACGGAATCCCTTTTGTTGTAGCGATTGTAACTTTATTTGCAGTTTCACGATATGCAGATGAACTGACAGCCGGAATAACTACCATAATTGCAGTCGGTTTGTATTATTTGCTACTATTCCTTTACAGAAAACGAGTTGAGAAAAAATTTGTTTTTAAGATAGAAAGTAAGTAAGAAATTTTAGGTGCAACTTATTATTAGAACCATTAGGGCATTAAGGTTCTGGCAATTAACAATGTATAATGTGCAATTAATCCTGAAGTTTCAGGATTAATTGATAATTACTAATTGTTAATTGATAATTGCTCCAAACGACGCAACCCGCAACACGCGGCACTTCGGGCTTCGACGCCGCTCAGCCAGCGAAGTGCTACAACTCCTAACTCGGAACTCTTAACTCAAAACTCCCCCGCACCACCACTCACCAATCACTCAATAACAACAAACTCCGTTCTTCTGTTCATTGCTCTGCCTTCTTCGGTGCTGTTATCGTAAATTGGGTTTTGCTCGCCCATACCTTTGTATGATATTCGGCTGCTATCAATGTTTCTATCAATTAAAAATTGATATACGGCTTTGGCTCTATTTTCGGAAAGTTTCAAATTATACTCTTCGCTGCCAACATCGTCGGTATGACCTACAATTTGAATTTTTACGCTGCTATTATTATTTAAAAACAGCAACAGCTTATTAAGTTCTGCTTCCGATTCGGGTAGTAAATCGTATTTATCGTATTCGAAAAATATATTACGAAGAGTTGTTTTTTCGCCCTTTACAATTTTGTTTAATTCAACAATCATGACGCTGTCTTTGTTTAAAGACAAATCGGCTTGTGGTGTAAAATTATGCGAATAAAACAAATAACCTTTGCAATTAACGTTAAGTGCGTAGCTTTTATCGACAGGCAATGAAAAAATAAACTCACCCGAAACCTTATCCGACCACGAAGAAACCACAACCGAATCCTTTTGCATATCAATTACTTCAAAATTTGCCAACAAAGGTTCACGAGTTTTTTTATCTATAACTTTTCCCTTAATGTAGGCAATGTATTCCGGTCTGACATATTCGGGCAATTTTACCCTGTAAATATCTGTATTGCCATAAGTATCGGCACGTTGTGCCGACATATAAGCATAGTCTCCTGCTGCATTTAATATAATATTTATTTCGTCGCCGTTAGTATTAATCGGATAACCTAAATTTACCGGCTTAGACCATGTTCCGTCGGGTTGTAATTCGGTAACAAAAAGGTCGAATTGACCCATTCCCATGTGTCCATCTGATGAAAAATAAAGAGTTTTTCCGTCAGGGTGAATATGTGGGGAAAACTCGTCGCCTTTGGTGTTTATGGTATTTCCAAGATTTTTCGGCTCCGACCAATAACCTTTGTCGTCCATCTTCGACACATAAATATCGGCACCGCCAACTCCACCAGCTCTGTTTGAAACAAAATACAAAGTTTTGCCGTCGGCTGCAAAACTTGGTTGCGATTCCCAAGCTCTGCTATTTATGGTTCTGCCTAAATTAATGGGTTCAGTCCAGGATTTCCCATCCTTATTTGAAAAATACAAATCGCAGCTACCATACGAATCAATTCTGCTACAACAAGTTATAATAATTGTTATACCATCTGGCGAAACGCATAGTGCACCTTCGTTTCCGTCGGTATTTATCGGATAACCAATTTCAAGAGCAGTTTGCCATCTTGTTTCGCCGTCAGCATCAGTTCTTGAATAGGATTTGAAAAAACTTTCATTGGCGTACTTGTCTGCTCCTTTTCTTGTAAAATACATAAGCCTTCCATCCAGACTGAGAGCATTGACGTATTCATAACCTTCGGTATTAACATTGCGACCTATATTCACAATTTCCACAGGCAAAGCATTGTTGATTATACTATCGCGAAACGTACAAATAGGAATCTTTTTTTTGCTATCGCTTATTTCGTAATGCTTGTTGGTGTTGGAGTTTAAATAGTTTTGAAAGTTCAGTTTGGCATCTTTATAATTCTGACTGTTGAAATGCGAAAGTGCCGTCATATACAAAGCCGATTTAAAATTTGCCGAATCTATCTTCAGTGTTCGTTCGTAAGCATTTACGGCTTTATCAAAATCATGGTTGTCGAAATAAATATCGCCTTTAAGCATCCAAACATTAGGAATATCGGCATTTTTGCTGATTATCTCATCGACGTACTTCATAGCGGTTGCGTAATTTTTCTTTTGATATTCTGTAACCGCTTTTGAAAAAGTTTTTTTAAGTCTGCCTTCAAGTCGTGATTGAGACATGGCAAACCCTGAAATAATAAGCAATAGAGACAATAATAAGATTTTAAATTTCATTTAAATAAGTTTAAGACGAATATAATATGCAAATTTAGTCTTTATTATCAATCCAAATTCTACCGTCTTGCGAAATTTTCCAATTATTGCCCGTTTTTTCGTTAAAAAGCGAAGCTACGTACAAATTTTCGCAACAGCAATATTTTAAGTCTCTTAAAATAGGTTCACCAACTATCAATTTCTTGTAGATGTCGTTATTCTCATCAAAGTATGACTTGTTTTGCCTAAAAAACTCTTTCTGAGAATAGTAAAAATGCCTGAGTGCTTTTTTAACTTCAAAATCGGGGTCAACAATGATAAAATCATCATTATTTTCGCTTACAATTTTATCGGAAAACTGCAAATAGCCCCATGTTTCGGGCTGATGCATTGCTATAACACCTTGCGGCGACCACACCCAATTGTGCTCGGGTAGTAAAACTTTCTTGCCATCTTTAACAGTCGAACGTTTTACGTACTTGCCATTAACTATATCGGTTATCCACTGAACCCGCGAAAAATTTACACGATAAATATCGCCGTTTTTGGGTATTGAGTTGTGATTGTTGACTTCAACTATAGCATCAAAAGGAATGGCTATTTCGCAATACCAGCCTTTGTCTATATCGTTAGGATTATTTATAGTGCCATCAACATATACGGCAGTTTTCAATCCGTTGATATTCCAATTATCGACTGCAACATTTTGAGTTTCATCGCGATATGGTTTCAGCAAAAGTAAATCCCATTGGGTATTAAAAGCGTTTAATTCAAGTTCAAGATAATTGTGCGTATCTCCGTCAGGGTCTATAAAGACTTCAAAATCGTTATCATAAAATATTACACTTTCACGCTCGGTAAGAGTCGCCCAAACATGCGGTTCTTCCATAAAAGCTGCTATGTACAAATAATTGTCGTCCCAAAGCATCTTAACATTGGTTTTGTGATATGGTAAGGGTTTTAAATCTCCTTCAATATCTACAAAATCGTTTGACCACTTAGCTTTTTGCCACGCTTTTTCGTCCATTTTGCCGTCAATAATAATGCTTTCGTCTGTCCTATAACATATATACGTTTCGGGATAGGGTAAATTATTGAGAGGCAAACTCTGGGCAAATGTATTTGTTTGGACAAGTAAAAAAGTCAGAAATAAAGTAATTGCCGCATTTTTTAATGTTGAGATATTCATTTTTGTATAGATGTTAAAAAATTGCCTTGCCGTAAATAGCAAGGCAATCTCAAAAAACTTATTGTTTGTATCTTATAATGAAAACAGATTTATTCAATTTAACCCTATGGTATTGACAAAATGTACCAATACAATAGAATTTAAATTTTACTGTTTCTTTACCCTAACATTTTTAATTTCCCATGTAGCCGACTCACTATCGGAGCACAAGTATTTGAATGCAAACCTTACATTGCTTAGATTCGAAATATTACCTTGTAAATTAAAGTTTGCTGTAGTATTAACAAATATCCAATTTGTTCCTGCAGGATATGTATCAATAGTTACTTGATGCCAATTGTTTGCAGCAAAATCGTTTTCGTTATAATTTTCGCAAACCCACAGTGTATGATTCGACTCTAAGTTAGCCACATTTCCTTTATTTATTGCGTGGTCGAAGGATATTTCAATACTGCTTGCTCCCGACAAATCTAAGGAAGGAGAAATAAGCCAATCTTCGTTTTGATGATTTGTACCTCCCTGATATCCCGACATCTTCATGCAAGAATAGTTAGCATCGTGTATCCATTGCTGTGTTCCAATAACACTATGTGCTATAAAGTCGCCTATACCATTGGCAAAAGATTCTTCGAAAAATGCAGGCACAAATGGTACAAAGCCCGAAACATCGCTTGTGTCTCTTATGGTAAGCTGTAAATCGTTGTTGAAAATGTTTAAAATTCCTTTTACGGTACCTTTACCACTCGGAATTATCAAGCCTGCAAAATTGGCATACTTGCTGGTTCTGACAATTATCTTGTTATTGCTGTTATCAACAAGGTCTCTGTTAGTTGCAGAAGCACTTTGTGTAGCCCAAACGCTTCCTGCATCAGGAAAACTAACATCATCAAATTGAACTAGCATGCTCAAATAAGATTTTATATTGTTATCGCTCATTGCAATTACTTTAGGTGCAGGTACCGGACCTGGCAAGCTATCTCTGAATAAATGCAAATCAATATATGCTTCGGGTAGTCTGCCAATACTGTTTTCGTAAATGTATCCCAACTGATGTAATCCGGCATATTTTCCAATGTACATTCCCTGACATTTTACATAAACCAATTGCCCCAAGCGGTATTCTGTGTATAATGAGTTTCTGTCTAATGCCAACTCAATACCTGCTGTTTCGTCTTGTATTACAAGTTTTTTGTACAAGTTACCCGATTCGTCGTTGGCTACAACTATACCCTTTATGATAATATCTTCCGAAATTGAATCTAGGTCGGTGTTGAATTGAGTTTTCAACTCGGCAATTGTTTTATTTGCCGTTAGGTTAGCTTCGGGTATATCGATAGGCGGTTTATCAAATTCACCTTGAATACACGAATTTGTCATCACTAATGTTAATGCAACGACTACTATTGCTGATAATATTTTTTTCGTTTTCATATATGTTGATGTTTTTTGAAATTTATAAACTAAATGCTATGTTAAAAAAGAAATTTGTTCCGTACATGTAATAATATCTGGGCGGAAATTTATCTATATTTTTATTTTCGAAATCAAATCTCAACTGCTCGTAGCCTCCCGATTTTAAAGAAGTGTTGTTGAGTACGTTGCTGACGTTAAGATTTATTGATAAGAAACGTGAATTTATTCTGAAAGATTTTCCTATGGAGAAATCAACCGTAAATCCACCGTTGAGTTTTTCTTGCTGAGTTATTTGGTCTATAAGTGGGTCGCCTTCGCCTAATCCTGCAATAGCTTGCGATGTACGTCTTTCGGGGTTGAAACTTAGGTATATTTTGTCGAAATAGTTTACGCCTGCCTCGATAAACCAACGGTTTTTATTAAACTTTAATGTTAGGTTTGAAGCTATTTGCGGTGTTCCCGAAACGTAGAAATTCTTAGTATATGCCATCCACGAGGTGTCTGGTCGAGAGCCGTTTTCGAAGTTTAAAGTCGCTTTTGCTCTATTTGTGTATCTGTAGTTACCAAACGAGCCTGAACCTTGAAGTGTAAACATGCTGTTTAGTTTGTATTGTAAAGCTACCTCTATGCCTTGATGCACCCTATCCTGACCGCTTAATGACATGTTGACGAAGGTTCTCAAATCATCGTGGTAGAAACGCATAATTTCGCTGTGATTGTGGAAAAATGTTTCAAAAACCGTAATCCTTCCGTTTAAGTTCGGAAATCTTAGCAAGTACGACATATCGGCACTAAGAATATTAGTGACTAAATTATTGGCTGAAAGCACATCTGAAATTCGGGGCGAAATATATACATTTCGTAAATTGATAGGATCAGCGCCGACTAACGCATTTAATAGCAAGTAATGCCTTCCGGTTATTTTGTAAGTTACCCCTGCTTTAAAATCGTAAGTGAAAAGATTTGTAAGTTCCGATTTTCCCAAAGACCTTTCAGGCTGTCTGCCGTTACGCATAAAGCCTTCTCGCTGATATTGGGTAAACATGAGATTACCTCCAACGTAAAAATCAAATCGGGGCAAGAACCACTGTTGCATAGCCCATAAGTTATACTTGCGATTGGTTAATGTATAGTTGTAACCAAATTCATCACCCTCTTTTATGACCTTGTTAGGATTATCCAAGTCGTTTTGAAGAATAATACTATCGCCGGTAAAATCGCGTTCCGAAAACTGGTCTATATCAACCCAATGAGTTCCTCCCAAAAGGTCTCTTAATATTTTGAAATTCCTAGCTGTATAATCAATAAATTCAATACCTACGGTTGATTTAGCCTTATTAGTTGTATAGTTGAAAACCGAAGCCAAATTAAACTGATTTTGATCTGTTACTTCATCTTCAATAATGTATACCGCTTGTTTGCCTGATAAATTTGCTAAATAATTTTGTTGATATAGTCTGTCCCAATCAATTTGAGTAAAATGAGTGTTTTCATTTTCCCATTGCTGGGCGATATAATTTCCCAAAGCTTCATTTTGTCCGCTAACCCAACTTGGTAAATATCTGTAGTAATCGGGACGTGGGTCGCGTGCTTTATACCAATTCAAACGAGTTCGACCAAACTTGCCAAAAGTGTACGATGCCGTAGTTTGCAACTTCGATTTTTCCGAAATATCCCAATTATGTATTAGCATAGTCATTGGTTGCATACTCCATTTAACTCTAGCATTACGTTTTTCACCGTTTTGGTAACCCCAATTTGGATTATAATATATTGAACCTGCAAGGTCGTAAACTTCTTGCGTAACACCCGCACTTTGTCCTCTGCGGAAAGGAGAACCGTAGGTAACTAAAGCCAGGCTGTGAGAATTGTTAATTTTTCTTTCAATTCCTAAATACCAAGCATAAGCATCGTAAAAAGTTCCTTCCGTCCTACCCTCTTCACTCCATCGCTTAGATGCACTTGCCACTATCCCCCAGTTGTTAGCCATCATTCCTGTTGAATATGTTAGCATTGCCCTATTATTGTACGATCTGTTTGAGCGTGATAGTGTAAATTTCGTTTGTTTACGGATTAACGAAGGTATCGCGTTAATTTTTGTGCTTCCGCCGATGTTGCCAAAACAATAATCTACAGGAGTAAAATCATCGACTGTAATTTTATTTCTAACAACTTCATTTAAACCGCCCCACTCGTTCCATACGGCTCTGCCCGTTTCTAAATCATTAACCAAAACTCCATTCATATATACGTTTCGGTACTCATTGTCGTATCCACGTACCTTGTAATACATAGGACTGAACGAATACGCAGCTGCCTGCGAATATGGGTCGGAAGTACTTGTTAAAACTCCGGAATACATATCACTACCACCTTCATCATCGGCATCTAATGAGAAATCACCTATTCCTACACCAAGTCCTTCATCATATGGCGAAAATTTCAACCTTACATCTGCCATTATGACATCTGAGTTGTGAACTGTAAAGTTTATTCGCTCTATTAAATAATTAGGAGCCGAAACTATTAGCTGATAATCTCCCGGATGCACATTGTCAAAGTGGTACTCACCTACTGAGTTTGACAAGTTAAACATATTGTTAAGTTCTAACTGAGCATTAGGAATATACACCCCGGTTTCGTTGTCAACAACTCTTCCCGAAACGGAATAACCTTGCGCAAATAGCCCAATATGACCAACCGCAAACAAAATTAATAAACAATAAGTTTTTGAATTTGATATGTGCTTTTTAGCTTTTGTAATTAATTTGCATATCATAGTAAAAGTCGTTTAATATTTGTGCAAATATATATTAATTTTTATTATTCCTAATATTTATTTTCGATTGCATTTTTTCGCAAATTAAACTTGTATTTTTTTAAAAAAGCAAAAGACACCTGTTACATTTTGGTAAATAGACGAATACACAGTCAATTAATCGGAATAATGATATGGCGAAAAAATTACACTTCCATTTTTGTTTAAAAATAATTAATAAAAACATATTGATAATTTATTCAATAACACATACATTTGCAAAAAAATTACACTACAATGAATGTTACAAGATTGGTTTCCCTATTGGTATTATTGACATTGGCTCCATTATTTGTGTTAAGTCAGAATAACACAAAGGTAGCAGTTATTGCATATTATAACTTAGAAAATTTGTTCGACACTATTGATTCGCCCGACACTAACGATGCTGAGTTTTTACCCAACGGAAAAAACTTATGGAATACCGATAAGTACTATAAAAAGTTGTCGAACATGTCGAGAGTCATAAGCGAGATCGGCAATGAGTACATAAAAGGCGGTCCTACAATTATCGGAGTTTCGGAAATTGAAAACAGAGCGGTACTTGAAGATTTAATTTCAACAGAAGCACTGAAAAATTCAGGATATGGGATTATTCATAAAGACTCGCCGGACTACAGAGGTATTGATGTTGCCCTACTCTATAAAGTAAATAGTTTTAGGGTAATAAACGTAACTTATCATGAATTATATTTAGATTACGACCCCAACTACCGTACTCGTCTACAATTATGCGCTACCGGCTTATTGGATAACGACACAATAAGTGTTATAGTAAACCATTGGCCCTCAAGGGGCAACGACGAAAAGTACAGGGTATCGGCAGCACAATTGACACGCAAAATTGTCGATTCGCTATATACAGTTAGTAACAATGCGAGAATATTTGTTATAGGCGATTTTAACGACGACCCTGTTGATAGAACAATTTTAAAAGTTCTTGGAGCAACAGGAAAAGACCACAAAGTAGAAGATAAAGGTCTCTATAATCCTATGTGGAAATTGTTTAAAAAAGGCGTTGGTTCGTTGGCATACAGAGATTCATGGAATATTTTCGACCAAATAATAATCTCAAAGCCACTATTGGATAAAAACAGTAAGTCGTGGTTTTTTCATAAAGCACACGTTTTTAACAAACCTTACTTGATAGCAAAAGATGGACAATATAAGGGATATCCGTTAAGAACGTACTCTTATGGTATTTTTATAAACGGTTATAGCGACCACTTACCTGTTTACGTTGTAATTGGCAAATACATCGAATAAACTGTCTTTAACAATTATTAATTCCTTATGTTGATAAATAACTTGATAATACGCAAAGTTGGTACTGAATTTGATGGAAAATTTCATTATAAGTGAATATTTAATAAAACTATTGAAATATGTATTGGACACTTGAATTAGCATCAAAACTTGAAGATGCACCATGGCCGGCAACTAAAGACGAACTAATCGACTATTGCATTCGAAGTGGAGCTCCGATGGAAATTGTGGAAAACTTACAAGAAATTGAAGATGAGGGCGAAGTTTACGATAATATAGAAGATTTATGGCCGGATTACCCATCTAAAGAAGATTTCTTCTTTCACGAAGATGAATATTAAACTATATTCTATCTTCTAATCAAAGTTTAATTTCTTAATAAAATAAAAAGTGCCTAAAGGCACTTTTTTGTTTTTATAGTTACTTAATTATTAACAGAAAATTAACTCAAAACTCGTAAAATTTGATTTTTATACTTAATCTAAATAAAAAGTATAATTATATTTAGCTAGTTAACAGCAACTTATAGTTATAAACTTAGTTTTATAAACCTTTTAAAACATAAACAAATATTTTTTTTATTGATGGCGTTCTGTTATTTTTGCAGATTGTAAAGATAGGACTAATATTTACTTCAATAAGCAGTAACAAAATATAAAATGAAATTAAAAGATATAGTTAGTAAAATCGATGCGAAAGTAGTTTGCGGCGAAAATTGGGAAGATTCTGAAATAGAATACGCTTTTGCTTCCGACTTAATGAGTGACGTACTTACGGTTCATTGTGAAAAGCTGTTGTTAATAACCGGATTATGCAATCTTCAAACAATACGAACCGCTGAAATGTCGGACATACAACACATAGTACTTGTTAGAAACAAAAAAGCTTCGCAAGATATGGTTGAACTTGCCGAAGAAAACGACATAGTTATCATTGAATGTCCACATTCTATGTACAGAGCAGTTGGGGAATTATATCAAACCGGACTAAAACCCGTTTTTTAAAACTTTTACAGATGCAATTTGTTTACGAAGTAGAAGCAGGGAACTTTACTAAGGCTGGAAATGCTTCAAGCGATTTTAAAAAAGTATTAAAACAACTTAACGTTTCGCCACAAATAATAAAACGTACTGTTATTGCTTTGTATGAAGGTGAAGTAAATATTGTTGCACATTCGTTGGGAGGAAAAATTGAATGCGAAATAACACCGGAGCACGTAGAAATAAAACTGATAGACGTTGGACCCGGCATACCCGATATTGAAAAAGCTATGCAAGAAGGTTATTCAACCGCAAGTGCAGCAGTCAGAGAAATGGGATTTGGCGCCGGTATGGGACTTAGCAATATGAAAAGAAATACGGATAGTATGCATATTACCAGTTCTGAAGAAGACGGAACAACAGTTACGCTTAAAATAAACTTAACCTGATAATAATTTAACAATGGAAAAAGCCTTTTTTTATCATGCACTTAAAGTCGACCATCAATTATGCTATGGTTGTTCTAAGTGTATGAACTCATGCCCCACAGAGGCAATAAGAGTTAAAAATGGCAAGGCTTTTATATACGATAACAGATGTATTGATTGCGGAAGATGCTACGAAGTATGCCCCGTAAACGCTATATACATCAAACAAGACGATTTTGAAGATATAAATAACTACAAACACAAAATAGCACTAGTCCCGGAAGTTTTTTTCGGTCAATTCCCCGACAGATATTCAAAAGCACAAATATGTAACGCCATCATGGCAATTGGCTTTACTAACGTAGCAATTGCAGAAATAAGTGTTCCGTACTTGATTAATAAAATTAACGAATACTGTGATAACAACAAAGATATCAGACCAATAATATCTTCATTTTGTCCTGCTGTAGTCCGTCTTGTTCAAGTTAAATTTCCTTCGCTCACTCCAAATATTTTGTTACTTAAAACTCCATTAGACGTAACAGCCATAGCCGTTAAGCAAGAATTAATCTCAAAAAATATTCCTGAAGAAGAAATAGGCCTGTTTTATATTACTCCTTGTGCTGCAAAAATAGCCGCAGTAAAAAGCCCAGTTGGCGAAGAAATCAGTGCTATCAGTGGAGTTATCAATATGGATACGCTCTTCAATAAAGTATATACACATCTAAAAAACAATGCTGTTAGTTCTGATGATACCGATAGTATTAACTTTTCACACAATATTCACCCCTGCGCTGCAAACTGGCCCCTTACATACGGCGAATCTTCAATTGTTAAAGGAAATAATATTGCTGTAGATGGAATTCATAATGTTATTGAGTTCCTAGAAAAAGTTGAAAACGAAGAAATGATAGGTACTGATTATATTGAACTTCGCTCGTGTATTGAAAGTTGCGCTGGAGGAGTACTATTAACTAGCAATAAGTTTTTAATATCCGAAAGAATCAAAAAAAATAAACCTTGTATTCCAACCTGCGGTGAATCAATTGAAGTAGCCGATGGTATACAAAAACACGACGAGTTTTTAAAATCGCATATACAAGTTGATGCAGTTTTACCTAGAAATATGATGAAACTTGATGAAAACATTGAAGTTGCCATGCAAAAATTAGATAGAATCTCTAAAATTATGAAGATTTTACCACAGATAGACTGCTCAGTATGCGGCTCGCCAAACTGCAATGCTTTCGCAAGTGATATTGCAAACCACGAAGCCAAACTAGAGCAATGTATATTCATACAACGCAGTATGGAACATAAGGATAGACTCACTTCCGACGAATCATATCAAATTATGGTTAATATATGGGGTAAAAATAAATTTAATAAAATCAATTAATATTGTTAATATGAAAGTTTCAGAATTAGTAAACAAGTTAAATCTTAAAGTTTGGGGTACCTGCAAAGGTGAAGATATTGACATCACCGGAGGGTATACTTCGGATTTGCTGAGCGATGTCATGGGAAAAGCTCAAAGCGGCGATGCATGGATTACTATACAATCACACAAAAATGTTGTAGCAGTCGCTTCACTTAAAGACCTCGCATGTATTATACTTATAAATAACGCAAAACCCGAAGATGACATGCTAGAACAAGCTAATGAAGAAGACATTCCGGTATTAGGAACCGAGCTTACTGCGTTTGAAGCATCGGGTATGATATACAACCTTATAAAATAAACCGAACTATGAACAATTATAGGGCAGATATACATATACACACAGTCTTATCACCTTGCGGAGATATAGACATGAGCCCTATTAATATTGTTAACAAAGCTGTTTCTCTAAACTTAGACATAATCGGCATAACCGATCATAACTCAACACTTCATTGCGAACTGATAAGAAAAATAGGCGAAAAACATAAACTCTTCGTCTTAATGGGTGCCGAGGTTACAACCAAAGAAGAGGTGCATTGTTTGGCATTTTTTGAAGATTCAAATTCTCTAAAAACATTTCAACAATACCTGGAAGAATACTTACCTCCTATCGTCAATGATGTTGATAAGTTTGGTTATCAAGTTGTTGTCGACGAAAACGAAGATATAATCGACCAAGTTGAATATCTGCTAATATCAGGTATAAACCAATCAATCGACCAAGTTGAAAGAAAAGTACACGAACTAGATGGATTGTTTATTCCTGCTCATATTGATAAAAAATCAACAAGCCTTATAAGTCAGCTGGGATTTATTCCTCCCGACCTAAAGGCAGACGCACTTGAAATTTCTCATAATTGGGAAAAATCGCCCGAAGTTGTTGCGATGGCAAAAATGACTAACTTGCCTCTGATTACAAATTCGGATGCACATTTTATTGAACAAATAGGTAAACAATACACAATATTTTCCTTAAACGAACTATCGTACAAAGGAATTAAGGAAGCACTAATATCAAAATCGGTAAAACCAATGCTAAATTAAATGAAAGACTTATCGCTACATATTATGGATATAGTACAGAACTCAATCACTGCGGGTTCCGATACTATTACAGTGTCCTTAGATAAAAATAGCGAAGAACTTCTTTTACAAATACAAGACAATGGCAAAGGAATGAGCAAAGAAACAATAAAACGAGTTACCGACCCTTACTACACATCTCGAACAACCCGAAAAGTAGGTTTAGGTATCCCATTGCTAAAGCAAAATGCCGAACGAACAAACGGAACATTCAATATACAATCTGAAATAAACGTTGGTACTACAACAAGTGCTAAATTTATACATACTAATATTGATATGTTACCACTTGGAGATATAGGCGGAGTGATTTCTCTGTGTATGAGCTCAAACCCTGATATTAATTTTATTTTTAAATTTAAAACCAACGACGATATATTTGAAATAAGCACAAACGATATTAAAGAAGTACTTGAAGATGTCCCTATAAGCGACCCTCAAGTTATATCTTATATAAAAAACATAATAAACGAAAACATAAATTAAAATATAAATTAACAATAAAACCTTATTAATATGAACAAAATTAAATCGCTAGCCGACCTCAAGAGAATAAAATCTGAGGTTCAGGAAAAAATGAAATCTCGCGAAAACAGCGAAAACCCTGAAAGTATTCCACAAATAAAAGTTGCTATGGCTACTTGTGGTATCGCATCAGGAGCTAAAGAAGTAATGGAATATCTGATTACAGAGCTAGACAAAAGAAATATCAGCGCTGTAGTTACTCAAACAGGCTGCATGGGGTATTGCTATGCAGAACCTACATTAGAAGTGAAACTGCCCGGCGACGACCCTGTAGTTTTTGGATACGTCGACAATAAAAAAGTTGATGAAATTATTAGCAAGTATATTCTTAATAAAGAACTTGTTGACGGCATTATCCCCGTTAATTACGAAAAAATTGATGAAAACAACTAAATAAAACCAATATGAATAAGAAATATAAAATGTACTTACTGGTCTGTGGAGGTACAGGCTGTAAAGCTTCGGATAGCGCCTTAATAATCGAAAACTTAAAAAAGGAGCTAATAAATAAAGGTCTTGAAAATGACGTGCAAGTTATTAAAACCGGCTGTTTTGGTTTTTGCGAAAAAGGACCTATTGTTAAAGTTCAACCCGACAACACCTTTTACGTACAAGTTAAACCCAGCGATGCTGAAGAAATCATTGCCGAACACGTGATTAAAGGTCGTAGAGTTGAAAGACTTCTGTACAAAGACCCTGCAAAGAAAGAAACTATTGAAGACTCGAAACACATGGGTTTTTACCGCAAACAATTACGTATTGCCCTGCGTAACTGCGGATTTATCGATCCTGAAAATATTGATGAATATATTTCGAGAGACGGCTACGCTTCCCTTGCAAAATGTATTACCGAAATGACACCTCAACAAGTGATTGATGAGATGAAAAATAGCGGACTACGTGGAAGAGGTGGTGCAGGTTTCCCAACAGGTTTGAAATGGGAAATCACATCGAAAAGTGTAAGCGATCAAAAATATGTTGTTTGTAATGCCGACGAAGGCGACCCAGGCGCTTTTATGGATAGGTCTATACTTGAAGGCGACCCGCACTCAATTATAGAAGCTATGGCTATTTGCGGCTATTGTATAGGTGCTGATAAAGGACTTATATACATTAGAGCCGAATATCCTCTTGCTATCCAACGTCTGAAAATAGCAATTGGTCAGGCACAAGAATTAGGACTTCTTGGAGATGGAATTTTAGGCACAGATTTTAATTTCAACATTGAATTACGCTACGGAGCCGGTGCCTTCGTTTGTGGCGAAGAAATGGCTCTTATACACTCTATGGAAGGTAAAAGAGGTGAACCAACCCTAAAACCACCATTCCCTAGTGTTTCAGGATATTTAGGAAAACCTACCAACGTTAATAACGTCGAAACATTTGCTAACGTTCCTGTTATTATTAACAAAGGTGCCGAATGGTTCTCATCAATTGGAACCGAAAAATCAAAAGGTACCAAAGTATTTGCTCTGGCAGGAAAAATTAACAACGTTGGACTAATTGAAGTCCCTATGGGAACAACCCTTAGAGAAGTTATTTTTGAAATTGGAGGTGGAATTAAAGACGGTAAAAAGTTTAAAGCTGTTCAAACCGGCGGTCCTTCGGGCGGTTGCTTAACTGAAAAACACCTTGACCTACCTATCGACTTTGATAACCTTGTGAAAGCAGGCTCAATGATGGGTTCGGGAGGTATGGTTGTTATGGACGAAGACGACTGTATGGTCTCTATCGCTAAGTTTTACCTAGATTTTACTGTTGAAGAATCGTGCGGAAAATGTGCTCCCTGTAGAATTGGAAACAAACGCCTTAACGAAATACTTGACAGAATTTGTAAAGGAAAAGGCAAAATGGAAGACATTGACCTGCTACGCAACTTAAGTACTGTTATTAAAGATACTGCACTTTGCGGTTTAGGACAAACTTCACCAAATCCGGTTTTATCAACATTAGACGGTTTCTACGACGAATACGTCGCTCACATCCAAGAACACAGATGCCCCAGCGGACGTTGTAAAGCGTTGATGAAATACGTTATTGACCCGGAAAACTGCGTTGGCTGTACAGCTTGTGCCAGAAATTGCCCCGTTAATGCAATTTCGGGAGAAAGAAAAGAAGCTCACGTTATAGACCAAGAAAAGTGTATTAAATGTGGTGCTTGTATAGAAAGATGTAAATTTAATGCAATATCTATAAAATAACCAACACGTAAAATAATTTATCACTCAAGAAAAATAATTAAGAATATGGATAAAATAAAATTAACAATTGATAATAAAGAAGTTGAGGTAAAACGTGGCACAACTATACTAGACGCCGCTAAAAGTGTTGGTATTAATATACCCACACTATGTTATCTACACCTCGAAGATTTTAACATTACAAACCGTCCTGCAGGTTGCCGTATATGCGTTGTTGAAGTAGTAGGAAGACGTAACCTCGCACCTGCCTGTGCTACCGAATGCACCGAAGGTATGGTTGTTAACACACACAATATTAGAGTTTTAAATGCAAGAAAAACCGTTTTAGAATTAATTTTAAGCAATCACCCTACCGACTGCTTAGTATGTGCTAAGAGCGGCAACTGCGACTTGCAAACACTAGCTCACGATCTTGGTATCAGAGAAATAGAATACCAAGGCGAACAATCGAAATTTAAAAAAGATATGTCACCATCAATTATTCGCGATATTGACAAATGTATAATGTGTAGACGTTGCGAAATGATGTGTAACGAAATTCAAACCGTAGGAGCTTTGTCGGCTATTAACAGAGGTTTCACCTCGGTAGTAGCACCTGCATTCGAACAAGATTTGGATAAAAGCGCTTGTACATACTGCGGACAATGCGTTGCTGTATGTCCGACCGGTGCATTAACCGAAGTTGACCACACAAATCTGCTTATCAGAATGCTTGCCGACCCAACAAAAACAGTTATTGTTCAAACGGCACCGGCAGTCAGAGCCGCACTTGGCGAAGAATTTGGCTTAGAACCAGGAACAAGTGTTACAGGAAAAATGGTTTCGGCACTTAAGGAACTCGGATTCGACTACGTTTTCGATACCGACTTTGCAGCCGACCTTACAATTATGGAAGAAGGCTCAGAACTATTAGACAGAATTAGCCGTCACCTTAAAGGCGATACTACTGTTAAGTTACCTATTCTTACTTCCTGCTGCCCAGGTTGGGTTAATTTCTTCGAACACCAATTCCCAGATATGCTAGACGTACCGTCAACAGCACGTTCTCCACAACAAATGTTCGGTTCTATTGCAAAAACATATTTTGCAGATATGCTCAAAATCAAACGTCAAGACTTGATAGTTGTTTCTATCATGCCTTGTTTGGCTAAGAAATTTGAATGCACCCGTGAAGAATTTTCGACAGACGGAAATCCTGATGTGGACTTTTCAATTTCTACACGAGAATTAGCTCATCTAATAAAGCAAGCTAACATCGATTTCAACTCATTACCCGAAAGCGATTACGACGCACCATTAGGCGAATCTACAGGAGCTGCTGTTATTTTCGGTGCTACCGGTGGTGTTATCGAAGCTGCTACTCGTACAGCATACGAAGTCTTTACAGGTAAAACCTTAGAAAATGTTGACTTTACTGAGCTAAGAGGAATGGAAAGTATTCGTGAAGCTACCGTTGATTTTGACGGAACTCCGATTAAAATTGGTATTGCACACGGATTGGGTAACGCTAGAAAATTGTTAGAAAGAGTTAGAGCCGGAGATAGCAGTTTCCACGCTATTGAAATTATGGCTTGTCCAGGAGGTTGTGTCGGCGGAGGCGGTCAGCCGCTTCACCACGGCGATTCTTCTATCTTGCTTGCTCGTCAGAAAGCTCTATACGACGAAGATAAGAGTAAACCTATAAGAAAATCGCACGAAAATCCTTATATACAAAAGCTATATAAAGAATTTTTGGGCAAACCTTTGGGCGAAAAAGCTCATCAATTATTACACACTCATTATTTCGATAAAAAGCAAAACCATCGAGATTAATGAATAATTTAACTCAAAAAATTTTAACATTATGGCAAAAATAAAATTAAGTAATACAAAAGTTGAACAAATTAAGGCAATTTGTAAAGAATACAACAACGATAAAGGCGAACTGATAAACGTGTTGCACAAAACACAAGGAGTACTCGGTTACTTACCTGCTGAAGTTCAGGAACTGATTGCCGATGAATTAAATATTCCGGTGGCTCAGGTTTACGGTGTAGTATCCTTTTATTCATTTTTCAGTATGGTTCCTAAGGGCGAGCATCCTATCAGCATATGTATGGGAACAGCTTGCTACGTGCGTGGCGCCGAAAAGGTGTTAGACGAGTTTATGCGTATTTTAAATCTTCAAGTTGGTGAAACTACCCCAGACGGAAAATTTTCGCTAAGTTGCTTAAGATGCGTTGGTGCATGCGGTTTAGCTCCTGTTGTGATGGTTGGTGAAAAAGTTTACGGACGTATATCGCCTGACGCTGTTAGAGATATTATTGATGAGTACAGAAGTAAAGATTGTGGTTGTAACTAATAGGATACACCATCAATAATTGCAATAAAAAAGCCTTACAGAACGATGTAAGGCTTTTTTTGTTATATTTACACATAGACGTTGATAGGAAAAGTTAGAAATTAGAAGTAAGAAATTAGAATTATCAAATTTTAGCTCAAAACTTCTGACTCCTTACTCAAAACTAACCCGTAACCCGCAACTCAAAACACCGGAAACAACTCAAATTACTTAATATTAAACTCCTTTTTTATCTTCTCAACTGCATCTAATTTTTCCCAAGCAAAAAATGAAACTTTTTTGTAATATTTTTCAGTGTTTTTGTCTTTTTTAGATTTTGTTTTATCGTCGGAATAATATACTTCTACTTCCATTTCGTAGGGTGTTCTTCCGAAATGTCCGTACGATGCAGTAGGTTCATAAATAGGATTCTTTAAGCCAAAAGTTTTAATAATATTATAAGGTCGTAAATCGAATAATTGGGTAATTTTTTTAGCAATAAAAGCATCTGATACGATTTTTCCCTTTTCGTCTTTAGCTTTAGCAGTATTATTCGTGTCGACAAAAATACTTACCGGTTTGGCTACACCAATAGCATAGGCTATTTGCACAAGCATTTCGTCGGCAACTCCTGCTGCGACCATGTTTTTGGCTATATATCTGGCTGCATAAGCACCCGAGCGGTCGACCTTTGAAGAATCTTTTCCCGAAAAAGCTCCACCACCGTGAGCACCTTTTCCGCCGTAAGTGTCGACAATAATTTTACGACCTGTAAGTCCGGTATCACCGTGAGGTCCGCCTATTACAAACTTACCTGTTGGATTTACAAAATATTTGATCTTTGAATCGCTAAGCATTTTTTTAACATTTGCGGGAACTTGCTCGGCTACTCTCGGCATTAAATATTTAATAATATCAGCCTTTATCTGATTTTGCATTTCTTTGTCTGCTTTTGTAATAGCTTTTTCTGAGTTACCACTAGGCTTAATAAATTCGTCGTGCTGAGTTGAAATAACGATAGTATCAATTCTGACAGGCTTATGATCGTCGTATTCGATAGTAACTTGCGATTTGCTATCAGGTCGTAGGTATTTCATGTATTTACCTTCGCGACGTATTTTTGCTAGTTCCTGCAAAATGATATGCGAAATTTCGATAGGCATAGGCATGAGATTATCCATTTCGTTGGTAGCATAGCCGTACATCATGCCTTGGTCGCCTGCGCCTTGATCTTCGGCATTTTTTTTGCCAACACCCATGAAAATATCATCCGACTGTCCTTCAATTGTGCTAATAATGCCACACGAATTGTTATCGAAACGATACTCGGCTTTATTATATCCAATCTTATCAATGGTTTTGCGAACCACAGACTGAATATCAACATAACATTTGGTTCTGACTTCTCCGCTACAAACTACCAAACCTGTTGTAACAAGAGTTTCTAATGCCACTTTACTGTTTTCATCATGGCGTAAAAATTCGTCTAATAGTGCATCTGAAATTTGATCTGCAACTTTGTCGGGATGACCCTCCGAAACACTTTCCGATGTATATAAATACTTCATCTTTTATGATTTTAATTGGTTAAATAAATAAAATGGAAGATTTGGCTGCAGAAATGTTTTTAGCATTTTTTTATGTGGTTGCAAGCAATCAAATCTTTCCACTTGTAATAAACTTCTGCAAAGGTATATATTTTTTCAGATTAAGAAATAAATAAGCAGTTTATTTTACAAAAAAACATTTGCTATTAATATAAATAGCATTATCTTTACAAACGAAATATAATATACATTATGGAAATACAAGTTTTAATACAAAAAGACGATAATAGATACGAAGCTGTAATCGATCCGGATATAAATTATGATATAGACTTCTCATTATTTGGCGAAGGTTCAACCGTTCAGGAAACAATTGAAGATTTTCTTGTTAGCAATGAGGAGATGAAAGAATTATATAATGAAGAAGGTAAAACATATCCTAATTTAACTTTTAAATATGTTTACGATTTGCCTTCATTTTTGCAATATTATTCAAAAATAATTAGCTATGCAGGTTTGGAAAGGCTTACAGGTGTCAATAAAACGCAACTGAATCAATATGTGCAAGGTTATCGAAAACCAAGCAAGAAGACATCACAAAAAATTGAAAAAAAACTTCATCTATTCGCAAAAGAATTAAAGGAAGTACATTTCATTTAAAATATTGATACTGCGGTTTGGGTTGTAAATTGTTCTAAAAACAAAAAACCTTTTTGTGAGTTTCCCTTTTGGTTTAGTAGTGGACTCCACGTTGCTATAGAGTATCTATCGGGGCAAATTGCTATAATTCCACCTCCTACTCCACTTTTGCCGGGTAATCCTACTTTAAAAGCAAATTCGCCCGATTCGTCGTAAAAACCGCAGGTTTGCATTAATGCTTTTATTCGCTTGGCTTGGCTTTCGTTTAATTGAATTTCGGGGTTATTTACCCTAAATTTATCACTGGTTAAATACAAAAATGCTTTCGACATCTGTTGGCAGCTTAATTCAATAGAACATATTTTAAAATAAAAGTCTAAAACCTCTTCCGGTTCATTATCAATATTGCCGAAAGATTTAATAAAGTTGCACAATGCTACATTACGATAACCGGCTTTTTTTTCAGATTCTGCCACCGTTTTATTGTAATAAATATCGTCTATTTGAGTTATTTTTTTCATGTAATTAAATAAATCCGGTAAAGGGTTTTTGAGTTCGCTAACGAGCATATCACACACAACGAGAGCGCCTGCGTTGATGAATGGATTTCGGGGTATTCCCTTATCGCTTTCTAACTGTATAAGCGAATTGAAAGGTGTACCCGAAGGCTCAACTCCTACTCTTTGCCACAATTTTTCGCCAAATAATACATAAGCATAACTCAAAATAAAAATTTTGGAAATACTTTGTATCGAAAATGGAATTTGATAATCGCCTATGCCGCACTCATTGCCATCAACCGACGACAAATGAACTCCAAAATAATTGGGATTAACTTTGGCTAACTCGGGTATGTAGGTTGCAACTTTGCCTCCCAAATCCATATCCTTTACCTGATTGTATATATTTGCTATAATTGATTTGTATTTCGGCATGACTTCTAATTATTAAAAACTACTCTTAATTTATTTTTGTTACCAACTTTGTCGGTTACGTGAAGTACAAATTCGTTTTGACCCTTTTTAACCAAATGGTCGTATGTGTACTTCATTGCCTTGGTTTTTGGATCCCACGAAACCAAAGCCCAGCTTCCATTCAAAACTCCTTTATAATCGGCTATTCCTGACAATTCGTCGTAAACCCTAAAAATTAAAACACCAACATTTTTGCCGGTGATATTGCTTATCGAAGGTTTGACTGTATCAACTTCTAATACATAATTGCCAAAACTGCGTGTTGAAAATATAAAATGACCGTTGCTAACAAATTCGCCACCTACCGAAGATTTCTTATTCTTTTTATCAATACGTACTGCAATAGTTTTTGATTTTAACTCTTCGGGAATGTTATGCTTTTTTATACCAACTTTTATGTGCTTGTGTAATGGCACTGATGAACTATGAATTTGAAAAATATCGGAATAACTATTGGTATTTTGTTTTGTACTACTGCATTCAAAATACATATCCTGGTACAGCGAGCCTTTTGGGATAACGACTTCTATTTCATCATTGCTAAACTTATTTTCTTGGTTGTACAAAAACAGATTTGTGAAAGTACTTTCGATGTTAGGAGTTGAGACGAATGCACTATCATCGGCGCTTTTTACCCAAAATTCCAATACCGAAGTTTTTTCGCTATAATCGGATATTTTAACTTCTACCTTATAGACATTATTTGGTTGAAAGTTAAATATTCCATTTCCATTGAATGTGTTGAAACAAGAAAACTTATTTCCAGGCAGCTTTTTGGTTACAATGTACCTGCCATTACCTTTATCATATTCGTAATAATCGATAGATGCATTTATATACCTTGATTCGGCAAAACTAAAACTATCCATTTTTATTTCAAATAAAGGCTCATCATCTATAAATACTTCCATCATATACCAACCGTTTCTGTCGTTTTTAGAAGTCATGCGGTCAATTGCTTTTACACCAAAGCTGTACTCGCCGCTCAAAGTAATGGTATCGGTAGATAGTTTATATTTTTTGTTGGAAACTGCAATTACTTTAAAAATTTTATCCGATTGAGGATAATTAACTATTTCTGATTTATTTTCGGAATATGACTTAAGGCTCTGAATTTCGGGATAATGAATATCGTTTACCTTAACACCGAACAATAAAGGATTTAGCGGACGTTCGGTTACAGTATTTCTGACTTCAAAATGCAAGTGCGGTCCACCTGAAGAACCGGTATTTCCGGCATAACCAATGATTTCACCTTTTTTGACCGAAATTTTATCGACAAAGGGAGATGGAAACAAATCAACTGCAAAGCTTTGTCTTTTGTATTGTTGCTTAGTAACGTACTTGGTTATAACATCGTTGTAATTTCGTAAGTGTCCGTAAACGGTTGTTATTCCGTTTGCGTGGCTAATGTATAAAGCGTTTCCGTAGCCCACAGGCGACACCTTAATACGACTTACAATACCGTCGTCGGCTGCATAAATAGGTAAACCCTCTTTTTGCTGTACTCTTAAGTCTATACCTGAATGGAAGTGATCGCTTCTTAACTCTCCGAACGAACCGCTAAACGATAACGGTATTTGTATAGGATGCGAAATCTGATCCTGTTTTATAACAAACTGACCAAACATTAAGTTCGATGCAAAGAATAATAATATTGTAAAAAATATTCGTTTCATATTACAAATGTATAAAAGTTGTGATAATGTAGTGGGTTGTTGATTGAAAAAAGTAGTAAAATCTAGGAGTTAGAAGTCGGAAGACCGAAGTCGGAAGACCGAAGACGAAAGACCGAAGCCAGAAGACCGAAGCCAGAAGACCGAAGTCGGAAGATGGAAGACGGAAGTGGATAGCCGTTAGTCCCGAAACTTCGGGACAACACGAAACCCAAAACCCGAGAGCCCCGAAGTTTCGGGGCTGAAAGCTAAAACAAAAAAGGCTACCCACGTATTATTATGAGCAGCCTTTTCAAATTAATTAACCCTTACATTAAACTATTTCCGATTTCTCCAACCTGCATCACTCCTATAGTCGGTATAGTAGATAATCAAATTAGCATCGCTTTTGTACTTTGTAAAGTAGATAACCCAATCGGCGTCGCTTTTGTATTTTGTATAATACCATAAGCCACTATCCTTTTTGGCATCACTTTTATACTCGGTTTTGTAAACCAACATATCAGCATCGCTTTTGTAATCGGTTACATAAACGATTTTGTCTGCATCGCTTTTGTATTCAGTAACATAAACGACTTGTGCTTTTGTTGCTAATGCGCAAATTAAAATACTTGCAATTAAAATAATTTTTTTCATAGGTTTTAATTTTTAAAGGTTAAAGGTTTATTTATCTTACTTAGAAATTTGAGTAATTCTATTTTCTTTGCTGTAGTCTTTAACTGTCTTTACATTTTGAATGTGATTAATTAAAGCCTGAGCAGTAGTTATAAACATTGATGTACCAGCATCTTGATGTTCAAAATTGTACGCAGTAGCGGTATACGAACTCAATGCTACTTTGTAGGTTTTATTCAAATCTATTGGTTTTCCTTTTATAAATGCTTCTATTTTTTCGACCTTTTTATCGGCATCAAAAGTGTATTTTACATCAAAGCCCGAAGGAATAGTTTCGTTGTTATCTACCGGATACGAAGCATATAGGTAGTTAAGAACTTCTTGTCCTGTAAGATTCTTAGTAATCAATTCGTTGCCAAACGGGTCTAATTTGTAAACATCTAACAAAGTGATATCACCTTTTTTAAGCTCGTTAATTCTAACACCACCAGGGTTTTGAAGAGCTAAATCGGCATTGGCTATAGTTCTGTTGGCATCAGCCATTAAATAACCTAAAGCGTCGTAGGTTGTAAAATCAGCACTTGCCTGACCAACCACAACCGATAGAGTTGGAGAATCGTTGTACTTGTTGACCATAGCTCTGACACTCGAATCTTCTTTAGTAATATTATCTATACTGATAAGTTGTGTGGTAATTGACACTTTTTTGTTATCAACATTTATACGTTGCAAAGTTGCATTACGAACTTTGTTTCCGGTTTGTGTGATGACAATTCCGTTATGAACTTGTTGATCTTCTACAATTGTGTGCGAGTGTCCACCTATAATAAGGTGTAAACCTTTGTCTGCCATTATTTCCGATAATTTCACATCTTCTTCAAAGCCTAGATGCGTTACAGCTACAAAAACATCGGCAGAATCTTTAAGAAATGCATAGTTTGGAGCTACTTCATAAGGATCGGTGAAAACCACATCTTTTACTCTGGCGGGATGTGTATCGGGAATACCCTGATTGTTGATTTGCAACAATCCTAAGAAAGCTACCTTAACTCCGTTATCAAGTTGACAAATAACGTAAGGTTTTACATTAAAATCGGGAATTGTTGGAGCTTGCATGTTTGCACATATGTAATCGAAATTTGATTTACTTATTAAAGCATCAAGTTGTTCCAAACCTACGTCAAATTCGTGATTTCCTAAGCAAGTGAGATCAAACTTTACGGCGTTCATCAGTTCTATCATTGGCAAACCTTTTTCCGAATATTGGTCGTTAACCGGATTACCTGTTTGATTGTCGCCTGCCGAAACCAACAGTAAATCGGGATATACGCCACGCAGGCTATCGACAAGAGCTGCGAATTTTGGGAAGTTGTCGACATTGGCATGCATATCGTTTACCGACAATATTACAACTTCGTTTTGGGTTTGTTTCTTACAATTTGTAAGCAAAAGCGGAACTATAAGTAATCCGCAAAGTACTAAGAGTATTGTTTTAAAATTTTTCATATGTTTATTATTTTTATTAGTGATACGTGTTGAGTGTTACGGATTGCGTGATGTCTCGAAACTTCAGGATAACCGTAACCCGCAAAACCAATTATTTATTTTTGTTACGACAAAAAATTGATTTCAATTTACTACAAAATGTTTCTTTCTTTTCGGCATCCGCAAAGTCTACGGAAACTTTCAAGACTGAATTTTCAGAAAGGCTACCATCTTCGCCTACAACATTCCCATATCCGTCTTTTACTTGTGGCATCGGATCAGGTAGTTGTTGATTTTTAATTGCGTAATACTTCCTGACTGCATCTATTACTTTGGCTCCGTCGTGAAGTTGAATGATTGTATCGTTAACTGTTACTTTCATATGTTTATAATTTTTATTTATTTATCAAGCATAAACAATGCCATAATATGCTTATAACTTATTAAATATTTGTTAACAAAAAACTCATTATCAGTACCATTGCAAAGATAAAAAAAATCAACGACAAAACATTACCGACAACTTTTAATATTAAAAATTAACTTCAACTGCATCTTTGGCGCCTTCAACAGATTTGAAGTAAGGTTTTTCTGTAAAATTAAACAGTCTTGCAAACAAATTGGTTGGGAAGCGCCTGACGTAAGTATTGTACTCTTTCGCCGCCTCATTAAAACGCCTTCTTTCATAAGCTATTCTATTTTCAGTACTTTCTAATTGCGATTGAAGTGATATAAAGTTCTCATTTGCTTTTAAATCGGGGTACCGTTCAATAACAAGCAAAAGCCTCGATAAAGCTTTGCTTAATTGGTCTTGCATGTTTTGATATTGCGCAAGAATGTTTTCATCAATATTATCGATGTTAACTTGAGTATTGGTAGCGCTAGCTCTAGCATTAATAACTTCTTCTAGTGTTTCTCGTTCGTGCTGAGCGTAGCCTTTTACAGTATTAACCAAATTCGGTATGAGGTCGGCACGACGCTGATATTGTGTTTCTACCTGACTCCAAGACGTTTTTACATCTTCTTCGAACTTAACTAGCCTATTATATATTCTAACTACACCTAGTAGCATAATTAAAATTACAATGGCTATAGAAATAATTAATGTCTCAGTTTTCATCTCTTATTATTTTTATTTTGTTATATAAAAACTCTTACACTTAGGAGTTAAAGGTGTGTAGTATAATTTAACACATATTATTTTTCATAGGCTTTTTTCAAACGTTAACTACGTCTCACTTGTTTCATCAACAAGTGAGACGATATTAACTTATACTTGACTGCAACAACTACGAAAGTTGTACATAAAAGAACTTTTTATTCAATTTCTTGCATTCCGTAATCTTCAATAGCTCCAATCAATTTAATAGCTTTTTCCAAGGGATAATAGTTATGAAACATAGTTACAGTACTTTTGATGGTACCAGTCATATTCATACCCATAGCCTGACGGAACACGTTTGCCGGTGAATTTGGATCGTGGCTTGCCTCTTCCTTGTAAGCAGCATTTATAAATCCGTTCAAGTAAGCATGATCGATAGCATCGGTAAGTTGAGGATAGTCCTCGGGTGTTGCTGTGATATTACCTTCGGCGCTGGAAAGGTCTTCAACATCCTCGAACATATCGGTACGAATACGCATAAACAATCCTCCTTGACTTGGTAGCGTGAGGTCGGCTTGCTTGTTTAAAAAGAATAAGTTGTCGTTGACATGAATTTCTCTACTTGCTTCGCGAGAGTCGATACGTGTTTTGTCAAGACCTGAGAAGCATGCACCTCCTATAATATTATCGTGAATATTATAATGTACTCCGGTCATGAAACGGAATCCATATCCCATATCTTCAAATTCTTTTGTGCGGCTCCAAGCAAAAAGTATGGTATTGTACGCAAACTCAACATCTTCTTGTATAGCAGCATGAGCAGCCGAAGTACCACGTATTTCGACTGCAGCCATACGCGAATTTACAAACAAATTGTTTATAACTCTGACTGTTGAAGTGCGTATTCCCATCTGAATGCCATAGTTGCTGGCATTAAGGAATATACAATTTTGAATTGTTATATCGCAATTTTCAGCTGAACCACCCAAAAGCGGTTGAACATTCGACAGTACATGAGTTACTCCGTGATTTCCGCCTCTTGTTGGAGGAGGTAAAAACCTTCCTGTTTCAACACCTTCGGGCTGACCACGATCGGCGTCGTTACTGCTAATACTATAACCTGTTTGCCAGCCTCTATCTAAAATTAAACCGTCGAATACAACATTTGCATTCTTTAAATTTACAGTAAGAAGGCTTTTGTTTGATGAAGTACCCGATTGTTCGGGGCGAGGCTGTATGGTAGTTTGATATTTTATAGGATCACGTTTGGTAAAGTCGCTATTATAGCCTCCTACCAAACTAACTGCTTTATCTAGCTCAATGAAACCAATATTCATTAGTCCCAAATAATTACCTTCGGCTATACGAATAACATCACCGTCTTTGGCGTCGTTTATAGCCTTTTGAATGTTTTTATAGGGAGCTTCTTTGGTGCCGTCGTTACGATTGTTACCTTTTGAAAAAGAAACGTAAATATCGTTGCCTTTAGCTTTTACAACTGATACCGTGCCTGTGCTTGAAGTTGAACTAGAACCTGATTTCGAGCCTGATCTTGTGGGTTTGCTACCTTTTCTGCCCATACCTTTTTTAGCAGATTGCTCAATTTTATCGAAACCTTTTTCGGTTGTTTGATACGATTTTTGTTTAACCTTTTGTTCAACCCTTTCTTCGGTCGAACGCTTAATTTGCTTACCTAATCTTTTTACGTCTATTTGTGCATTTGTTGGAGTTACCATTAAGCATACAAATGCTACTACTAATATACTAATTATTTTTTTCATTTTATTTAATATTTATTTGTGTTTGTATTTTTGTGATGAGTGATGAGTGATGGGTGGTGAGTGATGGGTGATGGGTGGTGGGTAATGAGTTTCCTCAATACTCAATACTCAATACTCAATACTCAATACTCAACACTAGCCCCATCTACCTGCCACTCAATCTGTTAATTTGTTCTTGTTGGTCGCTTACAATTTGTTCTAGTTCTTGTATAGCTTTAACCAGAACGGGTATTATTTCGGCATATTTTACGCCGTAGTAGGTATGATCGGCATCTTCAGGAGTTTTACCTTTTTCGGCAACAACTGCGTCGGGTATAATTTGTTGCAATTCTTGAGCCGAGAAACCTAAGTTGGTTCCTGTTCCCAATCTGCTACCTTCATTTTTCCATTGGAAGCTGATAGGACGCAATTTTAATACCGATTGCAAGCCGTAGCCTAAGTCTTGCATAGAAGTTTTGTCGCGTTCGTCACTAGTTTGTATGGTACCGTTTGTTGCATATACCGCTTTAAACCTTTTTGAACTTTCCCCAAGTTTAACCTTGTCGTCATATGCTGGCTCTAAGTAACCTTCATTCCAAGGTGAATAATACCCGAAAAATAGGCCTGTTCCAGTAGTGCCGTTTTCTCCTGCCCAAATGTAAAGTCCTGTGTTGGAATTAAGCACATCTGTTCTCATGGAAAAAATTTGATCTGTACCTATCATCCTGAGCCTGCCTGCTCTGGAGTCTGAATTACCATAAGCTTCAACTTCAAAATACTTGTTTCCGTTAGCTTTGTTAATTTGCATGCCATAACTTCCATCTGATAGATTTTGTATAACAAGTGCCGGCTTAGTGCTTGAATTATTTTCAAGTTCTAAAGCAATACCACTTGAATGTACATTTCTAAAAACAGCTGCAGCGTGCGAACCACTGTTAGTTCCTGCCATTAAACCTCTTTGCGTACCACCATCAACTCTTAGTTTTGAGCCAGTGTACCAGTCAGTTGAAGTGCTTATTTCACCAATATCAACTCTACCTGAATTGTGGTTAATAACAAAAGGTGTTGCGGTATTGGTAGACGATCCACCACTGAATGCACGAATTCTAAAATGCTTGTCAGCTCCAACATCTTCAAGGCACCATCTCTCGCACAAAAGTAGTCTTGAGCCTTTATTAAAATCAGGACTTGTTCCTCCATTCATCCTGAGAGCAGTATAATAGCTTGGAGATTCCAAATAAATATCGCCTCCACTATATCTAAAATTTTCGCTACCGTTAAAAGAACCGCTACTATTGTACTGTATACTACCATCAACACCACCGGGTGTTCCACCACCGCTACCACCGGTATTATCATTAGCCGGTGCCCAGGTACTGCCGTTCCATTTTAATACTTGTCCGGTTGTAGCTCCTTGTTGGGCTATTTTTAGTTTGTTGGCTGTAGTGCCTTCGCCGGATAACGTAGCATCGGTTTGTACTACTTGTGTACCCCAGTTGTCGCCACCACCACTGCTGGGTAATGTCACTGTGTTACCTTGGCTTATGGTTAGCTGTGTACCGCTTATGCTCAAGGTTTGCAACTCGTTGGTTGGGTCGGCGTCGGCATCGTTTTTATTCACAACGTCTTGTGCCAAGCGTGCATAAGGTACTGAAAGCATTTCAAAAGTACCCATATCCACGTAGTTGGTGCCACCGTGCTCATCAACTCCTATTTGTAACCATTTGGTGCCGGTTGCCCAGTTTATTGCTCCAAACGAACCGTATATTGGGTTACCATAACCTATAATGGCATTAAATGTTCCTAAGGAGTTGGTCCATGGGGTATGACGTTCCGAAAACACCTCGCTACCACTGCTTGAACCTGTGCGAATAGTGAATTTTACTGCAATTTGTTTGTTAGCTATGGGAAGACCTGCCGAATTTCTGGCTACTGCCTGATAATTAATCTTTTGAGGCACTTGACCCATTACGCTTATACTTAATAAGCTTAATAAAATTATTAAACTGAAAGTTGTTAATTTTTTCATCTTTTTGTAATTTTAAATTTGTTAATGTTTTGTTTTTTTTGTTTTCCCCCGCACTGCGGGAGTTTGCGTTTAAATTATTTCAAAACTGTTATCTTTTTTAATGCTCTGTATGGTTTTTGCTCACCGCCTTGCAAGTGTATGTAGTACACTCCTGCACTTAGGTGCTCAACCTGTATTTGAGCGTTTAAACGGTTGCCCGGCTCTGATTGAAATTTGCCTACCGATAGTAGCTTACCGCTGTTGTCTAACAAGCTGTAAGTACATGCTCCATCTGAAGGCAAGGTTCCCTGAAGGTTTACTACTTCGGTTGCCGGATTAGGATAGCATGAAATAGAGTTGTCGATAATTTCGGGTTTTGGCACGTTTACGTAGCCTTCGTCACCTTGTTGATAACCCGGCGTTATGTAAAAATTAGCAGGGTTAATGTTTTCAACCGGTGTAGGCTGACCCATAGTCCACGACAACTGCAAGTTACCTCCGGTGCTGTTGGTTCCTGCTGAACTCAACACCTGACGTGGAATACTCTGTGAGTATAGCAAGGATGCTATAAACAGAGATAATGCAATTAATGTGAATTTTTTAATCATAATGTGTGTTTTTAATTTGTTAATTTAATTTGTTAACTTCTTCATTCCGCAACAGCGGCACTTTTTTGTTTTGTTGTTTCTTTTTTTTCCTCCTTTCTTAATTTTTAGTTGTTAATATTTGGTTTTACGTGGGTTTTTGAGTTTTTAGGTACTCGACCATATATTTTACTCTGCAAATGAACATAAAAAAATGACTCTGTCAATAGGTATTTCTACCTGTTTTTGTTAAAAATTTTGTTGGGTGATGGGTGGTGAGTGATGGGTGATGAGTGGCAATTATGATTCATTCATTTATTGTTCCTAAAGTCTCGGGGTTCATTGCTACCCCAATAACCCGTAACACGCAACCCGCAACACGCAACTACTTATTACTCAACTTTTCAATTAGTTTTTGTTGATCTTTTACTATTTGTTTCAATTCTTGT
>JAPXLB010000003.1:0-202464 GCA_033809755.1 Lentimicrobiaceae bacterium
ATTTAGTTTCTTTTATACGGTTTTTATTGCCACAAGGCAATAAAAAATTCCTTGTAAAAAGTGTCTTTTCTTTTGTTTCGTTTTCTTTGGACAAGCAAAGAAAATGAAAAAAACAAAATTGAAACCTGAATAGTTTATTGATTACAAAAAAAGCCTAATTGGAATAACTGTTGGCTGGTGCGAGGTGTGGATTAGTTCTGAGTTCTGAGTCTCAAACTCGTAACTCGCACCAACTACCCTCCATTTTCGGCATTTCGGGCTTCGGCGCTTCGATACGCCTTCGGCACTCAGCGACCTTCAGCCGCCACAATGACCGAAAATATAAAACTCGAAACTCGTGACTAACACCGACCACTCACCACTCACAAATTTATTGTAGTTTTGCAGCATGTTTATCAGTTGCCGACAAATTATAGCTAAGATGAATGAGGCGGGAAAGACGAAAACTCCGTTTCTGTTTGCCGTTAATTACGAAATGAGCGAAGGATTTTTTATTGAAAATCCGTTACAGCAAACTCATATTCTTTTTGATATCAACGGTATTAGTAACGCCGACAAAGGTTCTTTGCAAGATAAGGATTTCGTGTTTGAACGTTTCCCCGAAAGCTTTGAAACTTACGAAAAACGATTTAATTATGCTATGGATGCCTTACGTAAAGGCGAAATATCATTGCTAAATCTTACCATAAAAACTCCTATAAAAACATCGCTATCGTTGCAGAAAATATTTGAGCATAGCGAAGCAAAGTACCGTCTGTATGTTCCTGAAAAGTTTGTCTGTTTTTCGCCTGAAAGATTTGTTGTAATAAAAGAAGGAAAAATCTTTTCTCATCCTATGAAAGGCACAATTGATACTACTTTACCAAATGCTGCGGAAATATTACTAAACAACAGCAAAGAATTAGCCGAACATCAGACTATGGCAAAGCTCACCTGCAATGATTTGGAGCGTGTTGCAAGCAATGTTAAGGTAAACCGTTTTAGATATATAGACAAGTTAAAAACAAACAATGGCTACATTTTGCAGACAAGCTCCGAAATTGAAGGCACCCTACCCTATGATTATCTGCAAAACTTAGGAAACTTGTTTTTTAAATTGCTTCCGGCTGGTTCTATTTCGGGTTCTCCACGCGATGCTGCTTTGCGTGTTATACGCGAATGCGAACAACAAACTCGCGGCTATTATAGCGGTGTGGTTGGTTATTTTGATGGAGAAAATTTAGATTCAGGTGTTTTAATTCGCTTTATTGAAGAAGAAAACGGCAAAATGTATTTTCGCAGCGGTGGTGGAATTACAGCCGATAGTAATTGCGAAAGCGAGTATTTGGAAGCTATTCAGAAAGTATATTTACCTTTTTAAACGAGTAATATGTTTCTTGAAACTATTTGTATAAAAAACGGCGTTGCACAAAACCTTGAACAGCACATAAAGCGAATGCAAAATACCGCTCATAGCTTTGGATTTCAAGCCCCTATTCTACCCGATTTATCTGTACAAATGCCGACAGAACTGAGAGAAAGCCCTAAAGTAAAATGCAGCATTGTGTATCACAAACAAATTCTGAATATCACATTTACTGAATACCAAACAAAAACAATTAACTCGCTAAAATTAGTCGAGGCAAACGTGGATTATTCGTTTAAATACTCAGACAGGTCAGAGCTGAATGAGTTGTTACAAAAAAAAGGAGATTGCGACGAAATTTTAATTGTAAAAAACAATTGCATTACTGATACATCGTTTAGTAATGTAGTTTTCAGAAAAAATAACGATTTTTTCACCCCCGATACTTACCTGCTAAACGGCATCAAACGACAAACACTTCTTGCCAATAAAACAATAACAGAAACACGCATCACAGTAAGTGATTTGCATCAGTTTGATATAGTTTATCTTATCAATGCTATGCTTGATATAGAAGACAATCTTAGCTTGAGTATGGATAAACTACTGAACAGTACAACCTGAAAAAAGCAGAGATCCTTTTAAAATAAGCTTGCTTTTACTATCGCTGTCGGCTGCGGTAACATTTGGACGTTTGTCGCTGTACCCGCCAAAAGCGGAATCGAAATTGGGTTTTACGCACCAATCTTCGGGAACATAAAGCGTTACTCCACCGAAAATAGCATCTATATCAAGATGGACGGTCGTGTCGGGCAAAGTGGTTTTACGAAAATCTATAACTATTCCGCCAAAAGCCACATCAAGGTCTCCGCCCCTAAATACGGGCTCAAGGAAAACACTTTCGGAACTGCCAAAAACTATATCTTTTGATATCCATCCGCCTGATTCACCTGTGGCAGACTGCGTACCAACAAAATTAGTTATAAAAGAAATTCTTTTCTTTCTGCTTACAACAACTTCTATTATTAGAAATAAACCAATAATTATCAGTAGAAGGGGCCAAAAGTTAGATGTAAAATCTTTACCTGCACTGCCTAAAAAGCCCGGATAAACACTTTCAAAACGCGGTAAAATGAAAAATACTCCGAGCAATAATAAGATTGTAGGAAACATTTTCTGTCTCTTGAAATAACCCATAACCGCCAACAAAATTAAAAGCATGGGCCAAGAAAAAATAATGGATTTGAATGCCGGATTTAACCAACCTATGTTAAAGGCAAACAAAATCAAACCGCATAGTACAAGTACAATACCAAGCATAGCAACAAAGCTGAGTGTATTTTTTTTCCTGTTATTACAACATGTGTCTTTATTCATGATTATATGATATTTAAGGTTAATAATCTGGTAGTTACATATCTTACAAAATTAGATAATTTAGTAAAAAGGAAATGGTAAAATTGCATTAAGATTTTATTAATTTTTTTATTCGTGTGCGGGTTGCGGATTAGTTCTGAGTTCTGAGTTCTGAGTCTCAAACTCGTAACTCGCACCAACTACCCTCCATTTTCGGCATTTCGATACACCGATATTTCACTTCGCTCAATATCGGTACTCAATGACCGAAAATCTCGAAACTCGTAACTAACACCATTCACCACTCAGACAGTATCAGCTTTTACCTATCAGTAGATTGTTTTTCTACAGAATACTGCTGACGTAGCGGTTTTAAAAGAGTTATTGCCAACAGCAAAACTCCATAGAAGAAGTAAAACGTGTGTAGCCAATGGAAACCTTTTAAGAAATAGACTTCCATGTAAATCCAAATGACAAGTGCAAAACCCATGTAAACCGACCAAGTCCACGACCAGTGCATATCGGGAAGTAGGTTTAGAGCTTGTGCAAACTTGCAATCCTTGCGTTTTATTAATCCCCAAACAACAAAAATTGGTATTAAACCAAGCACGGTAAACAATATGATACCGGGTATTAGAAAGTTTTTAAACGGAGAATGTTGCAACATTAATTCGGGCGTCATTTCCATCCATCCTTCGGGAAAAATAATAAATGCACCACCGCCAAGCAAAGCTCCTACCGAAAGAAAGAGCAAAAGAAAAATTAAAAGATTTCGTGTTTTCATAATATTATTGTTTTAGGTTTATAAAGAGAAGTAAACTTTGTAAGTAACCATAGGCACAATTCCAGGAAGAAGTGCTTCGACACATTCATGTTTTTGTGCATCATACGACATTCCCAAAACATTTCTTCTGTTGGTTACGTTTTGCAAGTCTATTGCCAATTCATCGGTAAAGCGTTTGTGGTTTTTGCGATATCCAAAGCGAAAGTCAATTCTGAAATAATTTTTAATTTTCAAAGCATTAATACGACTTTCATCAAAAACTATATAACCAGCTTCTTGTGTCTCTTCTATCAACACTGGTGTATAACGAGTTCCACCTGCCCACGAACCTTTTAAATCGGTAAAAATCGTCCAGTTGTTTTTTAGGTTGAATTCATATCCTGAGGCTAAATTCATTAAGAATCTTCCGTCGAAAACTGTACGCCATCGCTTATCGTTAAAGCCATTGGTATAAGACGAATTATACAAAGTAGTATTAAACAGCATATAATAATTTTTGCTTAAAAACTTTTCTATAGTAAACTCTATTCCATAATTTCTTCCGGTTCCTTTGCTAACTAAGCTATCCTCTCTTTGTATGTAGTTATCCCCTGCTCCACCGGCATGTAGCAAAGTCCAATACGAATCAGGATTGTTTTTTACAGGAATACTGTATAAGTGTTGGTAATACACCTCAACTTTTGTGTGCCAATTAGGAGCAAAAGCCCAATCGTAGAACGCATCTAACTGTGCACTTCGCGAATAATCCAAGTTTTTGTTTGTGTACTCAAATCCGCCTGGTACAGGTGTCTTGATAAAATAAAACGAGCGGGGCTGCATTTGGCTGTACAATCCACCCGAAAGTGCAATTGTATGACTTGCAGTAGGCGTATATTTTACTCCCATGCGGGGTTCGATGCTGTACTTATCGTTAAGTGTTTTATACATACCGAAAACTCCTCCTGTAACAGAAAATGCTGAAGATAAATTGTGTCTGTATTGTGCGTACGCACGCAAAAGGTTAAAGTCTCCATTTTCGTTTGTTACAATTCCATCGGAAAAGAATTCCGGATCTGTTTTCTCCAAATAATTGAAGTCGTAAAAATCGTATTTCAACCCGCCAACAAGTGTGGAATTATAAGAAAATCTGTGAGTTAGTTCCGAATATGCAGAATATTTGTTTTCGATGGCATTTTCGTGCCAAACCACTTCCCAATCTGTTCCATCATCCATGTTCATAGTATCAACAAGCATTCGGCTGTCGCTTCTAACAAAAGAAATAATATTTTTCATCTCAGTTTTAGGCGAAAATTTCACCTTATGAGTCGCTCCAAGTACGTAAGCTAAGGAGTTTACTTCAATTTGTTGATAGAAAGTTGCTTCGTAATCACTCATATCAAAAAATTCCAACATACCTTCATCGATAGTAAAATCAACATTGCTTGTACCCCAAATTCCCAACACCGATATGGTGTTTTTGTCGTTCAGTTCAAAATCTGTTTTAAAAGTTACATCCTGATATTTCGGCACAAAGGGCATTTTTACACCCATTTTTTTTATCAAATCGGGGATGGAATATCTGTACGACAATAAATAACTCGAATTACTATTTTTAGAGAAATATCCTTCAGCACCTGCTTCTACACCATTATAACCGGCTTGTAGCCAAAATTCTCGTTTTTTATTGTTTCCGCTTCGCATATTCAAATCGAAGATACCCGACAAAGCATTTCCGTACGGAGCAGGCCATGCACTTAGATGAAAGTCGGAATTTGAAAGCAAATTGGTGTTCAGCAGCGTTACTTGTCCGCCTGTCATACCAACGCCTGCATTAAAGTGATTAGGATTGGCTATTTCTATGCCGTCGATAATCCATTGTACACCAAGAGAAGAGTTTCCACGAATAATAATATCGTTACGAGAGTCGTTTACAGGAGTTACACCGGCAAAACTGCGAACCATACGAGCCGGATCGCCGAGAGAACCGGCAAAGCGATAAGTTTCTTCAACACTAAAACTCCTTGCTCCGGCGTAGCTTAAATTGTTGATAGGTCTGCTTTTATCGCGTTTAGCAACAATTTTAACATCTTCTAACTGGATGGACGAAGGGTGCAAAACAGCGTCGATAATAACTTCACGTCCGGAAGTAACAAGCACATCAAATTGTTTGGTTTCAAATCCCATACAACGTATTTCAATAACTTGTCGTCCTGTTGGAACTTGAAACGAAAACTCATTTTTTTCGTCAGTTATGGTGCCAATTGTAGGTTCACTTCCGACAACCAAGACAGAAGCGTTGAAAACCTCGTTTTCGGGGTCTATAGATTTAACGGTTCCTCTAACGGTTTGTGTGAATTGTTCTTGTGCAAAAGCTGAAAATGTTAGAAAAAGTGCGAATAATAAAGCAAGTGTTTTTTTCATATAGTTATTAGTTATTAGTTATTAGTTTAATATTTAAGATTGTTACGAGTTGCGGGTTGCGAGTTATGTCCCGAAACTTCGGAATGGAAATTCTGACTTAAGCTTTGCATATTAATTTCATACTGATTATAGTTTGAAAACGCACAAAAATAGCCACAACTTGGTTATATGCTAAATTCTAAATATTAAGTTTGTGTGAATTTTACGTTAATTCTAATTTCGGTAGCTGTTTCATGTTGTTAGTCAAGGTAAAATCAAGTTTTTTGTATCTTTGTATTAAGTTTATACTTAAAATTTGATAAACAAGATGAGAAAAGTTATTGATACGGAGAGAATACCTATAAAACTTTGGCTTGACGATGCTGACGAAAACACTATGCAACAGGCGAAAAACCTTGCTAATTTGCCTTTTGCTTTCAAGCATATTTGTCTGATGCCCGATGCACACTCCGGCTACGGAATGCCTATTGGCGGAGTTATGGCAACCGATGAAGTTATAGTGCCTAATGCTGTTGGAGTTGATATAGGTTGTGGAATGTGTGCTGTTAAAACGAATTTAAAATTTACGCCACGTATTCAAAAAAAACTTAAGGATATTTTAGGTGATATCAGAGATAGAGTGCCTGTTGGTTATGAACATCATAAAGAAGCTCAAGATGAAAATCTTATGCCTCAAGGGCACGATATTGACAGCTTACATGTGGTAAAAAATCAATATTTATCGGCGTTAAAGCAGATTGGAACGCTTGGTGGTGGAAATCACTTTATTGAAATTCAAAAAGATAACGAAAATATCATTTGGATTATGATTCACTCGGGTAGCAGAAATATTGGTAAGCAAGTCGCCGACCACTATAATAAAATTGCGAAAAACTTGAACAAACTGTGGTATTCTTCCGTTGACCCTAAAGCTGACTTAGCTTTTCTGCCTTTTAAAACAGAAGAAGCACGCAAGTATTACAACGAAATGAAATATTGTGTTGATTTTGCGCTTGCCAATCGTAAATTGATGCTCACAAGGGTGCAGGAAATAGTTTCCGATTATTTTCCAAAAGTCAGCTACGGCGAAATAATAAACATAGCCCACAACTACGCTACTTGGGAAACGCATTTTGGCAAAAACGTTGTTGTACACCGCAAAGGAGCAACTTCGGCTCATAAAGGCGAGTTGGGAATCATTCCGGGTTCGCAAGGCACAAAATCATATATAGTCGAGGGATTGGGCAATCCTGAAAGTTTTGCAAGTTGCTCGCATGGAGCAGGTCGTGTAATGGGACGTAACGAAGCAATACGAACCTTAAGTCTTGAAGAAGAGCAACGCAAACTTGACAAAAAAGGAATTTTGCACGCAATTAGAGGCAAAAGAGATTTGGAAGAAGCACCTTCGGCATACAAAAACATCACGCAAGTAATGGCAAATCAAGAAGATTTGGTTAAAATAAAGGTGGAATTGTCGCCACTTGCTGTCGTTAAAGGATAATTGAGATACAAACGTAATTAAATATCACATGACAGAAAAAACACACGAAACAGCATCAGGTGTTATACATTATTGGACAAACAATATTAATGATAACGCTTTAGCTTTGGTTTTTCTTCCGGGATTGACAGCCGACCACCGACTGTTTGAAAAACAAATTGAATACTTCGAAAGTAAATACAATGTTTTTGTTTGGGATGCTCCTGCACATTCATCTTCATATCCTTTCAAGTTAGATTTTAGTCTGATGGATAAGGCAAAGTGGTTAAACGAAATTCTTGAGAAAGAAAAGATAACTAAACCGATTATCATAGGTCAATCTATGGGTGGTTATGTGGGACAAACTTTTGCAGAATTGTTTCCCGAAAAATTAATGGGTTTCATAGCGATTGATTCTGCTCCTTTGCAAAGAAAATATTTAACTCGCATTGAGCTTTGGGCACTTAAAAGGATGGAACCTTTTTATAGATGGTTTCCGTGGAAATCTTTATTGAAAGCAGGTGCAAAAGGAACCGCCGAGACCGAATACGGCAGAAAACTGATAACTGAAATTATGATGACCTACGACGGCGACAAAAAGCGATATGCCAAACTTGCCGGTCATGGTTATAAAATTCTTGCCGAAGCATACGAAAAAGACTTGGCTTATGAAATTAAGTGTCCTGCCCTATTGATTTGTGGCGAAAAAGATAAAGCCGGTTCATGTTTGCGGTTCAACAAAGCATGGCATAAGGATACAGGAATTCCTATTGAATGGATAAAAGATGCAGGGCATAATTCAAATACCGATAAACCAGAGATTGTAAATCAACTGATAGAAGATTTTGTTAAAAATATAATCTGAATAAGCCACCGGGCATAATACCCGATTGATAATCGGTTTTTATGGCTTGTGTTTCGGCATCGTAAGTTTGTCGCCAAATATTTTTTCTGTTTGTGATATTTGTGAGCTCAAAGCCGCATTCGTAACTCCATTTTTTCAAATTTACACGATATAGAAGTTTAATATTTGCTTTGAAAAAATTAGGATTTTTGTGTTTATAAGCATTGTCAAAATCATAAACCGTACAACCATCAATTTTCGATTTTTCTAAATCTATAGGAATATTACGCAAACCGCCTGAATAAACTACATTGGCATTTATAGTCAGTGTTTGCTGTTTTGGTAATTTTATTTCGTAACCGCCAAGCACATTGAAAACAAAATTACTGTTGTAAACAGTGTTTCGCCAAATATTATCCGACGCCAAATATTCGGAATTGAACAATGACATCGTTACCAAAAAATAATAATTGTCGGAAAAATACTTCTCCAATGTCAGTTCAACTCCGTAATTTCTTCCTTTACCCTTGTTTTCCAAACTGTCGTTTACAACTTCGTAATAATCGGCACCGTAATTAATTACCGAATAATGTGAGTTTTTCATCTCTATCGGTATATTGAACAGGTTTTGATAATAAATTTCGGTTTTTAAATTGAAATTTCTTCTGAAATTCACATTATAACCCAACACAAAGTGGTGACTTTTAGAAAAATCCAAGTCTGCGTTAGTTAATTTGTACGTTTGATTTGTGGTGTCTATCAGGGTTTGGTGAAAGTAAACATTTCCGGGTTGAGTTTGAGAATGCAAACCGTAGGCAAAGCTCAAATTACTGTTTTGATTGAGCGAATATTTAATGGCTGCCCGTGGTTCAACCGACAAAGAGTTGTTTAATAGCGAGAATTGATTAAACAGTCCCAAAGTTAATTCAATATTTTTATTGAAATCGTGTAGAAATTGAGAATTAAACTGAGCAAGTCCGTAGTTGCCTGCATTTTTAGTAATATAAATATACTGATTTTGATATTTCGAGCTATCGGCAAAATCTACAAAAGAATGAATGTAAGATGCCCCAACAATTATCCTGTTTTTGGGATTAAAACGATATTTATATTGTGTTGTAGCTATTAATTTGTTTTCGGAATAAACGCCACCAAAGAAATGGGAGTCGCCACTGTTTTTGAAAACGCTATCGACTGACATGTTTGATTCGGAATTTGTGAAAGCCAACGAAGTTCGTAAGTTTGATTTTGAATTGATGAAGTTTTTCATTGTAATTGCCGCCACATTGGTCTGACCACCCATTTTTGTTCTCAGATTTTTTGTGAAATTCAAATCGTTTTTATCAGGTTCCAATGACATTGAACAAAAACCGCCAAAGCCCCACAGCGACAGAGAAGTTTTTCCAATATTAAAATCGGACTTGAACGTTAAATCCTGATACTTAGGTATAGCGGGAGCCCCGAAGTTTACTCCAATTTTATCGAAAAGTTCTAAAAATGCGTAGCGATAATTAATCATAAAACTTGAAGTTTTGTTTTTGGAAAACGGTCCTTCAACGCCTGCCTCCAAACCTCCCGTTCCCATTTGAATTGTATATTCAAAATTTTCGCTGTTTCCTTTTCGCATGGCTAAATCGAATGCACCAGCGGTGGCATTACCGTATTGGGCGGGAAATGCACCTGTCAAAAAATCGGAGTTTGATAATTGATTGTTGTTTAACATTGAAATAGCACCTCCGTTGGTTCCCATAGTAGCAAAGTGATTAGGGTTTGGAATGGGAACACCTTCCAAAATATATAACAATCCAAGCGGTGAGTTTCCTCTGATAATAATATCGTTACGCGAATGGCTTGCTGCCTGAACACCTGCAAAATAAGAAGCCATTCTTGCAGGGTCGCCGTTGGTTCCGGCATATCGTTCCGTTTCTTTCACATCAAAAGAGCGTGAACTAACATAAGCCAATTCATTGTTTACTTCGCCTCGTTTTTTTGCAACAATTGTAACTTCCGCCAAATTTTGAGTCGATTGTTCCATTTTTACTTCAACTTCAAGCTCTTTTCCACTTGCAAGTATCAAATTATTTGCAAAATACGGTTCGTAACCTAAATGATTGATTTGCAAACTAATTCTGCCAGCTTTTACATTTTCAAAATAAAATTTTCCCTCGTTATTGGAAGTTGTGTGAAATTTCAACGTATCAACGGTAAGAGTGATAGTGGCATTTGCTAATTTTTCATCTGTAAAAGCATCTTTAACCATGCCTTTTACATTGTTGGTAAAGTTTTGAGAATAAGAGTTTGCACAAAGCAGAATAAGTATAATTGTTGTAAAACAACTTTTCATTGTTTAAAATTTAATTCAAGTATATTTTTCTTTTTTATTATCCGCAATAGTCCCTATAAGAAAATATTTTTACACATAGTTTTTTATAGCACTTTGTTGCATATATTTTTGCAAATATATTCCTCTTATGTTAACCTGCCTTTACCATAAAAAAAATTATCTTTTAAATGGAGTATATTGTGGTGGTTTGGGTACATACTCCTCATCATCCCAAAGCGGACTAGTAATCATCAAGTCGGCACTATAGCGGTTACAAGCTATCGGAATATTGTGAATACGACATTGACGCAGAAGCATCTGAATATCAGCTTCGTGAGGGTTTGCACTTAGGTCATCTATCAAAAATACGCAAAAATCAATCTGCTTTCTTACAACCATAGCCGCAATCTCGGCATCGCCACCCATAGGACCTGAGTTCATTCTCGTTACATCCACTTCTATACCTTCTTCCTCAAAAGCTTGCTGTATCAGTCCTCCGGTAGTTCCGGTACAAATCAAATGGTGCTGTGATAGCACGTTAGCATTATAAACAGCCCATTCTACCATATCTGCCTTGCGTGCATCGTGTGCCACAAGAGCTATTCTTAATTCTTTTTTCATAATTTTAAAAGTTAATTAGTTTATATGCAAATGTATATTTTTCTCTAAGATAAACATTATTTTTCTAATTCTTGTCATTACTTTTAAGAGAACTTTTAAAATATCCCGAATCTACAAATCTCACAATCAGCAAGATAACTATTAAAACTGAAATGCTAACTAAATAGCCGACAATTGTTTCTCTTTCAAAAAGTAAGAACATATACGATAAATTGATAAACGTGTGAAGTAAGATTGAAGGCAAAATGCTTCTGCCCGATTTATCGTTAATGTACGTCATTAATATGCTGATAGGAATTACAGAAAGTGTAAAAATGAGATAGTGAACAAACCCGAACTGAAATATTTTTGTAAAATGCCAAAGTCCCCATGCTATACCCACAATCAGAGAGCTTGTCCAAGGTTTCATTTGTGTTCGGAATGTTTGGTACAAATAAGCTCGCCAACCAATTTCTTCACCAATGCTGCCGAAGAAAGTCGTAATAACTGATAATATTATCAGCAAAGGCGTAACAAAAAATGCCGAACTTACATAAACTTGACCTTTTGATTGTAATATAAGATATTGAGAACCAGCGATTAACAAAGGAATAATGATAATAAGAAGCCAAGCCCAATTTAACTTTGGCTTTACGAAAAAATTAATATCCTGCGAGTAGCGTTTTCTGCTTATGATTGCTGCTACGGCAGGTGCTAATTGTGCCGACATTGTTGTAATTAAAGCGGTTTCGATAAAGCCCAGACTAATGCTTTTACAAGTCCAGAGAGACAAGCCGTACAGCACTCCTGTAAGTGGTAATGCTAACAGATAGAAGAAATTAAATTTGTAAAACAGTTTTTTGTTCATCAATCTGTTGTTAATTATATTGACAATTCCTTTCTAAAAAACAACTCTTTTTCTTTAATCAAAACAACTATAGTAACGATAAGCAGCAACACTGTTTGAATTACTTTACTATCGGGATGTGTGGCAAATATTTCGTTTGTTACATTAGCTGAACAATGAAATATCATTGTAATAAAAATATTTCGGTTGGTTTTGTAATACAGCCAATTCATTAATATAATCAGAACAAAAAGACTGAAAACGTAATTCAAAGAATACAATAGACCTTCTTCTACTACATTACTATGATAGTAACCGTCTATAAAGGAAAGCGGCAGATGCCAAAAAGCCCAGTAAAGTGCAAAAATCATAGAAGTCGTAAAAAGATTAAATCTTTGTCGCAAAGCATCGGTACCGTACGAGTGCCACGCTAATTCTTCGACTATAGGTGCAAAAATCAGAATGAACCAAGGCGAAAGTAATTCTGAGGTAAAACTTGGTGTACCGGAAATGTAAAATTGGTCGATGCTATGACCAAATAACAATGATATTAGCTGAGCCAGTACCATTGAAATAAAAATCAAGAAAAATGCCAATACAGTGTATATTGGATTGAATCCTTTATGACTGATAAATCTTTTTTTCAGGTCGTTGAGTAGCTCTTTATCCGATAAAAATAAGTAGGCAGCGACAAATGTCGGTGCTAACAGACCAAGTATAGCTAACAGTGCCTGAATAATAGTCAATAAGTTGCTTTGTTCAGGCAAATGACTGATATATGCGACTGTAAACCATAGAACCCAAGGGATTAACAATGATAGACCATAAAAGAAAATTGGTCTGTTGTACTTTTTAATAATTTGATTTTTCATCTAAATATTTTTTGATTTCTGTTTCGTTTAAATATTTAATCTGCGAATTGCTTACAGGAATATATTTTTCGGAAATATAAATCGGTTCTTTCTTTTCACATTTAACATCAGGATTGCTTTTTAGAAATTTATCAAGTTCTTCTACATTCCTGAATATCCTATATCTTTTGTCGCCACGCTTATATACCAATTCGTAAATACCGCATAAACCTTGATTAATAATTTCGGCGGGTTTTAAATACAGCAAAGCCGTTTCCAAAGAACTAAAAGGCATAAAACATCTTGCTCTTCTTTCGCCTGCCAAATCAATGCAGACAATTCTTCCGCAAGTGGAACATACGTACTGTCTGTGCCGTTTTAAGCAATCTTCCGCACCTTTCAACGGTGTTATTCGTGGAAATTCGCTATAACATTCTTTGCATCTCATTTTGCCTATCAGTATGCTTTTATTTTAACGTGCCGCACAGTTAATTAGTTACCTAATCAAACAAATAATTACCCATTTTTCAGGAATTCCTTCAAAATAATAGACTTTGTCGCCGTAGGCATCATTATATCTTAGAGTTTGACCATCTAGGTAGTAGAGTTTTTTGCCATAAGCATCTTTTGAACGGATGGTTTTTCCGTCGAAGTAATATAATTTATCACCATAGGCATCTTTTGAACGAACTGTATTACCGTCAATATAAAACACTTTTTCTCCGTAGGAATCGGTTCTTCTTATTGTATTTCCATCTAAGTAAAATAGCTTATTTCCGTAAGCGTCTTTCGAACGCAAAGTATTACCGTCGATATATGCAATTTTATCGCCATAAGCATCTCTAATTCTTACAGTTTGAGCATCTGCAATTCCAAACATCAGCAATATAGTTGATATTAATAATAACTTTTTCATTTTATCTTGTTGTTAGACTTTGTATTTATATCTCGTTGTATTTTTATCTCCAATTTTTTCAATTATTCCATTCTTAACAGCAAAATTCAAATCCCGACTTGCTGTTGCCGGAGAAATTTCCCTAAAATTCTTCAAATAGTCTTTTCGTGAAAAGTAGTCGTTTTTAGCAATTGATTTGAATATATTAATCCTGTCAATATTCGTTAAATTGATATTTTGGATATTCAGTAATTCCTCTAGTGATTCAAGGATTATTGAAAGCATAAATTCAATGAATATAGTAGAATCACCCCTATCATCAGATTTTCCAAGCGATTCGTAATACTGTTCCTGTCTTTCTTTTATTAAAGTCTCAATTGGTAAAAATTCAAAAACAGGATAAGAGTCTTTTAAAATCAGCGTTTGCCATAATCTCCCCATTCTACCATTCCCATCGATAAATGGGTGAATAAACTCCACTTCATAGTGGAATACACAACTTTTAATTAAAACTAAATCTTCATCATTGTTTAAATAATCAAACAAATCGTTCATTAAAGGGTAAATCATTTCGCTTGGTGGAGCAATGTGAGCAACCTTAGAGCCCTTTATAATTCCAACCGATTTACTTCTAAGTTTTCCTGCCGATTCAATGAGTCCGTTCATTAACATTCCGTGCGCCTCACAAAATGATTCAAACTTATAAGGATTCAAGTTGTCTAAGTAGTTATAAACTGCGATTGCATTTTTAACCTCCAAGATGTCTTTTTTAGGTCCAATTACTCTTTTATTCTCTACAATTGCAGTTATTTGCTCAATGGTCAATGTATTTCCTTCAATTTCAAGCGATGAGTGAATTGTTTTAATTCTGTTTTTCTTTCTTAATTCTGTTGGTGGTTTATTCAAATGTGCAGAATTTACTTCTCCAATTTTTTCCGAAATTGAAGCAACCAACTTTAAAATCTTTCCGGTTATTATGTATGGTGGTTTCATACGATTAAAATTTTCTTTTCAGTTGTCGTATGCAACTCACGATGAAGTAATTTAACCATGCACGTGGGTGGAATAATTGATTAAATTTGTTCATGTTCGTTTCATATATTTTCGTCTTGATAGTATCAAATGATACTATCAAAGATAATGGATTTATTTCAAAACACGATTAAGTGACTGATTTTCCGTCTTTACTGAAATAAAGCCAAAAGTCTAACTTACGAAACAAAAATACAATATTTTTAAATACAAAACTGGCAATATTGCGTTATTTTATATCATTTTATTTATTTAAATCGCCTTATTTACCACTTAAAAATTTGGTAATTGCATTTTTAATACTCTCAGCTTTGCAAACAGATAATCCGTGACCACAATCGCTTTGTAATAACAGCAATTCGGCATTTAACGTTTTTGATAACTCTATTGCTGAAATTGGAGTAACAAGATGATCCTGTGCCGCTGAAATAATAAACACATCAGCTTTTATTAAATTTTTAATATTTTCTTGAGTGCAGTTGGAACTCTTATAAATGTCGTGCTGTAATATTGTTTTTATGCCTGCCATGTAGTCTTTTGGGTTTATGCGTGTGGAATATTGTTGTTTGAGAAAAATATCGAGACTATCAGGATTTTGAGTTTTTGCAAATAATGTTGGTGTATTTATGTTCATCAGGAAAATGTTATAAGCCAATTTGTAGGCAAAATCGAGTTTTTGCGGCTCTTGTTCCGCTTCAGTTAACAGGTCGTCCATTGTCTGCCAAACAAGTATATCGTATGACGACAGCTTTGGAGTACCAACTATTGAGATGGCTTTGTCCATAAAATCGGGATAAGCCACAGTCCATTCAAGAGTTTGCATACCACCCAACGAAATTCCCATCACCGCATAAACATGTTTTATATTGAGATGATTTACCAACAATAAATATTGGGAATTGACCATGTCTCTAGTTGTAATTGTGGGGAAATCTTCTGTGTTTGAAGGAGATGACGAAATGCCGTTGGTTAAAGCATCGACAACTATAATATACAAACCGGAAGTGTCAATTATGCTGTTTGCAAAACTGTTATTAATATGCTCACTGGTTCCGGCAAACCAAGTAGGAAATAAAACTACATTATTTTTTTCGGCATTCAATTTTCCAATTGTCCTGTAACCTACTACACAGTCTTTGATGATATCTCCATTAGTCGTTCTGAAATCACCTATGTTAACCAATTGCAAGTCGGATTGAGCATTGCTCGTACATGTCAATGACAAAAGGGCTACGAATAAAAAAATTGATTTTAAGTTCATGTGTGATTTTAAATTTGTTGCAACATCTAATTCACGAAACAAATTTACAATATTCGTAAATAATTAGACTTGTAATACTTATGTTTTTTCTCTTTTTCGCTATTTAGAATAATCATAACGGAACGGTTTGCGATATGAAAAGTTGCCGATTGAGGGCTCATTACTGTTATTGGTTTCAAAAAATAATGCGGACTACAACCTTTTGCATACATCTGAAGCCGTTGTTAGCTATACCGCTTGTTATGCATAGTTTTTATTTATTTAAAAGTTCTTTTATCATTTTAGGTACTTCTTTCTCCGGTGTTGGAAAATTATGAAGTTCCTTGTTTCTGTATATATTGTATGTTGATTTAGCGATTTCTGTTTTGTCAGCCGGAGATATAAATACGATGTCAAGTTTATCTAGAATATTCTTAAAATCCCATCTCCATGTATCATTATACAAAACTATCAAATCAATATCTTTTGGCATGTCTCCTTCTTTACCTATTTCCGCTTTAATCCCATATTTTTCCAATTCTTGTTTAATAACAATATCAGTATTGCCAATTTTCTCGTGTTTTTGTGCAGAATCATCCGGTAAAACAATATAAGCGTACGGCGTGATTATTCCAAATTTAAATTTAATATATTGGGAATTGTCTGCAGATATAATAAATGCTTTTGTATAATTAGGTGTCATTTGCTGTGTCCGTCTAGTCGTATGTATAGTTCCTGCACAACTTGAAAGTAATATAAAACCAAGTAAAATTAATGCTTTAATAATTGTAGTTCTTATTGTAAAATATTTAATATTCATACGTTGTGTTTTTAAAATTATGCATGACATCTCGTATATGAAGCGTTACCTGCTGAAAATTATTATTCCTCATTATTTCTTTACCTATTATTTTATTAAAAATCCGATTGAAAATGCAAAGTTAGGTGTTACTACAAGTCCTTTTGGATTATAATCTCGTTCTGTTACTCCAATTTCGTCAGGTTTCGGGCTGTCAACTATTTTATCAGTTTTTCGTCTATAAAGCCAAAATGCAGGACCGATATAAAACTCTGACGAAATCCGTTTTGAAATATGAAACTGATAGCCAAATACAGGGATTAATTCAATCTGAAAAATCTTTATATCCTGAGTATTCAAATAATCGCCGTGAAATCCCACCATCTCAATATTCTTCATCAAACTGTACTTAACTACACCCTGTGTCCCCCAATAAAATCCAAATGGAGCTTTCTTTTTACCTATATAATGTCTAAATCCAACTAAAATTCTATAACCTGTGCTTGGAGTAAATTTTCCAAAATTCCATTCACCACCATTGCTAAACCAAGTCCTATTTCGATACGTGAGGTCTATTTCGATTGAATTTTTATGTCCTATCGGCTTTTCTATGCTGATATTAGGATTGAGCCCAATAAAATCTTGTAGAGGTCTTGTTTTTATTAGTGTAGTGTCAGGGAATTTACAAAACCCTATAGTTGGTATTAAGAGGAATAAAATTATACTAATAGTAATTCTTTTCATTTCTTATTATTTTGACGGGTAACATCTAATTCACGAAACAAATTTACAATATTCATAAATATTAAACTCAAAATATTGTGTTTTTATTTTTCGGTAGATAATATTGATCAAAGCATCAGACTTTTTTTAACATTAAGGGCATTAAGGAATTAAGGGACATTAAGATACTCTTAACGATGACTTAATGATTCTTAACTCCTTAATGGTTAAAAAATCTATCATATTCTCTGCATTTACATTTGGTCGGTACCAATATTTTTTTCTTGTATCAGCGGATTGATATATCTGTCTTTTTTGCGTTTGTTTTTGTACTGTATGGCTTTTTCCGGACAACGATGGTAACAGCTCAAACAAGCAACACACTTATCGCCAAAAATAATCTCGCTGTTTTCGTATTTAATGTTATTTACAGGACAAATACGAATACATTTACCGCAATCGGTGCATTTTTCCGTTATTTTGAAATCTTTGACCAACTTATGAAAAATCTTACGGTTTTCAAGATGTTTCGGCGTCCATTTGTCTTTCTCGGGCTTTGGAATTACAATTTCCTTATCTTCACGTATGGCTTCAATAACAGGTTTTATGCGTTTGGGAGCTTTGCGTAAAACTAAATTTATCAGAAACTTAGGTTGAGAAAAAGTCAATGTGTAAATTTCGGGCATCATTACAGCTTGAACCGAGCGGATATTAAGTCCTTTTTCTTTGCAAACCTGATAAGCATAGTAAGGGGCAAATGCTTCCATTCCGCCATGATTAAGCACAATGTACAGCGGTTTAGATGTTTTAAGTCCATCTATAAAATTATAGACAAGAGTCGGCAAACCGAAACTATGTATTGGCGAAACTATGATGATTTTATCGTAAGTATCAACATCGTCCTTAAACTTGGGGATAAAGCGGATTTCGCCGCCTAATTCGGCTTTTATTTGCTCTGCTATATACAGACTGTTCCCTGTTGATGAAAAGTAAAATATTCCGTTCATATTGTATTTATTCTGATGTTACTGTTTTTTTTCTGCTTTTGCCAAATAAACAAAGATAAGTATTATTCCAATTACGTTAAGTCCAACTCCGCAACCTAATAAAAAGCCCTGCGTAAATTCGCCAAAAGCAGTTGGCAAAATGTTGGTAAAAAAATCTTTCGATACGTACAGCACGTTTCCCAATACTATGAGCGTAATTCCTAATTTTAAATCTTTCATATGATAATTATTTGTTTTTATTTGAACACATTAAATTCAATTTTATCGACTATTCCCTTGAAATATTCATAATCGCCTTCGGGCAGATTCCACATAACTTTTACCTTCTCGCCAATTTTTAAGTTGTCCTGAGTTTTGTAGCTTTCTACAACAACAGAAAACTTCATTTTTTCGTAAGTGTTTTTGCCGGTTGTAAAATATCGGTCGGATGTTTCAAAACGCGTAAAAAAACCGTAATCGTTAAAGTAAAATATTCCTGAGACTTCAATTCCGCCGTCTGAAAGTGTTCCTTTGACCGAATAATCGTCTATTTGCTCCCATTTTATATTTTCAGACAACAAATAACTCGGAATGAAAGCAAATTCGCAAAAAACGGTTATCAAAGCCGATTGTGCGACTTCTTTGCTGTTATCGAAAGCTACGTTTATCAAATTCATCAGCTTAACTTTCATTTCTCCGTAGCCATCACGATATAAGTCTCTTGCTGCTACAGGCATACCCGAAATTTTCATGTAGGACGTTCTTCCCAATGGTTTTACAGAATTGAATTGTGATGTATGAAGTTTTCTCCACTCCTTGTCAGGCGACATTTTCAACCAACTTTCAGTCCAATAAACATCGGCACAAACAGGGACAGGCGTATCGATGAAACCGCAAACCCGAATGTACTTTTTTAAAGGTTCGGGCAGGTCTTTTATTAATTCTTCGGAAAAAACTTCAACCTTGTGAGTTTTATTCCTTTCGATAAACTCCGATTTTTCTTTTGTAAAAACTCTTTTCATGGTAGTACAACTTGTAAAGATTAACAATATCGACAATAAAGATACAATTCTTTTCACTTCAAATTTATTTTGTTGCTTGTCCTTCTATTTGAGCTTTTAAATCGAGCAAAACCTGAATGTATTCTTTTGGCAAATCTGCATGTATGTTATGATACGATTTAAAACCACCCACGTATTTACTTTTTGGCACTAAATCAACGACTTTTTGAGCATCTTTTTCGTCCATTGCAGCAAGCAAAACTCCGTTTTTATCGCAATATCCGGGTGCAGTTGTTTCATTTGGTGCTACATGCATCACAATAGTAGGCGATTGAATATTTGTCAGAATTTCTTCAGTGTCAAAACCTTCAAACCACGAAAAATCGTAAAATGTTACTCCAAATCGCAAATCATATTTGCCGTTTCCGTCCTGCAAATTAGCATTCAAGGCATAAATAGAGTTTATTCCCAACTTTGGTGGAGAATACCAAATTTTGGGAATTTCTCCGGGATGTTTGTCCAAATATTTCAAAGCAGGTTCTTTTATTACCTTGTCCCATGCTTGCGGACTTATAGTATTTATTACTTCTCGCATGTAGTTGTGCTCCAACGAATATTCCATAAAACTGTTTATCTCATTTTGATTAAGATATTCGTACATGCTTCTAAATTCAAGCCATGAAATAGTTTTTTCCGCTCTCGTGGGAAGCGTAGAAAAGAAAGGTCCGTCTTCCAACACGGTTGCTATAATATAATCGGGTGCTTTGGCAGAAACGTAAGCAGCAAGCAAAGCTCCCGACGAATGTCCCGATATGTAAACCTTATCTTTTATAACATTTTCGATAAACCAAACTATATCGTTTCCTATTTCTACAGCATTATACTTTGCAGGATTTTTCGATGAATTTCCGTGACCGTAATAATCTAATGCGTAAATGTGAAAATGCTTAGACAGTTTTGGCAATACTCTTGCGTAGTCATTACAATTAACCTGCTGACCATGAAGCAAAAGAAGTTTTGGTGCATTATTAGGTCTTTCGATGTAATAAATTTCGGAGCCGTCATCTGTTTTGGCAAAATTCTCGGTAAAACCTAATTTATATCCCTTCTTTTTCAGAAAACTTTCGTTCAGATAGTCGTAATTCATATTTCTGTACGCAAAAATACCGACAGTGATTAGTGCAATCAGTACAATTATTCCAATTATTATAATAACCTTAACTAATTTTTTCATATTTAATCAATAATTTTTTCTTGTTTCTACTTACAGTATAAATAGATACGCAAATAGTATCAATGCTATTAAATAATGTTCGCATTTAATATAAACGCAGCAATCAATCCCATAAAATTAGCAGCCATATGGGTAAGAATTGCGTAAGCATTGTTGTCGTATTTCTCCTGATAATAACCTGCAATTAAACCAAGTACAAATGTCGAAATAAGGGTTCTAACCAAGAAAAAAGCACCTGCACCTGTTGATATTAAATTCAAATGCGCTAAACTAAATGCAATAGCACCAATAATTACAGGTAAGCTAATATGCCTTTTAAAGATTTTTATTCCTTTGTCTTTCATAGGATGTAATATGTTTTGAAGAAATCCACGGAACAAAACTTCTTCTACTACACTTGCATAGATAAATACGAAAAGAAAAATCTGCAATGGTGACATCACACCAAATGCGTAATGCGATTCAGCTTCAATTCCAAAGATCTTTCCTATAATAGTCATAATAGCATTGACTATTACAGCAGCCAAGAAACCGAACAGCATTGGTTTTAGAGTCTTTTTGAACTTCGGTACTGCAATTTTGTAGTTCACATATTTTTTGAGACCGCAAATCAAAGCTATTGAAAGTATCAATATAAGCGTCAAACCCCAAAAAGATTTTGGAAAAAAATCAATGTTAATTTGCAGTTTTCTACTAACAAATGACGATAACAGAAACACTATTGCTGTCAATAATATTCCCCAAATAAGTCTTTCACTGTTTTTCATTTTTCTGTTTTCCATAATATATTTTGTTTTATGATTGTTATTCATTAAAAATCAAGTTGTTAAGGGGTTACTGTTTTTACATTTTTACTACCGCGGACAAGCAGCCAAATTGCAAATGTAATCTCCCAAAGTCCGCCCAAACCGAGAAGATACATACCCCACTCTTTTCCAAACAACTCCATAAGGTAGCCGATAACAAAGACAGCGTAACCTATCACTCCCCATATTGCTAACCAAGACGGTGCGATTTTGTGTTTGTACAAAGTTAAACACATTGGCATACTGCCTATTCCTAAAACCAACATTGCAAGAATATAGCCCAAATCGTTTGATACTCCGACGTTTAAGAGTATTGTTGAAAGAGATAAACCTTCAAATATTCTTGTAAAAAGGTAAATATTGCTGACTGTCGGGTTGTACAATCTTAGTGTTTTTCTAAACAAAATCCCAATAAACATAACCATTACCGAGTTAGCAATAATTAGTATTGCTCCCAAATATTTTTCGGGATTATTTACGCTTTCGTACAAATGACTTCCAAGACCGTAAGCTACAAAAGCCAACAGAAAGAAAGCTCCAATTGTTCGAGCATTATAAATTGTAACGGAATGGTTTTCGTTTTTCATTTCTTCAACAATTTTTGTGTTAACGATATCATTATCCTAAAAGAGATGTCGGGATGTGCTGTTTGGTTTACTGTTCCGACGATATACATTTTTTCTTTCGGACAGTAAAATGCCAAAGCTCCCGAAAGTCCCGAGTGTCCTACAAAGTACGGTATTGCACCTGTTGGATTGAAAATCCAAGGAAGTTTGAACATATGAATACCAACACCTGCACGCATAGGCGGGAAAATTCTGTTCCAAACTTCTTGTATTTCGTCTATGTAGGATATTTTAAACAATTTGCCTGTGAAAAACGCTTCAATAAAAACAAGCATATCGCTAGATACAGAAACCATTCCGCCATCGGCTCCAAAAGATGTCATTGCTTTGGGAATATGTAACTTATTGTTTTTGTAATACAACGTCTTTGGTTTATCATCGCTTGCATCTTGATAGAGATAGGTGCTTGTCAAACCAAGTGGCTGAATAATACGTTCTTGACAGTTTTTAGAGTATGATTTTTCGGTAATAGTTTCAATAATTTTTCCCAAAAGCTGAAAATTGGTATCTGAATAATTAGCCTTTCCTTTAGTTCCGGGTGCAAAAAGTGGAGACATTATTTTTGCCCATTCAATCGTCTGCTCGAAGGTCCAAGACTGATCTTTGCCTGTCATTAGTTCATCTTCCAAACTCAAACCTATTGCACTTTTATCTTGAAAATAGTCGGGAAGTCCCGATGTATGAGAAAGCAGATGTCTGATAGTTATTTCTTCAGAATAATCTTTTCCTTTGTAAACGTGTAGTCCCGATACGATTGAAGCATTTATATACTTACTTATTTTGTCTTCAAGACTTAGCTTGCCTTCTTCTCTCAATCTCAAAATTATAGCAGTAGTAAATAGTTTTGTAGTACTTGCGATAAAGTAAGGTCTGTCCGCGGTTAAATTACCCGATGCTCCTTGCCAAGTATAATCACACTTTTTGACGGCAAAGGATGTCCCGAATACTTTTTTACCATCGACAGCTTTATCTAAGACAGCTTGTAGTGATTTTTCTTTTTCAGGTGTCATGTTTTATTTTTTGATAATTTTGTGTTTTTAATGAAGTCAATTGTCAATATAGTTAAAGAGAGTAAAGTACTGATAATCACAATCCAATAATTGTAATCATCGTATTTGTTATCCGATAGTGTGTTAACCAACATAATTATGAAAAGCGATAGGTACACAATCCAAAATTTTCTTAGAAAAAGATATCCTAACGCTAACAACAAGCCAATAAAACCCATTGTAGCAGCTAATTCTACGTCTCGGAACAGTGAATCGACATAAAACGATAGAAAGAAAAAGATGCTGATTGAAATAACTAAAAATACGCTTTTCTTTATGTTTTTCTCCCAATCCTGTATTGTGTTGGGGATTAGTAAAAATGCGAATAAGCCGATTCCCAACGACATTGGGAAAAACAACAGAATATATTTTAAAATTAAAATCCAAGAATAATTCAATTCAACGACCTTGACAAATGCTCCTGAAAGTATTGTTGAAAATATGATGGCTAAAACTAAAAAAATATAACCTAATGCTTTGATTGAACTTGGTTTGTTGTAATTCCAGCGAAATTTATTTTTGAAATATATCGGAATAAGACATCCGACTATGCCTGTGAAAACAATTGAAAACAAAAGACTAGACAACAACGAATACTGCGTTCTAATGCTTATCAGTTGAGCAACTCCCCAACAGATGTAAAAAAGCACAATTGAAAAAAGCAATATATAAGTTGATTTTGTTTTCACGCCCGACGATTTTTTGCTAAAACAAAAATAATCATCTTGCTATAAGTTTGAAAGAAAGGATATTATTTTTTTGTTAAGATTTTAATTAAATAAATGAAATCTATTTTTGTATTATTCTGTGGATTTTTGGCTGTTGGCTGTTAGCCGTTAGCTGTTACGGGTTACGGGTTATCCCGAAGTTTCGGGACGTGGTTCGGGTTGCGGGGTCAATTAGCAATTAACAATTATCAATTAGTAATGAACAATTAAATTGTTGTAAATTGCACATTAAACCCCGAAATTTTGGTATTAATTGCATAAACTCACCTAATATCCCGAAACTTGGGACAATACACAACCCAAACTCATTTAAAATCCTTTTTACGCAGAATATGTATAAAAGAAACGTTAAAAATTTCTGAATCCCTGTAAGAAATTTAGTTTCTTTTATACGGTTTTTATTGCCTAAAGGCAATAAAAAATTCCTTGTAAAAAGTGTCTTTTCTTTTGTTTCGTTTTCTTTGGACAAGCAAAGAAAATGAAAGAAACAAAATTGAAACTGTAAAAGACTATCTCTTTAAACAAAACTTCAATCAAGCCACAAATGTCTTAGATAAACGTTTTGTTCTATTTTTTCTTTCTTACATTCTTTTTATTACTTTCAATAATCAGTCTATACAACACTAAAAAAAACGATATAAGTTTGGCAAATTTTACAAATTTTTGCCGAAGTTATACAATATTTATTATCTTTGCAAAACAATTCATCAATATGCAATATTTCAGTCTAAAAGAAAATATAAGCTCCTACTTTCAAGGAAATGAAAAAATTTCCAAAGAAAAGTTAATAGGTAAAATTAGGAACGATTATCCCAATTTATCTGACAATACTATAAACATGTATTTATCAAGGTTAAAAAAGGATGGGTTGCTCTATAATGTTTCAAGGGGAATATACAGAATAGGATGCTCTAAGATATTCCGACCTTCTACATCTGAATTTCTAAAACAAACTTACAATAAAATTTATGCAGCATTTCCATACATCAATTTTTGTGTAGGCGATACAGCCTGGTTAAACGATTTCATGATTCATCAACCATTTAAAAATTATACATATGTCGAAACAGAAAAAGATGCAACTGAAAGTGTGTTTAATTTTTTGAGTGAACAACCTAAAATTAAAGCGTTTTTGTATTCGGATAAAGAGTTGTTTAACAGATATTTAACTAACAATGAAAATGTATTAATTGTGAAAAATTTGGTTTCAGAAGCACCCTTGACTAATATTAATAATATTACTATTCCTTCATTGGAAAAAATGCTCGTAGATATGCTCTGTGATACGGAACTTTTTTCCGCTCAACAAGATGAAAAAGAGCTTATTATACAAAATGCAATTACAACATTTACGATAAATAAATCGAAAATGCTACGATATGCTCAAAGAAGAAACAAAAGAGCTGAATTAAACGGTTTGATTAACAATATAAGATTGGCAAAACAAATGCAAATTTGACAATAATATACACAATTATGATTGATGATAAAACATATAGCATCGATTGGATTAACAACTTGCGAAATAAGTTAGGCAAACGCTTTGACCCAAAACTGATAGAAAAAGTAATATACGCAATGTCTCTTTTGGAACAACTCCAACTGAACGAACTGAATTTTATTTTTAAAGGGGGAACAGCTTTACTTTTAACAACGCCTGTACCTAATCGCTTCTCAATTGATATTGACATAGTTACGGAAGAAAACAATATAGACATTGAACGTGTTTTAGATAAGATAACCAAAACAAATAAATTTCACAGATGGGAAGACGATAGTGAGCGTAACCGCTCCGATAACGTTCCTATTGGACATTATAAATTATTTTATAAAAGTGCTGTGAGCAACAGAGAAGAGCCAATTTTGCTTGATTTGCTTTATGCTCCAAATCCTTACGCTGAAACCAAAAAGGTTCCGTTAAAACATAATTGGTTAATTACATCAGGTAATGATGTATTTGTTGAAACACCAACTTTTGATGCTATTTTAGGAGATAAACTTACTGCATTTGCACCAAATACAACAGGTATTTTATATTCAAAAAATCGTCCTGTCGAAATTATAAAGCAACTATTTGATATTTCCTTTTTGTTCGATAGAGCATCAGACTTGAAGGTTATAAAACACACTTTTGATAAAATAGCACAAAAAGAAATCGAATATCGTAACTTGTCTATTACAACAAAGGATGTGCTAACCGATACGTGGAATACCTGTTTTATGATAGCAACAAGGGATACCAAAACCAATGACTTCAAACACATACAAACTGGACTGAAAAATTTTGCTAATTTCACAATAGACCGTTTTACTATAGACGAAGCCATTGTGGCATCCGCAAAAGCAGCTTATTTTACTGTACTTATTAGCAAAGAGAGTGTGTCGGAAATAGAAAAATTTAATAACCCCTTAGAAATTAAAGATTGGCTAATTGATAATCCATTGTACAATAAATTAAATAAACTGAAAAAGAATAATCACGAAGCTTTTTTACTATTGGTATAAAAGTTTAATGCTGTCGTAATCAAACACGAGTATTAGCTGAAAAAACTGTCGAATGTGCTTTCTTAATCAACTTGCTTATTTCCGAATCGGGTGCATAGTCGGTGATGGATGAACAATTAACCATTGCTTCAACAACCACAGAATCGAAGGGAAGTTTGCCTATCACTTCAACGCTGTTTTCTTTACAATAAGATTCAATTTCGGAAGATAGTTCTCTGTTTATATCAAATTTGTTTATCAAAACGCTTGTCGGTAGTTTAAAACCTGCTGTGAGTTGTAGAGTACGCTTTAAATCGTGAAGTCCGGATACGGAAGGTTCCGTTACTACAAGCACAGCATCAACGCCGGTTATGGCGCTTATTGCCGAACAGCCAATACCTGGCGGTCCGTCAATGATAATATGCTCTATCCCCGACTCCTTAGCTATTTTCTTGGCTTTATCTCGAACTTTGCTGACTAATTTACCTGTATTTTCTTCGCCAGGAGCAAGTCGTCCGTAAACCATTCTGCCATTCTTAAATCGTCCGGCATAATAACGACTCCTATCTTCCTCCACAATGCTAATAGCTTCTTGCGGACAAATTCGAGAACACAGCAGACAACCCTCGCAAAGTGTGTCGAGTATATTTATTTCGCCATCAATCTTTACAATAGCATCAAAACGACAGTAATCTGCACAAATACCGCAATTTATGCACTTTTCTTTATCTAATACAGCTTTCTGTCCCGAAATAAAAACATGCTCCTCATCGCAAACAGGATTAAAAAGCAAATACAAATTTGCTGCATCCACATCGCAATCTGCAAGCACTACAGGATTTTGCAAAGTGGCGAATGCCGCACTAATGCTGCTTTTTCCGGTTCCTCCTTTTCCGCTAATTATTGCTAACTCCATAATTACTTGGTCTTAATTTTTTGAAACTCTTTTTTGATGTTGTGGTGCAATTCATTGAATTTGTTTCTCCACTCGTTGCTCAAGTTGGTAATTAGCTCACCTTTTGAGTAAGCAACTGCAATCTCCTTATCGAATGGCACACTCATAAGCAAAGGAATATTCTCTTGCCTAAGGTAATTGAATGTTTCATCAGTTCCCATATCTGAACGATTGATGATAACCCCACAGGGAATTTGCATCTCTCTTAAAATCTCAACCGATTGCTTTAAGTCGCTGAGTCCGAAAGGAGTCGGCTCGGTTACCAATACCACATAATCGGATTTGTAAACCGTTTGAATAAATGGACAACCTGTACCCGGCGGCGAATCTAACAGTGCCAAATCAAACTTATTGGCGGCTTTGATAGCATCTTTTATAATTGGTATAGATACGTGAACACCAACATCCATTCTTCCCTCAATCAACTCCTTGCTTGCAGAAAAACTAAATCTGTTGATATGTCCTAAAATCTTGTCTCTCTCGGTTATAGCTCCGTATTTGCAGGCGACTGAGCAAGCTCCGCATCCGTGACATAAATCTTTCAACACCTCAATAATTTGCGGCTTATCGACAAAAAATATAGCATTAAAATTGCAATACTCGTCGCATTTACCGCAATAAGTACATTTCGATTTATCGATAATAGGCACTTTTTGGGTAACCGCTGTAGAGCTCTGCAAAACTCCGTCTTTAAAAAACTCCCTGTCGTTGGGTGCTTCAGCATCGCAATCTACCAAAGCAATGCTCAACTCACTATCTTGCAGTGAGTTGAACAAATTGGTTGAGATGAAGGTTTTGCCTGTACCTCCCTTGCCGCTAGCAATGGCTATGGTTGCCGTCATGGTTGCAATAATTGGCACTTAGGGAAAGTTCCCCGGCTATGAATTCGTTTACAATCTCCTCCTCGCTTTTTACGGGAGCACCTGCAAACACGTTGATACCCTGCTCGTTGAATAAGTCGATAGCACGCTGACCAATACCACCGGCAATTACGTCGGTAACACCAAGCGTGGCAATCCATCTCGGGAATACGCCCGGCTTATGCTCGGGTGGTGTGTGTTTGGTGATTTCTACAATTTTATTGTCCTTCACATCAACAATAGCAAAGTATTCGCAATGTCCGAAGTGTGTTGAAAGTCTCCCATTCTCCATTGGGATAGCAATTTTTTTCGTCATAACTATTTTATTTTAAAATTATCATTAATCCTACCATTTCCGCGACCTCTGCCTTGTCGCATACGTGCACCTCTGCATCTGAAACCACGACCTTGACCAAGTCCTCTACCTTCTGCCTCTTCAAAATCTTGTACAGCACGATTCTGACCAAAACCTAAGCCCCTTCTCATACCGAAACCTCTTCCGCCTCTTACAAAGTTTTCATTTATGGTTTCTTCGGAAGAACCACTGCTTTTAGTTCCAAAATTAGTGCATTTACCCATTTTTCGTCCTGTCATTGGACCTTCGCCCATAGGACCTTTTTGATTAAATCCTGGCATAATATACCTCCTTTTTTAAATATTGCTGTTTGTTGAGTTATTTCAACTCGTTAATTATTTCCGAAACGGTTTTGTCTTTTGCGTTAACCATTTCAATTTGAAGCTTGTTTAACATATCTTCTGCTTTTTTCCCAAACTCAGGTGCTACAACTTTCTTCGCACCTTTTGATGCGATAAACTTCACAGCTTCGGGACCTGCCCCTTCGGGAGAATCCTTTGCCGGATTAGGAAAAAATTCAGTTGTTTTGCTATCGCTGTCATAGATAGCAAAATACGCACAACGCCCGAAACGACTGTCGATTCTTGCGTCCAAACCTTCTTTTTCTGATACAATTGCTATTTTCATATTTTTAAGTTTTAAATTGTTTGAATTAATATTTCTAAGTTATCGGCTTAAAGCCCTCGCCTCTGTGCCTATTCCGACATCCGCAAGGATGCTGATGCCTACGATTTTCATCCATTAAAGTGTTGCAGCGACGGCAACGATACCATTTCCTGCCAAAATCGACGTTTCCGCCTTCAATAACTAAGGTTTTTCCTTCTACAAATGCTTGAGCAACTGTCTTACGTGCACTTGCGTAAATTCTCGTAAGCGTAGGACGCGACACATTCATACGCTCAGCTGCCTCCTCTTGCATCAAACCCTCGTAGTCTAACAAGCGAATTGCCTCGTACTCATCATACTGCAAAGCAATCTCACCTGTTACCGAACGTGGAATACCAAATGGCTTAAAGCCGATCATCAATGGCGGCGAATTGATTTTTCTGCATTGTTTTGGACGAGACATACGTTTTAGCTTTTATTTTCTGCAAAGATAATAAAAGTTTTGAACATATGTTCAGAATGGTGAAATATTTTTTGCTATTAGCCGTTAGCTTTTGGCTGTTGGCTGTTACGGGTTGCGGGGTGCGGGTTTTATATTTTCGGTCATTGAGTGCCGATATTGAGCGAAGCGAAATATCGGTGTATCGAAATGCCGAAAATATAGAGTAAATAGTGTTGCGGGGTAGCTGTTGGCTAAAATTTCACTCATTTAAAATCCTTTTTAAGCAGAATATGTATAAAAGAAACGTTAAAAATTTCTGAATCCCTGTAAGAAATTTAGTTTCTTTTATACGGTTTTTATTGCCAAATGGCAATAAAAAATTCCTTGTAAAAAGTGTCTTTTCTTTTGTTTCGTTTTCTTTGGACAAGCAAAGAAAATGAAAAAAACAAAATTGAAACCTCAAAGTTTATCGACTACAAAAAAAGCCTAATCTGAGTAAATGTTAGCTTTTAAAATTAGTAATAAACAAAATCACCCATCACCCATCACCCATCACCCATCACCCACCACTCGCCACCGCGTTGCTACGCTTTTTTAACAAACTCTGATTTTAACGCCATAGCACCAAATCCGTCAATTTTGCAATCTATATTGTGGTCACCGTCGGTTAGGCGAATATTTTTGACTTTAGTACCAGCTTTTATAGGTTTAGGCATACCCTTAACAGGTAAATCTTTGATTACAATTACCGAATCGCCGTCTTGTAGCTCATTACCATTGGCATCAAAGACTTTGCTTGCTTGCTCTTGTGCAGCTTTTAGTTCTTCGGGATCCCACTCAAAAAAACACTGTGTACAAGACCAAAGTACACCATTTTGGAAAGTATATTCCGAATTACATTTAGGACAAATAGCTGTTTTACCCATAATATTTTAATTATCTGTGTGTTAATAAACCTCTTGCAAAGATAAGGATAATATTGGGAATGGACGTTTTGAAAATTATTTAATAATATTTGGATAATTTAAAAGTTTATGTAATTTTGCAGTACAACTTCAAATTTGCATAAATATGAGTAGTAAATTTATTAACAGAGATATATCCTCTGTGATGCTTGAAATGTATAAATACTTTCCGATTATCACTATGACAGGACCTCGGCAATCGGGGAAGACTACTTTATTACGAAAAGTTTTTGACCAACTACCCTACTATTCTTTAGAGAATTTAGATATTAGGCATTTTGCACAAAATGACCCGATTGGGTTTCTTAGTCAGCACAAGGAAGGAATGATATTAGATGAAGTGCAAAATGCACCTGATTTGCTTTCGTACATACAAGGTTTGGTTGATGAAAATAAGAAAAAGAGATTTATACTTTCGGGTAGCTCTCAATTTTCAGTAATAAAACAAATTACTCAATCACTTGCGGGACGTACCGGTGTGCTAGAGTTGATGCCTTTATCGTACAACGAAGTTAAGACAAAAGCTGATGAAAAATCCTTAGACGAAATGCTACTAACAGGGTTCTATCCTGTGCTATATACAGGTGAGAATATCCCCAGATTATTCTACCCGTCTTACGTTAAAACATACTTAGAAAAAGATGTACGCGATTTGTTGCAAATAAAAGATATGATGCAGTTCCAAACATTTCTTAGACTTTGTGCCGGACGTATAGGAAGTTTATTTAATGCTTCGGAACTATCGGGCGAAGTTGGCGTTTCGGTAAATACCATTAAATCTTGGCTCTCGGTTTTGCAAGCATCGTATATAATTAAGCTATTGCCACCTTTTTACGAAAACATAAGAAAAAGATTGACCAAAACGCCTAAACTTTATTTTTGCGATACTGGCTTAGCATGTTACCTATTAGGCATTGAAACGGAACAACAATTGGCTAGAGACAAAATGCGCGGACATTTGTTTGAAAATTTTGTTATAATGGAAACTTTTAAAAACCGCTACAACCAAGGAAAGGATAGCAATTTATATTTCTACCGCGATAGCAACGGCGTTGAAGTTGACCTACTGCTAAAAAACGGCAACGAATATTCAGCAATTGAAATTAAGTCATCACAAACCTATCACCCTGAATTTGAGTCAGGTATTCTTTCGTTAAGCACTTTATTAGAAAACCGTCTAACTGACAAAGCCATTTTGTATGCAGGCGATTTTGAAAACGAAACAGCAGATATTAAACTGTTGAGTTATAGGAATATGGGGCGGGTTGTTTAAAATGGTATTAGGATATAAACCAAAATAATATCATAGCTACGGTTAGGTGTGATTCTACATGTAGTTAATTGAATAACACACAACAAACTCAAATAACTATACATTTTATAACTAGCAAAAAGGCAATCAAGTAGTAATAACAGAATAACCTATCTAGGCATCTTCATTGTAATTAAAAGACTGCAATTTTTAATAGTATTCATATTCTCTTATCAGCACATAACAAGGCTCTTGATCTTTTTCAGAAAAATACACAAACTTTTTTGTCCAATTTTTTTTCTTATCAAAATCAAGATATTCATATTTAGAAAAGGATATTACTTTGCCTTTTGCATCAACTATTTTTCTACTTACCAAATTTCCGTATTTATCATATTCACGAACATCCATTGTTTCTTCTTTAACTTCATTGTTTTCAAATGTTTGATGTATATCCTTTACTAACCTATTTTTCTTATAAAATGATTTACCTTGTGAAATTTTTTCTCCGACCCCATCATAAATAACATATTCTAATTCATTTTTGGAATTATGAAGTATTTCCCTTCTACTAAAATCCACTAATTTACCATTTTTATCATAAAAAGCTTCTTCAATTTTATCCCTGTCTTCTCTTTTGAAGATAAGTTTGCCAGTTAAATAATCATCAAAATCAAAGTACTCTATCCATCGACGATTCCCTAAATTATCAAAAGATATTCGAGAATCAGCGCCAAGAACATGGTCACCAATTTCCCATTCTCCAAATTTTTTTTCTACTTCGTAAATGCGTTCTATAATGGTCTTAACTTTCCCATTAAGGGCAAACCTATCCCAATCATTAATACTATTTTTGCATGAAGACATTAATAGAATAGTTACTAATAGGAAAGTGATTTTAAAAACGTTTTTTATCCTCATTTTTATTTATTTTTGGTTACTAAAAAAATCTCCCGCAACAAACATACAACATTCCCAAATATAAAACCTTTATCCTCAAATTAATTTCCTACTTATTATTTCACCTACTTATTTACTCCCTTTCAAAAACAAATCCTTAGAACTACAGTGCTTTCGGTGCAGCAACCACACTACAATCAATCCAAAAACGAATGTTGAAGTGCTTGTTTCGATCATATGGCTTAGGTGTTGAGGAAGCTTTTGGTATTCAAAATTTGAGCTTTAATTCTTTTACGACTGTTTTGCTTATTTGCCTTTTCTACTTTTATTTATAAAATAAAAATGTATGTAATTCTTTAGATCGTCCAAGTTATACTAATTCTAATTGAACATTATTCTTTGCGTGTCTGCTCTTTGGGTTTAATAAACAATGATATTAAAAGTCCTATGCCTAATACGACATCAACTATATTCCAAATTTGTCTTCCTAATGCAATTTTTATAAAAGGTTGAAATAGTAAAGCCAGTCCAACGTAAATAATCACATCTATTGGCTTGCCCCGTTGGTAAGCTTGATAAGCAAGAATTGCAAATCCTAACATTGCTAGAAATCTTACAAGTTGATAAAAGCCGTATGGCATATCAGATAGACAAATAAAAAAAAGAATTGCTAAAGTTATTTTTACTCCTCTTTCAACAAACATTTTGTTTGACATATTTTTCGATTAATGCTTTATTTTACAAAACAAATATACAACAATCACCAATAATAAATCATACTACAATTATTATTTATTATTGGTGATTGTTGTTTGTAATGTAACTTTGCAAAGGCAAATCAATCCTTCACACAGCGGATAGAACGACCCACATGTCTATGGTAATTATCTCTATAGATTCCGCCCTTACCGTAGTACACATATCGGCTCCAAGCATCTACATCACCATTCTCGGTGGCACACCACCAAACAGCTGTTATTCCGAGATCTCTAAAAACTCCATCGTGGTCACGATAACCAGCAGGCAAAGCTGTAAAACCTGTTTCGTTGGTAGCAGCCACATTTGGACTAATCCAATATTCCGGACTGGCGTCTTTAATTTTACCACCTTCATCAGAACCACGCCATCCTGTACGATTTACCTGTGCTTCTGTCATTCCAAGATGCATTTCTAGTTGCTTCCATTCGTCATCGCTTGGTAAATGCCAGCCACAGGGACATAAACCTTGTACGCCACTTGGGTTAGTATTACTACCCGTTTCACCGTTCATTGCAGCGGGCCAATTATATAATACACCGTAAGTTATATAATTCTCCGTTGCTTTGGCTTCTTCTACGTCTGTTCCGTCATAACCAAAAACGTAGTAGAGTGGCACTTCACTTGAACCTGTTGCGGGCCCAACCACGCTTGGCAAATAACGCAAATTTTCTGCCATCCAAATCTGTTCGCCAATAGTTACAAATTCGTAAATATTTCCATCACGAGGATCACTAAAAGTATTTACGCCTTCTTCTTGTTGTGTTGTAAAAGAAATAGCATCTCCATATGCTGTTCCAACACTATTTGTTGCATAAGCTCGCACGTAGTACATAGTATTTGGGGTCAAGCCACTCAACTCGCTTGTAAATTCGCCAACTCCTGTTCCATCTGTGGTTTTGTTATCCGATATTGTTGGTGTTTGACTTGTACTCCAACACACTCCTCGTGCTGTTACAGCATAGCCGCCATCTGAAGTGATATTACCGCCACTATTTGCTGTAGTTTGTGTAATGTCGGTAACGGCAGTGGTTGATAGTACTGGTATGCTTGTGGAACCTTGCTGCTGTGTGGTAAAAGAGACAGTGTTGCCATAGCCGGTTCCCATACTATTTGTTGCATAAGCTCGTACGTAATATGTCGTATTTGGCGTTAAGCCACTCAACATACTAACAAATTCGCCAACTCCTGTTCCGTCTGTGGTTTTGTTATCCGATATTGTTGGCGTTTGATTTGTACTCCAACACACTCCTCGTGCTGTAATAAATAAACCGGCGTCTGAAGTAATATTACCGCCACTATTTGCCGTAGTTTGTGTAATGTCGGTAACGGCAGTGGTTGTCAATATAGGTACCGACACTGTACCATTATTCTCTTTCTTGCAACTACTAGCAAAAAATAAGAATACTGCCACTACCAATGAAGTTAATTTGATAAATGCATTTGTGTTTTTCATGGATATAAAATTTAACTGTTACTAAAAATGATATGAAATTATTGTTTTGGTCCAATAGTCGATGTTTTACATATTGCCTTAACGAACGTTAACTGATATATTTAAATAAATGCACATACAGTGCTGGCAAAGTTATTAAAATTTTTCATAATTAAAAACGGAATCAGAAATTTTGATTCGCCTACACAGCTTCCAAACTTCACACAAAACATTCTTGTGATAATAGACTGTTATCTTTACTTATAATCTACTTTTCCTTAAAAAAACAAATCCCTAAAACCACAATGCTTGCGGTGCAATAACCAAACAACAATTAATCCGAAAACAAAGGTTGAAGTGCTTGTTTCAATCATGTGGCTTAGTCTTACGCTGGCTATGGGCATTAGTGGGTTTGGTAAAATATGTCCTAAATGTGGTATGGCGAAAAGAAACCCTACCAACAATGCGGTTGTCCACGGTTTAACCTTTGAACCTACAATTATTGGCATTGCTATTACTGCAAACAGAACACCTCTTATTAATTGTAGCAAAATTAAATCAGGTGTGTTGCGTATTGTGGCAAACGTGTGTGCGAAAAATGGTTCTATCTCGCCGGGACTGTCATAAAATGATCTGAGTTCGGGATTTTGCCATGCAATGTAATATCCTGCTAACCAATAAATAAGCATATAAACAATTGCAATAATTCCAAGTTTTAACAAAAGTTGCTTAAATGGCATAAACATGTAGCGTCTTTCAACAACAACATCTCTTTTCTTCCATTTTTTGCATATAAGAATAGCAAGTGGGATGTAAATTGTTGGTATAGACAAGCCCATTATAAACAAACGGGGAAGTAACTCAGGCGTGACGGTTGTTTCAGTAAGAAAATACCAAGTTTCAATTTGTGTAATAAATGTAAATGAACCGTAATAGGCAAAAGCCAGAGCTAATGCCAATCGCCAGCCATGCCAACGTGAAGAAAGTATTAATGCAACTATTAAAACAGTATTAATTACGCCCAAAACAAGCGTGCCAATCTCTTGACTTAGCAAACCCGACTCCGAAACAGTCTCAGGCATCAAATTTCCAATTGCCATTGAGCCTATAATCCAAATAGGGAAATAAAGAATTACTAATAGTATTAACCTTAAAGTCCAAGTTAGAGTTTTCTTTAAATTCATATTGTTTTGTCTTGAGTGGTGTTTCTGTACAAACGTACAATATTTGTATGTATAAGACTTTTATTTTTTCGTTAATTTATGGTTACGTACAAGTTAACTTATTCGGCAAAATACAATGTAGGTATGTAGGTTGTGAAACACTAGAAATATTACTGCTATTAGGATAAAAAGCCAACGCTTGAAAGGTAAATTGAAATAAAAGGAGTTTGCAATAAGTCCTATACCAAGTAACCACAACAATGGTGTATAAGCCGGAGCCATAAAGACTAATATGTTGCTACTTAAATGATTTTCGGGAAAACAAATCAAAAGAAGCCACGATAAAAAATATAGCAAAATTCCTATCAGGTAAAGGAGAAGTCCTTTTTTTTGAAGCGGTGTAGTGATGCGAAGTGGCATAAAAAGTATTAATGCAAAGATTATTGCACGAAAAATATTTTCTCCGTAGATGATAAATTTCGGTATTTGACTTTGGAAAATTTCGGGCTGAAAAGCTTCGGGTAATTTTGGAGTCAGAAATATATTCCAGACTAAAATCGGGATAGTCAGCAAAAAGCAGTTAAGCAAATATTTATGAAAAGGATACGATTTCATTATATCGTTTATTTCTTCTTCCAATATGGTTTAATCAATCTATTACGCTTGTGGCACAAAATTAATAGTACAATTGTAGCAATTAAACAAAACAGTGTTGCTTGAATTGAACCTTCGGGTCCAAACTCTCCACCGGTCAACCACTGTGCACCTTGTATTTTAGTTGTCAGCAACGACTTCCCTACCGAGCCGCCCGAAACATTTGCTCCGAAAATCCCACCCTGCGTAAAGTTCCAAGCAAAATGTATTGCAATTGGAAACCACAAATTTCTGGTATAAATAAATGCTACTGCCAATAATAATCCGGCTTGAATTGCCAAACCTAATGCAGTTATTAATGAACTGTTCGGATTGGCAAGGTGTAGCGCCCCAAATATTAGTGCTGAGATTAATAATGCCAAATAGCTTCCTAATTTTTCTTCAATTATTCTGAATAAAACTCCTCTGATAATAATTTCTTCGAAAATTGCAGATGAAAACGCCATTATAAATGCCGGAACAAGAAACAGAAAACTGTTTACCGAAACAACTGTAAATCCGCCATTTAAATAAATTACCAAGATTGTCAGCGATTGTAAAACCACGCCTAACAAAAAACCTATAACCAAACTCTTACCCATGCCTTTTGTCGATAATTCAGTGATTTCTCTTTTCTCGTAAAATTTAAAAAGGTAATAGTATGCGATAAGAGATAAAACCGCCGAAATTACTACAGTAATTACTTCGTTTAATTCTTCCGACATTGAAATTGATTTGAAAAGCTCGCTGAATAATAACAGTGAACCTGCATATACACCTAATATTACAACTATTCCGATTATAATTTTCGTCAAAGGAAAGTGTAAAAACTTATGTCCGAAACTTCTTTTTTTCATTGTTTAATTCTGATTGGTGTAAATATGTTTAATGTATTATACAGAGAAACAAATGTACTAAATAATGCAAATTTGCACCTCGTGCGACTCAATTATTTTTTTATTCTATTAAAAATATAACATATAATTTTTTTAAAGCCTAATAAGATAAACGAAAGTATTATGGATATTATAACCATGACTGAAAAAACAGGCAAAATTTTTGAAAATTCAAAACCTTCGGCTCCGGCAATATCGGTGTAAAATCGTTGCTTTTTAATTAACTTATACTCTTGATTTTTTTCTTTAAACAAAAACTCGTAAAACGGATAATGGTCGTTTGACACTTCGCCACCATCTAAACCTGCAAAAAGATATTTTTTATTCTTTGATGTTACAAATTCAGTTATTACACCTCTTAATGTGCCACAAGTATCCCATTTAGGTTTTCCTTTATCAATAATTCCACTTTCTAAAATTTGTTTCTCAATGTTTTGTAGTACATCTTCGGAAACATTTTGCTCTGGGTTTCTGTAGATTTCCAAAACTTTGCTTAATTCCGGTTTTTTATGAGATCTGTCCTCAAAAACCATAAAAACTCTATCGGTTTTTCCATAATAACTATTGCTTCTATCGTACAAACAATACGATTCTTTAGTCGTATAATTGATAATAAACAGCGGTTTTACACCCAAAGAATCAACATTTGAGACTCTTGTGCAAGTTAATACTTTTTCGGCTTTCTTGACTTCTTTAAAAACCGTAGGTCGCTTAAAAGCGTAACCCCAGTTAAAATAACTAAATACGGAAAAAATCAATATAAACGCATATTGAACGATAGAAACACGTAAAGCAGCCTCTGTAGATTTGACTATTTGTTTATTTTTGGTCTTGTAATATATAAGAAAACCAATAGCCAAAGGAATCAATAAGAATAAAGTAATCCATGTAAAATTATCGGAATAGTGATATATTATTCTTCCATAAAACTCTCTATCGATAATCAATAATATTCCTAGTATTCCGTAAGTAATGGTAATGCCAATTGATATGCAAATTAATGCATATTTAATTTTTTGTTTTGTCATTTTCATTAAATAAATGTTGTTTAGTTATAAACGCTATTTATCTAATAATATTTTTTTTCCGCTTCCGATTTTCCGTAAATGTGCACAAAAATAGAATTAAAGCAACGTTTTGATTTATTTTTTAGCTTGCGATTGTTTTAAGACCTTTTACTTAAATCTTCCATCTGATTTAATTTTATTTAAATCTTCTATTTTTCTCTCAATCCATCCGCTTTTTTCTGTCTTGTGAATATCAAAATCAGGAATGTAAGGTTTTATGTCTAAAAGAGGTGTTTCATCAAGTATATCGACATTTTCAATATAAATGATATTCTTTTCAATTTTTAAATTTCTAACAACAGATAAACCTATTGAATTAGGTCTCTTAGGTGCTCTTGTAGCAAATACTCCTCGCTGTACGTTGTCAAGAAAAGGTTTAGTTAGCAATTCATATCCTACAGATTTATGAAAATAATAAATCAAAATTATATGTGAGAATCCGTCAAGGTCAGCTAATCCGGGGACAAACTCCTCATTTAATTCTATTCTACCTTTTACACCTTTTGCTCCGATTGATTGGATTGGCATTCCTTCCCTCGTTTTAAAAGGGGTATATATTATTCCTATTGGTTCTAATACAATTGACATAATTTTAAGCACCGAACAATTTCACATCCTAATTTATAAAAGGGTTAGCGTGATAAATATACACTTACCATATATTTTATCATCTATTTATAACTCAGATGATATTTTATTTATTCCAACACGTAACTGTCAGCTTTTAAGCTATAATTTGTATGATATGGAATTTCTCCATTTACTATTTGTTGATGAATACTTTGTATAAAAGCCAGCTCTTCTTTATAATGCTCTGTGTTTTCTTCGCCTTTATGATTTTGCTTCATCCTTTCTTCCCATTGCATCACATCCTGTTCATCCATTATCATTGGAATTAATTTTCCGGTAACTTTTGCATTTGATCCAATAATCGAAGGATCGACAGTTTTAAAATTGTCTCCCAATTCAATTCTAATAAATAGGTTTTCGTTTTCACCTATAATTTTAAAATTTCTCCATGTATGTTTACAAACGTGTTCGACAATACCTTCAACATGAATTGTTTTGTTTGCCAAAGAATCGCCTTGTGCAAATACCTCATCAACAGACAAGTAATTAACCGAATCTTCTACTACCTCTGATTTGTTTTCAACTTTTTGTTTGGTTTCTCCGCAAGCACTAAAAAATATCAATGGTGCTACAAATACTAAAATTGAAATAATTTTATTCATAAATTTTATTTTTAAAAATTAAACATTTGCAAATTTCAAAACTCCGTCCCTTTGACGAAATGTACAAAACCATCATAGAAAAGATTCTTATAAACAAAAACAAGCACTATTTAACGCAATCCATATAATAAAAGCCTTTTCTATATCGATCTTTGAATACAACAACTATTTGCAAAAATACAACAATATTTTCTTGCATGCAATACTCTGAAATAGGTATTTTAGAGTTATAAATCACAAAATAGTTAGACCGTGTAATAGTTGTTATTAATTCACTTCACACACTTAAAAATCAATATTGAGTTATGATTTCTCACTTCAACTTTCTCGCCATAAAACGATTTCAACAATTTTGTTGCTTCCTTTCTAGTAAAATGCGGCGGCGTAAAAAATCCTTTCTTATCTAAAATATTGCGGACAATCCAATCGGCGATGCCACGTTCGCCTTTGATATAAAAGCAACCTAAGAAAACACCGCCTTTTTTAAGCACACGATAAGTCTCGGAAAATGCCTCTTGTTTTTCTGTTGGAAAAGCGTGGAAGCCACTCATAGAAAGTACAGCATCGAAACGTTCGTTTTCAAATTCAAGTTTACGAACATCACCGTGTTGCAATGTTAAGTTTTCAATGTTTTCACGTTCTATGCGTTCATTCGCAATATTGAGCATATCTTTTGAATAATCAACACCAACAATTTTGGCATTCTTCATCTTGCGAAACTTTTCGGCAGTGAAAACTGCTGTCCCTATCGGAATATCTAGTATTTCTCCCTGAAAATTATCGGGCAACATTTCCAACACTTCTTTTGCTACCAAATTATCATCTACTTTCAAGATGCAATTCATATACAAACGGCTCCACCACTTACGTGCTGTTATCACATCGTCGTAGTGTTTGGTAATTTTAGAATAAGCTCTATTTTGTTTTGTTTTTTTATTCATTACTTTAATAATTTTATTATTCCAACTTCCGTAGCTGAATGCCGAAGGCGTACCGAAACGCCGTCTCCCGACTCAAAACTCAGAACTTCCGACTTCGGACTTCGGTCTCCCGACTCCCATCTTCTGTCTTCCTCTTCGGATACCAACCCTTGCGTACCCGCTCGCGTTGCTCAAACATCTCGCGAATGCCCCAAAACGACGAAAAAGCAAACACTCCCAACAATATCGATAAAACCTGATTGGCTGTGAGCAACGAAGCTACTATACCTGCAATACCCATTACAAGAAACACCCACCAAAATTTCACACCAAAATAATACTCGGCTTTAATTACAAGCGGATGAAACAACCCGATGATAAGAAACGAGCATATACCCACAATTATACCTGAAAAATGTAATTCTACCATAATTTGAAATAATAATTAAAAAATCTAACAGAGAAAAATTTTTGACAAGCAAAGGTACAAACAATATTTTAACGGCAAAACAATTAAAATAAATCTGTTTTTGAATTAATATTTTTCATGTGTTTATATTTAATTTTCTTAAAGCTCATTTATAAGTGTTACATATTCATCATAGGTCTTTCTGCAAGTTTTGTTTATCCGCATAGCTCCATAACAGTGAGGCATACCCGGCTCTATATGAATTCGGTAATCTGCTCCTGCCTTTTTCAAAGATTGCTGATAGATTGGGGCAGCAAAAGCTAAGCTCTCTTTTTCTCCAAAATAAAGAAGTATTTTTCCGGCATTTCGAAAATCACCATGTGCGGTATAGATAAGCCAATCATCTATACCAACTCCTTTTTTATGAATTTTTCCATAAGCATCTACCATGTCCACCGAAATAATAGGGTCTATACCTCGATAGCATTCAAGCAGTTCTCTTTCAGTTAGGTTTTCCGGCACATGTCCGGGTGACAAGCCGATAGTCATCGCCGGCATAGGAATATTTTCTTTGTAATAATTATTCCATGATATCATGGTCATTGCTGCTGTTGCACCAAAGGATAAGCCCAAAACACCTATTTTTTTATGATTGTATTTTTTCAACATAAGTTTATAGGTTTCAAAAATCATTCGGTAAGTTTCGTCGATAGACTGCTTGGTTGCGGGTGGATAAAAGGGATAATAAATTTCACAGTCAACTCGATTTAAAAATTTCCTAGCAAGGAAAAGTTGATGCCGACAGTAGTCGTACACTCCACCACCACCGCAAATATAGAGAATTGCACCCTCTGGTTTTTGATTCCTTTTTTTCATACGAAGGCAATGGTAAGTACCATTCTCTGTACAAATTTTCAGGTCTTCATATTCTATCTTTCTACTCTTTGGAAGTTTGAAACTCTGTTTCTCGTTATGTGTTTTGGCATGTGCAAATATTTCATCTACGTCCCTATCAGGAAAAAAGAAAAACGAAAGCAATCTCATTGCTCCCATAATAATTTTATTGCTGATTTTATCTTTCATATCAAACCTTGTAATTTTTCACATTCTCTTTTATATCATCACTTTCATCATAACCGTCATAAGGTGCATAGGGATTATAAAACTTCTTAGAAAAGGGCTTACATACTTTATCGATATGTTTAAAGGCGAAATCTAAATCCCAAGTATAACCATTATGTCCGGTGATGACCATTATTTCTCTTTCTTTACTTTTGATTATTTTTTCTAATTTCTTAAGTGATTTAACTGCTAATTTATTATCTTCTGCTAGTATAGATAAAAAACTATATCCACCATCAGTTCCAAACCAAATTGTATCTCCTGTAAACAGATACTTATCATCAATTAAAAAGACCAAATGTCCCCAAGAATGTCCGGGAACAAGTATGCACTCTATTTTAATATCGTAAATATAAAAAATCTGTCCATCTTTTAAAAGTACTTTTTTATTATCCGTTTTTACTTTGGGTAGCTTATATAAACCCCGAAAAACTTTTCGTCGCACTTCTCCTGTAAGATACCTATTTTCTATTTCGCCTATATAGAGCGTTGCATGTTTGAATAAAAGTTCACTATCTCGTTCTACTGCTCCCATATGGTCGGTATCTTGATGTGTAATTAGAATATGTTTGATATCTTTGGGAAAAAGATTGAGCCACGACATTTTTTCTTCCAAACGGTCATAGTTGTAACCAGCATCTATCATTATGGTATTGCCATTTTTCGTATAAAAGAAAATATTAGCAACCCATTCTCTGACGGAAACCACATGCTTATCTATAAACCCTGTGTTAAGTGGATTGAAAATTCCCTTACCCCTGAACACCCTGCTCATAAATTTCTTTTGAAAATTTGTAGCTTTTTTTGACATAGTTTTTATTTATCAATTTCCGTATTGCAACTATTACACTTATTCAAAATCCATCCTATTCACTGCCATCTTCATCATTTTATCTCCAATTCTTGCAAGCAGACGATGCGAAAAACGAATACCGGGACTTTTCATATCATAATAACCTAACATATAACCCTTTGAAGTAACCTTGATTTTATTTGACCAATTCAACTCCTTTTTTGGATTATTCACATAAAACAGACCCTCTACATCACTAATGCCCATATTTTTTATCGCCTTTGACATCATCAGTTTTAAGCCGAGTTTTCCAACACTATCGAACACCAAACAACCTTTTGGATGCCTTTTTGAAAGCTCTAATACCAAGGATTTTACCTCCTCTTTTCTAAAATAATGAAACACCCCGGCTGCAAAGAAAATAACCCCGTTAGTTCCGTCAACCTCTTTCATCCACGAATAATCTCTTAAATCGCATGCAACACTCTTTTCTCTATCTTGTTCAACAATCAATTGCTTGCGAACCGATATAACATCAGGAAAATCAACATTTACGATATGACAAAGTCCATTGTCGCAAGCTTTCCCTGTATCGTCCAATCCGCAACCGAGATTTACAATCGTTGCTTTTGGGTGCTCTTTTAAATACGCTTTAATCTCCCACATTATATCCAACTGTCGCATTGCTGCTTCGAGAGAACCAAATTCATACAAAAACGATTTGTTCTTTTTCTCTAATTCCGAAAAATCATAGTCTAATCTGTCACATAATCTCTTTGCAAAAACATCATTATAAAGTTCAGGGAATTTTTCGGAACACATTTTTCTCCCATATAAAGGGATTATTAATGTTTCCTGAACTGTATTTTTTTCAATCTTAACTTTTTCCATATCAACATGTACTTTATCTGTGTTTTCAAATATTTTCATCGTCAACTAAAAGTGTTTTTTCTCGGTTCTCTTTTGCTTTACTCAGCATTAATAAATGACCGCCCAACATCCATATATTACCAAAGGAAAAAACTCCGACCATTATTGCGTTTACTATTGCATAGTTGCCGAGAATGCTAATAATGCTGACAAACAACGTTCCCACCAACATAGAAAAAAACCAACACCAACACGGATAAGGACTAAAACCTCCGGCAACGGCTCTAATATGTGCATAAACCATTATAACACAACAGGGTATAAGTACTATATAAAGCGGCAATGGAAAATAAGATGCAAATTTCATAGAAGTTGCGAGAGCAGTTTCAGGACTGACCGCTGTCATATACTTGTAAAAAAAGGCGGAAGTCACGGATGACACATGGACACCGGCACCAGCGAAAGCTAAAAATCCTAAAATTCCTATTAAATACAACTTAGCATATTTTTGTGAATAGGGTTTGAGAAGCTTATAAATTCCAAAATGACCAACGCAGGCAATGGGAACGCCAATCAATCCCAACAATGACGACCAGAACATTCTGCCGTCGGACACCGTAAGATATTGAGATACTTGTTGCTCTAACCCTGACAAACTCATATCCTTAATACCCCAACCCATAAGCAAATCGCCTATAAGGATAATAACAGCTCCCACAATGCCTATTTTCAGTGAGAGACGAACTTTGTTCCAATTGATATCTTCGTTGAGTTTCATTTTTCCTTGCATTATTATTTATATTAGTTCTCGTAATTTAATTTTTGTCACTTTGTGCAGATTTCGCTTCAAATCACGAATTGGGAACGGAGAACCATGTGCAGGCAGCAGGGTCTCTACATTTTCAGCAATCAGCAGTTCCCATGATTTTTGAAATTCCCGGGTATTTTCCACCCAGATAGTAATTCTGTTTATACTTGGAAATCCGTTCATTGCCGCATCTCCGCAAAACACATACTTACCAACCTTTAAAGAGATTGAATCGTTTGTATGTCCGGGAGTGAACAGTATTTTTCCGCCAAGTTCATCTTCCAACTTCTCTTTATTATCAGGAGTAATGTGTACCAACCGATTAAGATTTTTCTCTTCAATTGAAGGAAATCTATGCTCACCTATTCCCACTAACGACATTGCTTTACAAAACCAGAAAGCGAGCAGACTACTACAACCACCCTCAAAACGATTTTGTCCCTTCTTCAGTACCGGAATAGAAGCCGGATTGACAATCGCCTTTACATTGAGATATTTTGTTAAAAGTTCATTCAGAAATCCTGCGTGATCATCGTGAGCGTGGGTTAAAAAAACATATGTAATATCGGAAACAGAAATTCCATAAGAAGTCAATTTTTTCTCCACGCTTTTCAAGCTATTTGTATATCCTGTGTCTATCATTACAAGCCCAATTGGTGCCCGATAAACATAGGTATTCATTATTCGGTTTCCGGCGTTTAGCATCTTCATTGGTTTCTCCTATAAAAATTTATCGCGGATTTTCCACCTTATCTCCAACAATCCAAAAATCACACATCGCATCTCCATTTGCTAAAGTACAATTTCTAATTAATTTTCCCTTAGCCAACTTAATTGTAAGGTGGTCAATACCACAAAACATATGCGTTAAATCCTCCATGTCATTATCCTTAAAGTACTTTGCTATAGGACATTTAGTAAAATAAAAATAGCAACCATCCTTGTGCTTATCATCAAAATTAAACTCCCAAGTTTCGGGATATTCATTTTTATGTTTCTTAGCCCATTCGGAAGCTCTTAACATTCTGTTTTTTAAAAATAAAACATCTTTATCTCTATTGAAATCAAGCGGAACAACCTTGTTAAAAAAGCGTGAATTAAAGGTACTTTCGATCATTTCAGATAGCATTTCCTCTGTAATTTTATCCCTATTTGCCATCAAAAAAGAGACAATAAGCAAAGCAAAATATCAATTTGATGCCATCGGATTATTTGAGCCAATGTCGTCGGCTCTACTTAATAAGCATTTGTATTCTGATTTGGCATTTTTGAAAATCGTTTTTATCGACTTCCTATCAAAATGTCTTTTCAAATATTTCTTTACAAACGGCTTTGAAATAATCCAATATATGGCTTTGTATTTCATTACTTTATCTTATCAATGTGTGCAAATCATTGATTGTTCTAATTGTTTGTTTTGAACAGCATGTTGCAATTATCCAAACACTTACTATTGAATTATTTTATAATCACTTTTTTTGCAATATGCTTAGCATCAGCGTTTATTCTTACAAAATACAAACCTTTAGGCATGTCGTTACAGTCAACTTTTTTCGCAATTTCGCCAGCAATCATATATTCGCTAGCAATGGCTTTTACTTTGTTTCCTAGTACGTCAAATAAGTCAATGCTAACCATTTGGCTTTTTTCAAGTTGGAAACTTACATTAAAATATTTTGTTGCTGGGTTAGGATATATTGATACATTTTTAGCAGAAGCTACCTCATTAGTAGAAGTATTAAAATTCAGCTCTAAATACGGTCTTTTAGTTTGATCATTAGCTTCTTTCGAATACATTTTTGCAAACTTAGTTCCATTTTCAGCAATAATAACAAGTCCGTTATTTGTAATATCGTTTTCCATCCATTTGTCAACAAGTTGCGAAATATCAATTTGATACCAACCTATTTCTGATGTAAATGTAGTAGATCCATAAACTTCGTCGTAATGTGAAATATTAGTGTTAGTAGGCCAGCTTCCCTCATCCCATTCTTCGTTAATAGCATAAACTGAGCATGGAGTGGGGCTACCGTCAGGTGCATGGAAAAATTGGTATAAATTCAGAGTTGCCGATTCTAATGACTCGTTAGTAAAGCCAGACAAATCGAATTTAATTAATGTTTGGTGATAGTTCTGCATTGGCGACCAATTTGCAATCCACAGTTGAGTGTTAGATGGAAACATTGACGAGCTTCCTTCGTTTGTTGTCATGTCATCGCATGGATACACGATACTTTGAGCATTAATAGTTAAGGTGCTAATAATTAGCATTGAAATAAGAGTTAATGTTTTTTTCATTTTGAGAAATTTTAATTTGTTAATATTAATTGATTATTATTTAAAAAGTCACTTTAATACCGGCGTTTATGCTTCTACCGGGTCTTTGCATCCAGTAGAACTGATAATGTTCTCGGTATAATTTGTTGAATAGGTTTGTAACCGATGCTGTTGCGTGTAGGTATTTGTTTATTCTCCATGAGGTAGTTGCATCTATAACAACGAACTCGTCGGTAGGAATTTCGCCAACAGCAATTTTTGAATGTTTTGCATTATATCGACCTGCTAATGCTACTGATAGCTTGTTGCTGAGGATATAATACTTGGTTTGTAAGTTAGCTTGAAACGGCGGAATGTTTGATAATCTGTATCCGTTCTCTTGTTCTCCAACCACATACGACGCATTTCCATTTATTATTAATTTTGGTATTGGCTTGTACATAAACGTTACCTCGCAACCGTACAGGTAGGCGTGTTTGTTTTTAAACTGACCGCTTGTGTGGAGCGAGTCCCATTCAAGTATAATCATGTCGGATATGTTATTAAAAAACAAATCTGCTGAGAAGTCGAACTTGTCCGAATGTTTGGTTTTTATTCCTAAGTCAAAGTTAAGACTATACTCAGGTTTCAAGTCGGCGTTGCATATATTGCTTCCGGCTGGTGTCATAGTTGTTACAAATAGTTCTTTTGTAGAAGGCGACCTAAATGCTTGTCCCATATTAAAAGTTATACTAATATCGTTTATAGGTTTATAAACTAATCCCAAGTTTCCGCTAAATGCCTTATCCTTTTTTGTTTTTGTTGTATGTTCATTTAAAGAGTAGTCGTACGGCGGACCTTCAAACGTTCTCTTTATCGTAAGATTTGCCAATGTTTTAAATGTGTTCCATCGTGCTCCGCCGTTTATAATTAACTTGTCGGATACGTTATAGTTAAACTGTGCAAACAAGCCGGCACTGCGTTGATAAGAATTATGAATAACAGTATCTTTTGAGCCCTCATAAAGCATTTCGCCAATAAAAAAGTTGGGATTACTTGGGTCATAGGCGAACGCACGTAAGTTTTCGTCAATATGAATACCATCGCGCTGGTAAAAATCGAAGCCGATGTATAAATTTAGCTTAGATACGGGTAGCAACTTGAATGTGTGCTGAAACACATAATCGTGATTATATAGGTTCTTCCTATTATTTAAAACTCTTCCGTATGTTATAGGTCTGTAGTTAAATATTCTGGCTGTGATTTGGTGTTTTAAAGCTGAGGCTTCTATAGCCATTTGTGGTAGCCATGATGCTATATTATTCCATTTGTAAGATATTCCGACTTTATGGTAGTAGTCTTTTGGGTGCAGAGCGTTCAGAGAGTCAGAAAATCCGGGCTTACCAATTGAATCGGCGAGACTAATTGAGCCATTAAGTTGTACAGAATGGTTTTGAGATATTTGCCATAATATTTTACTTGTAATCGACTTTTCGGAGAAGTTGGTTCCTTTAACGATTTCTTTATTAGCATCTTTGTACGAATTTGCGTTTCTTTTTCCGAATGTAAAATGAATGAAAACTTTGTCTTTAATTTTTGTGTTTAGCAACAGATTTGCATTATACCCATTGCTAGCTGATTGATAGTTGCTACTAAATACACCACCGACGTATTGGTTTGACAGTGGTTCCATATAGTCTTGGGTAATAATATTTATTACCCCTCCAATTGCGTCAGGTCCGTAAAGTGTAGAGTATGGTCCACGCAGAATTTCAACACTTTTAATATTCAAAGGATTAACAAATGAACCCGGAGGACCTGTATTCATTTCAATGCTTGTTCTATGTCCGTCAACCAAAACCACAACACGCTTGTATGCCAATCCTCGTATGGCGCTTGCACGATGATAGCCTTGCCCTATAAGCGAAATAGCCGGCTGATATTTTGTTATTTCAGGTAAATTTTGCGAACCACTTTGAAATACATCTTCTTTTGATATTATTGACACTGGTGTAGTTTGGTCGAATAATGTAAGTTGATTTTTAGTTGTACTTATTGTAACCTCGCTCAGGTTGTAAACACTTGGTTTTAGATAGATTTGTAAGTTTTTAGAATTGCTCTCAGAAACAGAAATTTCTGTATTGCTGTACCCTATGCACGAAAACACTAATGTTACTTCTTCTTTTTGGATGTTATTCAAAGTAAAATAGCCATTGTTATCAGTAAGTGTCCCGATTTGAGTGTTTTTTAGTAATACAGAAACATTTCCTATTGGTTTGCCGTTTTCATAATCTGTAACAATACCGTTTATATCGTAAGCGTATAGCGTAAAAGATGGCGTTATTATTAGCAGGAATAATGTTAAGAAAACAGAATTAAATAATTTTGTCATGTTATTTCGTTTATTGTGTTAATACTTGTTTAGTTTTAGTGTTACTTATTATTGCTTTGCCTCTCTACCATTTTCGCAAACTCCCCTTTTTGCTCCATCAAATCAGTCGGCTTACCCTGTTCGGCAACCATACCGTCTTTTATCACAACAATCTTGTGTGCATTGGCGACCGTTCGCATACGGTGTGCGATAATAAGTACGGTTTTATTTTTTATCAGTTCCGAAATTCCGGCTTGAATTTTGGTTTCGTTTTCCACGTCGATACTTGCTGTGGCTTCATCCAACAGCACGATAGGTGCATCTTTGAGCAATGCACGAGCAATAGAAATACGTTGACGCTCTCCACCCGAAAGTGTTTCTCCGTTTTCGCCAAGAAGTGTATCGTAGCCATTGGGTAAACGGCTGATAAACTCTTCGCACTGAGCCAAACGAGCAACACGCATAATTTCTTCGTCCGACGCATCTTTACGCCCGATACGGATATTTTCGGCAACCGATGCATTGAACAGCACTACATCTTGAAATACCACCGAGTAGTTTTTGAGCAGAGCTTCCGGGTCAATCTGAGAAATATCTTCTCCGCCGAGCGTTATGGTACCTTTATCAATATCCCAAAATCGTGCTGCAAGTTTTACTGATGTACTTTTCCCACCACCCGAAGGTCCGACCAAAGCCGTAACTTCGCCTTGACGAGCGGTAAACGACACATTGCGAAGTACCTGTTTATTTTCTTCGTAAGCAAACGATACTTTATCGAAAACAATATCGTAATTCTTTACCGAGTATTCGGTTTTCCCTTCCTGTATAGGCATTTGCTCCATTTCACGCATACGGTCGAGACGTACATCCAAATAGCTAAGAATAGCCATATTGTTAAGCACTTCGTTTATAGGATTGTAAAAAATGCCCGAAATAAGTAAAAACACCAAATAAGTTATCAACGAAACGCTGCCCGTTGCCAAGAGATAAGCTCCCGCGATGATTACCGTAGGCAATCCCAATTTCAGCAAAATATACGAGATGTTCAGCAAAATGCCTGATGCAAATTCGGTTTTCATCAAACTCTTTTCGTAACCTTTAATTTGAGTTTCAAATCCGTTCATATAAGCAACTTCGCCGTTGTACGACTTTATCTCTTGTACATTTTCGATAGCCGCCTGAATACTTTCGCTTACACCGCGTTTAACATGATAGTTTTCGACAAATGTTTTCTTCATCAATCGTCGTGAAATCAGCACAAACAGCAAAGCAATCGGAACCACCCAAAGCAACGCCAACGCTAACTGCCATTGGTAAAAGAATAGTCCAATACCCACTAATGTTATGCTGATAAACGATGCAAACAGTTGTGGTACAGCGTGCGAAAATATCTGCTCCAAAGCACTGTTATCTTCCATAATCGTATTGGTAAGGTCAGAGAGATTTTTCTCTCCGAAAAACGCCAGCGGCAGTTTGCGCAGTTTTTCCGCAAGACCTATTCTCCGTTTTGCACTCTCTTTATACACATTGATATAGGTGCTTTTATACTGAAAATAGGTAACAATATAGATTACCAACAGAAAAGCCAATCCCAAAAGAGCGTAAAACCAAAATCCATGTGGCTTACCGCTCGTAGCAAGATATTCCATCAGGAAAATAAACATAAACATAGCCGGCAACATCAGCACGATGTTTTGTAGCGTAGATAAAACTACTCCGCTTATAAATGAAGTTGCACCTTCCGGCGAGAGAGCAAATCGTTTTTGAAAATATTTATTGAGTGACATGATTTTTTTAGTTTGAAGTCAGAAGTCTGTTGTTAGCGGTTGGCTATTGGCTTTTAGCCTTTGGCTGTCCACAATAAGAGAAGTCCGACATAAATTTATTATAATTAATTTTGAAAGTTCTCTGATAATAGTTTATTAATCTATTAACTCATTCATTGCTCATTGGCATTTTGTTCCGTCTCCCGTCTTCTCAAAACGTCCACGCAACTGCCTTTTGATACTCATCCCACATAGAGCTGTATATTCCATTTTTAGCAATTAAATCAGAGTGAGTGCCTTGTTCCGCAATTTTGCCTTTATCTATTACCAAAATCCTATCTGCATCCTGTACGGTAGTCAAGCGGTGTGCAATCATCAGCACGGTTTTTCCTTTCATCAATTCACGCAAGGCTTGTTGAATAAGGTGTTCGTTTTCAGGGTCGGCAAAAGCGGTGGCTTCGTCCAACACCACGATAGGCGCATCTTTCAGAAAAGCCCGAGCCAACACAATTCGTTGTTGCTCGCCACCTGAAAGATAAGTGCCGTCCACACCGATTTTGGTGAGCAATCCATTAGGCAGGCGATTGATAATTTCACGACTTTGCGACAGGTCAATAGCTCGTTTAATTTCGGCAGGCGATGCATCAGGTTTACCGTAAGTGATGTTTTCTAAAATCGTAGTTTTAAACAGTTTGCTGTTTTGAAACACGAACGACACGTTCTCCATCAACTCTTCTTTGGCGATATTTCTAACATCCACACCACCAATTTTCACGCAACCTTCCGCCACATCCCAGAAACGTGGGATAAGTCGAGCAATGGTGGTCTTTCCCCCGCCCGATTGACCGACCAAAGCATAGGTGCTGCCTTGCGGGATATGAAACGATACACTGTCCACGGCAAAGGTGGTAGCTTCGGGATAAGCAAATCGTACGTTATCAAATTTGATATCGTGTTTTTTAATGGATTGCGTTTGAGCTGCTTCGGGTAGTGGTGGCGTTGAAGTGATATTTTCGATACGTGTAAGTGCTTCGCCCGCCAAAAACAGGTTGTTTTGCAGATACATTATTTTCATAATATTGGCACCGATAATTGGCGTGATAAGCAGATAAAACAACAAGTCGCTCACAACCACTGATAGCTCGCCACCCCTTCCGATAAGCAGCACGGCAACGGGAATAAGGAAAAAGGCAAAACCGTTGATCACAGCGGTGTAAATACTCATCGGGTTACGCCACGTGAGCGTGTAAGGAATTACCAAATCGCGATAACGGATAATACTGTCGTAAAATCGACGGAACGAGAAAACCGTTTGTTGAAACACTTTTACCACCGGAATTCCCCGCACATATTCCACCGCTTCGGCACTCATCTGTTCCTGTGCGGTAAGATAATCTTTCATAAAATGATTGCTTTCAGAGTCCATCATATATCTCATAATCACAACTGTAATACCGATAGGAATTAAACAAGCTACGCCCATTCGCCAATCGAAAACGAAAAGCAACACGAATACCAACAACGGCGAAACGATGCTTGCCGCCAAATCAGGCAGTATATGTGCCAGGAAAGTGTGCGTGTTTCCGGCATCGTCGTCGATGATTTTGCGTATGCGTCCGCTTGCTTTGCTGTCGAAAAAGCCCAACGGCATACGCAGCAATCGACTAACGGCTGTTGTACGCAGGTTGCACTCTACGCGGAACGCTGCCAAGTGTGACAGCATCAATGCTACGAAGTAAAGTAAAACACTGATTATTGCCGTAGCAAATGCCCACCAAGCATATTGATTTACAGCAGTACCTTCCGGTGTGCCGCCGCTATTGATAAGCGTGCGAACGATAAGCCAGACTAAAACTGCCGGAACTAAGGCTAACAGCCCGTTAAGAGCCGATAGCACCAACGACATGGGAAGCAACACTTTTCGCTTACCCATGTAGATTTTGAAACGTTTTAATGTGTTCATATATTTATTTAGTTTGAAGTCAGAAGTCGGATGACCGAAATTGAAAATCCGACGTGAATTTATCATGTTAATTGTTTTCTTTTCTCAATAAAAATATTTTCATTGATTTGCCGAAAAACGGGAAAAGACACATCAACCTAACGCTTAAAGCCCGCTTTTTACATTCCAACATAAAATAGCGTTCACTAACAAAACGGAAACCTGTGTTCCATGCATCAATTTCGCGACCCGACTTGATACCCCACATAAACTGTGCTTCTTGGTCTTTCATGCTAGGATGTTTGTCCGTGTGTTTTACCATAAAAGGACTTATGGCTTCTATGGCAAATTCCACATTATCGAAAGCATTGGCAACACGTGTAAGCAATTCACGCATCTGCTCTTCTGTAAAATAACACGATAGACCTTCGGCGGTTATAAACACAGGACTGTCTTTTGGCACATCATCTAACCAAGTAAAATCCAATGCCGATTTTTCTATATAGCGATAACGCTCACTCTCTTTGAAAAAGCGGCGGCGAATATCTATAACATTCGGAAAATCAAGGTCGAACCATCGCACTTGTCCGTTATCCAATCTCTCAAAACGAGTATCTAGTCCACACGCCAAATTAACTACCGTGCCGTCCGGATAACGTGAAAGAAATTCGTTGGTATAATCGTTGAAAACTATGGTGCGTTGTGCCGTGCCTACTTGCGTGAAAAAGCTTTCGCTTCCGGGCGAAATATTGCAGCCGAGAGCACGAGCAATTTCAACACTACGGTCGTCTTTTATTATACCTTTCGGGGCAAGACTCTCTAAACATCTTGCTCTTAACGAAATTAATAAGGTAGCAGGTACGCCCGTGAGATTTGTGGGATTTTTACTTGCTGTTTTCATTTTGTTTCAGATTTCATTTTATAGGAAACAAAATTAGCGGGGACATAATAAATAATCAATCCCTAAAATTGGGCATTTTTTCGTAAAAAAATCCCTATTTATGGTTACTTTTTGGTTGTTTAGTTACTATTTTAACTTGTTTAAATTATCAAGTTAAAGTTGAAATCTAGATTTCTAACTTCTAATTTTACAACTCAGAACTTCTGACTTCCGACTTCTGACTTCCGACTTCAACCCCTATCCTAACAACAACAGACCAATAGCCATAACCGCCATACCTGCGACTAATCCGTAGATTGCGTGATGGTGTTTGCCACCGCATTTTTCGGCAGCAGGCAGAAGTTCATCTAAGGAAATAAAAACCATAATTCCGGCAATTACTGCAAACATTATTCCGAATAGGTTATCGTTTAGGAAAGGAGCTAAAATCAGGTAGCCAACCAAAGCACCAATTGGTTCTGCTAAACCTGAAAGAAACGAAAGCCAAAAAGCTCTTTTGCGATTTCCTGTTGCGTAATAAATCGGGACAGATACGGCAATACCTTCGGGAATATTGTGTATGGCGATTGCCACAGCAATAGGAACTGCTATTTTCACATCTTTTAGTGCAGCCAAAAATGTTACCATGCCTTCGGGGAAATTGTGAATAGCCAATACCAAAGCCGTAAGTAATCCAACACGCATAAGTTTGGTGTTTTTGTATTTTGTAGCTGATTGCGACTTAGTTATTTCGGCAATTTCTTCTACACCACGGAATTCATGTGGATTTTCATTTTTAGGAACCAATGCATCTATAATCATAATCAGAAAAATACCGCCGAAAAAGGCAAGTACGGCGTAAAGAGTTCCGTTACTTTCGCCATGCAAGGCACTTAGCGTGCTAATGGCATCGCTTAGCAGCTCTACAAACGAAATATAAATCATAACACCTGCCGAAAAACCTAACGAAACAGACAGAAACAGCGTATTGGTACGTTTGGCAAAAAAAGCGATAGCACTACCTATTCCGGTAGAAAGTCCGGCAAAAAGTGTGAGTGAGAATGCTATGAGTACTTGATTATCCATGAATAGTGGTTGGTGGTTGGTGGTCAGTGATTGGTGGTTAGTGGGTTATAATAAAATATATTTCACATTGTATAATTTAAACTACAAAAGTAAAAAATCCAAAGCATATTTCAATCCCTAAAAATAGGGATTTTTGTTGAGTTTGTTAACGGTTTTGCGGTACGATATATGAGTTTATTTATATAAAATATTTAACGTTCGTCTTTATCTATGTTAGAATTGAACATTTGCATAGCTTCGGCACTCATACCCATATTAGAAAAACCACCATCGTGATATAGGTTTTGCATTGTAACCTTTCTTGTTAGGTCGCTGAATAAAGTAACACAATATTGAGCACATTCCAAAGCCGAAGCGTTGCCAAGTGGCGACATCTTATCGGTATAATCCATAAGTTTGTCTATTCCATCCATAATACTAACGGCTGCTGTTTGAGTCGGCGACTGCGAAACGGTGTTTATCCTAACATGTTTTTCTCTGCCGTAAATATATCCAAAACTTCTGGCAATGCTTTCCAAAGTTGCTTTAGCATCAGCCATATCATTGTATTCGTGTAATGTTCGATGAGCGGCAACGTATGTGAGTGCAACAATAGAGCCCCACTCGTTTATTGCGTCTAATTTTTTCGCCGTTTGTAAAATTTTATGAAACGAAATCGCTGATATATCAAGCGTTTGCATGTAGTAGGAATAATTGATGTCGTCGTAAGGGTTCTTCTTTCTAACATTTGGCGACATGCCTATAGCATGAAGAAGAAAATCAATCTTTCCGTTGAAATGCTCCATAGTTTTATTGAACAAGTTTTCCAAATCGGCTATATTGGTTGCGTCGGCGGGTATAACTATTGAGTTTGTTTTTTTAGCAAGTTTCTCGGTATCGCCAATTCGCAACGCAACTGCAGTATTGGTTAATACAAGTTCGGCACCTTGTTCGTGGCACTGTTCGGCAACATGCCAAGCAATGGATTTATCGTTCAGAGCTCCAAAAATAAGTCCCTTTTTGCCTTTCAACAAATTTGTTACCATAATGTAAAAGGTTTATTTGTTATTACTTGGTTAGCAGATGTTTAGCTGCTTCAATAGTAGATTGAGTAATTTTTCCGTCGCTTATTAGTCCGGCTATTTCGTTAATTCTTTCGGTCTGATTAAGTTTTTTAATCTCGGTAGTTGCCATGTCGTCAGTTTCGGTTTTATATACTTTAAAATGACTGTCGGCAAGACCTGCAATCTGCGGCAAGTGCGTAATAGCAACAATTTGTTTATTTTCAGCCATTTTACACATAAGCATTCCTGCTTTGGCGGCTATTTCGCCCGAGATACCAGCATCAATTTCGTCAAAAATAATAGTTGGCAACATCTTTTTCTCAACCGACAGCGATTTAATTGCAAGCATAAGTCTCGACATTTCACCACCCGATGCAACTTTGCTTAGTTCTCTGACTTCGTGTCCTTTATTTGCCGAAAACAGAAACGATACTTCATCTTTTCCGTAAATATTATGTTCAGGCAAAGTACTGATTTCTATTGAAAAAGATGCCGATTTCATTCCCAAATTAGGTAATATTTCCAGCATTTGCTTTTCAAAGCTGGCGGAAGCGGTTTTTCTGCTCTCTGACAATTTTTCGGATAGATTAGAAACATCTTCGTATAAACTTTTGATTTCTGTTTTTAAATTCTTTATTGTTTCTTCAATCTGATTAGTGCTTGTAATGCTTGCTTCAAGAGATTTTTCTATTTCAATTAGTTGTTCGGTTGTTTGTACTTTATGTTTGTGCAGCAAATTGTAAATACTATTCAATCGCTGAGTTAGTAACTGATGTCTATCTTCGTCGTAAAATATATTATCGACTTGTTTCAGCAAATCGGAAGAAATATCGTTAAGTTCTATATGACATGAGTTTATTCGCTTAGATAATTCCAAGATAACATCGTTGTATTTGCCTGCTTGCTCGGTCAAGTTTTTAATATTCTGCAAAATATTTAAAACGCTGTCTTCGTTTTCGTAAAGCAGGTTTATAGCCTGATAGAGGTTTGTTTTAACTTCTTCGGCGTGAGTTATTTGTTTTAGTTCCGTCTCAATTTCGTCAACTTCGTTGGGAATAAGTTTCAAGGCGCTAATTTCTTCATACAAAAAGCTATTGTATTCAAACTCTTTGAGCATAAGCTCAGCCTCGCTTTCCTTCTGTTTAAGTTCCAACTTCTTTTCAGTATAATTATTGAATACGTTTGAATATTCGGCAAGCAGCTTTGAGTTCTGAGCATAGCTATCTAAAAGCTGAATTTGGAAGTCGTTATTTTGAAGTTTTAATGTTTGAAACTGCGAATGTATATCTACCAAATTTTCCACCAAATCTCTCAACACGTTTAAGTTTACAGGTGTATCGTTGATAAATGCTCTGGATTTGTTTTGCGGAGTAATTTCCCGACGTATTGTTGTGTGATTGTCGAAATCTATATCGTTGGCAGAAAAAAATCCTTTCAAATTATAATTTTCGATATCAAAAACAGCCTCTACAATGCATTTTTGTTCGGGGTCGAGCAAAGTATTAGTATCGGCTCTGTGCCCTAAAATCAAATTAATTGCACCCAACAAAATTGATTTACCTGCTCCGGTCTCGCCTGTTATACAAGTAAAACCGCTATCAAAATCAATTTCTAACTTCTTAATTAGTATATAATTTTCAATATATAGTTTTTGTATCATTATAAATTGAAATAATAGTTCAGCAGGGACGGCAAAGTTACTTATTTTCGTTGTAATATTTGCTGATACCTTGACGTATTGGCTGGGTCAATTTCTTTAAGGATATTAACTGCTCGGCTTTTATCCATTGGAGGTGCTTCAGAATAAATATTAATAATTTCGTCTCTTTTAGCATCCAAAACAACCTGAACACTGTATAATCCTTGCTTCGAGCGGTTTGTTTCTTGTAAATCTTCCATAAACTCATTAACGGCACCTCTTCCTAGTTCAATATTTTCGGACATAATATCTAAGCCTTCCAAATGGTATTTATACAATCCCGATCTGATTTTATTATGCGAGCTATTTAGCAAATTTTCAACTAACCAATATCTGTTTCTTATTCCTTCAAAAGCCTTCCAACCTTTACCGGCTTCGTTTGAGTTTTGAGCAGCATTGACTATGTTTCTGGCTTTTTCAAAATAAGGAGTTCCTCCATAGGGCGAAAAAGTATCGAAATCGAAGCCTAAAATTATATATAAATAATACGAAACGACTCCTGTAAGGTTTGAAGTAAACGTGTTTTCAATATATTCCAAAGGTTCGTATTCAATATATTTAAACTCGAAATCTTTGTCCTGAATATTCAGAAGTGTAGTGTAATACGACGATTTGTACACGGGGCGTTTGCTCATGACATTAATTCTACCTTTGAATTGGTCGCCCGAAATACGCTCATCAATTGTGATGGAAATTGAGCCTTCAATTCTTTCTTCTGGCTTAAACTGATGATTAGTCCAATTTCGGCTATTAACAAACTCGTACAAATCTTGTTGTAGAGTTTGAAACACTTTTCTTTCGGTTCCATCAACTTGTCGACTGTTTACCGATACGTGTATCATAAACTCCTGACCGACTAGCGTAACGGGTAAAAGAAATATAATTAGTAATATCTTTAATGTTTTTGCCATAATTTTTTGAATGTTATTTTTTGTTTATATAGTTGAAAATATCTGCCGCAACTTCAGTCTTGGTTTTAAGTCCGTATTCCTGAACTTCGTCGGGCGAAATAATCATCACTTTATTGGTATCGACAGCGAAACCGGCTCCTTCATCTTGCAAAGAATTTAAAACTATATAGTTGAGATTCTTTTGCTGAAGTTTTTTCTTTGCATTTTCAACAGCGTTATCAGTTTCTAAAGCAAAACCGACAGTAATTTGATTTTCGGACAACAAAGGCTCTATTTCTCTTATTATATCCTTTGTTTTGCTCAGTTTAATATTTAACGCTTCGTCCGACTTCTTTATTTTATGCTCTGCAGGATTCTCGACAAAATAATCGGCGACTGCGGCTGCAAAAACTAGTATATCCTTGTCTTTGTAGTTATTTATGCATTGTTGCAACATATCGGCAGCCGAAACAACTTTGATAATGCTGATATTTGGGTGATTAGGGTAGTTTTGCACAGGTCCTGAAATAAAAGTTACCTTAGCTCCCCTATTGGCTGCTTCTAACGCCAAAGCTGCACCCATTTTTCCCGTAGAACGATTTGAAAGATACCTCACAGGATCTATTTTTTCCACCGTAGGTCCACTGGTTATAAGTACATTTTTGCCCGCAAGGTCTTGCTTTTGTTGAAAATGTTTTTTTATAATATTAAAAATACCTTCGGGCTCTTCCATTCTTCCAACGCCGACAAGATTGCTTGCCAACTCGCCTGCATGTGGCATTATTACTTCAACTCCTTGTTGCAACAAGGTTTTGATATTATTTTGAGTTGTAACATGATTAAACATATCAACGTCCATAGTGGGAGCTACAAAAACCTTACTTCTGCACGCCAAATATGTTGTAAGTAATAAGTTATCAGCTATTCCGTAAGCCATTTTAGCCATAGTATTGGCGGTAAGCGGAGCAATAACATAAAGGTCAGCCCAAGTGCCTAATTCAATATGGCTATTCCATTCGCCCGTTTCAGCGTCGTATGGCTCGCAATAAATTTTATTTTGAGATAATACCGACAATGTCAAGGGTGTTACAAAACTTTTAGCTTCGGGAGTTACAACAACCTTAACTTCGGCTCCGGCTTTTACCAGCAATCTTATCAGTATAGGTATCTTATAAGCTGCTATACCGCCGGTAATACCAATTAGTATTTTTTTATCTCTAATCATTGATTAATCTATCAGCAATACCGTGATTGGCGTAATAAATTTCGTCGTTCATAAACTCATTGATAGCAACAAGCGACGGTTTTGGAAGTCTTTCATAATAGCGTGCCAATTCAATTTGCTCACGGTTTTCATATATTTCGTCCAAGGTATCAGTTGGCAACGCAAAATCTTCAATCTTTCTTCTCAATTCGTCTCTAAGCTGCAAAGAAATCTGATTTGCGCGTTTTGCAATGATGTTTACGGTTTGATATATATTGCCCGTACCTTTACTAAAATCTTCAATATTACGAGTTATCGTAGTGTTTTCAATTTTGTCTTTTTTTGTTGTTGTCATAATTGTATATGGTGTGTATAAACTTATTTTAAATTTGAATATATTATTTCTCTGAATGCCTCAGCTTTTTGCGTATATTTTCCCGACGGAAATCCTTCCTTCAAGTTCTCGTAAGTATTAGCAGCATCAGTAAAACGTTCGTATTTCTTGTCGTCAACGCTATTTTTGGCGTAAGCTACCTGCGAAGATAATATGTAATACAATATTTCTTCTTTATAACGTGTTTCGGGATAGTCTTTCAGGATATTATTGTAAGATATGATGGCTGCCCTATAATCATAGATTTTGTAATAAAAATTAGCTATATCCAATTCTTTCTTTTCCAACTTGCTTCTGAGCTCATAAAGCAGCTTGTTGCATTGGTCGGTATATTCGCTTTCGGGATATCTGACTTTAAAATACTCAAGAGAAGAAATAGCATCTAGGGTTAGCTTTTGGTCTAAAGTCGACTTGGGCGAATCCAAATAAGAACAATAGCAACTCAAAAAAGCTGCTTCTTCAGCACGCGGACTGTCAATATAACTGTTCGAGAACATTTTAAAGTAGTATCCAGCCATTATATAATCCTTTTGCTTGTAGTAGTTTTGAGATATATAATAGGCTACGTCTTCGGCTTTTTCGGTTCCTCTGAAAAAAGGTTGAATTTGAGTGAAAAGTTCTAACGACTTGTAATACTTTCCTTTATTAAAATACTCAATTGCTTTATTGTACTTCAGTTCGTTATCGGCACTTTTGAGCAATTTTTGGTACTGACTACAACCCGAGAACATTAGCATAAAAGCTGAAAAAACTAAAGCACTTATTATTTGATATTTTTTGTCCATACTGCAAAAATAGTCCATTCTGCAAAAGTAATTATTTATTCATAACTGAATTAACGAAATTTACTTATAATTATTTTTTAACAATTTTTATCACGCTAAAAGCCTTTATGTACAATTGTTTGGCGTTTAATTCTATTAATAAAATAAAACTAATAAACCTTATAGTATTATTTTTTTTCTATATTTGCGAAAAATTTTATCATTGGTAAAAAATAAAATCACTATGGATATTTTTGAGAAAAGAACAAGCAATCTAGGACCACTCGGTGAACACGCTTACTACGCAGATGGTTATTATATGTTCCCAAAATTAGAAGGAGAAATCGGTAGCCGAATGGTATTTGACGGCAGAGAATGCTTGATTTGGAGTTTGAACAATTACTTGGGATTGGCAAATCATCCCGAAGTTAGAAAAGCCGACACGGAAGCTACTGAACAATGGGGATTAGCCTACCCTATGGGAGCCAGAATGATGAGTGGACATACTGTTTACCACGAAAAACTTGAAGCTGTTTTAGCCGACTTTGTTAATAAAGAAGCTGCATACCTGCTTAACTACGGCTATCAGGGTATGCTTTCTATTATTGATTCGCTTGTCGACAGAAATGATGTTATAGTTTACGATAGCGAGGCTCACGCTTGTATCATTGATGGTATGCGTTTGCATATGGGGAAACGTTTTGTTTATCCACACAACGATATGAAAAAATTTCGTACCTGCTTAGAGCGCGCCGCCAAAATTACTTCAAAAACCGATGGTGGTATATTGGTAATTACCGAAGGTGTTTACGGTATGTCGGGCGACCTAGGTAAAATTAACGAAATGGTTAAACTGAAAAAAGATTTCAAATTCCGTTTGTTAATAGACGACGCTCACGGTTTTGGAACTATGGGTCCAACAGGAGCAGGAACAGATGAGCATTTTGGTGTTCAAAACGACGTTGATTTATATTTCGGCACTTTTGCTAAAGCTGTTGCCACAATTGGAGCCTTCGTGGCAGGCGACAAGGATATAATAAACTATTTGAAGCATAATATGCGTTCGCAAATATTTGCAAAATCGCTGCCAATGCCAATTACTATTGGAGCTTTGAAACGTATAGAACTTATAAAAAATTGTCCCGAATTGAGAGAAAAAATGTGGGCTATAGCTTATGCTCTACAAGATGGCTTAAGAAATGCCGGAATCTCAATAGGTAATACCGAATCGGTAATCACGCCTGTTATGCTTAATGGAACCATTGAAGAAGCTACCAAAATTACTCGTGAAATGAGAGAAAGTTATAATATTTTCTGCTCAATAGTTACTTATCCGGTTGTACCAAGAGGTGTTATACTACTACGACTTATACCAACTGCCACACACACAATCGAAGATGTAAACGAAACGGTAGCAGCTTTTAAAGACATTAAAAGCAAACTTGAAAAAGGAGCATATAAAAATTAAATAAGTTTAATTTGAAATACTGATAATGAACCTTGTTCAAACAAAAATAAAAGCAAATCATGTTGCTTTTATTAACTCTGTCTTTTTTGGCATTATCGCCGCCTGTTTTGTCGTGCTATTTCAAATAGCGTTTAATATACTGATAGGTAAGCTATTGGGTCAACAATTATCTCTTACCGATTCATGTATATACTACATTGTTTCGGCTGAAAGTTGGACTCAACAGAAGGTGATTTTGCTTTACTCTATCCCTTTCATATCACAGGTTATTTTGTTTTTATTTTTTGGGATAATGTTTTACAAAACGATTGAGTGTAACGGTTATTTACGGATTTTTTTGGCTTGGGGATTTATATTTTCGTTTTCATTTCTGATTGGAAGCGTTTTGTTTGGTTGCTTTATATACGATGGCTTCGGAATAGTATTGAGTTATTTACATATGGGTATAGTTGCCAAAATTATAATTGCATCTATATGTTTATTTATACTGCTCTTGGCTGCCTTTTTCATGTACAAATATTTACTGTTAACCGCCAACATCTATTATTTAAGCATTAAACCCGAAGAATTTAACAGCTTTTTGTTTTTCCAGTTTCTGTTACCCTCTGTGCTGATTTCTGCTCTTATGTTCGTCGCCATTCGTCCATCAATTTTTTACAATTATTTGTTGCTAATAGTTCCTATTGTGTTTGTACTGCTATTATTTATGAACACTTCTCAAAAGCATCAGATTAACTTTTTTGAAACAGAAGCAGATACAATAAGTTATAAGATTTTGCCAACTCCAATAATAATTGCAGTCGCACTATTGGCATTTACAAAATACATATTGCATATAAATATTTTAATCTAAGTTACTACTATCGGTAGCACCAATCCTATTTAAAGAATCAAGCATTTTTTGTTGAGCCGACAAAAGAGTCTCAATAGAATCGGCTTTGGTTATAGAATCGGATTTAGGCACGGCAAACTTACTACTGCTAAACTTGTTACCACAAGAAAATGTTATGAGTGTGACAAACACAAGCAATAGACTAAAAACAAAGATTTTATGTTTCATTTTTATTGCAAAAGTAGTAAAAATTGTTAGCATTAAAAGCCTTTGTCTATTAGCCGTTAGCCATTGGCTTTTTTGTGATTGGTGGTTAGTGGTTGGTGATGAGTGATGAGTGATGAGTGATAAGTGATGGCTTGTCCTGAGAATTCGGGAGTGATGGGTGCGACATTTTCGGTCATTGAGCCTGATAAAGTTAGAAATTAGAAGTCAGAAGGTAGAAGTAGGAAATTAATTTAACAACTACAGTTAATTTCTAATTTCTGATTTCTAACTTCAAAAACCCGCAACCCGAACCACGTAACCCGAACCACGCACCACGAACCTGCCAAGAGCTAAAAGCTAAAGGCTAATGACAAATTTTATTTAACTTTGCAAAATACAAAATTGCATAGCTAATGAAAAACAAACCTCTTGCCGAGTTAATGCGTCCTAAAAGTTTGTCTGAGTTTGTAGGACAAAAACATTTAATGGGAAACAATTCGCCTTTCAGACTAATGATAGAAGAAGGAAAATTGCATTCGATGATATTTTGGGGTCCTCCGGGCGTTGGCAAAACCACATTGGCATTGCTTATAGCATCTGTAAGCAATAGAGAATTTTTCACTCTGAGTGCTGTTAGTTCGGGCGTTAAAGATGTTAGAAATGTTATAGACAAAGCATCGGAGTACGAAAAATCGCCTATACTTTTTATAGATGAAATCCACAGGTTTAGCAAATCGCAACAAGATTCTTTATTAAATGCCGTCGAAACGGGTAAAATTATTCTTATTGGAGCCACTACCGAAAATCCATCTTTTGAAGTCATTACACCTTTGCTTTCGCGAACTCAGGTGTACGTACTAAAACCATTGTCGAAAGACGAATTGCTTGAAATTCTTAACAGAACCGTTAAAGTTTTGGCTGAAAACTTCGACAAGAAAATTGTATTTAAAGAAATAGAAGCATTGTTAAGAATTTCGGGCGGCGACGCTAGAAAATTAATTAATGCAATCGAAATTATTTCCGACGCAGTCTCAAACATAGATGGTGAAGTCGTTATCGACAATGAAAAAACCAAAAAAATAATTCAACAGCGCATAATAACTTACGATAAAAAGGGCGAAACACACTACGATGTTATTTCAGCATTTATAAAAAGTATTAGAGGTAGTGACCCTAATGCTGCTGTGTATTGGTTGGCTCGTATGATTGTTGGTGGAGAAGATCCTTTGTTTATCGCCAGGCGTATGCTAATACTTGCTTCCGAAGATATTGGAAATGCTAATCCCACAGCTTTGGTAATTGCCAACAATTGCTTCGATGCAGTTAATAAAGTCGGTTATCCCGAATGTAGATTGATTTTGTCGCAAACTGCGATATATTTGGCATGTTCGCCCAAGAGCAATGCTTCTTACATGGCTATTAACGAAGCTATGAGAATGGTTGTAAAGCAAGGCGACTTACCTGTTCCGCTACATTTACGTAATGCTCCCACAAAACTTATGAGCGAATTAGGCTACGGAAACGATTACAAATACGCCCACGACTATAATCAGAACTTTGTTACTCAAGAATTTTTACCCGACCAAATTTCAAATACTGTCTTTTATAATCCCGGCAAAAATAAACGCGAAAACGATTTTAGAAATTATTTGAAAACTTTGTGGAAAGATAAGTATGGTTACTGATTACGTACTTTTAAGTCGGAAGTCGGAAGTCCGAAGTCCGAAGTTTCGAGTTCTGAGTCAGGAGTTGAGATATTCAATACTAAACACTCGAAACTCTAAACTAACACGTAACCCGCAACACGCAACATTAGAAGTACAACAGATTCAACAACGGAAAAAGGATTTTCAATAATTTAAAACTTAAAATCTGCCCGAAAGTAAACACTAAAAATATAACTATCACTGCAATAATATAATAAGCTACTTTAGGATTGTTCTTCCCTTCAAATAAGTTTCTAATTCCGTACCACAGTATAAAAATAATGTACAGAGCAAACACCAATATTCCTACAGGTATTAAAACGTGTAAAACCGGATGAATAAAAATTATAAACGAAAACAAAAACAAAGGTGTAAACGAATACACAACTAACTTAGCCGATTTTATAATTTTTGTGTCGAATTTTAAAATACGCAAAATCCAGTTTAGTATATAAGTTATAGCGATAATAAGCAACAACGAGAATACAGTCCAATACAAAAAGTAAAAACCCAAAGCCAACCACAATTCTGATGAGAATTTGTAAAAAGGAAATACAATAAACGAAATACCTATAGTTCTGCCAATAGCCGAGAACATTATTAAAAACAACGAATAATTAAAAAACAGAGTCGACAAACTGCTTTTTTCTTCAGCAATAGTTTGCCACTCGGCACTAGGTATTAGTGTTATTCTTATTGCTCTTACAATAATATCCTTTATACTCATTGGTTTTGCCTACTTGTTTTGCAATTTTATGTACTTAATTCCACCTGTTTTTTCATCAAAAACAACGTTGTTAAGTTTGTCGGTAGAAACTTTTCCTATTTTACCCAACTGATTGACTTCTTCTATAGAAGAAAAAATCGAATAATTTTGCTTATTGATTGATAATTTCACCAATTCCGGAATCCTATAAAACAAAGCGTTTTCTCCATTAATAACTTTATAATCGGGGTTTATAAACTCATCTCCTTTTATGCTTTGTACAGCCACAGCAACTTCATCGCCGCTGTTGTAACTAATAATAGGTAATACGCCTTCGGAACTCGAAAATTTAAATAACGGCTCACTAATATTCGAAAAACTTGGTGTAAAGTAGTATGTGTACGCCTTATAGCTAGTATTGCTTATCCCTGTAAAAAGTTGCGTATATCTGTATTTCAACTCATTTAGTTTGTTGTACATAAATTCAATACTACCTTTTTCAAATGCTATTTCATGATAACCGGTAATCAAATTCATTATGTTTTCATCTAACTTCTCTATCTCGCTTGAAATTTCTCTTGCTTGTTGCAAAGCCGACTTATTCGCATCTATATTCTTGACAAATGTTTGTGTAATCGTGGTCGTATCTAATGATATTTTTCTGATTACAGTGTCAACGTGTAAATCCCTGTCACTCAGTGTTGAAATGAACTTGTTTTCGTTATCGGGATTAGTTTCGTGTTTACTCTTTTTGTGAACCGAATTATAACCAAGCAAACCATTACTTTGATTAAGTGAAAATTCCACACTGCTAAACTTACTTCTTTCATCAAACTTGATGAAATACAAAAAATCAGGGTCAGGATTAGTAATTTTTGAAACCGAAATTTCAATTATTTCATAATTTGAATGGTCGTACGAGATGTAATCGTCGTAGCCCAACATTTGCTTGCAATATTCAGCCAAAGGTCCTTTTTTATATTCGGTTTGCTTTATCAAAAAATCAATTTTAAATGTAGTTTGAGGCAACGAATAATACAATCCATAATCCTTACCAATAGCATTATCGTCGATTACTTTGCTGACTTTTATCTGCGAAAAGCCAAGCAAATTTGCAAGTATTAAAATTATTAAAATGGGAAATATTTTTTTCATTATATCTACGTTTTCTTACTTAAGATTAAACCATGTAAAAGAATAAATTCTTTGAAATATTTGCGCTACAAAGCTCGCAAAATACTTTCGACAAAAGTATAAAAATAACAAAAGAAAAGAAATAATCTTTGTATTATTAATTAATATTTTAAATTTGCAAAATAAAAGACAATTATTATGATAATAAATGATTTAGGAAGTACCAATTCTCTTATTACACATTACGTCAATGAACTTCGCGATTGGCAAATACAAAAAAACAGCTTAGGGTTCAGAAATAACTTAGTACGATTGGGTGAGATTTTTGCCTACGAAATAAGCAAAACATTAGAATATGAACCTACAACCATTATCACCGATTTAGGCGAAAAACCATCATATAAAATCAAAAGAAAGCCTTTATTAGCAACAATTTTACGTGCCGGCATTCCATTGCATATGGGATTGTTAAACTATTTCGATAGCTCCGACAGCGCCTTTGTCTCGGCGTACAGACAACACGACGCAAACGAAGATATTACCATTAATGTTGAATACGTTTCTTGTCCGAAATTCTCCGAAACTGTGCTTATTTTGTCCGACACAATGTTAGCAACAGGAAAATCGCTTGTACAATCATACAAGTCGATTTTAGAAAGCGGTACACCCTACTACACTCATTTTGTTGCAGTTTTGGCTAGTACCGAAGGTATCGACTACTTAAAAAAAGTAATGTACAAGAAAAAGTGCACGCTCTGGGTTGCCGCCATCGATGATGAACTTACTGCGCAAGGCTACATTGTACCTGGATTAGGCGATGCGGGCGATTTGGCTTTTGGAAATAAATTTTAATCAAAATTTCTGTGAAAAGAAAACCTATTCCTATTCAAAAGGAAGTTTTAATTCAATCTGTGGGAGCAGAAGGCAAAGCCGTTGCCAAAGTCGACGGATTGGTAATATTTGTTCCTTACGTTGTTCCGGGCGACATTGTTGATATTCAAATAGTTTTTAGAAAGAAAAACTATTTAGAAGGTAAGGCTATACATTTTCATAAATATTCGGAACTGCGTACTGAACCGTTTTGTCGGCACTTTGGAACCTGCGGCGGTTGCAGTTGGCAAAACATAATTTACGAAAAACAGCTTGATTTTAAAAATAATATCGTGCAAGACCATTTGCAACGTATTGGCGGCATTAACATAGAAAACATTTTGCCTATAGAGCCTTCGGAAGAAACAATGTATTATCGCAACAAGTTGGAGTTTACGTTTTCGCCGCTTGCATGGCTTTCGGAAGAAGATATGGATAATGAAGAAAAACAAAATATCCAGGCTCTTGGATTTCATATTCCCAGACGCTTCGACAGAATTTTAGACATCGACAAATGCTATCTGCAAAACGATTTATCTAACGATGTAAGAAACACTGTAAAAAAAATTGCTTTAGATAACAATTTTTCGTTCTATAACGTGCGTAGCAAAGAAGGATTGCTTCGAAATATTATTTTACGCAACAATCACGATGGCGATTTTATGGTTATTCTTGTCTTGTCGGAATATGTTGAAAATGCTATAGATACCATATTCAATCGTTTGAAAACTGATTTTTCCTCTATAAAATCGTTTTATTACGTTATTAATTCAAAATTAAACGATTCGATACAAGACTTGCAGCCTGAACTTTGGGGCGGAGATGAATTTTTAATCGAACATCTGGATTCGCCTGTCAATACTAACAAAAAACTTAGCTTTCAGATTGCTCCCCTATCCTTTTTTCAGACCAACGTTTTACAAACTCAAAAACTTTACAAAACAGCCTTCGATTTAGCCGATTTAAAAGGCAGCGAAACCGTTTACGATTTATATTGCGGAACCGGAACCATAAGCATATACATGGCTCAGGTTGCAAAAAAAGTTGTAGGCATTGAATATGTTGATATGGCTATTGACGATGCTAAAATAAACGCAAAAATTAATAACCTCGATAATATCAGTTTTTATGCAGGCGATATTGCAAAAGTATTGAACGACGATTTTGTAAAAACCAATGGTAAACCCGACGTTATAATCACCGACCCACCACGAGCCGGCATGCACGAAAAAGTTGTAAAACAATTGCTTAATATCGAAGCCGAAAAAATTGTTTACGTAAGCTGTAATTCGGCTACACAAGCCAGAGACGTTAAATTATTGTCGGAAAAATACACACCCGTTATTTCCAAAGCCTTCGATATGTTTCCGCATACCCATCATACGGAAAATGTTATCTTACTGAAAAAGAAAAATAGTTAGCTTTTAGCTGATAAAGGTAGAAATTAGAAATTAGAAATTAGAATTATCAAGTTTTAACTCTAAACTCGAAACTCCTTACTCTCCCGAAACTTCGGGATACCCCGTACCACGCAACCCGTAACCCGTAACCCGAACCACCCATCACTCATCTACAGGTTTTATCATACAGTAACGATTGCAAATAATATCAACTACTTCGGTAGGACTTTCATCAGATAGTTCTATAATTATCTTTGCCTGTGAGTAATAAAATTTTCTTTTTTGATAAATTTCTTTGTGTTTATCTATTTCGGCGTCTGTATCGTTAAATTTATCAAAAAGCGGTCGCTGTTTTGGCGATTTGTACAGCCTTTTAAATAAAATATCTTCATCAACATTTAAAAATATAGTAATACCGCTGTTGTTCATTATGTCGATGTTATTATAAAAGCAAGGTGTACCGCCACCAACAGAGCAAACGCCCGAAAAGTTTTCAGAAACTTCTATCAATAATTGTTGCTCAAGTTCTCTAAAATCTTTCTCCGAAAATTTCTGAAAAAAGGAATTGATGCTATATTTATACTTTTTCTCAAATTCTTTATCCAAATCTATAAACTCCAATCCAAGGCGCTTAGCCAACTTCCTGCTGACAGTCGATTTGCCTGCACCCATATAACCCAACAAGTAAATAATATCGCCCATAATGATTATATTTCTACAAAATTACAAGTTTTTATAATAAAAATAGCATAAAATACATACTTTTGAAGGAGAATTATGGCACATCCTTTAGACATACTTAAACAATATTGGGGCTACGACAGTTTTAGAGAGAAACAATTAGAAATAATTGACTCTGTGCTTGCCGGCAACGATACTTTGGCTTTGCTTCCAACCGGTGGCGGAAAATCTATTTGTTTTCAAGTTCCGGCTCTTATGATGCAAGGTGTTTGTGTTGTTGTTACGCCTCTTATTGCTCTGATGATCGACCAGGTTAATAATTTAAGGAAACGAAATATTTCGGCTTATGCTATTCATTCGGGACTTAACTATCGCGAAATTGAAAACATCATGTTTTTGTGTAATTCGGGAGAAGTGAAATTCCTGTATCTGTCGCCAGAACGTTTGGTATCGGAGAAATTTTTATCGGTTTTTAAACAAACAAATGTGACTCTCATCGCTGTTGATGAAGCTCATTGTATTTCAGAATGGGGTTACGACTTCCGTCCGCCATATCTTAAAATTGCAGATATTCGTCCTTTGTTTCCCGAAGCTCCTGTTATTGCACTCACAGCTACTGCAGTTCCTGAAATTGCCGATGATATACAGAAAAAATTACTCTTTAAAAAGAGCAATGTTTTCGTAAAAAGCTTTGTCAGGACTAACTTATCATACATTGTTAGAAAAGTTGAAGACAAATATGCTAAAATTGTGCGAATTTGCAATTCTATTAAAGGAACCGGAATAGTTTACGTTAGAAACAGAAGACTTACCGTTGAAATTTCTAAATATTTGAACCTAAATAACATTAAAGCCGACTATTACCACGCCGGCTTGAGCACAGACGAACGCAACAGAAAACAAGACGAATGGTATAATAACAAAACTCGTGTTATGGTCAGCACCAACGCTTTTGGCATGGGAATTGACAAATCAGACGTTAGGTTTGTTATACACTTCGATATTCCCGAAAACATTGAAGCATACTATCAAGAAGCCGGTAGAGCCGGCAGAGACGAGAAAAAAGCCTATGCGGTTATATTATATAACAACGAAGATATTGCAAACAGTATCAGACTTGTAGAACAATCGTGGCCCAGCATTGATATTATAAAGAATGTATATCAAAAAATTTGCGAATATACTCAAGTAGCTGTCGATACAGAAGTCTTTGGCTCATTTGATTTCGATTTGGGATTGTTTTGCGAAAAGTATAAACTAAAACCCATAAACGTTTTTAGCGCCGTTAAAATTCTCGAAAGAGAAGGTTATATTGCAACTAACGAACCATGGAATAGTTCGTCAAAGCTGCTATTTACCGTCAGCAAAGAAGAGCTATTCGGCTATCAGGAAGCCGACGCCAAAATGGAAAAACTAATTAAAACAATTTTGCGAATGTACGGTGGTGTGTTTTCTTCATTTGTAAATATCGATGAAAACAAAATTGCGCGAGCTGTCAATATCGACAGACCCATAGTTGACAAAATGCTTAAAAAACTTGACACAGACGGAATTATATCGTACCTACCCAAAAAAACAAAGAATCAGCTGTTTTTTACTTCACGAAGAATAAACTCAAAGGATATAAACTTAAGCCGCGAATACTACTTCAACAGAAAACAAAATGCAATAGAGAAAAACAAGGCTATGGTTTACTATTTGCAATCGGAAACCTGCAGAAGTATGTATTTAGTTTCGTATTTTGGCGAAAAAAAGGCAAAGCCTTGCGGTACTTGCGATTACTGTTTATCAAAAAAAAGAGATAAACAAAAGGAAAAGGAAATAAGTAAAGAAATTAAAACCAGACTCATAAAATTGCTGAAAAATCAGGAATTGAGTGTGAGAGAAGTGGTAGGTGAAATAAAAGAATACTCCGAAGTTGATATACTAAACACAATACAATCGCTGATTGATAAGGGGATATTAATCTCGGATATGAATATCATCAAATACAACAAAAACAAAAAAGCCCCACGAAAGTAGGGCTTTTAGTAATTAAGTAAAATAAATTACTTAACTGCTTTTTGTAGTTCAGAACCTGGTTTGAATTTTACTACTTTCTTAGCAGCAATTTTAATTTCTTTACCAGTTTGAGGATTGCGTCCTTTACGAGCAGCTCTTTTAGCTACGCTAAAGCTACCCCAACCTACTAAAGATACGCGTTCACCTTTTTTTAACGCTTTTTTTGTTACTTCCATGAAAGCGTCTAAAGCACGTCTGGTATCAACTTTTGTTAAACCAGCTTCTGCAGCCATTGCATCAATTAATTCTGATTTGTTCATTTTTTTGGGTATTAAGTTAATAAATAATATAACAACGCAAAAGTAATACTATTTATTTGTAATGCAACCGTTTATAAACAAATTTTTTACAAAATGTTAATAAATAGGGGTTTTTGTTAATAAAATAGCCATAAAACCTAGATAAAACTACTATTTTGGGAATATTTTTATTCAAAAACTAAAGATTTTACACTTTTTCCTCTCAAAAATTCTTCCACTTTCATCCTTTTTCTTCCCTCAAGTTGCATTTCTTCTATGAAAATCCAGCCATTCGAAACCATTATTTTAATGTAATTAACATTATCGGTAACCAAATTACCTAAAATAAAATTGTCATGATTTTCCCTCTCAAACTTCACTTTATAAATTTTTGCCGAATAAATCTTATCGTCGTTGATTAACATAAAGTGAGTAAAGGCTGCCGGATAAGGTGATAATCCTCTAACAAGATTAAAAATGCTCTCACCGTCCTTGCTCCAATCAATTAAGCAATCGTTTTTAAATATTTTTGGAGCAAGTTTCAACTCACCTTCTACAGACATATCGTTTTGCTTAGTGCAAACATAATTCCCACTAACTATCTTTTCAATAGTTTCTAACATTAATTTTTGCCCAAACGGAACAAGTTTATCATGAAGTTCGCCTGCGGTTTCATCGTCGCCAATGGGAACCTCTACATAATCGATGATATTTCCTTCATCAATTTTTTCGTTTATAAAAAAAGTTGTAAGCCCTGTACGACTTTCACCATTAATTACAACCCAATTAATCGGAGCAGCTCCCCTGAATTGAGGCAATACAGAAGCGTGTAAATTAATTGTTCCGTATTTGGGAATTTTCCACACTGATTCGGGCAACATTCGAAAAGCAACAACGACAAACAAATTTGCGTCTAATTGCCTAATTCTATCAATAAAATCGGGTGAAGATAGGTTTTGTGGCTGTAATATAGGCAAGTCAAGCTGTAAAGCAGCTTTTTTAACCGGCGATTCGTTTAACTTTAAACCACGCCCAGCAGGCTTATCCGGAACGGTAACTACAGCTGCTATGTGGTGTCCGGCTTCGTAAATCGCAAAAAGTTGCGGGACTGCAAAATCTGCAGTCCCCATAAAAATTATCTTAAGTTTATCTTGCAAAATAATAATCGTGTTGGTAAATTATTATTCCCCCATTTTTCCTTCGGCACTTGCTATATATTTGTCTATGTTTCGGGCTTCAAAGCTCATGTAATGATCGATTTTAATTTTATTGTATAATTCAATAGCTTTCTTGTAATCGCCCATTTCTTCGTAAACAAACGCTGCACGCAACAAATAAATAGGTGTAATCAAATCGTTAGGTTTGTACGAATATGCTTTTTGATAGTAATTTGCAGCTTGGTTAAGGTCGTTAAGCTCCGAGTATGCATCGCCAATATTGCCGTAAGCCATTATTCTTAATATATAATCTTTGCTTTTGAACTTTTTCAAATATTTGATGGCTTCTTCGAAATTGCCTTGTTTTAAATATATGGAACCAATGTAATATTTAGCCAAATTTCCAGCCTTTGTCGAACTATATGTTTCCGAAATATCAATAAATCCTGGATAATTACCATCTCCGTATAAGGCTTTATCTAATGAGTCTATTTCAAAGTACTTTTGAGCCATAAATATCTGACTTTCAGCTTCTTTTGCTCTCGGGTTTACATAAAACTTTTGAAATGCAAATATTCCCAATACTACTACTATTATAGCTCCTAAAATAATAGTAAGTACTTTTTGGTTTTTTTCAATAAAGTGTTCTGTTTTGCTTAATGCATCTTCAATTACGTGAATCTTTTCTTCTGTTGCTTGTTTTTTCTTAGCCATATTAATTTAAATTTGTGGGTGCAAAATTAGATAATATTTTCATATTTTTGCAAATGTATACGATTTTTTTGTTTTTATGTAAATTAATCGCATAGCAGCTATGAAAAAACTTATAGGCTTTTTGTTGGTTTTTATTTTGTCGGCACAAGCGTTTGCCAACGATGGTTGGGTTGTGAGAGGCAGATGCAACGCTAGAGGTAATGTTACTTACCTGCAAAGATATTTTATAGATGGAAACAAAGTTAAATTTGAACAATACAACTTTATATATTCGTGCGACTTATCTTCGGGCAAACTTATTTTAATTGATATTGATAGTATGTTGTGTGCCGTTACCACTATAAATGAGTACGAAGAAAAAAATACAAAAATATACGAAGATTTTTTGCTTAATAGTTTTCTTAAATTTTGGGATAGCTTTGCCGATAACGATATTGATACTGCAAATGCAAGTGTTATTATTGATAATAAGTTTTCGCCTATAAGCGAAGATAGTATAACTATTACCAGAATCAATGATGGCATGAAGCTGTTAGGACACAACGTTTCGGAATATGAAGTGAGAGTAAATAACAAACGTGTAGAGCGATTTTTTCATACCTACGAAGTTGCTTGCTTCAATTCTGTCGATTTAAATGCATTGAACAATCTTGAAAACCTGATACATCCCACCGATTATTCATTTCATTATACTGCAACTCAGAAATATACCGACTTTAAAAAAAACGGTTTAATCATTAGACGATTTTTATATGTCGACGATTTTGTTGAAGAGTATCAAGTAAACTGGTACGAAAACACCGATATACCTGCGTTTCACTACGAAGTTCCATGGCAATGTAAAGTTATTTCGCTGGACAAATGGTTTGAACTCTTTCATCCTACAAACAGAAAATACGACGACTACGAATAACTACAAATTATGGATAATAGCGACAATACAGCAAATACTGTAAGGCAAATAGAGATTTTAAAGCAATTTGTAACCGAAAATCGTTACCAAAGGATGTTGAGTATTGTTGAAGAAAGAACTCAATATATGAGTATTGTCTTGGAAAATATTTATCAACCGCACAATACAAGCGCTGTACTTCGCTCCTGCGATTGTTTCGGTATTCAAGATGTTCACGTTATCGAAAACGAAAATAAGTACAGCCTAAATAAAGATATTGCCTTAGGCTCATCGAATTGGCTTAATATAATGCGGTATAACAAAGACGAAAACAATACAGTTGAGTGTCTTGAATTGTTGAAAAGCAAAGGATATCGCCTGGTAGCCACCCTACCCTCGCCTACAGCTACTTCCATATTCGATTTTGATGTATCGGCAGGAAAATTCGCTTTGCTTATGGGTACGGAACTCACAGGTTTAAGCGATATTGCCTGCAAAATGGCTGACGAAAATATTTATTTACCTATGGTAGGCTTTACCGAAAGCCTTAATATATCGGTAACCGCTGCTACATTTATGTTTTACCTATCTCAGAAAATCAAAAAACTTGATATAGCTTGGCAGCTAGATGATATTACCAAAAATGAAGTTTTGCTAAATTGGCTAATAAATTCAGTTAAAAGTGGTAATGAGATATTAAATAGATTTGATGGTGAAGGGTGTTTGGTGTAGTTTCGAGTATTGAGTTACGAGTTATGAGTCTCTAAACTACTGATTCAGGACTCTCCCGAAACTTCGGGATAGAACTCAGAACTATCACGAACCACATAGCACTTTGACATTTCGACACCTCGGCTACGCTCGGTGGACACTAGCTCAATGAGCGAAGTGCTGCAACTCAGAACTCAGAACTCAGGACTAACCCACACTAATCACCAAATAAATTTTTACTATCTTTGCACAATTACTTATCAAATAAATGTTTAACATAAAATATGTTCAATTATGGGAAAAGGCGATAAAAAAACTAAAAGAGGAAAAATTATAAAGGGAAGCTACGGTGTAACTCGCAGACGTAAAGCAAAAAAACAACAAGCAATTGCTGAAAAACCTGCCGAAGTTAAAAAAGCAGCAGCTGAAAAAGAAGTAGAAAAAGTTGTTGAGAAAAAGGAAGTAGCAGAAAAAGCTACTGAGAAAAAAGTTGCGGAGAAAAAAGAAGTAACAGAAAAAGTTACTGAGAAAAAAGAAGTAACAGAAAAAGCTACTGAGAAAAAAGTAGCAGAAAAAAAAGAAGCAGCGGAGAAAGCTACTGAGAAAAAAGAAGTAACAGAAAAAGCCGCTGAGAAAAAAGAAGTAGAAAAAGAAACTAAACCTAAGGCTAAAAAAACTGCAACAAAAGAAGAATCAACTGAAGCTGAGAAGAAAGAGGAAGAATAGTACTAACTACTCAAACGTGAATGAGAGTTGAAAAATTTTTGACGTTAACTTTTCTATGCCTAATGTGTAAATTTGATCGTTGCGTTTGATGACATCAATTATACCGTAGGACATACTTGCTTCTACACCAAATTTAAAATAAGCCGTATAAAAATCAAAGCCGGCTCCTGCAAATGCATAAAAATCATTTCTATTAAGGAAAACGTAACCTGCGTTTTCCTTTTCTCTTTTCTTGGCATTTGAAGCTAAATCGAGCATGTATTTAGCTCCGGCAAACACATAAGGTCGTACGTTATGCATACGGTCGCCTTTGTATTTTACAAACAATGGAAAATCAATATAAGTAGATTGTATGTCTTTATCTGCTCTGTGTATATATGGAGTTTCATCTTCGTTGTAAATCAATAAATCGTACTGCAATCTTCTTTCACCAAATGATAATGAAGGTGTAAGTCGCAAATCGAAGTGCTCGCTCATTCGCATATTGCCTATTATTCCAATAACAAACCCGAAACTGGGTCTGCCTTCAACATTATAAAGTCTTGCTGAATCGCAATTAAGATCAGGCATGTTTTGTTTAGTGTTATTGTTGTAATACATCACATTTTGAAAATCATCGGCGGTTTTTATGGTAAATAGCATCTGATTGGTTCCCAATAAAAAGCCAAAATGATATTTAGCATTGTCGAAATATAACAAATTAGGCACTTGCCTCGATTGCGAGTAAGTTCTGAGAGTAATAAAAAGAGCAATAAAAACTAATATGTATGTTTTTTTCATTTATTGATTTTCAATTTTTACAAGTTACTAACGTTAGAATTTTGTATTTATTATTTTTCCGCTACATATAAATTGCAAATACCACCTGTATATTTGTAATAAATACAGTTACTGTATCCATTGTTTACAATTATTTCGACCATTTTATCATTCTTTGGAAATTCGGCAATTGTTTCGGGCAAATACTTATACGCATATTTATTTTTAGAAACTAACTTCCCTATTACAGGTATAATTTGTTTAGAATAAAATTTGTACAAATTTTTAAGCGGGAATTTATTCGGTTCCGAAAATTCTAATATAAACACCTTACCTTTTGTTTTCAGCACTCTATGCATCTCGGTAAGACCTTTATTTAAATCGGCAAAATTTCTAATCCCAAAAGCAACCATGACTGCATCAAAACTATTGTCGTCGAAAGGTAAATTTTCGGCACTTGCTTCCACAAAAGACACATTGGTTATATTGTTTTTCTTAGCTTTTTGTCTTGCTATTTCCATCATATTTGTAGAAATATCAACAGCAACAACTTCGGCATTGTGTTTTTTTATTAGATTAAAAGCCAAGTCGCCTGTTCCTGTACCAACATCAAGTACTTTTTCTGGTTTGTTTGAAATCAGTTGTTTTATTAGTTTTTTTCTCCAAATTTTATCAATACCAAACGATAACACATGATTCAAGGTATCGTATTTTGGGGCAATGTTGTTAAACATATCTTTAACAACAGATTTATCAGAGTAATTGTCTTTTGATATTGACATTAAACAATTTTATTGTTTTTGTGCAATTCGTCTATAAGTTCTTTTTTGCTTATAGGCACAACACCCGGTTTTTGGCACACCAAACCGCCTGCAATATTAGAAATAACTGCAATGTGCTTAAAGTCGATAGATGCAATCAGACCGAGAGTTGCAACACTTATAACGGTATCGCCCGCTCCCGAAACATCGGAAATACTGCGTGCTATTGTCGGGTGCAGACTGCAAGTCTGTTTGTTATCGGTAAAAGTACTGACAAAAGAACCTTTTTCAGAAAGAGTAATCAAAACGTTTTTAACATATAGTTTTTCATGGATTATCATTGCGGCACTTGCCAACGAATCAATATTGTCAGGATTTACTTTTATGGATAAACCTTCCGAAATTTCTTTCAAATTCGGCTTAAAGAGCGTTACGTTTCTAAAACTCAAAAAATTGTTTTTCTTAGGGTCAACAGCGACTGGAACATTATATTTTGCAGCTATTACGCCAATACTTTTAATTACATTGGCAGTCAACACGCCTTTGTTGTAATCTTGAAGTAAAATAGCCTTTGGTGAATTGTTTGCAAAATAGTTTTGTATATTGCTGATAAGTTGGTCTTCAACCTCTTTTGGAATATCGTCTGTTTTTTCTTCATCAACTCGCAGTAGTTGTACCTTGTTGCTTACAATACGAATTTTAGTAGTCGTTATTGAATTGCTGTTTTTTATCAAACCCTGAGTAGAAATATTATTTTCTTCAAACAGTTTAATGATAGCATCGGCGCTTTTATCTGTACCAATAACTGAAAAAACAACAGGTTCGGCTTCCAATTTTTTAATATTCAAAGCAACGTTAGCAGCACCGCCAAGCATATTTTTTCGACCCTTCAGATTAACCACCGGAACAGGTGCTTCGGGCGAAATCCTATCGACTGTTCCATTCAGATACGTGTCTAACATTACATCGCCGACAATAACAACTTTTTGGTCTTTTACTTCTTTAAAAAATGTTTCTACCTGAACGATAAGATTATCCATAATTATTTTTGTATGATGAAACAAGTTTACTGAAGCATATCAAGTGCTTTTTTCAATCTATTTACAGCTTCAATAAGATTTTCTTCGGTAGTTGCATACGACATTCTGAAACAGTTTGGAGCACCAAATGCAGCTCCCGGAACACTTGCAATATGAGCAACATCAAGTAGAAAATCGCAAAATTCGCCATCGTTGCTTATTGGTTTGCCGTTATATTTTTTGCCAAGAATACCTGAAATATCCGAAAATACATAGAATGCTCCATCTGGCACTGGTGTTTTAATTCCTTCAATTTCGTTAAGCAGTTTAACAAACATATCACGTCTTTTTCTGAAAGCGTCTCTCATTTTTGCAACATCCGAACCAGGAGCATCGCCAATGCTAAGAGCCGATATAGCTGCTTTTTGAGATATGGAAGAAGTTCCCGAAGTAATTTGTCCTTGCAACTTGGTACAAGCAGCCGCAATTTCGTTGGTTGCAGCCATATATCCAATACGCCAACCCGTCATTGCATAACCTTTTGAGACTCCATTTATCAATATTACTCTATCTTTTATTGTATTAAAAGATGCCAAACTTTCGTGTTTGCCAACGTAGTTGATATATTCGTAGATTTCGTCGGAAATAATAAAGATATTTTCATGCTTTTCAAAAACCTTGCAAAGTGCTTCCAATTCGGCACGTGAATATACGCTACCCGATGGATTACAAGGACTACTAAAGATAAACATTTTGGTTTTATCGGTAATGGCTGCTTCTAACTGTTGCGGTGCTATTTTGTAGTTAGAATTTATATCGGCTGAAATGTTGACAACTACACCTTCGGCTAATTTTACCAATTCTTTGTACGACACCCAATATGGAGCAGGTATAATAACTTCGTCGCCGGGATTTATCAAACATAAAATAGCATTGGCTAACGATTGTTTTGCACCTGTTGATACAACTATGTTAGATGCCTTATAATCTAAATTATTATCGCGTTTAAGTTTGGTAACAACCGCCTGACGCAAATCCATGTATCCCGGAACTGGAGTATAATGAGTGAAATTATTGTCTATAGCGTCTTTGGCTGCACCTTTTATATAATCGGGAGTATCAAAATCGGGCTCGCCTATACTTAAATTAATAACATCAACGCCTTGTGCCTGTAGCTCGCGGCTACGCTGACTCATAGCTAAGGTTTCCGACTCAGCTAAGGAATTAATTCTGTTTGATAAAATATTGCTCATCTTTTTAATATTTAATTTATTGATTCGACAAAATAAAAAATCCTAACAAAATTAGGAGTTTGCAAAAGGCAAAATTAACTATTTTATTGATAAAGTCTATCTTTTTGCAATAAAATTGTTGTCCTTGTAGTTTAATTTCAAATATTTACAATATTTTTCAGCCAGGTCGATTAAAACTAATCACAAGCAAAGCCGTTGTACTTGCTCATGTGTAAGGTCTTTTGCTAAGCTTTGATGTATTTTAACAAATTTAATAAACTGCAATTATTATTAAAACATTACATTTGCAAAACTTAAACAAACAAATTTATATTCATGCTTTCACTTTTAATTAAGGAAGTTAAAGGCTTTTTAAGTTCGGTTACCGGTTATTTGGTTATAATTGTTTACCTAATACTTAACGGCTTGTTGTTATGGGTCTTGCCATCGGCGTTTAACCTACTCAACTACGGATACGCCAGCTTAGACAACTATTTTATGTTGGCACCATGGCTGTTTCTGTTTTTAGTACCAGCCATTACCATGCGTACCTTTTCCGAAGAAAACAAAAGCGGCACAATTGAATTGTTGCTTACCAAACCAATTTCGGAAATGGGTATAATTATGGCTAAGTATTTGGCTTCGGTACTGCTTATATTACTCTCAATAGCGCCAACACTCATATATTATATTTCCATTTATATGCTCGGAAATCCTGTTGGAAACATCGATACAGGCGGAACTTGGGGTGCTTTTATAGGTTTGTTTTTTCTTGCCAGTTCTTTTGCAGCAATAGGTGTTTTTTCTTCCGGAATATCGTCCAATCAGGTGGTTGCTTTTATTATTGCCTTCCTTCTTTCTATAGTAATGTACATTGGTTCCGACTTTGTTGCCGGTATTAATATTTTCAATAAAGTGGCTTACTTCATCGAACAATTAGGCATAAACACGCACTATATCAATATGAGCAAAGGCGTTATCGACACGAGAGATGTAATTTACTTCCTGTCGTTAATTGCATTTTTCTTACTAATTACGCGTTTTAACATTGAAAAACGCAAGTGGTAACCTTAATAATTTATTGGAATGAAAGATAAAAAAAATATAAAGAAAAATGTAATTACTAAGCTACTGATTGGTATTCTGTTTATTATTGTAATAAATATTCTGTCGAGTTTTATTCATTTCAGAATAGATATAACTTCAGAAAAGAGATACACCTTAGCTCCTGCTACAAAAAAAATCCTTAAGGATTTAGACGACATTGTATATTTTAAAATTTACTTAGATGGCGATTTTCCCCCAGGGTTTATCAGATTGCAAAAAGAAACAAGAGAAATGCTAAATCAGTTTAGAGCATACTCTAATAAAATACAATTTGAGTTTACCGATCCGTCCAAAATAAGTAATCAAAAACAGCGAGAAGATTTTTTTAAGCAGATTATCAGCGAAGGAGTTAATCCTACAGAATTGCAGGTAAAAGACAAAGACGGATATTCCAGAAAATTGATTTTCCCGGGTGGAGTGGCAAATTATAAAGATAAAAAAGTCGCAATTCAACTTGTTGAAAATCAGAGTGGTAAAAACCCAGAACTAGCTTTAAACAGTGCTGTTGAAGCTCTTGAATATAATCTTGCTAACAGTTTGCGTAAACTCATTGGTAAATCTAAGAAAAAAATAGCTTTTGTTGAAGGACATGGCGAACTTCCACTGCTATACAGACAAGGTGCAATTGCCGATTTGTCGGAGTTTTACGTTGTTGAAAAAGTAGAAATTGATGGCAAGTTTTCATCTCTGACAAAAAGGCATCCCGTTGATGAAGACTCGACTAATTATTTTGTAAAAAACAACTACGATGCTATTATCATTGCCAAGCCTACCGAAATGTTCAGTCGTGATGAAAAAGACAAGTTTATAATAGACCAATACGTTATGAACGGCGGAAAAGTGTTGTGGCTTATTGATGGCGTAAGAGCAAGCATGGACAGCCTGCAAAGCAAAAGTCAGACCGTTGGTATGAGCAACGACCTTAATATCGACGATATGCTTTTTAACTACGGCGTCAGAATAAATCATAACTTAGTTACCGACCTAAATGCACTTCCAATTCCTGTAGTAGTCGACAATAGCGGAACACAAAGAATGATACCATGGGTGTTTATGCCTGTTTTGGTTCCAACCGCCGAACATCCAATTGTTAGAAATGTAAATTTAATCAGAACCGAATTTATAAGCAGTATTGATACTATTGAAGTTCCCGATTTGAAGAAAACCATACTGCTAAGCACTTCGCAATATAGCAAAGCATACAATGCTCCTGTTATGGTTAAGCTCAGCTATCTGTACGAGCAACCCGACGTAAAACAATATAATCAGAGCAATTTGCCGGTTTCGGTGTTGGTTGAAGGAAAATTCACATCACTGTTCAGGAACAGAATACCGCAGGAAATAGCAACGGCTCCTTCTATTAAGTTTTTACCTGAAAGTGAAAATACAGCCATGATTTTTGTTGCCGACGGCGATATTATTAAAAATCAGGTTCAATTCACATCCGGAAGTCCTGTTGCTCTGCCATTAGGTTACGATAAGTACACTCAAACCAAATTCGGAAACAGTGACTTTATCCTAAACTGCATTGACTACCTATGCGACGATAGTCGTTTGTTCGAGCTTCGCTCGCGCAAAATTGAACTACGACTTTTAGATACACAAAAAACTGAAAATAGATTAAAATGGCAAGTTATTAATTTGGCTTTACCTGTTGCTATTGTGATATTAGCTGCTATTGTTCAGTATTTTGCAAGAAAGAAAAAATATTCTTATTAATAGATATTAGACTAATATGTTAAATTATGTAATAAATGGTGATGAGTGATGAGTGATGAGTGATGAGTGAGAGGCAAAACTCTAATCACCCACCACCCACCACCCACCACCCACCACCGAACACCATTAAACAAAAACACACAATCATATGAAGAAATTTAGAATACCACTTTTGATATTAGCAATACTAGCGATAATCATTTTAATTGTCGCCAATTATCAAAGCAATAAGGAATTTAGGAGCAAAGAGAACAACTTCGCGGTAGAAGATACTGCTTCTATCACAAAATTCTTTCTTGCCGATAGAATCGATCGATATATTAAGTGTACACGACAAGATGATGGCAAGTGGATTATAAACGATACTTTTCCGGCAAACAAAGAAGTTGTCGATATGCTTTTGTCGACATTTGCAACTTTAGATGTTAAATATCCGGTTTCTTATGCTGCTACCGAAAATATCATTAAGAGCCTGTCTGTCAATTCGGTAAAAACTGAAATATATCAGAAAGTATATCGTATAAATTTATTTAATCGCATAAAACTGTTTCCACGCGAAAAATTAACCCGAACATATTATGTTGGTAGCGAAACTATGGACAAACTGGGTTCGTTTTTAATTATGGAAGGCAGCAAACAACCGTATGTGGTTAGCATTCCTGGTTTAAGGGGATTTATTAGCACCCGTTACACGACCAATATTTTGAACTGGCGTAATCGTAATTTGATAAATATGAGACTGAACGAAATCAAACAAATATCTCTTGTTTACCCCGACGAACCTACCGAATCGTTTACGCTTGTGAATAATAACAATAAATCCATATCATTGTTTACATATCCTCACAAAAAGCAAATACACGATTTTGATACACTCAAGGCAATTCAGTATTTCAACAATTTTAAAGACCTTAATTGCGAAGCCGTAAGAGACGATTTTTCGCAAGCAAAAATGGATTCTTTAAATAATCAAACACCTTACTTCAGCTTAGAAATAACCGATTTTAATAATAAAACTCTTGAATTAAAAGCGTGGAAAAGAAAAGCAGCCCCTGGTGCAATAAATATCGACGATGGTAGCGACCTAGAGTACGACCCCGACAGGATGTTTGCAACACTTAGCACAACTAGAGACGTTTACGTAATTCAGTATTACGCTTTCGGAAATATTATTCTTCCTATAGATTGGTTTGATAAAAATTGGAAAGAAAAACTTGATATTGTTGACATTTTTTAAAATAATAGTATATTTGCAAAAATTTTCAAGGTCCCGTAGCTCAGCTGGATAGAGCAACAGCCTTCTAAGCTGTGGGTCATAGGTTCGAATCCTATCGGGATCGCAACTTTTTCATAACTTTAATGTTTTAAACAAAAAAACTGCTGAAATGGCAGTTTTTTTGTTGTATAATGGCTTTTTAATTTCACTTAGTTTTATAACCTGTGTTCATAAACTTACCAATTAACGTGGTTTCCTTTATCTCGCCATTCGGCATTATTTTAACTTTTATGCCATTGCGTATTATAAATACTTCTTGCCTATAAGGTGTTATAACTCCAACTATACCCTTGCGAGTTTCGTGCGGGTTTAATATCTCGGGTTCATCGCTACTTTTCGTTTTTTTAGTATATGCTATTCCACAATAATTGTTTTCCACTATTTCACCGGATTTAACCTTAAGTGTAAAAACAGCTGACAAAAGTAAAAATAAAGCTATTAATATTGTCAAGTTATCAAAATGTACGCTTATTTTACCTAACCATAAACTTATTACAAATAGTACTAAAAAAAATACAGAATACGCATAATTGTCTATGTGTTTAAAATTCATATCTTAATTTTTTTAGTGTAACCTATATTTGCTATTTTACCAATAAATGTAGTTTCTTTCACTTTACCCTCTGGCGTTATTATAGCCTTTATTCCATTGCGAATTTTAAAAACATCAGGACTATACGGAGTTTTTACTCCATCTATACCTTTGCGAGTTTCATGCGGATTTAATATTTCAGGCTGACAGCTTCCGTCTTCTTTTTTCGTATGTCCTACACCTGAATAATTGTTTTCTACTATTTCGCCGGATTGAGTTTCAGCAGTGTATATAAGTAACAACATAGCTATAAATCCTAAGATTGCACTTACATATAAGGTTGTTTTACTGTCAGAAGGAACGAGAAAATATTTCAGTATTAAAATTCCTGAAATAGCCAATAATGGCGCTGCTTTTGCATAATTATCAATGTGTTTAAACTTCATATTTTAAATTTGTTAGTGTAACCTACATTTGCTATTTTACCTAACAAAGTCGTTTCTTCTACTTTGCCGGTTGGTGTTATTCTCGCTTTTATACCATTACAGATTTTAAATACCTTCTCTGTATTATATGGTGTTTTTACTCCGTCTATACCTTTGCGGGTTTCGTGTGGCTTCAATATTTCAGGCTGGCAGCTTCCGTCTTCTTTTTTTGTGTAGCCTGTACCCAAGTAATTATTTTCCACGATTTCGCCTGATTTAAACCAGTAAGTATATCCCATCAATATTAAAGCAGTTACACATAAAGCCATCCCCACAGAGAAGTACGGCTTAACTCCTAATAGACCAGGAGCAAACATTATAATTACTCCTAAAGCTCCTATTATTAGACCTTTTGTATAATTATCAATATGTTTAAACTTCATATTTTAAATTTGTTAGTGTAACCTACGTTTGCTATTTTACCTAACAAAGTCGTTTCTTCTACTTTGCCGGTTGGTGTTATTCTCGCTTTTATACCATTACAGATTTTAAATACTTTCTCTGTATTATATGGTGTTTTTACTCCGTCTATACCTTTACGGGTTTCGTGTGGTTTTAATATTTCGGGTTGGCAGTTTCCGTCTTCTTTTTTCGTATATCCTATACCGGAATAATTATTTTCTACAATTTCACCGGATTGAAAAAGATAAGCGTATAAAGCAATGATTATAATCAATACAGGTATAATCATAAACGAATACATAAAAACCTTACTTCTATTTAGAACTACTATATTACAAAGCCATAATAGACCTAAAATAAATGCTATTGAGTAATTATCAATGTGTTTTAATTTCATGTCTTTTTATTTTAACAATCTGATTATTATAATTGTACCTGCTATTATTAGTACTATTAACGTTAAATTTTTGGTTTTATTATTTTTCATTTTATTTGCTTGTTTATAAATATTTATTTTTTTTGCATAAACTCTTGTAAGGTTTATGGCGTGTTAAGGCGCCGCTTGAAACAAAGCTATACCTTACAGGGGTTTTTTTATTTCATTATGGATAAACAGTACTGTATCTTTTGTCCGCTTTTTCTACTCCCTATTGTTAATTTTACGTTTCCTAAATATATTTGGTTATTTATAAAAAATTATTAATTTTGCATAAACTCTTATGTGGGTTATGGAGTGTTATGGCTCTGCTTGAAACAAAGCTACCCCACATAAGAGTTTTTTTATTTCAGAAAATTACTCTAAATAAAAAACCCAACTCTTCTCAGTGTCGGGCTTGTTTTTAATGTTGTTGTCAGATAAATATAAATTCGGCTATTAGCTGTTGGCTTTTTTGTGATTGGTGGTCAGTGGTGGTTGATGAGTGTCCTGCACAATTCGACCATTCAACACGTAATATTAACCACGTAACACGTAACACGTAACACGCACCCCGCACCACGCAACTCCAACTTCAAGGTTTTATCGGACAATAATGATTTTATAAGTTTTTAGAAAAAAAAACGCTTAACTCAATCCTTCAATATTTCCATCAACTATTTTAATGTTTTTAGCTTGTGGTTCCTTGGGTAGTCCGGGCATACGCATCATTTCGCCGGCAATAGCAACAATAAACTCCGAACCGTTGTTAATTACAATATCGTTGATTTTAAAAGTAAAATCCTTTGCTACGCCGTATTGTTTCGGGTCGGCTGAGAACGAATATTGCGTTTTGGCAATACATACAGGCATTTTTTCTAATTCGGTACCCTTTATTTTTTGAAGTATTTTGTATGCTTTTTCGTTGAAAACAACATTTTTTGCTCCGTAAATATTAAGGGCAATTTTATTAACCTTAGTCTCAATAGAGTCGTCATCATCGTAAGTATAAATTAAATCTTTCGATGGGTTGTTTTCAATAATGTCAACCACCAATTTAGCCATATCAATAGCTCCTTCGCCACCTTTGGCAAATCCTTCGTTTATGGCAAAAGGCACGTTTTGGTTGCGACAATAATCTTCAATAAGTTTTAGTTCTTCTTCGGTATCGGTATGGAATTTATTTAGTGCAACAAGTACACTTTGTCCGAAATCTTTAAGGTTATCTAAGTGCTTTTGTAAGTTTTCGAATCCTTTTTTAAGACCTTCAATGTTTTCCTTTTCAATTTCGTTTAAAGGAACGTCACCGTGCATTTTGAGTCCCTGAGCAGTAACAACAACAACAGTTAGTTTAGGTTTTAGATTATTTTTACGACATTTAATATTAAAGAATTTTTCTGCACCTAAATCAGCTCCGAAGCCTGCTTCTGTAATTACGTAGTCGCCATAAGTCATAGCCATTTTTGTAGCTAAAACAGAATTGCAACCATGCGCAATATTGGCAAAAGGTCCGCCATGAACAAAAGCCGGTGTGTTTTCGGTAGTTTGAACCAAGTTGGGCGAAATGGCATCTTTCATCAAGACTGTTATAGCTCCTTGAATTTCCAAGTCTTTTACCATAAACGGTTCTCCATCAAAAGTATATCCTAGCAATATATCGCCAATACGTCTTTCCAAATCAACTTCATCAACTGCAAGGCATAAAATAGCCATAAGCTCCGAAGCGGCTGTTATATCAAATCCAGACTCCATTGGAACGCCATTGGAAGGTCCGTTTAAACCTGTAACCACATAGCGTAAATTGCGGTCGTTTACATCGAGAACTCTTTTCCAAACTACTTCTTTTAAAGCCTTATCTCCCGATCTATTTCGCCAAATATAATTGTCAAGCACAGCCGAAATAGTGTTGTGAGCCGAAGTTACTGCATGAAAATCGCCTGTAAAATGCAAGTTTATGTTTTCCATTGGCAAAACTTGCGAATAACCGCCACCAGCTGCTCCGCCTTTCATTCCAAATACTGGTCCCAACGAAGGTTCACGCAAGGTTACTATGGCGTTTTTGCCTATTCTATTAAGTCCTAAAGCCAAACTTATTGACATAGTTGTTTTTCCAATACCTTTCTTGGTTGGCGTTATGGCAGTAACTAATATTAAGTTGCTTTTGGCTACTTTTTCATCGTCTATAAGTCGTACCGGCAATTTAGCCATATACGGTCCGTAATTTTGTACATCGTCTTTTGGAACACCTATTTGATGAGCAACATTTTTAATTTTTTCAAGTTTTGTCTCTCTAGCTATCTGTATGTCTGTCTTCATATTTTAGTATGTGTGTTTGTGGTTAAAAGTTAATATTTATTGCTATTTGAATTGTGCACATTTTGGCACAAAAAGAGTACCATTTGTTGTAATAATGACCTTTTGTCTTTGAATTTGAAACTAAATTATGTTAATTTTCATTTTCTCTACTTTTAATAAGCATTGCAAATGATTTTAACTTGAATAAGCCTAATAAAACTGCCAATAAAAGTGAGATTAACCCTACCAATAAAAATTCGGCAATCCAATTATAATCAATATATTTAAATATTACATTTACTGCAATAATTGATAGTACAAAAGCAACAACTCTTGCAATAAACCCTTTTGAAATTTTGATTTTAAAAATTTTGATGACTAATATAATTTGAACAATTGCCGTAAAAAATTGTGTTGTAACACTTGCTACAGCCGAGCCCAAAGCCATATACTTGGGTATTAGTATCAAGTTTATTACTAAGTTGATAGTCAAAGCAATAGCCGATACAATATTAAGTTCGCGTAAATTGTTGTTTGCCGTAAGGAGTGTTCCGAAAATGTAAACCATTCCAACAGGAATACAGCACAATATTATTATTTTGAAAACTGCAGTTGATTCGGCTTGCTGACTGTGATATAACAAATCAATAATATCGCTTCCGTAGAATGAAGATTGTATGCCAGCAATAATAACAAATGTAAAAAGCAATACAAACGAGGTTTTGATTATTTCGGTAACATTTTGTTTTTCTTTTATTAACCTTGAAAAAATCGGTAATAAAAGGACTGAAAATAAATACGAAACCATATTTACGGCGTCTAACCATCGGAATGCTTTACCGTAGACGTTTGCCTGACTTGTTCCTAAATTATCTCCCAATAATCTTTCAAGCATCACGGCATCAATGCGATTGTAGAACGACATTAACAGAACCAATAATGCGAAAGGCAGACTTTTTTTCAGTATTACCAAGAAAAAAGTATAATTCCACGTTAATCTTCTGAATTTAGATTTTCGTGCAACGATGACAAAGGCAACCAAAGCCGTTAGTACGTACGAAGCAGTCTGTGCGTAAATAAACCAAAGTATATCAAATTGTTTTTCGGTTATTCTGCCCCAAATCAAAACGCTACATATTACTATCATTAGGGTTCGGTCAAGTACCGAAATAATACTATCGGTTTTGAACATCAATAAACCCGAAATATTCGACCTTAGATATAATATCAGCGAAGCTAAAAATTGATTTAACGCCAAGAAAAACAAGAAGTACAAGTGTTGTTTATCGTAGCCAATGATAAGGGCTACAGCATAAATAATCACGAAGTAAACCATTCCCAAAATAAACCTTATAACTATTAAGCTGCTAAAGTGTTTATTCAAAAGGAAACTATTTTGTGCAATGTTTCTGTTGTTAAAATTTGTAATCCCGAAATCTAAAATAATATTGAAAAGGAAAGAAAAATTAAGTATAGAAAAGTACAAGCCGTACTGCTCAGGCGAAACTATATTTTGAACAGTCCTGTCTATACCGAATATCCATATGGGTTTTACCAAGAAATTCAGTAAAAGCAGAAATATTAAATTAGTTACAAATTTTCGTTTAAACATTTTTGTTTGAAATAAAACAAACGTCAAAAGTAAACAAAATCTTAATTTGCAAGTGTTTTTATTTATTATATATAGCTTTTGACTATTAGCCATTAGCTTTTAGCTAAACTAAGAACAGCCAACAGCTAAGGGCTAACGGCTAATTGCCAAATAAATATTTTGTATTTTTACAGTCTGATATCTTTTTTAGATAAAAATTTATTAAATTTGCAACATAAAAACTAATAGAACTAAAAGACTTGAAAATAGCAGTTAATACTCGATTATTACTTCCGGACAAGATAGACGGCATAGGCATGTTTACCCGCGAAACTATGAAAATTATAGTTCAGGAAAATCCGGAACATAAGTTTTATTTTTTGTTCGACAGGTGTTACGATTCGCAGTACATATTTTCCGATAATGTCAAGCCCGTAGTGATACCACCACCTACAAGGCATCCTATACTGACTAACACTTGGTTTCATTGTTGTTTACCTTTGGTTTTCAAAAGAATAAAACCTGATTTATTTATATCTACCGATGGAATATTATCGGCTAACACTAAGGTAAAGCAACTTTCGGTTATACACGATTTGAATTTTGAGCACAATCCCGATGACTTGCCTAAGGTTTATTTGAAATTTTACAAGAAAAACATACCTGCAAGCGTAAAAAGAGCGGTTAGAGTTGCTACTGTTTCCGAGTTTTCAAAGCAAGATATAGCTAAAATTTACAATTACGATTTAGATAAAATTGACGTAGTGGGCAACGGTGCAAACGAGAAATTTGTACCAAGCGTTTTTTCGGAACGTCAAAATATTAAGGAAAAATACACCGATGGCGACGAATACTTCGTATTTGTCGGTTCAATGCACCCACGTAAAAACCTTAGCAGACTGTTTGTGGCTTACGACGAATTTTGCTCCGAAAGTCCGAGAAAAGCCAAATTGGTTGTAGTTGGAAGAAAAATGTGGTGGACAAGCGAAATAAACAACGTGTATAATAACATGAAACACAAAGACAATGTTGTGTTTACAGGCAGAGTCCCTGACGACGAACTTGTTTTGTTGATAGGCTCGGCTTTGGCAAGTGTTTATGTATCGTTGTTTGAAGGTTTTGGTATTCCTATTGTTGAAAGTTTTGCTTGCAATGTGCCTGTAATTACTTCAAACATTACATCTATGCCCGAAATTGCCGGCGATGCAGCTATTTTGTGTGATCCCTACTCCATTGATAGCATAAAAAATGCTTTAATCACTGTTGCCAACAACGATTCGCTCAGATTAAGTTTAATCGAAAAAGGTATAAAACGATTAGAAAATTACTCTTGGGAAAAATCGGCACACAAACTTTGGGACTGTGCTATGAAAGCACTTGAAGAGTAAAACAATAGAACTCTTCTTTTAATTTATAATATTAACTTCCGGACTTAGTTTTACGTTAAACCTATCGTAAACTGTGTTTACAATGTTTTCTGCAAGATTAACAATATCACTACCTTGAGCATTGCCGTAATGCACAAGAATTAATGCTTGTTTGTCGTACACACCGACGTTGCCAAAGCGTTTACCTTTAAAACCGCAAGTGTCTATCAACCAAGCTGCTGCTAACTTCGATGTATCATCGCCTTGCTTGTAATAAGGCATATTGGGATATTTTTCCAACAGCTTTTGCAAATGCTCGTTATCAATAATAGGATTTTTGAAAAAACTGCCTGCACTGCCTAAAACATTAGTATCGGGTAGTTTTTCTTGCCTAATGGCAATAACTGCGTTGTAAACATCTTTAATATTTGGATTTGTAATTCCTTGTCGGCTCAAACGCTCGTTAATATTGCCATAGCTAGTATTAACGACACTGTTTAAATTAAGTTTAAAAGTAACAGAAGTTATAATAAACTGTCCTTTGAGTTTTGTTTTAAATATAGACGAACGATAAGCGAAATCGCAATCGGATTTACCTATGACTTCGATTTTAAGCGTATTCAGATTTAAAAATTCAACTTCTTCTATCACATCTTTAACTTCAACACCATACGCACCAATGTTTTGTATTGGCGAAGCTCCGACTTTTCCGGGAATTAGAGCCAAATTCTCAATACCGCCGTAGCCGTTATTAACAGCCCAAGTAACAAAGTCGTGCCACACTTCGCCGGCTTCAACCTTAACAAAAACATTTTTATCGGTCTTGTTTAGTATTTTCGAACCTTTGGTGTTCATGTGCAGCATCAGTCCATCAAAATTATTTGTCAATAAAATGTTGCTGCCACCACTTAAAATAAATAACTTTGCCGAAAAATTATCTAACACTCTGTGATTTATGAGTTCGGATATTTGCTCTCGGTTGCTTACAGAAAAGAAATATCGCGTGGTGTAGTCTAAATTAAAAGTGTTGTAATTTTTCAAATTTATGTTTTCGGCAAGTGTAATCATTAGTAAGCTGATATAATAATTTTAAACAAAAGTAGTTATATTTTTTATAAGACAAGTAATAAGCCCAAATATAGCGATGAAAAAAAAAGTATTAATATCGGTAACAAACGATTTGGTTAGCGACAATCGCATAGCCAAAACTGCCGATGTGCTTTACGATATGGGTTTCGAAGTCGTTATGATTGGCAGAAAAAGGCGTAAAAGTCCGCCTATGCCCGAAAGAAAATACAAAACCAAACGAATGAAGCTTATTTTTGAAAAAGGACCTTTGTTCTACGCCGAATACAATATCCGTTTGTTTTTTTTTCTGTGTTTTAACAAGTTTGATTTGTTGGTAAGCAACGATTTGGATACTCTTTTACCTAATTATCTCATTCACAAAATCAGACGAACTAATTTGGTTTACGATTCGCACGAGTACTACACCGAAACTCCCGAACTTACAGACAGAAAAACTGTACAAAATATTTGGAAGTTTATTGAAAGAAAAACCGTACCCAACTTAAAGCACCTGATTACAGTCAGCGATGGCATTAGCGATTTATTTTATCAAAAATACAAAGTTAAGTTTGAAGTTGTAAGGAACATCCCCCAACCTATTATTGTTGATAAAATCAAGAGCAGAAAGGAGCTTGGTTTGCCCGAAAACACTCCTATTCTACTGCTACAAGGAGCAGGCATAAATATTGATAGGGGTGCGGAAGAACTTGTTATGGCAATGCCAAAAATTGATGCTTTGCTTCTGATTATTGGTTCGGGAGATGTTATCCCAAAATTAAAAAATATGGTTGCCGATATGAAATTAGAAGACAAGATTTGGTTCATCGACCGAATGCCGAAGGAGGAATTGTACAGCTACACTAAAAATGCAACCATTGGATTATCAATAGATAAGGATACTAATGTAAATTACCGCTACAGCTTGCCCAATAAGTTGTTCGACTATATTTATGCCGAACTTCCGATTATGGCTTCCAATTTAGCTGAAGTGAGCAAAATAGTCAACGAATATCAAATCGGATGTATATTGCCAAGTCATAGTACTGAAGACATTGCTAGTACCGCAAACAAAATGCTTAGCGACAAAGAACAATTAGGTATATTTGCAAAAAATTGCGTTACTGCTAAAGAAACCTTAAATTGGGAGACGGAAAAGCAAACTTTAATAAAAATTTTTGAGAATTTTGTTTAATCACATACATATAGTTTCGTTCAATGTGCCTTCGCCACCTAATTACGGCGGTGTTATCGACGTTTATTACAAACTTAAGCATTTGCACGAATTAGGAATAAAAATACATCTGCACTGCTTTGTATACAATCGTTTGCCCGACCCGGAACTAAACAATTTTTGCGAAAAAGTTTACTATTACGACAGAAATACCAATCCTTTGCTAAATTTTTGCAAAACGCCTTATATAGTTTTAAGTCGAAAATCGGAAAAACTGCTTAATAACTTGCTGGCAGATGACGCTCCTATCCTTTTTGAAGGAATGCACAGTTGTTACTATATAAACAATAAAAAGCTCAAGGATAGATTGTTAATATATCGCGAAAGCAATATAGAGCACAATTATTACATGCAGTTGTGCAAAGCCGAAAGTAAGATTTACAAAAAATTATTCTATTTTGTTGAAAGTCTGAAACTTAAGCGTTTTGAAAAACAGCTTTCGCATTCAAAGCTGATGTTTGCCGTTTCTAAAAGCGATTACGATTATTTGCAAGATAAGTTCCCAGATAACAAGGTTGTGTATCTGCCTAGCTTTCATGCCAATAATGATGTGATGAGCAAATCGGGCAAAGGCGATTACGTTTTGTATCATGGCAATTTGTCGGTTGCCGAAAACGAAAAAGCTGCAATTTACTTGATAGCAAATGTTTTTGAGCAAATGCCCGATACAAAATTTGTCATAGCAGGTTTAAATCCTAGTCAGCGATTAAAAAACAAAGTTGCGACATGTGATAACATTAAACTTGTCGAAAGTCCTGATAGTCAGACCATGCAAAATTTGATTGCCAATGCACAAATACATATTATGTTTACATTTCAGGCAACAGGTTTAAAACTCAAACTTTTAAACACCTTATATTCAGGCAGATACGTTATTTGTAACGACAAAATGCTAAGCGGAACAGGATTAGAAGATTTATGTATTACCGCCAATAATCCGACTGAAATAATTTCTGAAATTGATAATTACACGAACACGGAATTTAGCGTTTCGGATATTGAAAAACGCAAAGCAGTTTTGTCTGAAAACTACAGTAATAAAAGAAATGCCGAAAAATTAGTATCGGAGATAAAAAAGGTGAGCTTATAAATCTTCAAATCTAACGTCATCAACTCTGCCCCTGTCGCATCTTAAAATTCTGGCAGGAAATTGTTGTAGCAGTTGGTAATTGTGCGTAGCCATAAACACTGCTCTACCCGATTTGCTTATATCGTACAATATTTTCATAATTTCGTAAGAAGTCTCGGGGTCTAAGTTTCCTGTGGGTTCGTCGGCTAAAATTAGCTCCGGATCGTTGATTAATGCTCGTGCAATAGCTACACGTTGCTGTTCGCCACCCGAAAGCTCGTGTGGTTTTTTAAAACCCTTTGTGATAAGACCGACCTTGTCTAACACTTCGTTGAGCCGATATCGCATAGCTTCTTGCTTTTTCCAACCTGTGGCACGCATAACAAAAAGTAAATTATCGTTGACCGAACGGTCGTAAAGCAACTGAAAATCTTGGAAAACAATACCTAACTTGCGTCTTAAAAACGGAATTTCTTTGCGTTTCAATTCATATAAATTAATTCCCGAAACATTAATTTCTCCTTGCAAAAGAGGAATATCGGCGTAAAGTGTTTTAAGCAGACTGCTTTTTCCCGTTCCGGTTTTCCCGACCAAATACACAAATTCGCCTTTGTTTATGCTAATATTGACATCAGAAAGAATTAGTATATCTTTTTGATAAATGTAGGCGTTTTTAGTTTCTAAAATCTTATCCGAAATAATCATGCAACAAAGGTAAACAGAATACTTAAATAATCGTCAAATATAAATTATTTTATCAAACCTGCAAATCCCATAAAAGCCATAGAAAGCAGACCTGCCGTAATGAGCACAATAGGATGACCTTTCATTTTTTCGGGGATATTGACAAGTTCTAGCTGCTCGCGAATACCTGCAAGAAGTACCAATGCAAGAGTAAAACCAAGTGCCGTTGCCGACGAGTATACAACGCTTTCTATTAAATTATAGTCTTTTTGAATTGCCAAAATTGCTATACCCAATACAGCGCAGTTGGTCGTTATAAGTGGTAAAAATATTCCTAACGCTTGATACAAAGCCGGTGCAGATTTTTTTAGTATTATTTCTACTACTTGTACCAAAAATGCGATTATTAAAATAAATGATATTGTTTGCAGAAACTCAATATGCAGTGGAACCAAAATAAAATTATGAACCAGATACGTTACCAAATTCGCCATTGTCATTACAAAAACAACAGCCATTCCCATACCAAGCGAAGTGTTGACTTTATTCGACACTCCCAAAAAAGGACATATCCCTAAAAATTGCACCAATACAACATTATTGACTAATAAGGCGACAATTATAATTTTAATAATATCCATAGTGATTTAATTTTTATTGTTTTTATAAATTGCGATTTGTAACTATTTCTTTTTTCTCAATACTTTTGTTAGAGCTATTAAGTAGCCGAAAGTGAAAAATGCACCCGGAGGCAAAACAAATAGCAGTATGGTTGTGGCATCGGCAGGAAGCAATCTTATATCGAATATACTACCGTTGCCTAAAATTTCTCTAAAACTACCCATAAGTACAAGAGCCAATGTAAAACCTATTCCCATTCCCAATCCGTCTAACATTGAAGGAATTATTTTGTTTTTCTGAGCAAAGGCTTCGGCACGTCCTAAAATAATGCAGTTCACAACAATTAGAGGAATAAAAATTCCCAACGAATTGTATAAATCCGGGAGGTACGCTTTCATTGACAAATCGACAATAGTAACAAAAGCAGCGATTACAGTAATAAACGCTACTATACGAACCTTGTCGGGTATAAAGTTTTTTAATGCAGAAATAAGTACATTCGAGCATAATAAAACAAAGGTCGTAGCCAATCCCATACCTAAACCGTTCGTGGCAGAAGTTGTTACCGCCAATGTCGGACAGGTACCTAACACCAAAACAAAAGCAGGGTTTTCTTTTATTATGCCTTTTGTAAAATGTTTAACATTATCATTCATCTCAGTATATTTTATTTTAATGCCTAAGCATCTTTATTTAATAATTCTTGTAATGCGTTGTAAGCTTTTTGGACTCCGTCGCAGAAGGCTCTAGTTGTTACTGTTGAAGCAGTTATTGCATCAATTGTTCCACCGTCTTTTTTAACACCCAAATTGCTATTCGGAAGCTCTTTAATTTTCAGACCCGAAAACTGTTTCATAAAACCATCTTCAGTCATTTTTGAGCCCAATCCTGGGGTTTCGTTATGACTTAAAACAACTATTTTGTTTATGCTACAATCGGGATTGAATCCAACCATCAAGTCGAATCTGCCGCCGTAGCCCATATTAGTATATGTTTTTATCGCGTATCCTACAGTATCGGTTCCGTTCAAACCGACATATACCACCATGTCGTTGATAGTTTGTGGGTCTATAGTCGGGTCGTTATCAAAATTAGGAATTACGTTTTTTATGGCACTTACTTCTTTTTCCCTATTAGTTTTTTGTATCGGCTCTTGAGTTACCCCATAAACAAAACTAAGAGCCGTAGCTACAACAGCAGTAATAATAACTAACGAAAGAACCATATTTGGTAACGTTGAAGGTAATTTCTTGCTCATTATAGTTGATTTAAGATTTAATTTTTTCGTTTTTAACCTTACCGAACCGCTTTGGCTTGAAGCCCCTATTGATAAGCGGAGTAAAGGCATTCATAATTAGTATTGCAAACGATACCCCGTCGGGATATGCTCCCCAAACCCTTATTAGTACAGTTATAACCCCACATCCTATTCCAAAGATTAACTTACCTGTGTTCGACATTGGCGTGGTTACTAAATCTGTTGCCATAAATATAGCTCCTAAAAATAAACCACCTGTAAGTATATGAAATAGCGGATTTATATATAAGTCGGGGTTGATTAACCAAAGTATTCCTGTAAAACAAAAGACTGTGAAGATATACGAGAATGGAATATGCCAAGTAATAACTTTACGTATTAGTAGATATAATCCGCCAAGTATGAGGGCTATAACTGACATTTCGCCAAGCGAACCGGCTCTTTCACCTACAAGAAACTGCATATATCCAGGCATTTCTTGCATTATTGCTTCCATTGTTTTGCCTGCTTTAAGACCTTCTTTAACCAATGTTAGTGATGTAGCACCCGAATAAGCGTCAGCTGCGGAAAAAAATTGATTGGTTGGTGCAGGAAACGTAGTCATATCGGCAGGAAAAGATATTAACAAAAAAACACGTCCTACCAAAGCCGGATTAAACGGGTTGTTTCCTAAACCGCCAAACGACATCTTTGCTATTCCTATTGCTACAACAGCTCCAATAACTACTTGCCACAGCGGCAGACTCGATGGAACATTAAATGCTAATAAAATTCCGGTTATAACCGCCGAGCCATCAGAAATTGTATTAGGCTTTTTTAATAAAAATTTGGTTATCAAATATTCAACTACAACACAAGACACAACCGATACGGCTGTTACGATGAGCGATGATATTCCGAAAAACATTACCGCAACAAATAACGCAGGTAAAAGAGCCAATACGACATTCCACATCATTTTTTGCACATTCTGATTGTCGTGAATGTGAGGTGAACCTGATATTGTGAGCATATTCATATGTTATTTTTTTCTATTTCTAATTATTGTTCCTACAGTGTTTTTTCCAACTCTAATATAATCTAATAGTGAGCGATGGGCAGGACAAACGTACTGACAAACACCACACTCAACACAGTCCATAATGTGGTTGTTTTCTGCCAATTCCCAATTCTTTACTATTACTGATTTTTCCAATAGATAAGGCTCAAGACCCATAGGACAGGTTTCAACGCATTTAGCACAACGTATACAATTGCTTACGGTTTTTCTTGAAGAATCTTTTTCGTTGAGAAATAAAATTCCTGAAGTTCCTTTCATAACAACTGCTTCAGTTGAAAAAACTGCTTTTCCCATCATAGGACCACCACTAACAACCTTATAAGTATCGACGGGCAAACCGCCAATATTGTTAATAATATCATTTATTGGAGTACCAATTCTAATCATAAAATTATACGATTGCTCCAAAGATTTACCTGCAACAGTTACAACACGTTTTATTAGAGGAATATTTTTCATAACCGCCTGATAAATAGCGTACGTAGTTCCAACATTTGAAACAACGCAATCAACTTCAAAAGGTAGTTTTCCCGATGGCACTTCCTTACCTGTAATAGCTTTAATAAGCTGTTTTTCGGCTCCCTGCGGATATTTAACCTTTAATGGAACTACCTGAACACCCTTATACTTTTGAACAATTTTTTGCATCGCTTCAATAGCATCAAGTTTGTTGTTTTCAATCCCAATGTAGCACTCATCAACTCCAATAGCTTTCATAATTACTGTAGCTCCGATTACCGCTTCTTCGGTATGTTCCAGCATCAGTCTATGGTCGGCTGTGAGATACGGCTCGCATTCTGCACCGTTTACAATAAGTGTGGTAACTTTTTTATCTTTCGGAATTGCAAACTTAACATTGGTCGGAAACGTAGCACCACCAAGACCTACAATTCCCATTTGCTGAATTTTATGGTTAATTGCATCTGCATCTAAATCGGTTGTGCTTATAATATCAGGCGAAAGGTCGGCAGTTTCAATCCATTGATCTTCTTCGGCTGAAATAAAAATGCTTGTAGCTTTGTATCCGCTTTGCGTAGTATATTCGTCGATTTTAGTAACTTTTCCTGTTACGGAAGAATGGATATTAGCTGAAACAAAACCTGATGCTTCGGCTATTAGTTGTCCGGTTTTGACAAAATCGCCTTTATTAACTATTGGTTTAGATGGGGCACCTATGCTTTGAGCTATAGGTATAACAACTTCGCTAACAATAGGAAATTCGGTAATTGGAATACTTTTTGCCAACTTGTTTTCGGGAGGATGAACGCCACCTTTCCTAAATGTTTTAAGTCTCATTTATTCAGCTTTTTAGTTTATAATTTACAATGCAACTTGTTCTGCACTTTCTACTTCATTTGCCTCAACTTTCTTTTTAATCGGAAAATTGATTTCCAGTATGGCTCCTGTTGGACAAACATCAACACACTTACGGCACAATTTGCATTTGTTGAAATCAATATAAGCAAGGTTGTTTTCGATAGTAATAGCATCAAACGAGCAGTTTTTAGCACATATTCCGCAGCCAATACAAGCAACAGAACAATTCTTTTTTGCAACTGCACCTTTTTCTTTATTAACACACGACACGAAAACTCTTCTGTTTTTAGCACCTTTTTGTCGAAGCTCAATAATACTGCGAGGACATGCCTTAACGCAAGCACTGCATGCTGTACACTTTTCTTCGTCAACTACAGGCAAACCGGTTTCAGGACTGATATGTATAGCATCGAATAAGCAACTCTCAACGCAATCGCCTAAACCCAAACAGCCGTACGAGCACCCCGACTCTCCGCTGTACACCATATGAGCGTACGTACAGTTGTTCGCACCTTGATACATTGTTTTTGTGGCAGCATTGGTTTTGCTACCGTTGCAACGAACAACAGCAACCATCGGCTCGCTTTCGGTAGCTTGTAAACCCATAATCTCGCCTATAGCTTTCATGGTTTTACTACCACCAACGGGACAGTTAAGTCCTTCTAGACTTCCGGCTTTTACAATTTGTTCGGCGAGATTTCTGCAACCTGCATAGCCGCAACCGCCACAGTTAGCTCCGGGCAACGCATCGCTAACAAGGTCAATGCGAGGATCTTCAACGATTTTAAATTTTTGTGCAACAAAGTAAAGTATTATAGCAGCGAATACGCCTATACCCGATAAGGCAAGAACTGCGTAAAGAATTGTCTGACTCACGATTTTTTGTTTTAGTTTTTATAACAGCACAAAGATAATAATTAAATATTATTTTATTTTTAAACTAATAATATTTTACGATATTTTATTAACATTTTTTTGTTGAAAATTAATTTGCACTATCAACATACCTGCAAACATAATAAAACAGCCGAGTATTTCTTTCAATGCAAACTGTTCGTGTAAGACTAACCAACCGCCTACTAAGGCAAATACTGTTTCAAAACTCATTATCAGAGCTGCAAGTGAGGGTTCTACAAGTTTTTGTCCCATTACTTGTAGCGTATATGCTATACCTACCGATAAAATTCCTGCATATAAAAGCGGAATCAAAGTGCTTTGCATAATGCTTAATGATACATCTTCAAATATCATTGCAGGTATTAAACTCAACAATCCGGCAATCAAAAATTGCACAAATGCCAAGTTTAATGGCTGAACTTTTTTTAAACATTTGTCTATTACGTGTATGTGCACTGCCCAACATATTGCACTTATAAACAACAAGATATCGCCTTTTTCCAACCTAAATCCTTTTTGATACGTTAGCAGCATAAGTCCTATGAGTACTACCAAAATTCCTATCCATTTTTTTCTGCTCACTTTATGACCTAATGCCAATCCCAATAAGGGAACAAAAGCAATGTAAGTTCCTGAAATAAATCCTGCCTTGCCTGCTCCGGTATATACAATCCCCATTTGCTGCAATGATGATGCAATAAACAAAGCCAAACCTGCATAAATGCTCATTTTAAAATCAGACTTTGATATTGATTTAATACCCGAACGAATGCAAATAACCACCAACACCGTACCAGCACCGAGTAAAAATCTAAAGACATTGAAGTAAAAGGGACCCATCGTTTCCATACCTACACGTTGAGCCACAAAGGCAAAGCCCCAAATAATAGCAGCAATCCACAGATATGCGTAACCCGAAATATTTTTTAACGTCTGATTTTTATGCTCGCTGTTCATTTGAATGATTAATTTTGTGCAAACTTATACAATTTTTTCTCTTGTAAAAGAATAGGTTTATTTTTATTGAAAGAATTTATTAGCTATTGGCTTTTGGCTGTTAGCTATTGGCAATTAACAATTAGCAATTAGTAATGAACAATTAGTAATTATTGTTTAGCCCGAAGTTTCGGTATTATAGCAAAATTTGGCTTTAAAGGTTCTATTCTTTTTTATATGTTCTTTTGTCTGTGACACAAAAGAACCAAAAAGTCAAGGCTGACATTTCTTTTCTGAATTGCGTTCTCATAAATCCTGAGTTCGTGCGGGTGATCTCCGAGCAAGCTCGGAGCTTCCCGCCCTCACTTGGGATTTATTTCGAACTCCATTCAGAAGAAATGTATGCCATCCTTTTAAAGCTAAATTTTTGGCTATTGCTTTTCCTTACCGTGACAAATTATTTAAATGAAAAGAAGGAAGTGTATTTATTGCTAAAAAGTTTAACAAAGTTACTGACTTACGCTTGTTTTACAGAAGCGAGCGAGATACAATCTCACTCATTTAAAATTCTTTTTACGCAGAATATGTATAAAAGAAACGTTAAAAATTTCTGAATCCCTGTAAGAAATTTAGTTTCTTTTATACGGTTTTTATTGCCGAAAGGCAATAAAAAATTCCTTGTAAAAAGTGTCCTTTCTTTTGTTTCGTTTTCTTTGGACAAGCAAAGAAAATGAAAGAAACAAAATTGAAACCATAAAAGCTTATCGATTACAAATAAAAGCATGATTGAGTTTGCTGGTGTCTATTGGCTGTTAGCCGTTGGCTAATGGCTAAAAGCCACGCAACACGTAAACAATTTTACTCCGATTTTTGGAATATTTAGCCGATAAACGAGAATTATTTTAACAAATTTCATATTTTTGGGGTTTTGAAAGTGAAAGTAAATACAATTAAATAATCTTATAAACACATTAAAAAATGAATTTATTATTATTCAGTAACTCAACAAATGCAGGCGAAAATTATCTAGGTTGGACTTTACCTTATTTGAAAGATTTTATTTCGCGTAAAAATTTAAAAAAATGTTTATTCTTCCCTTATGCAGGAGTAACTTCATCGTGGGACGATTACACAAAAAAAGTTGCCGATGTTTTTTCTCAATTTAATTGCGAAATAATTGGTGTTCACACACAAGATAACATCAAAGAAGCTATCAATCAGTGCGATGCTATAGTTGTTGGCGGCGGCAACACATTCAGACTTGTACAAACCATGCAGGATAACGGCTCGCTCGAATTAATCAGACAAAAAGCTATTGAAGGTATGCCATACATCGGTTGGAGTGCAGGTTCAAATATTACTTGTCCTACACTTTGTACAACCAACGATATGCCTATTATTGAGCCAAAGAGTTTTAAGACTTTAAATTTAATTCCATTCCAAATAAATCCGCATTACCTAGATGCTAATCCCGAAGGACACGGCGGCGAAACACGCGAACAACGAATTTTGGAATTTTTGGAATTAAATCAAGAAGTTACAGTTGTAGGTTTGAGAGAAGCTACAGCATTGTCGCTTGAAAACAACAATTTAAAACTCATAGGCAAACGAAACATGCGTATATTTAAGTACGGAACCGAACCTATGGAAGTTGACAATGCTACCGATATCAACTATTTAATGCAATTGAACGCATAGTAAATAACTTTGTCGATTAAAATTTATGAATCAAACCATATTAATTTTAGACTTCGGTTCGCAATACACTCAGCTTATAGCACGCAGAATACGTGAGCTCAGCGTTTACAGCGAAATTCATCCGTACAACAAAATACCTGAATTGGGTAGCAATATAAAAGGTATTATCCTGTCGGGAAGTCCTTTTTCAGTCTTAGATGACGATGCTCCGACTATAGATATAAATTCCTTAAGAAATCGTTATCCAATTTTAGGTATTTGCTACGGAGCTCAGTATTTATCTCATAATTTGGGTGGAAAAGTCGAAAAATCGACTGTAAGAGAGTACGGCAGAGCCAATTTGAGTTATATCGACAAGAATAGCGTTTTATTCAAAAACGTTGAGCTTAACTCGCAAGTTTGGATGAGCCATGCCGATACTATAACACAGCTACCCGACAATTTTAACGTAATTGCAAGCACTGCCGATGTTAAGGTTGCAGCTTATAAAATTAACAACGAAAACACCTACGGATTACAGTTTCACCCCGAAGTGTATCACAGTACAGACGGAAAAACAATTTTGAAAAATTTTGTTTTCGATGTTTGCGGATGCGAACAAAGTTGGACACCTAAGTCGTACATTTCGGAAATGGTAAGCAAAATTAAAAATACCGTAGGAGACCAAAATGTCATTCTTGGCTTATCCGGTGGAGTTGATAGCACTGTTTGTGCCGTATTGCTGCACAAAGCCATTGGCGAGCAATTGCACTGTATTTTTATCGACAACGGTTTGCTTCGTAAAAATGAGTTCAGTTCTGTATTAGACTCTTACAAAGGCATGGGCTTGAACGTAAAAGGCGTTGATGCCGGAAACAAATTTTTAACAGCTTTAAAAGGCATAACAGACCCCGAAGCTAAGCGTAAAGCAATAGGCAGGACTTTTATAGAAGTTTTCGACGAAGAAGCTAAAAAAATCGACAATGCCAATTGGTTAGCACAAGGCACAATTTATCCCGATGTTATTGAATCGGTTTCGGTTAAGGGACCTTCGGTAAGTATTAAAAGTCATCATAATGTCGGCGGTTTGCCCGACTATATGAAACTCAAATTAGTTGAGCCACTCAGAATGCTTTTTAAAGATGAAGTCAGAAAAATCGGTACCGAACTTAACATTGACCCGAATATTCTTAATCGACACCCTTTCCCAGGTCCCGGCTTGGGTATCAGAATATTGGGAGATATTACAGCTGATAAAGTTAAAATCATACAAGAAGCCGATTATATTTTTATCGACCTTTTGAAAAAACGCGGACTATACGAAAAAGTGTGGCAAGCCGCTGCTATATTGTTACCAATTAAAAGCGTTGGAGTTATGGGAGACGAACGCACCTACGAAAACGTTGTTGCACTTCGTGCAGTAACTTCCACCGATGGCATGACCGCCGATTGGTATCACCTACCCTACGATTTTCTAACCGATGTCAGCAATCTGATAATAAACAATGTTAAGGGAATAAACAGAGTTGTTTACGATATAAGCTCCAAACCACCTGCTACTATTGAGTGGGAGTAGGTTATGGTGGTTGGTGAATGGTGGTGGTTGATGAGTTTCCAGATACAAGAGTCTGTCCCGTATAGGTAACTTTTTGCTTTTGTTGCAATTGAATGTATTCTTAATAATACAAAACATGGACATAATTGTATTGTTGAAAATACAATTTTCGCACGAATTAAACATTTATTCCGCCTAGATGATCATAAACAAAATTCCTAGAACTTTTCAAATTCTTGAAGTTTTAGGAATTTCACTTTGGGAATGTGGACGGTTTAGCGGCTGAAGAACAATGGTCATATGTATGAAACGTTGGGGATTGCGGGTTTCGTTTCTGTCTGCCGTTGCAAAAGTTGATGCGGAGCAGAACACTTCATGTAACCAATTAACCCCATTGTTTTATACATGATGTTGTATGTTCGGCATTTTTTATCATTTATTCATACAAATATTTATTGTGCTCTACCAATTCAGTGCCTTGGTATACAGGCTCTCATTCTCTTTAAAATCATTGGGAAAGATTTTATAATCAATTCCATAATCTATTAGATATTGAAAAGAGCAATTGGTCTTATTTTTCTTTGAGAAATGATACAAGTTCCATAAATATCTTTTTGAAGAACCAGAAACACAAATTCTATTTATTTCATATTGGAATATTTTAAATTCAGTTGTTGATATGTTTCCTGTTAATTTTAAATAGCAAATATAATCTATATAAGAAAACAACTTGTCAATTGAAACTTCCAGTTCACTACCATGAAATAAATCTCCGTACCAATTTTGATTATAGTCAACTACATACATTGTTTTTGATAAATTCTGGTCAAATCTAAGTTTTTCCAGAATTTGATTGATAAATTCTGCACGTTTAGTTTTCAAACTTTTATGCCATTGCCAATAAACGAAAACACCACCAACGGCGATAAATATCAATGAAACTATTGTAAGCCAATTCTCAATAGTTAATTTTACACATAAGGTCATATTGTCATTCATTATTTTCTACTATTTTCTTTAAGTTTAATTTGTTTCAAATCATCGGTTTTCTTTATGCTGACACACAACGTCTTATATACGTAACAAATGTACAACATTCTTAAAAAAAGCAACTCATAATGTTATAAAAAACATATTTATTTAATCAATAATAAAAATTAATGATACTTAAATGTTTGGCTCAACAGCAATATTAACTGCCAAATGCGATAAGGGAAGGAAAAGTTTCGTGTATAATAATTATGCTAACGGCTACGTATGTGGAAAGCAGACGATTGCGAGTTTAAACTAATAAAATCTTTACAATTTTTAAATGAGCTATAACCTCTGAATAACCTACTGAAAGTGCATTTTGTTATATCGCATGTTAAGTGTTATTTATATTTTTAATTTATTGTCAATTGACAGTTTAAAATTTATGTATTACATCATATCCTCAATATATTCTTTAAGAATTGAATTATTTATACTTTCTGTTAGCTCATGTGCTATTTGTCGTAATGATGTATATGCAGGATTATTCTCAAATAAAACGATTTGTCCGTTTACAATTAACTTTAATGAGTCATTTTGTTTAAATTGATAATATTGGTTATTTATTTTAATGTCAAAATGATTTCCCCCGTCTTGTTCTGCTATTGAAAGAATTAATTTTTCTCTTGTCAAAATAAAACCGCTAGGATCATCGTAAATAACCTGATTATACCAATTTTCAAAATCTAATTTGTCGTTTTGCTGCCATTCGTTTTTATAAAATAATGGTTTAAAGGTGTACTTATTTACATCATTAATCCCATTAATTTCTTTTATCACTAATCCCATATAAATTGGCATATAAATAACGGTGCAATTTCTCATCCCTTTAATAATAAAATTTGACATTCCTCCCGATTTAGTAGATGAATCCCAATACGAAATAGAGTCTTTTTTCTCTAAGAGTTTAAGAGCTGATACATCACGGTTTTTATCTTTTAATAAATTTCTTAAACTAACAGATATTCGTTTTATTTCGGTTATGTCTCCTTTATCATATTCTATACAAGATTTTTTGAGAAAGTAGTATTGTTCCCTAAAATTGTCTATTATTGCTAACTTGTCTCTTTTCATTCGTTTTTATGTAAATAGCATGTTGATTAATTCCTTAAGTTAAATAGCACATAACGAAAACTGGTAGCCATAATTGCCGGATTTACAGCACTTTCGCATCAATTTAGCACTTCGGTTCGTTAAAAGCACCAAAGTTTAAGTTGGCACAAAAGCCGGCAATTATCGGCTAACATATGTTATGTGTATTTAATTATTTATCAATATATTAAAACGCTTCATTTATATTTGAAATTCCTGCTTCTAATAATAAAGTTGCAAATTGAATTCCATTTACTAATTGAACTTTGTAATTTTTTGCCAACTCTTCACAATCAATTGAGTAACTATCAGCCGAAGAAATCACCCACGCAATTTTTGAAAAACCGTCATCCATACTGCTATCTTTATATTCTTTGTATTCATTGATTTGTTCCAAAGCCCAAGAATTTGTTTCACCGTCGTGAAATTTTGCCTGAACATAAATTATTGTTTTTATTGGTTCAAAAGTTGCAATTATATCTGCATCTCCGCTTTTATCACTTTCGTTTTTAGCGGGAATATATACTTTTGATGCTCCAATTTTTCTAAAATACCATTGAATTAATAACTCAAATTTGTCTGGGTTTAATTGACTTTTAATAATATCTAATACTTCGTTTTTTGCAGTTTCGATAATTAAACTATATAAATTTATTGGTTTTTTGTTGTTATATGCTGTTATTGCAGTTTTTATACTTTGCTCCAAATCTGATATACAAGCATTTGTATTCTGTATTTTCATTCTTGCAGTCAAAGCATTATCTGCGTAATCATATCGAGAAATATTTGTTGCTATCGGCTTAACTCGTCTAAAAAACCCTAAATCAATATGATTTTCATTGTCAGGTTTAATTCGATATAAACAATTATTGTCATCTTTGACAATAGAATTATCCCACCAGTCTTTTAGATTTTTAACATCTAATTCTACACTTGTAATTATTTCGTCATCAATAATTTCATATATGGAAAATACTCCTGAACCTGGCACTAAAATATAATCTCCTTTCTCCATTTCGGAAATAAATCGCCACAAGTTATATCTTGTTCTTGGTCTATTTCCCCAAGTTTTATCAAAATAATTTTCAAACTCGTCCCAATTTCCACTACATTTTTCAATAAATTGAGGTTCTGAAAAATCCGAATATCCAATTGATATTAATCCTTTATCCAATAATGGATATGCTAATTCAGCATGATGAGAAATCCTATGAAGCCAATAATTCATATTATTTATTTATTTGATTATCATTATTTTTTATTACACATAACAGTTTTCAGCTATACGCAGGCAGGACTTTTTACCACTAAACTTCCTAAATAGTGCTGAACTTTAAATTTACTACTTTCCTGTCCTACGGAGCACGAAACTCCTACTAGCGTATAGCTGATGTTATGCCTTCGCACTTCTTTTTTAATCGTGTCAGCTTTTGTCATTTAACATCTATTTTGGCACATAGGAATTAATATTCCAATCTGTTTCTTTCTGCTTCTTCGTCCATTCGTTTTGCATCTGCTAAATAACCTTGCTGCATTCGTTTAAATATCTCAGCAACATTAGGGTATTTATTTTTAAAACCATTTGATAATTTCTCAAAGTAGGCGGCTTTTCCTCTTTCAATATCTCCACCATCAAAAGCACCTCTAGTGGACATACCTCGTTTATTAAACATGGCAGATGAATAACCTCCTTTCAATTCATCTGTGTTGATTTCTTCAATAATTTGAAATATTTTTTCTTCTGGCCAAAAATTACTGTTTTCAGGATACTGTGCTAAAATTTTACCAATCTCATTGTCGGCAGCTTCTAGTCTACTTACATTTTCTGCTAAAAATCTTGTTTTTGTAACCCAATTTTTCAATATCGTTTCATCTATAAAATTATCCTCTTTCATACCTGGAATTTTTTTCCATGAATGAAGCAGATGGTAGGCTTGTTTTGCTCTATTTTGGATAGCTTCGTCAGAAATACCTTCTCGTTCTTTTTCCAATAATGTTTTGTCTTTTGGAATGTAAATACACTTTAAAACCTCAATAAAAAAATCAGGGTTGTTTGCCAATTCTTCTTCTAAAATCTTAGGGCTTCTCCTTGCCCCGTATGAATCTAATATTGGAAGATAAAGCCACTCCAAATGAATAAGGGTTGATTTTTCAATATCTGTACGCTTGTCAAGTTCTTCAAAAATTCGTTCAATTTCATAACCTATGAAACGTGGCGTTTCACTTGCTTCCTCTGTCGCTGCTTTTTTCAACATCTCTGAAAGCAGATTACTTGAAATTACGTTTGCTAAATGTGAAGCTATATCTATTGCAGAAAAGAATCTTTTGTATTTCAAAAGCATTTCAATTCCAATTGTTTTTTCTTCATCGGTAATATGATAAAAATGTGGGTTGATGTTTTGCCAATATTCATTTTGTATTTCTTCATCTAATGAAGCTACATAATTCCATAATTGTTGATTTTGATTTAGTGGAATTAGAACATTAGAAAGTGCTTTATTGCTAAACTTCTTTTCTTGTAATTCTTTGAATAATGATTTTATCCAATCAAAGTTTTCAATGATTGATTTACGATAGATAAAGTTGTGAGCAAAACCAATAAGATTTTTATCGTCATACAAACATTCACAAACTGTAATAACTTCTTCTTTATTTGTAATTATGCCAGCTAAAGCACCACCTAAAAGCCAAAACTCTTTAACTTGTTTTCGTAATTCTAAGGTTGCGTTTAAGCCTAATTCTTGAAGAAAAACAGTCACTGCTGTTTTTCTTGCTTCATCAATACGCTTTTGTTGTTGATCGTACAGTTCACCTGACTTATTAAGTTCGTATTTAAAGCCTTCTGGAAACTTAGGCCAATGTTCATTGAAAAGCCAAATGTATTTGTGGATGGTGTCTGTTGGTTGAAGTTTGTTATACAAATTTTCCAACCGTACCAACTCGGATTCTGGTAAAGCCCAATCGGTATCAGGATGAGACCTGTGATGATTTAAAATTCCCCTTATTGTTTCCCAAGTTGAAAATTTTTCCTGTTTGATATTTGGGTAAACTTCATCAGCCCAATCTAAAACTCTTTTTCTGTCTTTAGGAGAAAGATTGGGTATTTCTTTTATGAGTTGAGAAAATTTTTCTTCATCATTATCAAAAAGGTTTATAAGCATTTCTATTACTGATGAATGCGTATTCCATATTTCTTTATATGTGTATGTAAGGTTAGTGTTCTTGTCAAACATTCGCCAACGCATTTTATGTGTAGGATGAGCAATCCCGTGATGGTCAGGAAGCATTCTTATTAAAAGATTCCAACCCAATTCTTTTTCTTTTTCAGTAACGAATTTTAGAATTTCCATTCTTTCATCAAAAGATGCAAGAGTTTGAAAATGCCACGGTTTAAAAATTTCTGTAACGCTATTCAATGGTCTGTTTGACAAACTACCTCCTGGGTCAAGTCTTGAAAGTTTTAGCAGAATCAAACTTACATCTCTTAAATATTCTGGCAACCAAGCTAAATTTTCAAGTGCCCACAACAATCCTGTGTGATGACTTGTTTTGTGCAAAAAACCATCTTCCTCTTTGAACATATCCATTATTTCGGGCTGTTTTTTTGCTAAAGAATTTTTTACAGCTTTGAGAAAACTTTCAGGTGACGCTTCTGAAATAAGTGGCAATTCGTTGTCAACGGAAATCCAGATTTCTCCACTTGCGTTATAAAGTAAATCAAAAATAATATTATCAACCCAGCTTTGAGGATTATCAAGATTGGGGATTTTCACATCATTTAATAGTCCAATTAAAATTAAAGATTGTATTAGCCCTTCCCTAGACCAATTAGAGTATTTGTGTTTTTTGTTGAAATAAGCCGCAAAACTGTTTTTTTCTTCGGGTTCAATGACTGGATTTCCATTCTTAAACGCCATTGAAAAACATTCTTTAATATTTTGAAAATCTTTTGTTGTAAGTTGATAGGAAAGATTTGTCCATAAATCTAATGGCGAAGTTAATCGCCAAGTTTTTCCGATTTGTATGATTGGTGATTCTTCAAAATTTCTCCATTTGTTAAGTGTTACCAAATAGTCGGAATACTTTTGTTCAGAAAGTTTTTCAATTAGTTCAATATCGCCAACAAAAGTTTCATTCCATCTCCCTAATAAAAGTGCGGGTATTATCTCACGAATGTTTTCTTTTTCAATCCATTTTGCTTTGTAATAAGGAAAGCCTAGTAGTTTTTTAAGAATAGTAATATTTCGCCCTGATTCTTTAGATAATTTTTCTGCATATTCTCTTGATATACCGCTTTCAATTAACGATTTTATTTGCCCGTCCCTATCTATTGTTGGCAGTGTGATAATTTCTTGATTGAAATTGTCATCTGCACCGAGAGGAACTAATACGTGGTTTCCTTTTGATACAGCTAAGTAAAGAGGTTGCGCTTCATCAAATCTTGGAATGAGATTTAAAGTAGAGGATACATTGTTTCTTACTATTCCACGAAAATTACCTTCTGTATCTATTATTAGTGCTTTAGAAAAAAATCTGTCAGCCTCTTCAGGAGGAAACGTTTTTGCTGATGCAATAATGAAAGCAATTGCTTCATTTTTTGTAGAAGCTTTAATTCCTTTAATTGTAGGTTCTCCTTGTAATGCTGACAACAATAAGTCCTTTTCATATTCTCTGCCTGCAATTATACTTTCAGGTGAAAGAATTAATCCTTTTGGCCCGATTGACCATTCTTCCCAAAATTCATCAGCAGTCATTATTCCATCAAATGGATATGTTCCAACTCCATCTTGCGAAGCAAACCAACGTGAAACTGATTGTGCATTATCAAGCCATTGTTCTAAGTCCATTGAATCATATACTTTAACATCTTTCCAATGATTTTCGGCTTTTTTTGCTGCAATCCATTCGTCTTTTTTTGTCCAAAGTCTGGGTGTTACAAATATAAAAACAGAATCGCTAGGTGTAAAACCTATTGGATTCTTTTTTCTTTTATCATAATCATCATCAGCTTTTCCTTTACAATCAGACGAAGTACCAAACTCCCACAAAGAAGTTCCTTGAGGTACATAAGCCGTTTCGGTTTCACAAATGACAATTCCATCCCAACCTCCGATATAGGTCGCACTACCTGAAGGAAGATTTGCTTTTGTGCTTGCAGGCGTTGTTGCTCTTACTAATCTTGAAATTAAATAAGGCAAAACAGCCTTTGAAAAGGTTGTGTCTGCCCATCTTTCGAGATTATTTCTGGTAACAAGTTTCATATTTTAATTGCGATTTCTTTTGTTTCTCTTTATGCTTCTTGTCGGTGGTATCTTCTTTTAGAGTGAGGCATAACGCCCCATATACGTAACAAATGTACAACATTCGTACATATAAAACACAATTTGAATAACAAAAATACATTTATTTATCCAACAAACAAATTTTATAACACCAAATATTATTTTTGTACCTAATGGCAAAATCCGACAAGTAAAAGAAGCGTTTTATAAATAAGCTTTAAGGGTATATCTCTTTTGAAGTATAAGCCTGCTAACAGACGACAATACGCAACGTAAGGATTTTGCGGTGACGAACCAATTATCAGTAACAAACCTTGCTGGCTAGCAATGCGTTTAACCTACCAATAACACTCCCATGGTGTATAACAGCACCTTATGCCCAGCTTTTTTATTATCCTTCCGTTATAATAAGTCAAATAATTTTCGTCTGCAATTGATTTGTTCTTGATTTTCCAATAATTTTTGAGTCTATTTCCAAGTGAAGAAACGGCAACTTTACATCGAATATTACTCATTTCCTTTCCCCAATGAGTTCCATGATGTGGTAATATCACCATATCCCAATATGAATTGTTTGAAACAGATAAATTATATTCCAATGCATTGTCTATCTCATTTGCCTCCAAATCACCTAAAAACAATAGCTGATTATTACAATATGCTAATGATATTCTATTTGCAATTCCTCTTAATTCATCATTTAAATTTTTAATATGCTTCAATCTTTCATTACGCTGTTCAGAATCAATTAAATTTATTGTTCCTTTCTCTGTTTGCTCCGACTCAAAATTAAATTCTTCTTCTTTATCTTGATAGAAAGAATTATCTAATGTCTTATATATTTTTTGTAAAATGTCATCTTTCTGTAATTCTTCATTAAAAAGCTTTATTACTTTTTCTACCGATTCGGTAAAGGAATTGTCTATCTCTCTTGGAGGCCAAATTACTTGAAATGATTTCTGACCCAAATTAATAAAATCACCCTGGGAAACAGGAATAACATTGAACCTTCTATTATAGCTGATTTTTGAGATTAAATTAATAAAATCATACTCCATACTTCCTGAATCATTACCCAACAAGTAAAAATTAACCGTCTGGAAAGCTTTTAGCAATGCAGACCTATTACTAAATTTTGGAAGTCTAGGGAAATAGACGGTATCTATATGGGCACACATCCCCGAATGTGCAATATTCACTAAACCACTATAATGGTCAGAATGGAAATGTGACAACACGAACGAAAATGGAAAGGAATGACAAAATCTATATAATAATCCCTTATTCACGTCGTGCTGGGAACCAAAGTCAGTTACAAGTCTTTCATTTTTTAATCTAAAATCAACAAACAGACCATCTCCAATGTCATTTATTATTACAATCATAATGCAATTTTTAATATTTTATTTTCAAACTTTCTTTTCTTAATTACTTACAACAATTATTTTCACGTATCAAATGTACAACATTTTTATAAAAACAAGTAAAAACGCAAATTTATTTATCCAACAAACAAATCAAATAACACCAAATGTTATTTTTGTAGTTAATGGCAAAATCCGACAAGAAAAAGAAACGTTTTATAAATAAGCTTTAAGGGTATATCTCTTTTGGAATATTGTTAGCTATTGGGCATTGGCTATTGGCTATTAGCCATTGGCTATTGGCTGATGCGTGTTGCGGGTTAGATTTTACTCATTTAAAATCCTTTTTACGCAGAATATGTATAAAAGAAACGTTAAAAATTTCTGAATCCCTGTAAGAAATTTAGTTTCTTTTATACGGTTTTTATTGCCATAGGGCAATAAAAAATTCCTTGTAAAAAGTGTCTTTTCTTTTGTTTCGTTTTCTTTGGACAAGCAAAGAAAATGAAAAAAACAAAATTGAAACCGTAAAAGTTTATTGATTGGAAAAAAGCCTAATTTGGATAACTGTTAGCTGGTATGAGGTGCGGGTTAGTTCTGAGTCGGGAGTATTGAGTTGAAACATTTCGGTCGCTGAGCGCCGAAGCCCAATGTATTATCTATTTTCGGCATTTCGATACACCGATATTTCACTTCGTTCAATATCGGCACTCAATGACCGAAAATATAAAACTCGTAACTAACACCGACCAATCACCAATCACCAATCACCAATCACCAATCACCAATCACCAATCACCACTCACCACTCACCACTCACCACCACCCACTATTCACCAATCACTATCTCATGCGTAATTTTCATTACCTGCTTGTAAACATGATTTACCCCACAATACTTTTCTAACGATAAGTTTACGGCTTTTTCAACTTTTTCCTTATCAATATTATCGCCTTTCAGCTTGTATATGATGTGCATAGCAGTGTAGTGCTTTGGATGTTCTTCGGTCATTTCGGCTTCAATAACTACGTCAAATTCGTCGAATTGTACTTTCATTTTGTTTAAAATAGATACAACGTCCATTCCTGTACATCCAGCCAATGCTGTTATCATCAACGGTTTTGGAAGTACACCGCTCTCTTCTCCGCCACTTTCAACCTTCGCATCCATAATTACATCGTGATTGTTAACTTTCGATAGGAATTTCATCTTTCCTTGCCATTTAGTTTCAATAGTCTGTTTCATAATTAGTAATATTAGTATGTTAGTACAAAAGTATAAAATTGTTTTGCAAAAGTACAAAATATCTATATATCTATATGTTTTTATATTTAGATTTGAAACTTTTTAAAATTTTTCCAATTATCAAACTTTGCAGGTTATAAAAATGTTATATATTTGCAAGCGAAAATTGGTTCTACAAAAGATTAAAAGGGAATGCCGTGAGAATCGGCAACAGTACCCGCTGCTGTGAGTTTTAAAAGCATTTTTATTAAGCCACTGTATTTTTATGGGAAGGCAAAAATGTACGAAACAAGTCAGAAGACCTACCATTTTCAAATTACATAATACGACTTCCGGGATTAGAGGTCTGAGATGTGTCGATATTTCAGTATATTACCTCCATCCATTTCGTATTTTGTTATAAATAGATATTGAAGTATTTATTAATGAACAATTAAAATATAACAAAATGAGAAAATTTAATCTGTTGCTATTAGCATTAATTGCTATTATTCAAACAAGTGTAGCTCAAACAAAATTGAGCGGAGAGTACATAATTAGCCAAAACACAGCACATAATCCTGATTATACAAGTTTTCAGGCAGCGATTGACGATGCTACAACCAAAGGTGTACAAGGTATAGTTACCTTTAAGGTTATGCCTGGCACTTATGAAGAGTTTGTATCTATTACGACTATTAACGACCTAAGTGCTGAAAATCAGATTGTTTTTAAAGGTATAGCTCCCGACAACCAACAAGTTGTTTTAACCGGAAATGCAGGATATTTAGAAAAACCAATAATTAAATTTTCGGCGGTAAGGTACATTACTTTTAAAAACATGAAAATAGTTACCACATCAAGTAATTATGGGAATTTAGTTGTGTTTGAAAATAAAGTTAATAACTTGACCTTCGACAGTATATATTTTCATGGTATTGATGTTACTGCTAATACATTTAACAACGACAAACATATTATTTTCGATAATAGCAAAAGTGCCGATTACACCGATTCGGATTTACATTTTTTAAATTCGCAATTTGTAAATGGTAACATGGCTTTTTACTTACAAGGCAATAACGCTATAACTCCGCCCGACAGCAACTTAGTAATTGAAAACTGCACGTTTACAAACCAGTACACAAAAACTATTTATGCCACTTATCAAAAAAACGCTTCCATCAAAAATAATAAAATCAGCAACAACGAAGATATAAAAAACGGATTTCAAGCTATTGATTTGTTTCGGGTTTACGACAATAGCATAATTGAAAACAATATAATCAACATTGATTTTTCGACAAAAGACGGAACAGGTATTGAAGTTCGTCCTGCTATTGGCTCTGCCACAGAACCTGTTATTATAAGAAATAATATGGTTAAAATTACTTCCAATTCCAACCTTAATTATGCTTTCAAACTTTCTAACAGTAGTAGCGAAAATGTAATTCTGGCTAACAATACTGCACTTATGCAAGGCACAGGAAGCGGTGCTGTTGTTTACATTGATGCCGTCATCCCAAACTTTAAAATGTATAATAATCTGTTTGTAAGCGAAAATAGTGGATATATTGTCAGGCATCAGAAAACGGATATAAGTAATTTTACTTCCAATTTTAACAGATGTCTTTTCAACGGTAACTATTACGGCAGAATCGGCTCAAACGAATATGCTACTTTACAGGAATGGCAAACGGCTTCCGGTAACGATAATAACACAGAAATTATAAGTACAAATCCTTTTATTTCGAATACCAATCTGCATATAAGTAATAGCACAAACCTAACTGTTGCAAATCCTTTGAGCTACGTAACTCACGATATCGACAACGAACTGCGTTCGACAACGACACCGTGTGCAGGTGCTGACGAAATCGTTTCGGGTGGAAATCTTCCACCATACGTTGCAAACCCTATCAGCGACGTTATTTTTGAAAATGCAAACGACAGCACAATTATTTCGTTAAACAATACTTTTGCCGACCCCGACGACCCAGATGAGGATATTGTAATAAGTATTGCGTCGAATTCCAATCCGCAATTGGTTGAAGCTACGTTGCTTGCAGGAAACAGAGATTTGAAAGTCAAACGAATAAGTCCTGATGCAGGCACTTCAACTATAGTTTTATCGGCAAATAGCAATGGACAAACTGTTGAAACTTCTTTTAACGTAATATGCAATGTTCCGGCAGTTGCTCCCGTTATTGCCAATCAGGTTGACCCTGTGAATTTTACCACGTATCCCGAAACTAAAACCATTAATCTTACCAATGCTTTTGCAGTTCCGGGCAACCCCAATGCCAACATGCAACTGACAATTCAAAGTTCTACTAACACTCATGTTCAGTCTTCTCTTTCTGCAAATATATTGACCTTACAGAGAATCAATCCTACAGCTTTCACTAATCACGAAGTTGTAATACGTTGTACGTACAACAGCTTATTTGTTGATATGACAATACTAATGTCGGGCACTGAAGCTACTGCAGCACATGGTACAGCAACTTTTGAAGATATTACACTGAACAGTAATGGCACATGGACGCCGCCACAAACAGGTGATAATGAAATGATTAGCGACACATGGAGCTTTTATAACCATTATCATAATTCGTATTGGGGTGGATTTACCGCTTCAAACAGGACAGATACGACATTAAGCGGAATGGCTGCTCAATATACTGCTATTGCAGGCGAAGGCGTAAACGAATCAGAGCAATATGCAGTCGGCTTTACAATGGGTTATCCTGCTGATGTAAAACCCGTTGATAATAATCCGGACGTTGTTTCGGGCTGCTACGTAACCAACAATTTATGGGCATACAGAGCAATTTTGGAAGGTGATGGTTATGGTCCTGCTTTCGGTGGAAACTCCGGAAATGACCCCGACTACTTCAGAGTTTGGGCTGTTGGAAAAAGAGAAAATAACACATATACCGACACATTGTACTACTACCTTGCCGACTACCGTTCGCCAAACAACTCGGAAGATTATGTTGTTAACACTTGGGAATGGTTTGACCTTTCTACTATGGGAATTATAAAATCCATACGCTTTGGGTTGCAATCGTCAAGGAGTAATGCGTGGGGAATGACTACACCTGCTTATTTTTGCATGGACGACTTCAACGGCATCCCTCCCACTACACCAAACCAACCGCCTTACGTTGCTAACAGCATCGACGATGTGCTATTTACAACTTATCCTTGTTACGATACATTAGACTTAACTAATACCTTTGCCGACCCCGACGATCCAAGCGACAGTATTGTTTTAAGCGTTGGTGGTAATACTAATCCGCAACTTGTTCAGGCAACTATTGATGAAAAAACGCTGTATTTGGAAAGACTTTCAAGCGAAAATGATACGGTTCTCATTACCATAAATGCCGAAAGCAATGGACAATACGCCAACACGTCGTTTAATGTGTTTTGTACCGATCCGCAAAACCTTCCGCCTTATGTGTTGAATCCTATTCCTGATGTTACTTTTGAGTACTATCCCGACTACGATACATTGGATTTATCGAACACATTTGCCGACCCTGACGACCCAAGCGACAGTATTGTGTTAAGCGTTACAAATAATACAAATCCTGAGCTTGTTCAAACCATTCTGGAAGATAAAACATTGTATTTAGAACGACTTAGTGCCGAAGTAGGCGACGTGGTTATCACCATAAATGCCAATAGTGCCGGACAAGAAGTAGCAACCGTATTTACAGTTCATTGCTTGCCTATACCCAATCCTGAGCCGTACTTGGCAAATCCGATTGAGCACATTTACATATACGATTATCCTTTCGATACTACGTTCAGCCTGATTGGAACCGTCTCCGACCCTGATGTTTGCGACTCTCTGATAGTATATACAGTCATAAATAACAGCTCGCCTAACGATATTGAAGCCGTGATTGACAACAATAGCAATATGACTATTTCCAGATTAAATCCCAATCATGCCGAAGTTGTTGTAACCGTCAGAGCTACCAGCAACGACCAATTTATCGATTTCGAGATTGATATCACAAACGTATTGTATGAAAACGTGTATTCGTATGATAATTCAACAGCAATATATCCAAATCCTACTTCAAAATACATTAAAATTGAGAGCTCGAAAGATTTTTCTGGATATATGATATTAAATTCTAATGGAAATGTTATTAAGAACAGCGTTCTTGATAATAAAATAATAGATGTCAGTAATTTAATGCCTGGAAATTACATACTTATAATTATTGATAACAATAGAAAACATACAACACATAAGTTTATCAAAATATAAAATGGCTCACGTGGTTTTTTAATTTTTTTGTTTTAGTTAATATTAAACACTACACCATTTGCAATACAAGGAGCTACAACGCTCCTTGTGTTGTATTACGAAATTTTAATTAAATCGAGAACAAAATGTCAAATTTCATTTGTACATTTGCACAATAAATATGTAACAATAAAAACAACAAAATATGATTACAAATAACTTTATTAAACGACACAACGGTCCTACCGAAGAGCAAATTAAACAAATGTTAAATGTTGTCGGTGCAAGCAGTCTCGACGACCTTATGAACCAAACCATACCCGATAACATCAGATTGCCTAAGCCATTAAATTTACCCAAGGGCATGAACGAATTTGAATACATGAATCACATTTCGGGATTAGCCGAAAAAAACCAAACATTCAAATCGTTTATCGGACAAGGATATTACGATACCATAACCCCGGGCGTAATTATGCGCAATATATTTGAAAATCCCGGCTGGTACACATCATATACGCCTTATCAGGCAGAAATATCGCAAGGACGTTTGGAAGCACTATTAATCTTTCAAACCGTAGTCAGCGATTTAACCGGCATGCCAATAGCCAACGCAAGTTTGTTAGACGAAGGTACATCGGCTGCCGAAGCTATGATTATGCTGTATAACACTGCTCCCAAAAATAAAAACGGAGAAAAACCAAATACTTTGTTAGTCAGCAAAAACACATTCATACAAACTATTGATGTTCTTAATACTCGTGCTCATCGTCTTGGTATTAATGTAAAGTTAGTTGACGACAACAACTTTAATTTCAGCGACGATGTTTATGCTATATTGGTACAATATCCCGACAAGAACGGAAATATCAATAACTATAAGGCATTGTGCGAAGAAGCTCATAAAAACAACGTAAAAGTAATTGTAGCTGCCGATATTTTAAGTTTAGCTTTGCTAACTCCTCCGGGAGAATGGGGAGCCGATGTTGTTGTTGGTAGTACACAACGTTTGGGTATCCCGATGGGATTTGGCGGACCTCACGCAGGTTATTTTGCCACTAAAGATGACTACAAACGTAATATTCCGGGACGTATTATTGGTGTTACTATCGATAAAAAAGGAAATAAAGCTCTAAGAATGGCGTTGCAAACTCGCGAACAGCACATTAAACGCGAAAGAGCTACTTCAAACATTTGTACTGCTCAAGCTTTGTTGGCTACTATGGCTGGAATGTATGCCGTTTATCATGGTGCAGAAGGAATTAGAGAAATAGCCAGACATATTAATATTCTTACAGGAGTTTTGGCTCAGGAAGTTGCAAAATACGGTTATAAACAAATCAACACCGACTTTTTCGATACATTATTAATTCAAATCCCTGACAATGCCAAGATTGAAGACATCAGAAAGATGGCTTTGGATAAAAAAATGAACTTACATTATGTCGATGAAAAACATATCAACATAAGTTTGGGAGAAACCGCATGCCTTGATGATATCAATACATTGTTAGAGATTTTTGCCAAAGCTGCAAATAAAGAGTTTACAAAGTTTGTTTGCAATCCTGATGTTTGCAAAACTATAAAGACTTTTGACGAAGGTTTCAACCGCAAATCGCCTTATCTGACTGATAGCGTTTTCAACGATTATCACTCCGAAACAGGTATGATGCGTTACTTGAAAAAGTTAGAAAACAGAGACTTGGCTCTAAACCGTACAATGATACCATTAGGTTCATGTACAATGAAGCTTAACGCAGCTGTTGAAATGATGCCGTTAAGCTTTAGCAAGTTTACCAATGTACACCCATTTGCTCCTACCGACCAAGTTCAGGGTTACCTTGAACTTATCAGTAATTTGGAAAGAGATTTATGCGAAATAACCGGCTTTGATTCTATGTCTTTCCAACCTAACTCGGGTGCTTCGGGCGAATATACCGGTTTGTTGGTTATTCGTGCATATTTGGACAGCATTAATCAAGGACACAGAAACATTTGTTTAATTCCATCGTCGGCTCACGGAACCAACCCCGCTAGCGCAGTTATGGCAGGAATGACAACTGTTACAGTTAAAAGCGACGAAAATGGCAACATTGACATAGAAGACCTTAAACTAAAAGCCGAAAAACACAAAGACAACTTAGGTGCAATTATGGTTACCTACCCTTCAACTCACGGAGTATATGAAGAAGGTATCAGAAAAATTGTTGATATTGTTCACGAAAATGGCGGTCAGGTTTATATGGACGGTGCTAACATGAACGCACAGGTCGGATTTACCAACCCAGGTTTCATAGGAGCCGACGTTTGCCACTTGAACCTACACAAGACCTTTGCAATACCTCACGGTGGCGGCGGTCCAGGTGTTGGTCCTATTGGAGTTGCAAAACACCTTACACCATTCTTACCTGGTCACAGCATTACAAAAATAGGCACCGATAAATCTATTAGTGCTGTGTCTTCGGCTGCATTTGGTAGCGCTTATGTGTTGCCTATTACTTACGGTTACATTAAACTATTAGGACAAGAAGGATTGGAAAAAGCTACGCAGCTTGCAACACTTAATGCCAACTATTTGAAAAAACGTTTGGAAGGACATTACAAAGTTCTTTATACAGGCAAAAACGATCGCGTTGCTCACGAATTTATCATAGATTGTAATCAGTTTTTGAAAACTGCTAATATCACAGCTGCTGACATTGCAAAACGTTTGATGGACTATGGTTTCCACGCTCCTACTGTGGCTTTCCCGGTTATAGGAACATTGATGATAGAACCTACCGAAAGTGAACCGCTTAGCGAGCTCGACAAATTTGCAGATGCTTTAATCGATATCAGAAAAGATATTGCTGATATTGAAAGCGGAAAGTGCGATAAAAACGATAACATCATTAAAGATGCTCCGTTTACAATTGAAATGGCTACCGCCGATGATTGGGATAAGCCATATTCGAGACAAAAAGCTCTTTTCCCACTAAATTGTGGTAAAGTAGATAAGTACTTCCCGGCTGTAACCCGCGTTGACGATGCTTACGGCGACAGAAACTTAATGCCGGTGTACTCGGATTTTGTTAGCAAAGACTAACGTCTTTGGGTGATCGGTAAAAGTTCTGAGTTCTGAGTTCTGAGTTTTGAGTATCTCAACTCGAAACTCTTAACTCAACACTCGTAACTAACCCTACAATCCAAACATCTCGAGCGCCTTAATAGTTTCTTTATGTGCTGTAGGAGCGGCTGCAACTATTTCGGCTCCGAACAGATAATTATTACCGTTTTTAAAATCGCTGACTACCCCACCCGCTTGCTTTATTATGATGACTCCGGCGGCTACGTCCCATGGTTTGAGACCAAACTCGTAAAATCCTTGAAATCTACCGCAAGCGGTATAAGCAATATCGACTGCTGCCGAGCCTAAACGTCTGACTCCCGACGAATTGCTTAAAAAATACTTAAACACTTTTACATATTCGTCCATTTTTTCGTAGTCTTGATAAGGAAAACCCGTAGCAAAAAGCGATGAAATAAGTTCGGGTTTGTCGTGTACCGTAATAACTTCGCCATTCAAATAGGATTTAGAGTTTTTATAAGCATAAAAACATTCGTCTAAATTTGGCTCATAAATTACACCGACAACTATTTCCGAGTCTTCCATAAGAGCAATGCTTGTGCAATATATCGGAACTTTATTAACAAAATTGGTTGTGCCGTCCAAAGGGTCGATAATCCAATTGTATTTTTCAGCTCTGTGTGTTTCAACACCTTCTTCGGTAATAAATCCGGCTTCGGGCAATATTTTTTTCAATGCCTCGACTATCATTTTTTCGGCGTTAACATCAACGTAAGTAACAAAATCGCGTACGCCTTTGTTTTTAATATCCGTAACCTTAATTTTTTCAATTTCAGTCATCAAAAAGTTGCCGACTTCCTTTGATATTGCTATCACGCTGTCGCATATGTCTTTATAATTTATCATGATAAAACTTTAACTGTATAACATTCATCTTCAATATCTAACAATACAACGTCGGTAATTATATTTATCAAATCTTCGTTGTATTCTGATTTTGCTCTTATATAATTTTCGGTAAAACCGTGCATAATATTGTCTTTATTATCTTTTTCCCACAACACCTTAGCTTTCAAACCTTTATGCTTTTTATAAAATTCCGACTTTTTCTGCAAACATAATTCATTCAACCTATCATGCCTAATGTTTTTTGTATTGCCGTTAACTTTAATATCAAAGCCGGAAGCAACAGTATTAGGACGGTCGGAATAGGTGAAAATATGCAAATCGCTTATATTTAATGACTTGATAAAATCGTAGGTTTCATCGAACAACTCGTCGGTTTCGGTAGGAAATCCGACAATAACATCAGCGGCTATGTACGCATCGGGAATAACTTTGTTTATATACTTAACTTTTTCTTCAAAAACACTTCTTTTGTACTTTCTACGCATATCTTTGAGAACGCTATCGGAACCGCTTTGCAAAGGAATATGAAAGTGTGGCATGATGTTTTTTGCCGTCGCAGCCAAATCAATTATTTCAAAAGAAAGCAATTCAGGTTCAATTGATGATATTCTGAGCCGTTCCAATCCATCGACTTGCGAAAGTTGAACAAGCAAATCGTAAAAATTTTCGTTGTTAGGTTTGCCGAAATCTCCAATGTTAACTCCTGTCAAAACTATTTCCTTAACTCCCGAACCGACAATTTCATTGGCTTGCGAAACAATATTCTTTATTGTACCACTCCGACTTTTACCTCTTATATAAGGTATGTAACAGTACGAACAAAAATAATTGCATCCGTCTTGAACTTTCAAAAAAGAACGTGTACGTTGACCTATTGAGTAAGAATTAAAAAAATTGTTTACGTGTTTTATTGGACTTACATCAACATGTTTTTTAGAATTGATGTTATACTCATTAAGTATATTTGAAAGTTGATTCTTATTTTCGTTGCCAATTACCCAGTTAACATTTTTCAGATTTAAGTATTTATCGGTGTTTCCTTGTACATCGCAGCCAATAACGCCTATAAGCGAATTTGGAAATCTTTTAGCCAAACTTCTAACCAAAGTAAGGCACTTTTTCGATGCAACTGAGGTAACCGAACAGGTATGAATAATAAAAATATCGGCATTGCTTTTAATGTCAACTATCTCGAATTTATTTTTATCTAAATTGTTAATAATAGTACCGGTTTCGGCAAAGTTTAATTTGCAACCGAAAGTATGAAAAGCAATTCTTGTTTTACTATTTACCATGTTGCAAAGGTACTTCTTTTGCTTTTTTAAAGTGTATATTTTTGTATTTATACTAGAAATATCTTTAATTACAAATTGGCTTTTGGCTGTTAGCTGTTGGCTTTTGCGTCCCTAAATCTCGAGATTGTTGTAAAATTTATCTTCATAGGTTTTATTCTTTTTTATATGTTCTTTTGTCTTAATACAAAAGAACCAAAAAATCAAGGCTGACATTTCTTTTCTGAATTGCGTTCTCATAAATCCTAAGTTCGTGCGGGTGATCTCCTCGCAAGCTCGGAGCTTCCCTTTCTCACTAAGGATTTATTTCGAACTACATTCAGAAGAAATGTATGCCATCCTCTTAAAGCAAAATTTCCGGCTATTGTAATTTCTTCTCACAACAGACTATTAATGCTAAAAGAGTGAAGTTTATTTATTGCAAAAAAACTTAACAAAGTCGCTGAAACTCAGAACTCGATAACACCCTCCATTTTCGGCATTTCGATACAGCAATATTCGCTTAACTCAATATCGACACTCAATGACCGAAAATTTCGAAACGCGAACCACGTAACCCGTACCCCGCAACCCGCAACACGCACCGCCACCTTCAAGGCTTTATATAACTGTATGATAATTGCATTAATTAAATTTTCTTGTTAAAACTTGTTAAGAACTATTCTTAATTAAGAAAAGTTATTTATCTTTGCAAAGTATCAAATAAGAATTATTCTATTTTATGAAAACAACGGAAGAAATAGGAAATATTTTATCGGAAAAAGGTTTAAAAGTTACACCTCAAAGGATTAGCGTGTATAAAGCAATTTGCAATTTACATACGCATCCCACAACCGATGATATTATTGAAGAAGTGAAAAAAGACAATGCGTATATCTCTAATGCAACGGTTTACAATGTGTTGGATAGCTTTGTCAAGAAAGGTATAGTTGAAAGAATAAAGACCGATAAGGACAAAATGAGATATGATTTAATGCTTAAAAAGCATCACCATATCTACTGTTCTAAAAGCATGGAAATAATGGATTATTATTCGGAAGAGATTGACAAATACCTTGAAAAATATTTTACCGACAATCCGATAAAAAATTTTAACATAAAAAGCATACAACTCCAAATTAACGGTGAATATAAATGAAATTAGAAATCAAACATTAATCTTTAAAAAACAATAACCATGAAAAATCAAATTAATTTAAAACAAGATTACTCCAAACAAGTAATAGATAAACTAAACACTTATTTAAGCAATGTGCAAATTGCATATCAAAACACACGCGGTTACCACTGGAACATAGTAGGTAGAAAATTCTTTGTATTGCACCAAAAATACGAAGAGTGGTACGACCAATTGAATGATATGGCTGACGAAATCGCAGAACGTATATTAATGTTAGGCGGCACACCTGTACACACATATTCAAAATACATACAATTGGCGACAATTAAAGAAAAAGAAAATATCAGTTCGTGCGAAGCAACAATAAAAGAAGTAATTTCTGAAATACTCACACTACTCGACCAAGAAAGAGAAATTATATCGTTTGCTTCCGAAAATGGCGACGATGGAACTGTAGATATGCTTACAGGATACATTTCTGCTCAAGAAAAGCTCATTTGGATGTACAATGCCATGATTAAATAAAAAAATAAATAGAAATTAAATTAAACAATAACCAATAAAAATTTTTAAAACAATGGAAGAAATTAAAATGAACGAAACTATTGCAATGCCACGTATTGGCGATAAAGCTCCTGAATTTACAGCTGTTACCACACAAGGTACAATAAATTTCCCGTCTGATTACAAAGGACACTGGACTATTTTATTTAGCCACCCTGCAGACTTTACACCGGTTTGTACTACCGAATTTATGACCTTTGCTACAATGGCAGAAGATTTTGAAAAAGCTAATTGTAAACTTGTAGGTCTTTCGGTTGACGGACTTCATAGCCACATTGCTTGGCTTAGAACCATCAAAGAAAAAATCGATTACAAAGGAATGAAAAATGTTGAAGTGAAATTCCCTTTGATTGATGATATTAGCATGAATGTAGCTAGTAAGTACGGTATGATTCAACCTAAAACATCTGCAACTTCTGCTGTTCGTGCGGTATTTTTTATCGACCCGAAAGGTATTATCAGAGCTATGATGTACTACCCACAAAGCACAGGACGTAATTTCCCCGAATTGTACAGAGTTCTTATTGCACTTCAAACCACCGATGAGTTTGGTGTTGCAACTCCAGCCGATTGGCAACCCGGCGACGAAGTTATAGTTCCTCCTGCAAATTCATGCGGAATAGCACAAGAAAGAACCGAAAAACCCGGCGATATGAAATGCTACGATTGGTTCTTCTGTACGAAGGAATTGGATAAAGAAACTATTATGAAAAAGTTAATTAAGTAGCAAAATGTGATTTTTAGTTAATTTTAAAGCTGCCTCAAATTTTGGGGCAGCTTTTTTTCAATTTTTAGAATTTATCAACTTAATAAAAAGGTAATGTAATAAATTGCGGATATTTCATAAATTTGCACTGCGAAAAGCAAGAACCTTATGAATATTTATTACGACATTGATAAAGCACATGAAATAGTCAGACCTGTTGTTACTGTCGGCACTTTCGACGGAATTCACGTTGCTCACAGACAAATTATCGATGAACTGAATAATTACGCCGAAAAAATTGGCGGACAAAGTACACTTATCACTTTTTCCCCTCACCCAAGACAAGTTTTGCAACCCACAAGCGACTTCAAGTACATTCTTACACAAAACGAAAAAATTGAACTGCTTAAACAAACATCGCTTAAAAACCTTATCATCATTAACTTTGACCTAAATTTTGCCAAAACAAATTATCAGGATTTTGTTGTGAATTATTTGGTAAATAAATTAAACATTTCGGCTATTGTTTTAGGCTTCGACCATCATTTTGGTAAGAACAGAGAAGGCAACAACGAACTTTTGTCCGATTTGGGAGAGAAATATAATTTCAGAGTGAAACAGATTTCAGACATTAAGGTTAAAAATTACTCTGTAAGCTCCACAGCTATAAGGGATGCAATTATTAGTTCCGATATTAAAACTGCCAATGAGTTATTGGGATACGATTTTTTTGTTGCAGAAAAGTTGAATTTCTTGGAAGTTGTTGATGAAAAACATCTAAAATTTTCAATTTCTGTTGCTGACGACAAAGTTATGCCTCAAAAAGGTGTTTTTCGTGTAGAAATTAATTGCGGAGATAATTGCAGGAAAGGTATTTTAATCATTAATCCCAAAGAAAACACAAATCTAATATATACCAATAACACACCCGAAAACCTATTGCTCGACAATCGTTTGGTTAACATTGTTTTGGTTGAGACTATTTCGGAAAATTGCGACGATTTTCATAATTCTATTAATAAAATTGATTTTTGAATTAACCTTATATGAAGATAATATTTTTAGGCACAGGAACATCGGTAGGAACGCCAGTAATAGCTTGCAATTGCGAGGTTTGCAAAAGCAACGATAAGCGAGATTTTAGATTCAGGACTTCACTTTATATTGAACACGAAAACGCTAAAATCGTAATTGATTGCGGTCCCGATTTCCGATTGCAAATGCTTAATAACAATATTAAAGACATTGATGCTGTTTTCTTCACACACAAGCACCGCGATCATACGGCAGGCATCGACGATATAAGACCTTTCAACTTTATGCTAAACAAAGCCGTTGATGTTATTGCCAACAACGAAACAATAGAAGTGATAAAGGCGAGCAACAAATATATTTTTGATAAAATATACAAAGATGCTCCTTGTTTAAATATTATTGAAATTGAAAATAAAGAATTTGAATACAAAGGCATCAAAATCAACCCTATTAGCGTACTGCATGCCAACGAAACTGTTTTCGGATACCGAATTGCCGGTCTCACCTACATAACCGACGCTAATTACATTTCGGAAACCGAATTGCAAAAAGCTAAAAACAGCGATGTTTTGATACTAAATTCATTGGCACGATACAAACATCGTTCGCATTTTTCGCTTGACGAATCATTGCAAATTGTTGAGCAGGTAAAACCTAAAATTGCTTACCTGACGCACATTAGCCACGGTATGGGATTACACGCTCAAACACAGTCGGAATTACCGGAAAATGTGTTTTTAGCTTACGATGGATTGATAATTGAAATTTAGTTTCGAGTTCTGAGTATTGAGTTCCGAGTGTCAAAACTCCTAACTCATAACTCTCCCGAAACTTCGGGACAGAACTCAAAACTACTACAAAATAGGACCTGCCTTAACAAGTCTCTTTCCTTCTTCGTTATCGGTGTATTTTTCAAAGTTATTGATAAACCTTTGAGCCAAATCTTTAGCTTTGGCGTGCCAATCGCTTTCGTTGGCGTAAGTATTTTTCGGGTTTAGAATTTCAGTAGTAACTCCTTTCAATTCTTTTGGAATTTCCAAGTTGAAATACGGTATTGTTTCGGTACTCGATTTTTCAATATCGCCGTTTAAAATAGCATCGATTATAGCTCTTGTTTCTTTAATAGAAATACGTTTGCCTGTTCCGTTCCAACCTGTGTTAACCAAATATGCTTTAGCTCCCGATGCTTCCATTCGTTTAACAAGTTCTAATGCATACTTTGTCGGGTGAAGCGTTAAGAAAGCATTTCCGAAACAAGCCGAAAAAGTCGGTTGTGGTGTGGTAATACCTCTTTCGGTTCCGGCTAATTTTGAAGTAAATCCCGAAAGGAAATGGTATTCGGTTTGTTCGGGTGATAATTTGCTAACAGGCGGGAATACCCCGAATGCATCGGCAGTCAAGAAGATAACCTTTGTTGCATGTCCGGCTTTTGAAATAGGTTTTACGATATTATTGATATGATAAATAGGATACGAAACTCTGGTGTTTTCAGTCTTTGACGCATCCGAAAAATCGACGTCATTTGTATCGGTAACGACTACGTTTTCTAGTAAAGCATCACGTTTGATGGCATTGTAGATATCCGGTTCGTTCTCTTTGCTCAAGTTGATACATTTAGCGTAGCAACCACCTTCAAAGTTGAAAACTCCGTCATCGTCCCAACCGTGCTCGTCGTCTCCTATCAATGCTCTTTTTGGGTCGGTTGATAAAGTGGTTTTTCCGGTACCGGATAAGCCGAAGAAAATAGCAACATCGCCGTCTTTTCCTCTATTAGCCGAACAGTGCATTGCAGCTATACCTTTCAAAGGCAAGTAGTAATTCATCATTGAGAATATACCTTTTTTCATTTCACCACCATACCATGTTCCTCCAACAAGTTGCATACGCTCTTTCAAATTAAAAGCAACGAAGTTTTCGGAATTTAATTTATGTTTTTCCCAATTTTTATTGGTTGTTTTTGAAGCCATCAGAACAACAAAGTCGGGCTTATAAGTTTTTAATTCTTCATCGGTTGGACGAATAAACATGTTTTTTACAAAATGTGCTTGCCAAGCTACTTCCATAACAAACCTTACGCACAATCTGGTGTCCTTATTAGCACCGCAATACGCATCCATAACGTACAACTTTTTGTTTGAGAGCTGTTTCTGCGAAATTTCTTTCAAATCGCTCCAAACTTCATAACTCATAGGATGGTTGTCGTTAGTGCCTTGTGTTGACCACCAAACTGTGTCTTTTGAAACCTCATCGACAACAATATATTTGTCCTTTGGCGAACGACCTGTAAAAACTCCAGTATCAACACTAACAGCTCCAAAATTGGTCAAACGACCTTTTTCAAAACCCGTTAAACTTTTGTCCATTTCGTGTTCGAACAAAATTTCGTAATCAGGATTGTAGTATAGTTCTTTTGTTCCTGTAATACCATACTGTTCAACATCCACATAAAATCCTTTCTTGTTTATAGCTTCAATCATAACCTGTAAATGTTTAATAAATTTTTGTTTCTGATTTTTCTACAAAGGTAGGCTATATTAATTGAATATTAAACAATAATTAAAAATTTAATTTTTTGTGTATCTTGTGAAACAATAATAGAAAAGGCTGTCCCTGTGTAAAAGACAGCCTTTTCGAGTATTTAGCTATGAAAATGTTTTACTTTTTCGTTGCAGTTTTTTTCGGAGCCGTTTTGGTAGCTTTTTCCGCTTTGCAGTCTCTTACTTTTTTGTTTTCTATGCTCTCTTTAACTGCAGCTTGAGCAGCAGCAACACGTGCTATAGGAACGCGGAAAGGCGAACAGCTAACATAGTTAAGACCAATTTGGTGGCAGAACTCAACCGATGAAGGTTCACCGCCGTGCTCACCACAAATACCCAACTTAATATTAGGACGTGTTTTCTTTCCTCTTTCGACAGCCATTTTCATCATTTCGCCTACTCCCACTCTATCAACAACTTGGAACGGATCGTATTCTAAAATACCTTTTTTCAAATAAATTGGTAAGAACTTGCCTGCGTCGTCGCGTGAGTAACCGAAAGTCATTTGTGTAAGGTCGTTGGTTCCAAACGAGAAGAACTCTGCTGATTCTGCAATTTTGTCAGCAATTATACAAGCTCTTGGAATTTCAATCATAGTACCTACCAAATAATCAATTCTATCTTTTCTTTCTTTAAAGATAGCTTCGGCAGTGTTTCTAACCACATCTTCCTGCATCTTCATTTCTTCGTATGTACCTGTAAGCGGTATCATAATTTCCGGGAATGTTTCAATACCTTTCTTTTTCAAGTTAAGAGCAGCTTCAATGATAGCTCTGGTTTGCATTTCCGAAATTTCGGGATAAGTATTACCAAGACGACAACCTCTGTGACCAAGCATCGGGTTAGTTTCTTCAAGCGCTTCAACTTTATCTTTAACTTCTTGTAAAGAAAGTCCCATTTCTTTTGCCATTTCTTTCTGAGTTTCTTCAGTTTTAGGTACAAACTCATGCAAAGGTGGGTCAAGCAAACGAACGGTAACAGGAAGACCTTGCATTGCTTCTAAAATTCCTTCAAAGTCTTTACGTTGAATTGGTAATAATTTGCTAAGAGCTTTTCTTCTTCCGGCTTCGTCGTCGGAAAGAATCATTTCACGCATTGCGATAATTTTTTCTCCTTCAAAGAACATATGTTCGGTACGGCAAAGACCTATACCTGTGGCTCCAAAACTTCTTGCGGTTTTTGCATCATGTGGAGTATCGGCATTGGTACGAACCAACATGCGAGAGTATTTATCGGCAAGTTTCATTAATTTTTTGAAGTCTTCGCTTAGTTCGGGATCTTTAGTTGCAAGTTCGCCTTCATAGACTTCGCCTGTAGAACCATTAAGAGAAATAAAATCACCTTCTTTAAATACTTGTCCTGCAATTGTAAGAGTGCGTTTTTCGTAGTTGATGACAATTTTATCAGCACCCGAAACGCAACATTTACCCATACCTCTGGCAACAACAGCAGCGTGCGAAGTCATACCACCGTGTGAAGTCAAAATTCCTTCAGAAACTGTCATACCTTTAAGGTCTTCGGGCGATGTTTCTATACGAACAAGAATAGCTTTTTTCTTTTTTTCGAACATAGCTGCTGCGTCGTCGGCTGAAAATACTATCTGACCGTAGGCAGCTCCCGGCGAAGCAGGTAAACCTTTGGTAAGAACTTTTGCTTTTTTAATAGCTTCGGGAGTGAATACAGGGTGAAGAAGTTCATCTAATTTGTTAGGCTCGATGCGTAATAGAGCTGTTTTTTCGTCTATTAATTTTTCACTAAGCATATCCATAGCTATTTTAACCATAGCCTGACCTGTACGTTTTCCGCTACGAGTTTGAAGTATCCATAATTTACCGTCTTGAATGGTAAATTCAAGGTCTTGCATGTCTTTGTAGTGCTTTTCTAATTTCTTTTGAATTTTGAAAAGCTCATTATATTGTTTCGGCATAGCTTCTTCTAATGAAGCGAATTTTGCCTTTCTTTCTTTTTCGCTAACTCCTGCTTGCTTAGCCCACTCTTTTGAGTGCATTTCGGTAATTTGAAGCGGAGTTCTGATACCTGCAACAACGTCTTCGCCTTGTGCGTTAATTAGATATTCGCCGTTGAAGTGTGGCAAACCGTTAGCTGAGTTACGTGTAAATGCAACACCGGTAGCCGAATTGTCGTCTAAGTTACCAAAAACCATAGCCTGCACGTTAACAGCAGTACCCCACTCGTCGGGAATATGGTTAAGTTCGCGGTACAAAACAGCTCTTTCATTCGACCAGCTATCGAAAACTGCGCAAATTGCTCCGTTTAGTTGTTCGTATGCATCTTCCGGAAATTCTTTTTTGGTTTGTTTGAAAACGGCTTTTTTAAAGCGTTTTACCAATTCTTTTAAATCGCTGGTAGTTAGCTCGTTATCTCTTTTAACGCCTTTTTCTTTCTTTAATTCTTCAATAATAACTTCGAAAGGATCTTGAGCGTTTTTATCAGTTGGTTTCATTCCTAAAACAACGTCGCCGTACATTTGAACAAAACGACGATATGAGTCCCATGCAAAACGTTCTTTTCCTGATTTTTTAGCTATACCTTCAACAGCTTTGTCGTTTAAACCTAAGTTTAAGATAGTATCCATCATTCCGGGCATAGAAGCTCTGGAACCTGAACGAACCGACAATAATAGCGGGTTTTTATTATCATTGAATTTTGAACCCATAAGTTTTTCAACGTATTTGATTCCTTCTTCAACTTCTTTTTTAATCGTTTTAAGTGCAAATTCACGACCTTTTTGGGTATATAGAGTACAAACTTCGGTCGTTATTGTAAAACCCGGAGGTACAGGTACACCTATTAAATTCATTTCGGCTAAATTGGCACCTTTACCGCCAAGCAAATTTCTCATCTCAGCATTACCTTCGGCTTCTTTATTACCAAAAGTATAAACATGTTTCGTGTTTGGTTGATTCTTTGTCATAAGTTAATTTATTTTTAAAAATTGTTACTATTTATTCTTTTTTTATTTTCGGTTGCAAATTTACTCTTTTTTCTGAATATATCCGAACATTGATTTAAAATGAATATCTATTTTTATACAAATTTTTAACAAATTATTAGGTATAAAGCGTTTTTGCTGATAAAAAGCAATTATCTAAATTTTATTAAAATTATTTTAGATGAAATATATTGCCTGTATTTTTATAAAATCTATATCTTTGAAACCGAAATGCCTTATTTCGGAATTGAAATAAAACATTTACAAATAAGGTATTTAAACATAAACACAAACAATTTAATATTTAAATAAAACACAATGATAATAGGTATTCCAAAAGAAATTATGAAAGGAGAGTCGAGGGTATCGGCTACTCCCGAAACCGTAGGAATGTTTGTAAACAACGGTTTTAAAGTCATGGTAGAAAAAAACGCCGGTTTAAAGTCTTTTTTTCTCGATGAAGAGTATGTAAAAGCCGGAGCCGTGATTACCGACTCGGCAAAAGAAATTTTTGAAAAAGCTCAGATTATTTTAAAAGTAAAAGAGCCCCAATTCAACGAAGAGTACAACACTCACGAAGTTGATTTAATGCACAAGGGTCAGTATTTAATTACCTTCTTGCACCCTGCATCTCCACCAAACCACAAAATGATTACAAAATTAGCTGAAAACGGAATAATAGGTTTGACCTTAGATGGAATCCCACGAATTTCTAGAGCTCAAACATTGGATGCTCTTACATCAATGAGTACATGCGCCGGTTACAAAGGAATATTGTTGGCTGCAAATGCTTTACCCGAATTTGTTCCTAGTATGTTTTCGGCTGTAGGTTTTGAAGAGCCCGCAAATGTATTAGTCGTTGGCGTTGGTGTAGCAGGTTTACAAGCTCTTGCTACTGCCAAAAGGTTAGGTGCAGTTACTTACGCCGCTGATATCAGACCGGCTGCTGTTGAGCAAGCTACCAGTCTTGGTGCTCAAGTCATCGAATTAGGTGTTCCGCAAGAACTCGCAGTAGCAGAAGGCGGCTACGCTAAAAAATTACCACAAGAATGGATTATTAAAGAGCAACAAATATTAAGCGAGCATTTGCCAAAAATGGACATCGTTTTCCTAAGCGCATTAATCCCAGGCAAAGTTGCTCCTATTCTTGTAACTAAAGACATGGTTAAAAGCATGAAACACGGTTCGGTTATTGTTGATATTTCGGTTGACCAAGGCGGAAACTGCGAAGTAACTCCTCCGGGAACTACAGAAGTAATTGACGGCGTAACCGTGATTGGTATTAAAAACATACCGGGAATGCTTCCAAAAAGCTCAACACAAATGTTTTCGAAAAACTTATTCCATCTTGTAGAGATGATTTCTAAAGACGGCGAAATTATTCTCGACACTAATGATGAAATAATTAAATCAATTCTAGTTACATACGATGGCAAAATTGTTCACGAAGGAACATTAGAAGCCATGAATTTATAAAACAATAATTTTTTAAGGACTGTTATATGGCTTCATATAACAGTCTTTGTTATTTTTAAAACAACACTAATATGAATCCTATTTACTTAATTTTAATTTTTTTAGTTTCCACAGTTGTTGGATATCTAATAATAAAAAACGTGCCGGCATTATTGCATACCCCTTTAATGTCGGGAATGAATGCATTGTCGGGAATTTCCGTACTTGGAGCTATTGTGGCTGTCGGATTTTCGTTTAGTCCCAACTTGCAATTAGCCGGACAAATAGTTGGCGGTATAGCTGTTATATGTGCCTCTATTAACGTAATGGGTGGATTTGGCGTAACCCATCGCATGCTTAAAATGTTTAACAAAAAAGAAAAGAAATAGTTTATGAGTGCAATTACATACATTATATTATGCTCGGTATTATCGATACTTGTTTTGATTGGAATTTCCTTTATGAGCAAGGTGAAAACTGCCGTTTTAGGAAACTTGTTGAGTGCATTTAGCTTATTTACAGGAATAGTTATTACAATAATATATTACGGTATTTTTGCTGTACCTACCCTATACGTATTTCTTGCAATAGGATTAATATTAGGATATATACTCGCAGTAAGGGTAAAAATGATAGAAATGCCCCAAATGGTTGCTATTTTCAACGGTTTAGGTGGTTTCGCTTCAGGTTTAGTCGGGATTTTAACTCTTGAAGGTATAGGTGTCAGTCCAACCGAATATGTTACTTTTTCAAACGTTACGGCTACTTTGGCTATAGTTGTAGGTTTTATCACTCTTGTCGGAAGCTTGGTTGCTGCAGGCAAACTGCATAAAATTCTTGCTCAAAGACCTGTAGTTTGGAAAAATCATCAACTTATCAATTTTATTGCTATTGCAATTTCTTTATTGATGGTTGTTTTATCGGCATTTGTAGGCAAAGATAGTTCAGTTATATTTTCACCTACCTTTATAGTTATAATAAGTGTTTTGGCAGCATCTTTATTCGGTTTGTCATTCTCAATAAGGGTTGGCGGAGCCGATATGCCTATCACTATTTCTTTGCTTAACTCTCTAAGTGGTGTAGCCGGTGCTATTGCTGGTATGGCTATTGGCGACATCTTGTTGGTTGCAGTTGGCGGTATCGTTGGAGCATCAGGATTGCTACTAACACAAATTATGTGTAGAGCAATGAACAGACATCTTATAGATATTTTAATGGGTAGAACTTCCGTTAGCTCATCAGACAAAGGAAAAACACCTAAAAAAGACCCCGAAGTCAAAAAGACTGAAACTGCAAAAGCTGATGAAGGTAAATCTATAGAAGATATTATCAAATCGGCTAAATCGGTGATTTTTGTTCCGGGATACGGTATGGCTCTTGCTCAAGCTCAGTCGCACGTAAAACAACTTGCCGACAAGTTTACTGCCAACGGAGCCGACGTTAAATTTGCAATCCACCCTGTGGCTGGACGTATGCCCGGACATATGAGCGTACTGCTTGCCGAAGCCGACGTACCTTTCAAGCAATTGTTTGAAATGCAAAAAATTAACGACGATTTCAAAAACACCGACTTGGTTATCGTGATTGGTGCAAACGACGTTATGAACCCTGCTGCCAGAGAAGCCGAAGGTACTCCTATTTACGGAATGCCTGTACTTAACGTTGACCATGCTAAAAACATTATTATTTGCAACTTCGACACCAAACCCGGATATTCCGGCGTTGATAATCCGCTTTACGACAACAAAGAAAATGTTACTCTTTTGCTTGGCGATGCCAAAGAATCGGTTAACAAACTTATTAATATTATTTCTGCTAAGTCTGACGCAAAAGCCGAAACAAAAGCCGACAGCGAAGATGATAAACTTAAAGATGAACTAAAATCGGCGAAATCGGTGATTTTTGTTCCCGGATATGGTATGGCTCTTGCACAGGCTCAGTCGCATGTAAAACAACTCGCCGATAAATTTATTGCCAACGGTGCCGATGTTAAATTTGCAATTCACCCTGTGGCTGGACGTATGCCCGGACATATGAGCGTACTGCTCGCCGAAACTGACGTTCCTTTCAACCAATTGTTTGAAATGCAAAAAATTAACGACGATTTCAAAAATACCGACTTGGTTATCGTGATTGGTGCAAACGACGTTATGAACCCTGCTGCAAGAGAAGCCGAAGGTACTCCAATTTACGGAATGCCTGTGCTTAACGTCGATCATGCTAAAAACATTATTATTTGTAATTTCGACACCAAACCCGGATATTCAGGCGTTGATAATCCGCTTTACGACAATAAAGAAAATGTTACTCTTTTGCTTGGCGATGCCAAAGAATCGGTTAATAAACTTATTAATATTATTTCTGCCAAATCTGATGCAAAAGCCGAAACCAAAGCTGACAGCAAAGATGATAAACTTAAAGATGAACTAAAATCGGCTAAATCTGTGATTTTTGTTCCGGGATACGGTATGGCTCTTGCTCAGGCACAGTCGCATGTAAAACAACTTGCCGACAAATTTATTGCCAACGGTGCCGACGTTAAATTTGCAATTCACCCTGTTGCCGGACGTATGCCCGGACATATGAGCGTGTTGCTTGCCGAAGCCGACGTTCCTTTCAAGCAATTGTTTGAAATGCAAAAAATTAACGACGATTTCAAAAATACGGATTTGGTTATAGTTATTGGTGCAAATGACGTTATGAACCCTGCTGCCAGAGAAGCCGAAGGCACTCCTATTTACGGAATGCCTGTGCTTAACGTCGACCATGCTAAAAACATTATCATTTGCAACTTCGACACCAAACCAGGATACTCCGGTGTTGATAATCCGCTGTACGATAACAAAGAAAATGTTACTCTTCTGTTAGGCGACGCAAAAGAATCGGTTAGTAAGCTTATTAACATTTTTAATAACTAAAATCGGATAATTTTTTTAAACATTAATAATATAATACTAGAGCTTTGCGTTATTTTTTTATAATGCAAAGCTTTTTTTATTGTAGAATAGTAAAAAAATATTACCTTTGGCAAGTACTTGAATTAACAATATCACACAACTATGAAAAAAATAAGTCTTCCATTTATTTTAATATTAACAATAGTTTTTTCTTTCAGCGAATTAGCGGCTCAATCCAGCAAAACTAGTTATACTGCCGGCGAAAGAGAAATATTTAATCAGATTAATTTGTTAAGAAAAAATGAAAAGAAATCCCAATTGGTACTTTCTGACAAGTTGAGTCATGTAGCACAACTTCACATTACAGACTTGAAAGATAACTACAAATCGGAGACAGGTTGCAGCTTGCATAGCTGGAGCGATAAAGGGAATTGGTCGGCGTGCTGTAATGCAAAAAATATGGAAGGGATTAACTGCATGAAAGTCAAACCTAATGAAATAACCGGATACGAAGGTTTAGGCTTTGAGCTTATTTATTGGGATAACCAAAGAGTTAACGCCAACGAAGCTGTAGAAATGTGGACAGAAAATCAGGCATCGAAAGATATGATTTTGTGTACGGGTAAGTGGTCGTCGTTTGATTGGAAAGTTATGGGTGTTGCAATGGACGACAATTACGCTATAATTTGGTTTGGCAACAGATTGGAGACAAGTCCTGTTGTTCAACAACAAACTAAACCTACAAGTATAGAAACAACAAAAACCGAAAATAAAGAAGACAACACCACAAACATCGGCGAATTGTCGAATAGCAAATACCATATTGTTGTTTCAAGTCTGAAATCGAAAGAAATAGCACAAGAAACAGTTGATAAATACAAAAAACAGGGTTATAAAAATGCCAAAGTCATTGATAATAAATCGTTACACAGAATTATTATCGACTCTTTTAACAACGAAAGCGATGCTCGTAAAGCTCTAAGTAATTACAAAACGCAATTCCCCGATTGCTGGCTGTTGATTTTGTAAGTGTTTTTCTGCGTTATTTAATATTATTTGAACCATTAAGGCATTAAGAAACATTAAGATTTTAGCTGTTGGCTTTACCTAGCCGATGGTAAAGAGCCAAATCCACACCACGCACACTACAAGCTAAGAGTAATGTAATCTATTATCTCATCTTTTTGTTCCGGTGAAAACCACTTGTACGACTCGTCTTTTTTCAACCAAGTAACCTGTCTTTTGGCGTAGCGGCGGGTATTGGTTTTAATTTTCTCAACTGCCTCTTCAATTGTGTATTTGCCGTCAATGTAATCGAAAAGTTCTCTGTAGCCCACGGTTTTCAGCGAGTTTAACTCCTTATATTTATACAGTTCTTTTGCTTCGTCAATTAAGCCTGCATCAAGCATTTCATCAACACGTGCGGAAATTCTTTCGTTAAGCACTGCCCTATCCATATTTAAAGCAATTTTAATAATGTTGAAGTTGCGTTTTTTGGGTTCGTTTAAACGCTGCTCCGAAAAAGGTTTTCCGGTAATAAGACAGACTTCAATAGCTCTGAGTAGTCGCTGCGGATTGTCTTTATCAACAATATTGTAATATTCAGGATCTTTTTCTTTCAAAATTTTCCTTAGTTCTTCTATGCCTTTTTGTTCGAAAATATTATTTAAGGAATTTCTTAAATCTTCGGGAACATCAGGAAAATAGTCTATTCCATAGCAAACTGCATCTATGTACAAACCCGAACCACCTACCAAAAACGCAATATCTTTTTCGACAAATATTTCATCTAACTTTTGCAATACATCTGTTTCAAATTGTGCGACGTTGTAATAGTCGGCAATATCAAGAAAACTTATATAATGGTGTTCAACTTCTTTAAGTTGGTTTTGATCGGGTTTGGCTACGGCAATATTAAGCTGCTTGTAAAACTGTCGAGAGTCGGCTGAAATAATAACCGTATTAAAATGCTTTGCTAATTCAATGGATAAGGAAGTTTTGCCAACGGCAGTGGGACCTGTAACAACAACTAATAATTTATTATTCATCATAATAAACAATTACTGTGTTACCACTGCTCTTCGTCGTCAAATTCTTCGCCAAAGTCAAAAAATCTTTCGTCCGAAAAATCTTCATCTGATATATAATCACTATCGCTAAAGTCGTCGCTCATAAGTTCTGAAAACATATTATCTATACTATCACTGTCAATATCTCCTACACTTTTAATAAGTTTAGGATATTTTTCTCCAGCTTTTTTATTGGCAATATCAGTGAGTCGCAGATAAAGCAATATGGGAGAAATGAAATCGTATTCAAGAATAAGATTCAATTCCTTTTTGTCGATTTTATCTTTAATCAAAACATCTTCCATATTGCTAACCGGAATTTTCTTGTCTTTGCTGATCATGTCGTCATCGTCGTCCGAATCTTCGTCTTCAAACTCGTAAACTTCATTTTCTTCGTCGGTTAAGCCCATGTCAATTAGAGTAATTTCTTCTAATTTTCTCCATTTATTATCACAAACATAAAAGGAGGCTAACTCAAATTCGTTGAAATCGACTGTTTTAATTAAGAAGTTATATAAATCTAAGAAATTGCTTTCGTCACCGATTTCAATAACCCTAATAAAATCATCTTCTTCAGGGATGCTTACTTCAAAAATAAATGTTTTCATACCGTTTTAATTTATATTTGGTAAAAGTATAAAAAAATTATGATTGTAGATTAAAAAAATAACATTTTAATGCAAAAATTGTGTTTTGGGGTTACGGATTGCGTGTTTCGGGTTGCGTGGTGACTGCTAATTCTAATTTCTAATTTCTGACTCCTAATTTTAGAAACCCCGTACCCCGCAACACGCACCACGCATCACTCAGGTCTACACGACAAATCAACTTCTTTCAGTCCCATTTTCTCAGCTATTTCAATCATTTTATAGTAAGCTTCTTGGTAGTTATTGCCTATCTCGCCTTCAAGTATTGCCTCTCTGATTTCATTTTTAATATCGCCTACTTTTTTGCAAGGTGGTAGCTGAAACACTTTCATGATAACGTCTCCGGAAATAGGCGGTTGCCAATTCCTAAGCTTATCTTTTTCTTCAATTTCTATTAGTTTTTGCTTGACAATCTCAAAATTGTTCAAATAACGCTTGACCTTTGCAGGATTTTTAGATGTAACGTCGGCTTGGCACAGTAGCATAAGGTCGTCGATATCGTCGCCGGCATCAAAAAGCAAACGCCTGACTGCCGAATCGGTTACGCAATCATCAGCCAAAATTATTGGTCGCAGATGAAGCAACACCATTTTTTGAACGTATTTCATTTTTTCGTTCATAGGTAGTTTTAGGTTTGAAAATATTTTAGGAACCATTTTCATACCTTTGAACTCGTGTCCGTGAAACGTCCAACCCAAATTTTTATCGTATTTTTTTGTAATCGGTTTTGCAATATCGTGCAGGATGGCAGCCCAACGCAGCCACAGATTATCTGTGTTTTGCGAAATATTGTCCAAAACTTCCAGAGTATGCAAAAAATTATCTTTATGTCCCATGCTTCCGACGTACTCAACTCCTTTCAGATTGACAAATTCCGGAAAAATTATCTCCAATATTCCTGTTTCATCAAGTTTTAAAAAGCCTTTCGATGGCACTTCCGACATTATGATTTTGTTCAATTCTTCGGTAATTCTCTCTTTCGACAGGATTTTAACTCTATCGGCATTTCTTTTAATCGCATTATAAGTATTTTCTTCGATTGAAAAATCTAAGGTGCACGAAAACCTTATTGCTCTTAGCATACGCAATGGGTCGTCGGAAAAGGTAATATCAGGATTTGTAGGCGTAACTATCAGTTTTTTTGCCAAATCGGCTATGCCGCCAAAAGGATCGACAAAACTGCCAAAGCTACTTTTTTTAATACTGATAGCCATAGCATTAATGGTAAAATCTCTACGCAATTGGTCGTCTCTTAGCGTTCCTTTTTCAACCTTTGGGTTTCGCGTATGTTTCCTATACGATTCTTTTCTAGCTCCCACAAACTCGCACTGATAGCCATTGTACTTAAACATAGCTGTACCGTAGTTTTTGAAGATATGTACTTCGCTAACTTTCAGCCTTTTAGCTACAGCTTCGGCAAGCAAAATACCATCGCCGGTAGTAACAAAGTCGATATCTTTACTTTTTCTGTTAAGAAAAATATCCCTAACAAAACCACCAATAATATAAGCATCGGTGTTTTGCATCTCTGCAACTTCCGAAATTGCTTGCAGCACTTCGTGCAGGTCGCTATCTGTTAAATCTAATATGTCAACAATTTGTTCTTTCAAAGATTATTGCATTTTGGGGTTGCAAATTTATAAAATTACAATAAATATTAGCAATCTTTGAGTTGACATCGTATTTTTTTTAATTTTGAAAACAAAAAAGATGAATAAAGAAGAATTATTTTCATTGATTAAATCAAAGAGGTCGTACCTGTGCGTTGGCTTAGACAGCGATATTTCCAAAATCCCTACCTGCATAATGAAGTACGATGATCCGGTATTTGAATTTAACAAGCAAATTATAGATGCTACATTGCCTTATGCGGTTGCATATAAGCCAAATTTGGCTTTTTACGAAAGCAGGGGTATAAAAGGATTGCAAAGTCTTGAAAAGACAATAAAATATTTGAACTCATTAAAAAAAGAAGTCTTTACCATTGCCGATGCCAAACGCGGCGACATTGGAAATACTTCTAAACAGTATGCAATATCCGTATTTGATGAAGAAAGTTCGGGTTTCAACTTCGATGCCATTACGGTTGCACCATACATGGGCGAAGATTCGGTTTCGCCGTTTTTGTCGTTTGAAGATAAGTGGGTTATTGTACTGGCTCTGACTTCAAATGCCGGCTCAGCCGATTTTCAGCTTGTAAATACTCAGGAGCAAGAACCTTTTTACAAATTGGTGATTAACAGAGCCAAAAATTGGGGCAACAGCAACAATATGATGTTTGTCGTTGGTGCTACCAAAGCTGAGTTTTTGAAAGAAATCAGAAAAATTGTCCCCGACCACTTTTTGCTTGTTCCCGGCGTTGGTGCTCAAGGCGGTAGCTTGACAGAAGTTGCTTGCAACGGACTAAACTCTTATTGCGGCTTGTTGGTAAACGCATCAAGGAGCATTATTTTTGCATCAAACTCCGACGATTTTGCACAGAAAGCTGCAGCCGAAGCAAAGAAAATGCAATCGGAGATGGAAACCACTCTGAAAGAGCATAAGATTATTTAGCGAGTTTCATCGCTAAAATTTATTCGAAATTCTTTATAATTAAGGTTATAAAAATGAAACAAAATCGAAGCCTTTTTATTCGTATTATTTAAACCATTAAGGCATTAAGAAACATTAAGATTTTAGCCGTTAGCTGTTGACTAAACTCAGCCAAGAGCCAAGAGCCAAGAGCCAAGAGCCAAAAGCTAATGGCTTATTGCTCATTGCAGTTAATTGACAAAAACAACGCTTTCCCACACAAAAAAAGGCTGTCATATCACTACAACAGCCTTAATATTAATAATCAAAAAGTTCCTAAACTACTCTAATACAATTGTCCAACCGAATTTATCTTCAATTTCGGCATACTGTATTCCAATAATTCTCTTATATAGCTCGGTTGACTTAGCTCCTGCTTTACCATCGGGGCAGTAGTTATAAGTTTTACCTGCCGATGGGTCGACAATTTGACGTATAGGCGAAATAACAGCAGCTGTACCGCATGCTCCTACTTCGTCAAATTCGGCAAGTTCTTCAACCAAAACAGGACGTCTTTCAACTTTCATTCCCATATCTTCGGCAATAGTAATTAAGCTCTTGTTTGTAATTGAAGCTAAAATTGATTCCGATTTAGGAGTTACGTAGGTATTCCCTTTTATACCAAAGAAGTTTGCAGGACCTGCTTCGTCTATGTATTTTTTCTCTTTTGCATCTAGGAACAATACTGTTGAGAATCCTTTTTCTTTAGCTATTTGTCCCGATTTTAAACTTGCAGCGTAGTTACCGCCAATTTTAAATCTACCTGTTCCCAATGGTGCAGCGCGGTCGTAATCGCGTGTAATCATAGCTGTAACAGGATTAAAGCCTTCTTTAAAGTACGGACCAACCGGTGTAACAAAAACCATAAATAAATATTCGTCGGCTGGATTAACACCAACTCTTGGACCTGTTCCTATCAACAATGGTCTGATGTACAATGATGCTCCGGTACCGTAAGGCGGAACAAATCTTTTGTTTTTCAAAACAGCTGTTTTTACTGCTTCAAAAAATAAATCAAGTGGCGGTTCAGCCATCATAATGCCGTCAGCCGAAAGCTGTAATCTCTTTGCATTTTCTTCCCATCTAAAAAGTCTGATTTTACCGTCTTTGCCGGTGTAGGCTTTCATTCCTTCAAATCCACCCTGACCGTAGTGCAAAACAGTTGCTGCCATATGCATGCTTACAAACTCGTCGTCGGTAACTTCAATAGGTCCCCACGCTCCGTTGCGGTAATAAGATCTTACGTTGAAATCGGTTTTTACGTAACCGAAAGGTAATTTACTCCAATCTAAATTAGCTGTCATAATTGTAATTTTTAATATTGATTTATAATAATTTTATTTAAACTAAATTTTCTGCGAAGTTATAAAATTTAATCGGATAACGTAATATTTTATCATATTTTTTACAATTATTTTAACATAAAAGTCGGTATTTCACTTGTAATATGCCGATTTGTTGAAATCAGACAATATAATTTGAAAATATATTTAGGCAAAAAACTATCTTTGTAACTGCAAAAATAAAATACTATTTATGAAGATAGAAGGTTTTACTTACGTACGAAACGGTTTAAGGATGGGTTATCCTTTTGTTGCATCAATAAAATCGGCTTTGCCTGTTGTTGATAAAATTTACGTTGTTGTTGGCAATTCCGACGACGGAACAAGAGAAGCCGTGGTTGATATTGGAAGCGATAAAATTGTTATTATCGACACTGTTTGGGACGATTCAATAAGAACCGACGGAGCTATATTCAGACAGCAAGCTAATATTGGTCTTGAACAAACCAAAGGCGATTGGTGCTTGCATATACAAGCCGATGAAGTTTTAGACGAGTTTGCAAAAGACGAAATTATAAAGACTTTTGAATTAGCAGACAAGCATGATGACGTTGACGGTGTTATATTTCCTCGTCTGAACTTTTGGGGCGATTACAACCACGTGCAAAACACACGCCGTGCCGACAGATACGAAGTAAGAGCATTTAAGAGTAACCGAAATGTAATGTCGTTCGGCGACTCGCACAGTTTTAGAAAATACGAAACCAAAGATTATTCAACAAAAGGTGAAAAACTTATTGTTATTAAATCGAAAGCTACATTCTACCACTACTCCTACACGAGAAACCCCAAACTTATGACCAAAAAATCCAACTACTTTAATACTTTTTGGCATAACGACGAATGGATAAAAGCACACTCAAAAACCGAAGAATTCGACTATAATATTGTTGATAAACTCGAACCGTTCAAAGGAAAGCATCCAATATATATGGAGGAAGTAATTAAAAACCAAGATTGGGAATTCAATTACAATCCAAAACTCTCCAATATGACGCTTAAGGAAAAGTTTTTATATAATTTTGAGAAAATATTTAACTATCGTCCTTTTGAATACAAAAACTTTATAGAAAAGAAGGTATAGGTTGTTGTTTTTATGCCATAAAGACATGGCTATTGGCTATTGGCTGTTAGCTATTATTTGCACATAGTTTCATAAGCTGGGACTAAAAGCTAAAAGCTAAAGGCTAAAGGCTAACAGCCACTCCCCCGCAACACGCAACACGCACCACGCAACCCCGCCATATTGTCATATTTTTTCCGCTGGCATAGGTTTTGAACAGTATAGACCGAATTTGAAAATTAAAAACAAGTATAAATATTATGATACAAGGACAAATTAACGTACAAACCGAAAACATCTTTCCTATTATTAAAAAGTTTTTATACTCCGACGAGGAGATTTTTTTGCGTGAGCTTATTTCAAATGCTGTTGATGCTACTACAAAACTAAAAGCACTAGCATCTATGGGCAAATACAAGGAAGAGCTCGGCGACCTTACAATTGAGGTTAAAATTGATAAAGAAAACAAAACTATTACCGTAAGCGATAGAGGTATTGGAATGACTTCGGCAGAAGTTGATAAATACATTAATGAGATTGCATTTTCGGGAGCCGAAGAATTTGTGAAAAAATATAAAAACAAAACCGAAGCCGAACAGGCAGGCTTGATTGGACATTTCGGATTGGGATTTTATTCTTCGTTTATGGTTTCCGATAAGGTGGAAATTATATCGAAAACATATAAAAAAGGTGCAGGTTCAAAAGCCGTTCGTTGGTCGTGCGATAGCTCGCCGAACTACACAATGGAAGAACATGACAAAAAAGAAAGAGGCACAGATATTATTCTGCACATTAGCAAAGATTCGGAAGAATATCTGGAAGAAAACCGAATTTTAACGCTTCTGAACAAATATTGTAAGTTTTTGCCTATACCTATAAGGTTTGGTAATGAAAAAGTTTGGGAAGAATCGAAGACTGAAAAAGACGAAGAAGGTAATCCCAAGACTGTTGAAGTTGAGAGACCACGTATTATCAACGATACAAATCCGCTTTGGATTCAGACACCTAGCACGTTAAAACACGAGGACTATATCAAGTTTTATCGTCAGTTATACCCTATGACCTTTGACGAACCTTTGTTTTACATACATCTGAATGTTGATTATCCTTTTAACCTTACCGGAATTTTGTATTTCCCGAAGGTAAACAAAAATATAGACTTACAACGAAACAAAATACAACTATTCTGTAATCAGGTGTTTGTAACCGATTCGGTTGAAGGCATTGTCCCCGATTTCTTAACCCTCTTACACGGCGTTATCGATTCGCCCGACATCCCTTTAAACGTTTCCAGAAGCTACCTACAAAGCGATGCCAGAGTTAAAAAAATCTCCGGGCACATTATGAAAAAGGTAGCCGATAAATTGGAAGAGCTCTACAAAAATGAAAGAGAGGATTTTGAAAAGAAATGGGACGATATCAAGCTGTTCATCACGTACGGAATGATTAGCGAGGAAAAATTCTTTGAGCGTGCCGAAAAATTTGCACTTCTTAAAAATACGGAAGACAAGTATTTTACATTCGAGCAATACAAAGATAAAGTAAAAGACACTCAAAAAGACAAAAACGACCACATAGTTGTAATATACGCATCTGACGTTGAAGAACAACACAGCTACATAGCCGCTGCCAACGAAAGAGGTTACGATGTTGTAATTATGGATGGTCTTTTAGATAGCCACTTTGTTAGCACTTTGGAGCAAAGACTTGAAAAAGTCAAATTTGTCAGAGTCGATTCGGAAATTACTGATAAACTGATAGATAAAGACGAAAAAGCTCCTTCGAAGCTAAGCGACGATGAAAAGAAAAAACTGTCGGAACTGTTTGAAAAACACGTAAACAAAGAACAATACACTGTTCAGGTTGAAGATATGAGCGAAACCGATTTTCCGGTTACGATTACCCAATCGGAGTTTATGCGTAGAATGAAAGATATGGCAGAAGTTGGTGGCGGTGGCTACGGCTTTATGGGCAATATGCCTGATATGTATAATATTGTGGTTAATGCTAATCATAAGATTATTTCAAAAATATTAGCCGACGAAAACACCGAAACTCAAACTCAAAAAGTGTTGCAACTCATCGACTTGGCTTTGTTGTCGCAAAATTTACTTAAAGGCGAAAGTCTGACCGAGTTTTTGAATAGAAGTATAGAAATAATCTAAGAAAGTATTTTTACTGGGGTTTACGAAATAATTTCTTATAATTTCTTTATTATGTAGAAATTATTTACTTTTGTACGCTGATAATTAATTATAAACCAAAAACTTTACACTTATGAAAAGAACTGTATTGATTTTAGGAATAGTAATATTACTATTAATACTACTAATCGGAAAAGGTATTCGCATTTACAACGATTTTATTGTAAAACAGGAAGCCGTCAAAACATCGTGGGGAAATGTACAAAATGCTTATCAAAAGCGTTTCGATCTTATTCCCAACTTGGTAAACACCGTTAAAGGTTATGCCGACCACGAACAAAGCACATTGATTGGAGTTATTGAAGCAAGAGCTGAAGCTACAAAAACAAGTATAAACGTCGATGCCGACAAAATTACGCCCGAAACTCTTGCCGAAATTAACAATCTCACCGCTGATATGAATTCGGTTCTATCAAGGCTGCTTGTAGCGGTTGAACGTTATCCGGATTTAAAGGCAAATGAAAACTTCTTGCAACTTCAAAGGCAGTTGGAAACTACCGAAAATGAAATAAACGCAAGAAGAAATGAGTTTAACGAAACGGCAAAAATTTACAATACTAAAGTTCGCAGATTCCCAAACAATATTGTTGCTGCGATATTTAAGTTTAAAGTAATGCCTTATTTCGAATCAATCGAAGGAGCAGAAGTTGCACCCGTTGTCGATTTTTCGAAATAATTCGGTTTAGTTTTTAACAAAACTTCCCTTGTAAGTATTGGTTTTACTTACGGCTACAATGTAATAAATACCCGAAGGTAATTTATTAGCGCTTATGTTTTGCCCTTGTTTTACATTGTCGATTTGACTAACAAGCAATCCTGAAGAATTGTAGATTTTAAGGTTAAAGCTCTCAGTATTAGCATTTTCACCAATTTGTATTTTGATATTGCCAGTAGTTGGATTTGGGTATATTTTTAAAACCGATTTTTCTGTTTTGGAAATATCTTTGCCGAACGGATTTTCGTTTATGCCATAAAACAAACTCAATCCACCGCTGTAGTTGCCGACAATCATATCAACAATAGTATCGGAATTTAAATAATCGAAAGCTACAGCCGAATGAGTTCCGTCGTTTATTTGCGATAGGTTTCCTAATAGATTGAAATCGCCGATGAGATTTCCGCTTATGTTATCGTAAACGTAAATTTCGCCAAATTCGGCACCGCAAAACAATCTGAGTTTTTGTGTTTTATTATCGACAATAAAAGTCGGAACGCTGTAACCTTCGTACGAAAGCATATTGTCGGTAACATCTACTCCACCAAATTTTTCATCAACCAACTCAAAAGCTGGCTCGGTTTCTGTGCCTAAGTTCAAGAATAAATACAAAACTCCTTCTTTATTGCCACTAACCATATCGATGAGTCCGTCTTCGTTTATATCAATTAAAAAGGGAGTTGAAAACTCGCCTGCATCAAGGTTTTGCCAGTTTTTAACGCCACTTGCAAAAGATAAAACTCCATCGGGGATTAATCTGTTTTCAAAATACCAAAACGTGCCATCGCTACAACCTAAAACTATATCATTATCGCCGTCTCCGTCGATATCGGCACAAGCAGGACGCACAGCCAAAATATCCAAAGTATCCAATCGTAAAAAATTAGTGTCAATTATTTTGTATTCAGGTCTGCCCAAAGTGCCAACATTTTTAATGTAAGCCAATTGAGCATGGCTCTTGGTTTCTAAAAAATAATTGCTTTTAAAGTAAGCCGAATCGAAGTAGCCGTAGTTACCTACCAATAAGTCGTTTAGTCCGTTATTGTCTAAATCAACAAAGGTTGGATATGAACAAGTTCCAAAGTCAAGCATTTCTTCTTGCAAAAACGCTTTCGTTTTAAGTTCGTAAACTTGATTAAAATTATCACCTTTGTTTATATACAGCCAATTTGAATGCTTATCTTCGTTTTTAAATTTGGCAGGCGAAAAAGAAGTACAAATTAAGTCTAAAACGCCGTCGTTGTTAAGGTCTATGCGTTCGACAGCCGGAAAAGTGCTTAAATACAATTTTTCTTCGGCATTTGGGAAGTTGTAAGTATATTCTATCATATTGGCATCAACGCTTGTGCCACCATTTATAAGCAAAATTATATCTGAATAATCGACATCGCCAAGGACTAAATCCATTTTCCCATCACCGTTGGTATCGTAAACTAATAAAGTTGAGCCTGTATGTTTTTCGTCGGATTTAATATTTCCAACACTCCTGCCAAGGTTCACGCAGGTGTCCAAAATAATTGTATTATCTTCGGCACCTTCGGCAAAATTACCCCAACAATGTTGCGTTTTCATAAAAACCAGTGAATCGGCGTGGTTGTAGTACTCCATCGACATGTTTTTGTGCATCTCTATAAACGAACCCAAACCCCAAAAGGTCAATATATCATAATCTCCATCGCCGTCAATATCAACAATAGCAGGATAATCTACGCTTGTAACCAAAATGTTTGTCGCTATTTCTCCATACTGAGATACCAAGTACGGATTTGGTAATGTAGCATCAACAAAAGCCAACTCGCTCGTCGAAACATTTTTGTAAACCTTTATTCCACCCGTAACGTAGGTGAAAATATCAACTTTACCATCGTTGTTGTAGTCAACGCAACGCATCCAATTTCTGATTTTGGGAAAAGAATTGGCATACTTTGGAGAATAAACGTACTCGCCATTAATATTGATGAAAGGTAGTAACCTTGAGCTTAATCTGTCGAAAATAAGTAAATCCAAAGTGCCATCAAGATTAATGTCAATTGCATTGTACTGAGCCGAATTTATACCTCCGACAAAAGCATGTTTCAATATTTTGTCATTTTGGTCGTAAACCACAATATCATTGGCTTTTACAAAACCGTTTTGTGGAAAATTATAAGCGATGTTTTGGGAAAATAGTTGAGAAAATCCTAAACAAGTGAACAGTAGTAGAATTGATAGTGTTTTAAGTTTCATTTTCGATTTGGAATAAATGATTATTGATTACAAAGATAAAACAATAGACAAATTGCGGACTTTTAAAATTATATTTAAGCTTAAAATAGTTTTGAGTTCTGAGTTCCGAGTTATGAGTTATGAATTTCTCAACTCCCGACTCAAAACTCAAGACTAACTCGAACCACGCAACCCGTAACACGTACCACGTAACACTTCATAAGATGAAATAAATGAATACTTAAAAATAAAAAATCGGTTACACTTGTTAGTTTACAAGATATGCTTATATTTGCAAACTTGAAAAATTAATATTTAATCATAAATAAAATCCAGATGCAAAACAAAGGTGCGATAAAATTTTTTGCAATAGCATTTGCCATAGTTTGTCTCTATCAGCTATCATTTACAGTAGCAACAAAAGTTATAGAAGGCAAAGCTACTAGATATGCAAAAAACGAAATTTTTTACAAAGACGTAAAAAAACTGTCTAACAATCACGCTGCACGCGAATTAGTTGTAATTGATTCTATACAAGAAAGCAAAGAGAATCAGTATTTAGACTCTGTTTCAAACAAAACAGCCTTAAACATACTAATAAGAAAATACACCTATAAAGAGTGTAAAGACCGTGAAATTAGCTTAGGTCTTGACCTTAAAGGCGGTATGAACGTGATGTTGGAGGTGTCTATAGCAGATGTTATTGACGGTATGTCGGGACATAGCGACGATCCAACTTATGTTGAAGCTATGCGCAGAGCAAATGAAAAACAAAAAAATTCTCAAAAAGATTTTGTAACCCTATTCGGTGAATCGTTTGCAGAAATTGATCCAAATGCTCAACTTTCGGCAATATTCAGTCGTATGGATTTACGTGAAAAAATTCAGCCCAACTCTACTAATGCTGAAGTGTTGTCGGTTTTGAGAGATGAAGCTAACTCGGCTTTTGATAGGACTTTTAACATTATGCGTGACCGTATTGACCGCTTTGGCGTTTCTCAACCTACAATCCAAAAGTTGGTTACCAGCGACCGTATATTAATTGAATTGCCTGGTATTAAAGACCCAGAAAGAGTTAGAAAACTCTTACAAGGTTCTGCTAGCCTTGAGTTTTGGGAAACTTTCCATTTTAATGAAATACAAAACTACTTTAGCGATGCTAATGAATTGTTGGCTATGAGCCTTAGCTCCGAAGACCTAGAACAACAAGGAGATACTTTGGAACAAGCTGCGGTGAAAGATGCTCAACAAGAAACAGAGGAAACTGAAACAACCGCTGCTATTGAAGAGGATACTGCAAAAAAATCGACTTCTGCCTTATCCGATTTGCTTGAAGCTGACAGCTTAAATGTTGATAACGCCGCACAATTAGAAGAATATCGCAAAAAAAATCCATTGTTTGCTTATTTGCAACCTGCATATTTCTTCCAAAACGGTCAGTATTACGCAAGCGACAGAGCAACAGTTGGCTACGCTCAACTAAAAGATACGGCAATAGTTAACAGCATGCTAAATAAAGTAAAGGAAATTTTTCCTAAAAACCTTAAATTAGCTTGGGCTGTAAAACCAGAACGCCACTCTCCTGATGTTTTGGAACTTTTTGCATTAAAATCGAACAACAGAGAATATACTGCAGCTATGCTCGGCGACGTGATTGTTGATGCACGTCAAGACTACGATCAAAACGGTCGTGTTGAAGTATCAATGACTATGAATGCCATAGGAGCAAAAGAATGGCGCAACCTAACTCGCGATAATATTGGAAATCAAATAGCAATTGTTCTTGACGGATTTGTTTATTCGGCTCCAAACGTAAATACCGAAATTCCTAACGGACGTTCTTCTATTTCGGGTAACTTCACGGTTGAAGAAGCAAAAGACTTGGCAAACATTCTAAAAGCCGGTAAACTACCCGCTCCTGCTCGTATAGTTCAGGAAGAAATTGTTGGTCCTTCGCTTGGACAAGAATCTATCAACAAAGGCTTTATGTCATTCGCAATTGCTTTCATATTTATATTAGCCTACATGGCTATGTATTACGGCACTGCAGGTAGAGTTGCAAATATTGCCTTGTTTACCAACGTATTTTTCTTATTAGGTTTCTTAGCCAGCTTGGGAGCTGTTCTGACCTTGCCTGGTATTGCGGGTATTATCCTAACTATGGGTATGGCTATCGACGCCAACGTTATTATTTACGAGAGGGTTCGAGAGGAGGTCAGAGCCGGTAAGGGACTGCGATTGGCTATACAAGACGGCTACAAAAACGCTTATTCGGCTATTATCGACGGTAACGTAACACAATTAATTACAGGTATAATACTTTACTTCTTCGGTTCTGGTCCTATACAAGGTTTTGCCACAACGCTTGTTATAGGTATTATTACTTCATTGTTTACTTCTATCTTTATTACTCGTCTAAGATTTGAAAGACTTCTTAACAAAAATAAAAATATCACTTTCGGAAATAAATACACAATCAATGCATTTACCAATACTAAAATTGACTTCATAAAACTCCGCAAAGTTACATATATAATATCCGGAGTTCTAATACTTATTGGTATAATTTCATTGTTTACCAGAGGGTTGAGTTATGGTGTCGACTTTACCGGAGGTCGTTCATATATAGTTCGTTTCGACAAAGATGTTAATCCGAACGAGGTTCGCGAATCAATTTATAATATTTTGGAAGATGCACCCGAAGTAAAAACATTCGGCTCAGCCAACCAAGTTAAAATTACTACAAAATATTTGGTTGATGATAAATCGCAGCATGCCGACTCACTTGTAGAAGCTAAACTGTACGAGAGTTTGAAAGATATGTTTGATGAAAACATAGCTGCAAGCGACTTTAGTACCAAAAACCAACAAATAGGTATTTTGAGTTCGCAAAAAGTTGACCCTGCTATCTCCGACGATTTAAGGCAGAATGCTATATATGCCGTTCTTCTATCAATGATAGCAATTTTCTTGTATATTGCTGCACGATTTAAAACCTGGCACTTCGCTTTGGGTAGTGTCGCATCACTATTCCACGATGCTATATTAATGTTGGCATTATATTCAATATTCTACGGCATTTTACCATTCAACTTAGAAGCCGACCAATCGTTTATAGCTGCCATTCTGACTGTTATAGGGTACTCGCTTAACGACGCCGTGGTTGTTTACGACCGAATAAGGGAGTGGCGAAAATTATTCCCCAAAATGCCTTTGTACGAAAATATGAATGGAGCTCTTAACTCAACTTTGGGCAGAACAGTAAACACAGCCGGTTCTACTGCCGTTACGCTATTGGCTATATTCTTATTTGGCGGCGATGTTATTAGAGGTTTCGTATTTGCAATGCTTATAGGTGTTATTGTAGGTACCTACTCTACACTATTTACAGCTATTCCTATTTCATACGATACAATTCTTCTTAACAACAAACGCTTAGAAAAAAAGAAAGCTGCCAAAGCCGCTAAAACTGATAAACGCAAAAAATAGTTTAAACTATTTTATCGCTATAAATAAAAAAGGTGTTAGATAATCTGACACCTTTTTTGTTATGTTCTTTTGTGTGATGTTTGGGTGAATTGTGATGAGTGACGAGTGGTCAGTGACGGGTGACGGGTGATGAGTGATGAGTGGCAATTAACAATTTGCAATGTACAACATATACAATTAGTGATTGTCAATTTATGATTACCAATTGATAATTCAGTTTCACTGCATTTTCTGTCGTCGCTCAGCATAGCTCAAGCAAGCTTGGCTATGCTCTCACACCTATGAAAAATGAAAATTGCCCACGCAACACGCAACAATAACTTTACAATATCTCTTCTAAGAGAAAAGTCTCGCCCATAACATAACCTTTTTCGTTCTGTTGTATGGTAGTTACTTCGTTGTCAGTATCGTGGCAATAAAACATGAAATAATTATTGTTGAAAGCTTCGGGCAAAAATTTTTCTTTTTCTTCGAGAGTTACAAGGGGCTGAATATCTGCAGCAGCAATGTATGGAAACGGTAAATGGTACGCTGAAGGTAGGAAATCGGAGCCGAAAACTATTACTTTGTCTTTATAGTGAATAATTGGAGCTATCAGACCGATTGTATGTCCGTAAAACAGTCGTAATTCAATGTTTTTAAACGGTTGCTGACCTTTTTCAACCAAGTTTAATCTTCCGCTTTGTAATAATGGTGTGAGATTTTCGGGCAAAAAAGCTGCGTATTCTCTTTTATTTCTTGCCAAAGCCCACTCCCACTGGTCTTTACTTACCCAATAATTTGCATTTACAAAAGTGTGTTTTATATCGCCATTATCGTAATATGTGGCTGCACCAACATGATCGTCGTGAAGATGAGTAAATATCACATCTGTGATATCTTCAGGTTTGTAACCGACTTCTCCCAATGATTTTACAACATTATAATCATCGTTACGCTCTCTGACTTCATAATACCTACTGCGTTGCTTATTTCCCATACCGACTTCTATCAGAATTTTCTTATCGTCATCAACAACAAGCATGCAGCGAGTAATCATGCGTATAAAATTACGTTCGTTAGCAACAGTAAGTTTGTTCCAAATCGTTTTGGGAATAACACCATAAGCCACGCCACCGTCCATTCCCCAAACATCTCCTATAATAGAATAAATATGCATAGTATTAGCTAAAAGGGCAAAGATACACTATTGACGAATAAAATTAAGGTTTGTAATTAATATTATTTACTCAAAATCAGTAAAGCAAATTATTGTTGTTCGATAAACTTCTGGGGCTATTGGGTTGCGTGTTGCGGGGTACGGGTTGCGGGTTATCCCGAAGTTTCGGGAGAGTTTAGAGTTACGAGTTCTGAGTATAAAGTTTTGAGTAAAAATTTTATAATTCTAATTTCTGACTTTGGTTGCTGAGCTCGCCGAAGCACTAATTTCTAACTTTACCTGCCAAAAGCCAAAAGCTAAGAGCCAATGGCTAAGGGCATTTAACACAAGCCATAGAACATCTTTCTTTTTCATAGTTTTATCGGACAGTAATAAAAATAAATTACCTTTGTGGAGTTTTATTATTAGACTGTTTTTAATGAATTTAAATTGGATTGACTGGAGTATTGTTGTCATGCTTTTTGCATTGATGTTAGGCATGGCTTTGTTAAGCAAAACACTACTAAAGAGCGTCAGCGATTTTATAGCAACGGGCAGAACCGGCGGTAGATATATAATATCTATGTTTCAGGGTACTGCCGCTTTGGGAGCAATAACGATAGTTGGAGCATTAGAACAAAACTATTACGCCGGCTTTAATTCAAGATGGTGGGAAATGCCTACAGCCGTTATATTAGTCGGTATGAGTGTTTCAGGCTGGGTTGTTTATCGTTTCAGACAAACAAGAGCTTTAACAATGGCGGAATTTTTTCAGATGCGATACAACAAAGCATTTAGGATTTTTGCCGGTATGCTTGCGTTTCTCTCAGGAATTGTCAATATGATTATCTTCCCTGCCGTTAGTGCTAAGTTTTTTATTTATTTCTGCGGTATTCCCGAAATAGGGACTTTTGCAGGATATTCTATCACCTATATTATAGTAACTGCAGTAATGGTTTTAGTGCCCTTGTTTTTCATTTTCTCGGGAGGGCATATTGCAATTATGTTTACCGACTTTATTCAAGGTACATTTGTAAATATTGTGTTCGTTTTGATTGTCATACTGTTGCTTGTAAAAGTCGGTTGGACTGATATTAGCCAAGTTATTACAAAAGTACCACCAGGGCATTCGCTTATAAATCCTTTCGATGCTTTTGAGGTGCAAGACTTCAACCCTTGGTTCTTTTTTATAAGCATGTTCGGACTTATATATACAAAACTTTCGTGGCAAGGCAATGCTTCTTTTAATGTTGCAGCCAAAAGTGCTCACGAGGCTAAAATGGCTGATATTTTGACCAATTGGCGATTAGTCCCGCAGTGGGGACTTTTCTTGGTGATAGTCCCTATTATTGCGTTTACAGTAGCTCATCACGAGAACTATAAGGTTATAGCCGACAATGTTAATGCGTTTCTTTCGTCTTTTACAGTCGCAGACCAAAGTCAGCTTAGAGTTCCAATGATATTAAACCAACTATTGCCTGTAGGTGTAAAAGGAGCTTTTGCTGCTATTATGCTGGCTGCTGCTATTACTTGCCACAACACTTACATGCACTCGTGGGGAAGTATTTTTATACAAGATGTTGTGCTTCCTATCCGCAATAAGCCATTCAAGCCGAAAGACCATATCAAATACCTTAAAATGTCGGTTGCCGGCGTAGCTGTTACAATTTTTATTTTAAGCATTGTTTTTCAACAAACCGAAAAGATTTTCCTTTTCTTAAACATCAGCGGAGCCATTTATGTTGGAGGTTCGGGTGCTGTAATAATTGGCGGACTTTACTGGAAAAGAGGCTCTACCATTGCTGCTTGGGCTGCCATGATTACCGGTTCTATTGCAGCAACCGTAAACATTGTTTTAAATAATATATTTGAGAATTTCCCTATAAATGGTCAGTGGGGATGGTTTATTGCTATGGTTTCGGCGATTTTTGTGTATATAATGTTTTCATATCTTTTCCCAGATAAAAAAGATAGTTTTAACCGAATTGTAGCAAATGTGAAAAAACACGAAAACAATGTGGCTGCACAAGAAGAACCGATTAAAGGTTGGAAGACAATGCTACCGACAAAGGAGTTTACATTTTGGGATAAAGTTGTATATTGGGCAACTACAAGCTGGACTGCCATGTGGGTGCTGGTTTTTATTGTAGGAACTTTATTTTACTTTATTGTAAAGCCGCTTACAAACGACCAATGGATGATGTTTTGGAAGATATACACTTACGTTTTCTTAAGTGCATCTGTTTTTGTAACAATTTGGTTTACAATTGGAGGAGTTAAAAATTTGAAGGAAATGATTACAAAACTGCGAAGCAACTTACGCGACGATTCCGACGACGGTTTTATCTCAAAAAATGAATAATAATACTAATAATACTAATAATTAACTACTATGCTTAAACGTTACGAATTAAATCCGATAATCACACGCAAAGACATACCAAATGTGGACAACTTAATAATTGACCCCAGCAGTGTTTTCAATCCGGGTGCTATTAAGGTTGGCAACACATACTATTTGATACTTCGTGTACAAACCAGAGCCAGAAAAACGTATTTTTTATTGGCTGAAAGCAAAAACGGTGTAAACTTTAGTATCAGCAATAAACCTATCAATTTTATAGGTATTGAAAATTACGACAAAAAAATATTTCATTTATACGATGCACGCATTACGCACATAAACGATGGATATTACATTCAGTTTGCTATGGATACCGAAGATGGTTGCCATTTGGGCATAGCTAAAACCAATGATTTCAAATCTTTTTACTTTATTGCAGCCGACGAGATTGACTCCAGAAATGGCGTTATTTTTCCAGAAAAAATAGGTGATAAATTTGTACGTTTTGAAAGACCAAACCAAGTTAAACTTGAAAACGGCACTATGACTGGCGACAAAATATGGTTGTCGGAATCTGACGATTTAATTACTTGGAATTTGGTTTCGCCTGTAATGAGCGGACGTTTCCACTATTGGGACGAGCTTATAGGTTCGGGTCCTACCCCAATAAAGACTCAAAAAGGCTGGTTGCACATATATCATGGTGTTGCTACACATTTTGGTTCTTCAAATATTTATCAAGCCGGTGTTGCTCTTCACGATTTAAATGACCCAAGCGTGGTTATTGCTCGCAGCAGAGATAATATTTTGGAACCCCGCGAAATGTACGAGTTAGTCGGTCAAGTGCCTAATGTGGTTTTCCCTTCGGGGATAATTGTCGAAGAATTTGACGAAAACGGTTTTGCAAAAAATAATAGCGAAGTCAAGGTTTATTACGGTGCAGCCGATACTTGCATCGGTCTTGCGACTGCAACTGTCGAAGAACTGATAAATGCCTGCTATCAAGGCGATATATAATTTTATAAAAACAATTTTATGGGAGATAACGATATTAATAAAGAAGTTGTTGAGAGTCCGACTCAAATTGATGAGACTAAAAACAACAATTATATAAAAACAAATGGCGAAACCACTTTGAGCGAAGCCGATATACAGAATTTGGAAATTGCATCGAAGTGGGCGAAATTTATTTCTATTACAGGCTTTATAGTAATATTTTTTATGCTGATTTTAGGAATAATCATTCTGTTTTCTTCGTTTAGTTGCAATAATTTTCAAGATAGATTTGTAAAATTAAACCAAATAGACAGAATTGGCGGAATACTAATGATAGTCGGTTTTGCCGTCCTTTTTCCTGCATTTTGGATTTTAAATTCATTTTCGATTAGAGTAAAGAAAGGTATAAAAAACGGCACGACTGCATGTTTCGGCACTGCATTTAAGCGTATAGGTCAGTTTTTTAAATACTTTGGACTACTGATTGTTGCAGTGCTAGTGATATACACTCTGTTTTTGATAATTATATCGGTTTTTAGTGTTACGTCTTTATAGAAGTTAGAAGGTAGAAATTAGAAGTGGTAGCTTTTGGCTCTTGGCTTTTAGCCATTAGCTGTTAGCCGTTGGCAATTAGCAATGAACAATTATCAATTAGTAATTGTGCTAATTATACATTGCCACGCAACACGTATCCCGTAACACGCAACCCGTAACTACTTCCAAACCTTCAACTTTATCGCCGTAATTACACTTTTTGTCGTTTGCGGAAAGTCGCCTTTCATCATCCAGTCATAGTAAGAAGTGTCGGTGTTAAAAACGTCTTCAACGACTTTTCCTTTGTATTTTCCAAAATTAAAAACGGGTTGATTCTTACTGTTGTACACAATATGCCCAACCAAATCGACTGTATCATGTACGTTTGAAAATTCACTTAAATCGTCGATTTTATTGGTAATAGGATAAGAAACATTGCCGTCGGCATCGACGTATTCTACATCTTTGTACCTCTCAATTTGTTTGAGTAAAATTTGATAAGTGGCTTTGGTGTCGTACTCGGCGGAGTGAGCGTTCTCTAATTCTTCATCGCAGTAGAATTTGTAAGCTGCACGGAGATTTCTAGGTTCCATTTTATGGAAAATGTTTTGAACATCGACGAAACGTCTGTTTCTGAAATCAAACTGAACGCCGGCACGCAGAAACTCTTCGACTAATAAAGGAATATCAAACTTGTTTGAATTAAATCCCGCCAAATCGCTGTTGCCTATAAAAGCATTTATCTCGCCCGAAAGCTCTTTAAACGTAGGTTTATCAGCAACCATATCGTCGGTAATGCCATGAAATTTAGTGGATTCGGCAGGAATAGGCATCTGCGGATTAATTAAATATCTGCGAAATTGCTCAGTTCCGTCGGTTAAAACCTTAATCATTGCAATTTCAATAATTCTATCGGAAGCAATTCTTAGTCCGGTACTTTCTATATCAAATACCACTAAGGGTTTGTTTAATTGTAACGTGTGCGTCATCTTTATTTATTTTATTTTTCTTCCCAATTTTTTGTAGCCTTTTATCAAGATTAAAAAATCATTCATGAGTTTATAATCTTTGGCGTAAACAGCATTGAGCTTGTATATAAGTTCGTAATTATCAATCTGTTTGTTAAAATTATCGGTAGGAAACAATATTGACTTTTTTAAATTCGGCAAGGTTTTGCAACTAATTTCAGTATTGTAACCTACAAAAGTGAATTTTGAAACAAAAACCTTAAAAATATTGCCTATAAAATTCTTTCTTTCGGGAATAAAAATAAGGTGCAAGGGCAAAGTCAGTATCATCAACAAGGAAACAATAAAATCGAAAGTTCTTTTAAGAATTTTATTATTGGCTTTCGATACAGAATTGTTTTCAAGTTCTAAGAGTTCGCCGACTGTATTTATCGAGCTGCTGCCGATAATTGAAAGACTTTTTGGCGGAGCTATCTTATATTCGATATTCAAGTGCTGCAACATCGACATTTGGTCGATAATTTGCTCCGATTTTAAGTCGCCAGCACAAAACACGATTTCGTTTATTTTATTGACTCTGACAATATCTTCCAATTTGTCGATATTTCCGACAAACATATCGTTTGAACCTGCATCATTGCTTGTGCTGACATTAAAACAGACTTCATTTTTCAAATTAAAAGTCGTAATCATTTGTCTAACACGTTCGACTTCTTGTGCCGAGCCAACAATTGCTATACGCTTGTTTGCAGGTATTTTGATATATCCCACCAAGATATAAAAAAGTCGGACAAATAATATTGCCACAGGCGAAAATAATGCTCCAAACAAGACTATACCACGAGAAAACCTTAGAATTTCGGGCAACATAGAATATATTGCCAATAAAACCACGCCCCCTACTATACTGCCTTTTAGGGCTTTTTTAATTTTGTAGGGCTTGCTGTAACCCGAATTGAAAAACAGACATAAAAGCATAATCAAGACCATTGCCGGCAGCACGTAGTAGTACAGTTCAACAGGATAGGAGCCGCCTTCGGGATACAATTTGTTTTCCCAAAGTTTGCTTATGGCATAGTAACCTGCAGAAAGCAATATGGCATCGGATAATGGCAGTAAAATCCAGTTTAAAATGCGTTTTAGCATAGCCAAACCGGCTTTTAGCCAGATTGCAAACTTTATCAGCAACGTAAAAGCACCGTAATATCGCTTGGTGAAATGCTTTTTGGTGAAAATTATCATTGCGTTGTAAAACACGTAAACGTAATTCAAACTGCCTTTTTTGGTGCTCTCGCCTTTGTAATGAATGATACGAGTTTTTGGGTAATAATAATTTTTGTACCCTGCTTGCAAAATTCGGTACGACAAGTCGATATCTTCGCCGTACATGAAGAAATCTTCATCTAAAAGACCGATTTTGTCAAGAACACTCTTACGCAAAAGCATAAACGCACCCGACAAAATTTCTACGGAATGTATTTGTTCTCTATCTAAATAACCCAAATGGTACTTGTTGAATGTCTTTGACTTAGGAAAAATTTTCGACAGTCCCGACATCTTAAAAAACGAAACCTTTGGTGTTGGCAGTCCGCGTTTTGATTCGGGTAAAAAATTTCCTTTTCCGTCAACCATCTTAACACCCAAACCGCCTGCATCGGGAGTTTCGTCCATAAAATTAACCGCCTTAGCCAAAGTGTCGGTTTCAATAACTGTATCGGGATTGAGCAACAAAACGTACTCACCTTTGGCTATTCTTATTACCTGATTGTTTGCCTTAGAAAAACCAACATTATCCTTGTTGGCAATGCAATTAACATTGGGAAATTTATTCCTAACCATTGACACTGAGTTATCTACAGAAGCATTATCAACGACAAACACTTCCATATCGAAATCAACTTTTGATGCCATAACCGAATGCAGGCACTGCTCCAAAAAAGTTGAAACATTATAACTGACTATAACAACCGATAACTTCAAGATTACATTTTTTTACAGTATGCAAAGATAATGTATTTGGTTTAATTGGAGAGGGGGTATTTTTTTGTTGGGGGTTGAGATATAATAAATGTTCTCAAAAATAACGTTTCAAGGACAACCAGAAATTATCTGAATTGTAATAGATTGTTAGTGATTACCTGTAAAACCGTTATGCGGTTTGGGCGGACTACTTATTCAGATGCTTATCACATTACTTGTCACTGCTCGTACGCGATGTGGGATACGATACTTCATTCGGTTCTTCTACAAAAAATAATTTTGGTTGCATCTCAATTAATTCTACTCTTTTTCTTGCGAGTCTGCAATATTCATGGCTTATGTCAATCCCAATGTAATTTCTACCCATTTCTGCTGCAACTCTTGCTGTTGTCCCACTTCCGATCATAGGGTCTAATACAACATCGCCCTGATTTGTCCATGAGAAAATATGGTCTCTAACTAATTGACAAGGAAAAGGGGCAGAATGTCCCTTTGCCTCTTGGTCTTCTTGTTTTTTCCCAACAACGTACTCCCAAATATTACCCTTAATTTTTTTGTCTTTAACCGGCTTTGCCATTTTTTCTCTGGTCTGTTCGTTTTTTGAAAAATTTTTGTAAGTTGTTCCGTTAAGCTCCAGACCTGCATGCAAACAGTCAACCATTAATGGATTATGCGTTTTTACAGCGCCTTTACTAAACACGAACATAAATTCAAATTCGTTGTTATATCTTTTGCGATAGATTTGAGGAATGGGGTTCACCTTCCTAAATATCATCGTATCGTGAAGATTGAATCCAATATCTTTGAAATATAATGCTTGTTTGAAACTTGTTCCTGTTTCACTTCCTTTAATTGTAGCATCGTTAACAACCCAAACGACTACACCTCCTTTTTTTGTAACTCTGTACAATTCGTTGGCAATATCTTCGAAAGGAAATATAAAACCTTTGTAGTTTCGCAAATTATCGTAAGGAGGAGAAGTAACTGTCAAATCAATAACCTCGTCACTAAATTGCTTCATTACTTCAACACAATTACCTTCTATTATTTTATTTAAGTACTTATCCATGCTTATTTCATTATTTTAATTCAAACAAACCATTGTCAGAAATTGCATTGATTGTACGATGTTTTTTTTAATGCCCATAGAAAACCGTAGCATCATATCTTTTAAATTAATTAAAAAATGCTTTTTTAGAGCCCTGCTACTCCTTTTTATAACTGACTATAACAACCGATAACTTCAAGATTACACTCTTTTACAGTATGCAAAGATAATGTATTTGGTTTAATTGGAGAGGGTATTTTTTGTTATTGCCATCTCGGTTTTCTATCTAGCAGACACTTATATATTTTTTGTTGTTCTCTTTGTCGTTTTGGCTTAAATGATGAAGACAAAATATCGTCTACAGTAATTGTAACTATTGGATTTTCTGATAGTCTTTTAATATTTTCTTCCGATATATAAACCCAAAATCCCAATGTACAACAAAATCCTAAAGGATTATTCTGATATTCCACACTATCTAAAACAATTGTCGTACTATCAGTAAGTTTTAACTCCATTATTCCAAATGTTTCTAATGTGCTTTCAGAGAATAAAACTTTTGTAGCGACATTGAAAAACAATCGGTATTTTGGCGCAAGTGTCGTGTCATTATAGTTCATTATTTTCTGTACAAGTAAACCGTAATAATCTCTTGTATTAGTTACCCCACCAACTACTTCTATTCCCTTTTCTTTATCTCTTTTTCCCGAAATGCATGAGCAACTCTGTCCGTGTGAATAAACCGATACAGACACTAATAATATAACCATTATTATCTGTCGTGATTTTATCATGTTATTTTTTTCATTAATCTGCTGTCCATCTTGCTTCAAAATCTGTTGGTTCCATTTTCAGTCCCGCTCTTAAAGTTTTATTCAATTCCTTCCCATTTGGCATTGTTGGCAACATTGCAAAATATTGCCTAATTGCCGCTCTTATTCCAGCAAGACAAGTTTTGGCTTTAATCCAATTCTGAGGACTAAACACTCGATTTGGCGGAAGTGGCTCATTAGCAGCAGCTTCAAGCGCACTGTTTAAGCAGCTTCCAGCTATATCAACTATTTGATCAACCAGGTTATTTGTAATGGCTTTTTCAAAAGTAATTTTTGGATTTGGTACACTTTCAGGCATATTGTTAGCGATACAAAAACATAATGAAATAGCATAAAAATGATGGTATGGTGCATATGCTTTCATTGCCAATAAGCTTTCATTAAGCAGTAAGGGATTTTCCTTTGTCCATCTTTTCCAAACATTTTTCATCCAAAAATTTAGAGCTTGAGCATTTTCAGGATTGTAATCTTTTTTGAATATTTGTTCAAAGTATTTGTCAAATATTTTAGTCTCGCTGTACGCAATATTTGGTCTTTGTGAATGCCATGAAATGAGGAACTTACCTAAATCCACTAAATCAATTATGTAATTTTTATCCTTTGTAGCTGGTGGTATTTCACCTCTCTTAGTTATGAAATACCCACTTGGGTACTTTTGCTCAAAAACTCTTTTAAGATTTAAAACTCTCTTGTCATTACTTCTTAGGTCTCTAGGCTTCACTGCAGTTTGAGAATTCGTATTTATGCTTATTTTATCTCCTCTTTCTCGTTGTGGAATTTCATAAAATCTAAATAATATATGTGTATCATCAAGGGTTTTGACTTTTTCGCTACAACTAAAAATCGTATTCAATGACTGGCATCCATTTACTACACTTAAGCCATATAATTCCAAGTGATTATTTTCCATTTTCAGCTTATTACATATTGCAGTTATTCCATTATGGAAAAAAAAGAAATCTTTATGTTGGTCACTGTAAATTGTACTTTTAATACCTTTGTTCACCCTATTGCTCAAGCCTAAGCTTTGTCGCACATTTTTTTGGAACAGCGTCCCATCTTTAATCCCAGGGATTTTTATACATTCCTTCAATGGAACAGTGGCAATTACTACTTGGGTATCGGCAATCTTTACAGGCATGTATTTACCATCACTTAAATCCATAATATGATTAATAGAAGGATTATCAACTTCTAATGCAATATCGTATCTCCTTTTTAATTCGTCTTTGTCAATAACTGACAGTGAGGCATTAAAATCTTCATTCTCTGACAATTCAACTAAATTATGCTGAAATGTTGCCAAATCATCATTTGCAGTAGTTGTGAGAGTCCCAGTAGTTATTAATTCAAATACAATTTCATAGTCATCCTCTAAAGCTTTCGCAACTTCTGAAAGTTTCCTTTTTAATTTATTATTACCGACTTCTTGTAATCTCACCAAGTCACGCAATTGCAACCAAGATGATAATACTTCTCTTAACGGTTCTGCATCAACAGCATTTCGACTAATAAACTTTCCTTGGATTACAAAAATTGTTTGTTTTTCATCGTCAATTATTATTGCATCTATTTGCTTATCATCAGCACCATCAGTCATGTCATCCTTAGTTTCATTCATATCCCTAAGGTGAATATTTCTTAAGTACCATGCGACGAACCTTTGTCCATCATTTGGAAAATTCTGCTGGTAAAAATTATCTTGGATTTCAGTTTTTATTTTTTCATACATATTCATTGAATTTTCGTATTTATCTTTATTTACACCGACTTAATTTTACCCAACAAATGTACAAAATTATGTAAACACAAAACGTATTCTGAAAAAATTATTTTTTGATGCTTATAGAAAACTAATAGCATAATATCTTTTAAATTAATACACCTATTTTTAGGATAAACATAATTGCTAAGTCGAAATTATTTTGTGAACAATTCAGCCACTACTCTTATTTACTTCGTAGTGTCTAACTTTTTATTCAAAATGTTTTTTAGTTCCTCCGATTGAAATAGTAATTCCATTTCGCACATTGCCTTTTTGGGATTTTCCTTGTCGTAATTGCCAAGAGCAATAGAGTTTTCAATGGCTTTCTTTAATTTGGGTTTTAATTGCAAATAAATATCATTTCCTTGTTTGGTAAAGAATTTTCGTGTCTTTTCATAATTATCCAAGTGTTTTTTTAGCACTGTTTCTACACTTGAACACGAATTGAAATACTTTGATGTCTTTTTAAAATGAAGTAGAAACCAAAATTCAAGACAAGGATTGTTAACAATTACAACAACATTCGTATATTCTGTTTCAAGGATTGCTCTGTATTCATTAAATTCTTCAAGTGATGACTTTTTCCCTTTAGGTGTTTCTTTATCTTCTTTGATAAAAGTGTCAAGATCAACTATCCAAAAAACTTTCGTAAACTCTTTTTTCGATAAATCGCAGACTAAATTGTATTGCTCTTCTACACTCTTTTTGTTTGGGATTTCCGGCTTAATGTTAACACGAATTTCTGGTTCATTTCGCTTCAACATTTGTAAATACCAAACTTCAGTTTCACCATCAACAACGACAGCAAATGACGGTTTTGGTTTAGGTGCATTTCCTTTGGCTCTTCTCATAGATTTTAATTTAATTCAATGAAAGTATCACCCAAATTAGGTGTAGCACTTAATTTTCCACTTTTATAAGCGTTTAATACGTTTGTAGTATTACGAACAACAGAACTGTCAAAATCAGCCAAAGAATAAAGTTCGGTTGCACAATTTTCTTGTTTATCTGTAAACCATATTGCATCATTTCTGAAAACATCTCTGTTATCTAAAATCTCTCTGTTATGAGTTGTAGCAATTATTTGAGAGTGTTTTGAGTTTAAAAGAAATGAGATAAGAAAATGTAGGTATAAATCTGGGTGTATAGATGACTCTAATTCGTCAATTAAAAATGCTATAGGATGTTTTATCAGCAAAGCTAACAACCCTGCGAGTCCATAATAACGTCTTGTACCTTGAGATTCGTCTCTCAAAGGTAAAGTATATTTAGTATTGTTTACTGTATGTTCAAACTCAAAATTTACAGCTGTTAATTTCCCTTTTTCTTCCAATTCTCTGACTTTATCAATAGGTACTTTTACTCGATTTCTTAAAAAATCAACAAAGCCATCAGGTATATCTTCTTCTTCTTTTCGAATTACAATGTCAGAAATATTGAAGTCTGCTTTTTTTAAAATACTAATAACATCTGATTTCGAAATTTTATTATTATCAATTAGAGAGGTAACAACACCAGCTAAATTAGTACTTGGATAAATTAATGGATTAAGATAATTTTTAAACCAATTTATTACTTCTTGTAATTCTTTAATATCAATATTTGTTTTTAAATATCCACCCAAAACAGTATTATTCCAAAGAGTATTGGCTTCAAGTGTTTTTTTCAACACTTTATCTATAGTGATTTTGCTGCCAAAAGTTATTTCAGTAAACTGACTTTCCAAATCGGTTTTTCTCTTAAAAACGTTAGCTTTATTGGGATTGTAAAAATACAATTCTTCTGATACAATAGCTTTTTTAAAAAACTCTACTTCATAAAAGTATTTAATATCATTCTGAAAAAACTCTAATGAGAAAATAGTATTTTGCTTTGGTGTAATTGAATCAAAAAGGAAGGGATTAAATTCTAATTCAGTTGTTTTCTTATCCTTCGGATAAAGAACTATTTCTTGCAGAAAATTAAGCGCTTCAAGCATTGTAGTTTTTCCTGAAGCATTAGCTCCATATATTAGTGCGAGCTTTAAAATCCGTTGTCCACCAATATTAACGACATAAGCGTCTTCAAGATGCTTTGACTTATCTGCCTCAAAAGAAAGAGTTTGTTTATCTTTTATTGAGCCGAAATTTTGAACGCTGAAATTAACTATCATTTTTTGTTAGTGTTTTGTAAATATTTTGCAAATTTACGAACAAATATAATATAAAAACAAATTTTTGTCTTAAAAATTGTAAATTGTTTACAAATTTAACGGAAACAATTTAAAAATATTATTATTTACCTCAACAGTTTTAACATTTATGCATACCCACCTCTCAATACGGATCCTCATAAAATGTTCCGTAATTATTATAATAAATTTCCAAAACGCCTTTGTCGTAATTCATTAAAATTGGCGGAAAACGGAAATACATGTATATCTCTGTTCCTTCTATTCTGTACAGTTTTGATGAGATTTTGTAAACTTCAATATCGTAAACTCCAACTTCAACCATAATTGGAACATAAATTTCGTCAAGTACTTCTCCATCTTTGTCAATTGTATATGAATCGAGGTGTATTTTTTCGTAGAATCTCACAACTTCGTGGGAACTCCAATCTAAATACGACTGGCTAAAGATAAAAAATGGGAAAGCGGACAATAAGCATAAGAGTAATAATTTTTTCATATCATTAAAGTTTTAAAGTTGTTTTGTTAATGTGTGTTTTTTACATGTGCAAGCAACCAATTTACCCAACAAATATACAATATTTGTAAATACAAAATATTTTCCCAAACAATTATTATTTGCTACCTTTTACCCGTTATGGCGTTTGTTGAGTAACAACACTTTTTCTTTGGTTTTTCTTATTTATCACCACAAAAATTATCATCAGAATTGTAGCTATAAAAGCCATGAGAGAGCCAAAATAAAACGGTGCATTGGAATTAACGTTGTCGTACAGCAAACCTGCTATTAAACTTGCCGGAAGAAGCGTAATTCCGAGTACAGCGTGATATAAGCCGTAACCCGTGCCTTTTAAGTCTTTATTTACAATGTCTGAAATAAGAGCTTTTTGGCTTCCATCGACCAAGGCGCTGTATAAGCCGTAAAAAACGAATAGAATTATAAAAACATTCAAGCTGTTAAATCTGCCGAAAAAGTAATATACGATTGAATAAACAAGGAAACCGAGAATAATCATTACTTCGCGACCTTTTTTGTCGGATATCTTACCGATAGGTATTGCCAATAATACGGAAACGACATTAAAAATCATGTAAACAAAAGGTACATACGACTTATTTATACCGGTTTCGGCGGTTTTGACAAGTAATAATGCATCGGCGGAATTGCCAAGACTGAAAACAAATACAATTATCAGGAAGAAGTAAAACTTTTTAGGCAACTGATTTAAACGGAATTTGTTGTTTGTTTCTTTTTTATCCGTTTTTACATCTTTAATAAAAACCGCAATGGTAACAACGCCCAATATTGCCGGAATAGTAGCAATAAGGAATATATTGGTATAGTTGAGCGGGAAAAAGTATAATAACAAAAAAGCTGTCAAAGGTCCGAGAATTGCTCCGCTATTGTCCATTGCCTTATGAAATCCGAAATTTTTACCTGCTTCATTTTTAGCAACCGAGCCGCTGATAAGACTGTCGCGTGGTGCAGCTCTGAAGCCCTTACCTATCCTTTCGAAAAAACGCAAAAACAAAACTTGAATTGGAAATCTGACCAAAGCATAAATAGGAGTTATTATAGCGGTAAGTCCGTAGCCAATAAGCATAAACGGTTTATTTTTTTTAATCCTATCGCTCCAATATCCCGAAAAAGCTTTGACTAAAGCTGCAGTGCTTTCTGCAATCCCTTCGATTAATGAAATTGAAGTCTTTGATGCACCAATAGACAGTAGAAACAGCGGCATCACGCTGTATATCATTTTTGTAGATGTATCGGTGAAAAAGCTGGTTAATCCGGTAAAAAAGACATTCTTCTGTAATCCGAGTATTTTTTTGTTTTCCATTATGGCATTTTGTTGATATTATGAGGGTTTTAGTGTTACCTTAGGTTTTACCCTACGAGTACAAAACTCTGAAAAAGTACTCATTTTTTATATCGCTTGTTTTAGCACATAATTTATTCGCTATTAATCAAATTACTCAAGTCTACCGCTATAAAACTCTTGTCTTGAGTGTCGTATAAAGTATTTCCAATCATAAAAGCATTTGAAGTTACATCAATTTCAGCAATTCTTTGTCCTGTATTATTAATAACCAAAGTCTTATTATCTTTTGCAATAAACTTAAAATCCTTTGTCCACAAATAATAAACACTTAAATCGTCGTATTCTATTGTTTTTGAAATATTTAATTCGCTGTCGATGGCTAGTGTTTTACCCAAACTGGTATGAACAAATATTTTGGTGGAATCGGATTGTGGAAGACTAATTAAATCTCCATTTTGATTTGTGATAAATACCTGATTGCCTACAAAATATTTTAGTTCTCCAACACTGTCTTTCGGGAAATCTTTTTCAATAATCAAATCCCCTGTTTCCATTGAATACTTTGAAATTCTGTTTTCAAACACTAAAAAGATTTCATCGTTTCGTATATTATAACTTAGAATAGGGTCGTTTTTCACATCTATCAATGAAAAGAATTTCTGTTCTCCAGACTGCCTATCAAATGCTGCTAAGAAAGGTTTGCCAAAATTTAATTGTCTGTAACCCATAAATGCCATTCCTCTATTAATCATAAATATTACGCTATCATTCATGAAGATAGTAGATTTACTTGCTAAGTCATCTGAAAATGGAGTCATCCAAATAGTTTCGCCTGATTGTATGTCGATTTTTGCAAGTTGTTCTTTTGAAGCCAAATATATACTTGAGCTGTCAATTATAGCATTAGATACCAAATCTCTGACTAAATCGTATCCGGTGGACGTAACGAATGTGCCTGTAAGCAAACCTAAGCCAACTCCAGCCACATTTTTGGCAATCGTTCCTGTGTAATCTTTTTTCCCTGTAACCGTATTGTAATCCCAGCCCTTTCCCGTTTTTATATTTATTGAATGTAATCCGGCAGCAACAACAATAAAAGTTGAATCATTTATATAAAAAAAATCGTTCCAACCATAATCTCTATTTAGATATCTATTCCAGAGTACGTTACCGTTTTCTAAGTCAATCCCTTCTAATTCATTTGTAAATCCGGTTGAGTTTTTGAATGAGCTTTTGAATTTATATCCGAAGCCGATATTATCAACTGGGTCAACGAAGTATATTTGGTTTTTAACTTCCCAAATTTCTTTTCCTGTGTTAATATCAAGACAAAAACTCTTATTGCCTGAAGTATAAATCATTGTTTTGCTGAACTGCTGTAAACTGCTTAATTGGTAAGCAATCCTTTTGCTCCATAATACCTTTTGATTTTTAATGTCGTACTGGACAATGTTTCCTTTATTATCGAGCCATTTCCCATTTTTGCTTAAGCCTCTCAGTTGAGCCGTCAAAAAACCCGTTGTTGTATCAAAAAATGTTTCATGAATCCTATTAGGAAAAACACATTCAACTCCTTTAATGGCAGAGCCATCGACAAGGCTTTTTCCCACTGTTTTCTCATTGACTAATACTTGGATTTTATTTCTTTGACTAAATCCTGTAATCGAAATTAAAAGTAAAATTCCTAATAATATTTTTCTCATAATCATTTATTTAACTGCGGCTGGTGTCCTTTTTTGTTACTTAACAAAAGTACATTATTTACTAATGTAAGATACACTTAGAAAAAATTATTTTTTTGATAGATATAGGAAACAGATGTAGCGTAAATTTTGAGCTGCTACAAAATATAATTTTTGAAAGTAGTCGTTATTTTATAACCCACAGATTTCCGTTTGATAACTTTAGTCCGACTATGCCTTGCGATTTTGTATAATACAAAGTATCGGCATGCAATCTTTCGGGATTATAACAATGACCCGGGAGTGTAAACACATTATAAAATGTTTTTTGTCTGAGTTTTAAAGAATCTAAGAAAACACCATTTTCAATTGCCTTTTCTTCCATTGCATTAACGGGTAAACGCATGAAACTTGTGGCGGTGAACCGATCTTCATAATAATTCCATGTAAAATGAATCTCAGGAGTTTCTTTTTTTTCGGTACTTAAATCAAAATGATTAGAAATAATGACTTGTAAATCAGACTGCTTATACCAACTTTCAAAATATGTGTAGCTGTGTTCTATTTTGTAATAATCGCAACAAAAGCCGCCATCACATTCTTCTAGCACTTGGGTATTAATCTTCCTGTTACCATTATCATAAATGATTGGATAACCATTATTGTCGATAAAAGTTAAAGTTTCGTGTCCACTGTAAGGGTCAACGGCTAATTCGTCTTCAGTAAGCGGTATTACTGCAATTAGCGACCCACAACAAGACGATAATAACAAGAATAATAGTAAGTAAATTGAGTTTTTCATTTTATGTGTGTTTTATAATGTTTTTTGTCCAATTAATTATATCATCATTCGCATCTATAACAAACTCCTGCCCTTTTTTTGCAGAATCAAAATAGCCATCTTTAAAAGAATCTTTCGAATGGTATGTTATTTTTACATCTTTAAAATAATTCGGCAAATCCCATTGGCTTTTTTTATGACCCTTTTTTGTTAATACCAAAGAGTCATGATATTTCAAACAGCCATAACCTGGGATTTGTTCATTAAAACTTAAAGTCTCTTTTGCTTCGTAGATGCAATTGTTTTTGTCAGTCTCAAATAAATCGGCGTGAGAGTGATATTTTGCGTAATTAGGCAATTGATCTGATTTTTTGTAAATCTGACCAACTTGCAAATAACCATATATTACGTGTAAATCAGGAGCTCCTTTTTTGTACGTAATCTTACCATTTAAATATTCCGTTTCCTTAAACCAGCCGAAAAATAAAAAAATATCATTAGGTTTTATTCCTTGATTATTCAAGTGTCCTTGTGCACTTCCCATTTGTCCAAATAAACCTTTCCAAGAAGGCTCTCTTTTTATTACATCTTTTCTTATGTCCGGGTCAAGATGACATGAATAGTCGGCTTTTATTTTACTATTCGGTTTCAGTTCTTTAATGATTTCGTAATATGATTTATCTTTGTAATAAATATCCGAAAATTTAAATTTATCATTTTTAGCCGGAATTGGAATTGATAATAAAGTTCCATCTGGCAAAATAGGACTGGGTTGTCCTCCGTAACTCGAATCAAAACCTTTACGACTTAATATAATTTTTATCATTTTTCCAACTTTCATCATTACTAAACCATGAATGTGGACAACTATAAATTCCTACTTGATATTTTGTTTTAATATAAGATAAAAAATCATTGACTTTACTAGCATCATGAGTTCTTGAACCATGACCGGATTGTGCCTTCGGAACATTAGGTCTGATATCTTCCGGTATAACTATAGGCTTTGACCCAAAGTAATAAAATTTATTAGATATTAGAACATATTTACCTTTTAAATCTCTGTCCTTATCTTTTTCCTCATGACTAAGATTATATAACAATTTATAATCTATAGGTTTTTCTGGGTTTTTAACAATGGGTTCATAAATGTTATCCCCTATTTTTTCAATACCAATATCAGATTTAGGCTTAGGTTTCTTTTTCTCATATTTAGAATTATTCCAATATTCTTTAAATGGTATTTTATCAGTAACTTGCATAAGATATACTAATCTTTCACTTCCAACTTTATCGCCATTTAGTTGAATAGAAGTAAATCCTGCGATCCAGTCGCCTATTTTTTTACATTTACGAATTAGCGGTTTGCACGTTGCTAAAGTTAAAAATCCACCAAAAGGATTTGGAGCAAAACCTGTGTCATGCGTCATTTTGTAAGAAAATAATCTAATATCATTCATATTCAGATAATTTATACAAAAACATATTCTAAAGCAATTATTTCTCAATCATAATCTCATTATTGCTACCTACTGCTTTACCACCTTAAAAATCTTAACCGACTTATCCGCAGAATATACTTTAAGCACGTAAATACCTCTTTCACAATTTGTTAGATTAATATTTTGCGATGTCGTTTCAAGTATTTTCTGTCCGTTTATTGTAAACAGTTCTGCTTTGGAAATTTGCGGAGCATTTATTCTGATAAAATTGTTAGTTGGATTAGGTGATACGGTTATAGTGCTGCTTTCAGGTTCTTTAATATCTGTAATTTCCCAACAAGTGCCGGGGTTAGTGTAACCATCTCCGTATAGCGAAAATATTGTATCGTTCACAGAAAAGCAAGTTAATTTATGCTTCAGACCACCTATAGGTATTTCCGTATATAGCAATCCTTGCAATGACCCAACACCTTCGACGAAATCGAAATAGTTCACGCCAAAGAGTCTAATCTTCTTACGATATGTGTCACCAATAAGTATGTATTCAGCTTGTAAAACTTGGGCTGTTATATATTGGAAATTATTACTGAAATAAGTATTTGTCATTAGCATAGTGTCGCCGGGTTCGAGATTGTAATTGTAAAGCAAAAATTCGGTTGTGTCGTACGGCGAATCGCTTGAATACTTGCAGTAAACAAGTCCGTTGTCTTCGCGGATAAAGCATGTGGCTTTTTCGTATCTGGTAATGATAGTATATTGTTGTCCATTAATTGTAGTATCACCATCGGTTTTAGCAAACTCGAAGTAATAAGTCGGAGTGGAAAAATCCATATTTTTTGATACTACTTCCCAAGTCGTATTCTCCGTTGGAAACGGAATAGGACTCTGAGCATTTGTCAGAATAAGGGAAAAAACAAAAAGAGTGATTAAAGCTAATTTTTTCATAATGTAGTGTTTTTAATTGGTTTGTTTATTCTCTTGTCTTTTAATGAGTTTTATATCTAATAAAAAAGTATTTGTCTAACAAATATACAAAATCCGTAAATACAAAACGTATTCTATAAAGTTTATTTCTTAATCAAGCTCTTTTTAGTGTTACCGTTGTGTAATTATTGCTTTACTATTTTAAAAACTTTAACCGACTTGTCAGCAGAATACACTTTCAGCACATAAATTCCACTTTCATATCCCATCAAATTAATATTTTGCGATTCAGTTTCAAGCACTTTCTGACCGTTTATTGTAAATAATTCGACTTTTGAAATTTGCGGAGCATTTATTCTGATAAAATTGTTGGTTGGATTAGGAGATACAGTTATAGCGCTGCTTTCAGGCTCCTTAGTATCTAAAAATTTCCAACAATTGCCTGAGCTAGTTGCTCCATCTCCGCTTAAAGAAAATATTGTATCGTTTGTAGAAAAGCAAGTTAAAAATGAAGCCCACTCTGTAGAAGATAGCTCCTGATACAATAAACCTTGCATAGACCCAATACCTTCAACGAAAGTGATTTCATTCCAGCCTGAAAAGACGATTTTTTTATGATATTTATCCCCTACAAGCACTGAGTCAACACTTTCAACACGTATTGTCTCGTAGTACATCTGACCATCGAATGCTACAACAATTTGCATGTCATCGCCAACTTGAAGATTAAAATTGTAGAGCAAAAATTCGGTTGTGTCGTACAGCGAACTGCTTGAATACTTGCAGTAAACAAGTCCGTTGTCCTCACGAATAAAGCAAGTTGGGTAATTGAGTCTGGTAATGACGGTGTACTGCTTTCCGTTGATTATAGTATCGCCGTCTGTTTTAGCAAATTCGTAGTATGTTATCGGGGGATCAAAACCACCACTCCAATATTCTCTTGTTGTTCTCCAAGTTGTATTTTCTGTTGGAAATGGAATATAATTCTGAGCATTTGTCAGAATAAGGGAAAAAATAAAAAGAGTAATTAAAGCTAATTTTTTCATAATGTAGTGTTTTTATTGGTTTGTTAATTCTCTTGTCTTTTAGTGAGTTTTATATCTTATAAAAAAGTATTTATCCAACAAATTTACAAAATCCCCAAATACAAACCTCATTCACAAACAATTATTTTTCAAATAAACCCAAGTGTAATATTTTATTAATTTTGCTAACAATATTTACAACAATATTGTTTTAAACATGCGTATTGATATTATAAGCATATTTCCCGAAATGTTTGTCGGTTTTTTGGAGCAATCTATCATAAAGAGAAGCATTGACAAAGGTATAGCCGAAATTTACGTTCACAATCTGCGCGACTACTCTAAAAATAAACATCGCAAAGTTGACGATTATGCTTTTGGTGGCGAAGCCGGTATGGTTATGATGATTCAGCCCATCGCCGATTGCATAAATTCTCTAACCAAAGATAGAGTTTACGATGAAATTATTTTTTTAACTCCCGACGGTGAACTTTTTGAACAAAAAACCGCAAACGAATTGTCGTGCAAACAAAATCTTATTCTGCTTTGCGGTCATTACAAAGGCGTTGATAACAGAGTAAGAGAACATCTGATTACAAGAGAAATATCGGTAGGAAATTATGTACTAACAGGCGGTGAAATTGCCGCTGCTGTAGTTACCGATGCTGTTATAAGACTTATCCCGGGCGTTTTATCAGATGAGACTTCGGCTCTCAGCGATTCGTTTCAAAACGGACTTCTATCGCATCCGGTTTATACTCGCCCCGCCGATTATAACGGCTGGAAAGTGCCTGAAGTTTTAGTTTCGGGAAACGAAAAACTTATAAACGAATGGAAACTTGAACAGGCAATTAAAAACACCGAAGCTAACAGACCTGAAATGCTCGAATAATTTTTTAGTTGGTACAATTATCAGATAATATTTTCGTTATTAAGTAAGATTAAATTAAAATTAATGATTAAGTATATTTTATATACTTTTGCAACAAATTAACAAATAGCTTTATAAATGAGACAAACCGAGAAAGCTTTTTTCAAGATTATTAAAAAATGGTTGAAACCGCTTTTAATTATTTTTATTTCTACCGTTTTGTTGGTATTGTTTGTTAGTTCGCCAATTATCACTACTCCACTCTACGAATCGTCGGTTGTGCTTTACCCTTCGGCAACAAATTCCATTTCAAAAGTCTTGCTCAACGAAGCAAATCTTACTAAACAAGACGTTCTGACCTTTGGGCAAGATGAGCAAACCGAACAAATGATGCAGGTTTTGCAGTCGAACACAATTAGAGAAAAGGTGATAAACAATTTTAATCTTGTTGAGCATTATAAAATCCGCGAAAACTCAAAGTACTTTTATACCAAGCTGTACAACAAATTTAAGTCGAATGTAAAGGTAAGACGAACAAGATACTCGGCTATTGAGATAAGAGTTACCGACAGAGACCCGCAAATGGCTGCCGATATTGCCAACAATATTGCCGAACTCGTTGATACCGTTTACTTTGAAATGCAACAAAAGCGTGCCGTTCAGGGCTTAAAAATTGTTGAACAATCTTATAATTCTTTGGTTGCCGAAATTAACCATATGAACGATTCATTGTCGTTTATACGCTCAAAGGGCGTAAACGATTACGAAACTCAATCGGAAATGGTTAATCAGGAAATGGCAAAGGCAATAGCTAATAATAACCAAAATGCGGTAAGAGCTTTAAAAAAACAATTAGATACCATTGCAAAGTACGGCGGTGCTTACGTTTCGCTCCGCGATGCATTGGAATACAAACAAGAGCAACTTAGCTTGCTAAAAAAACGCTACGAAGAAGCCAAAGTTGACGCAAATCAGGCAATTTCGCAAACTTTTATAGTTGAAAAAGCATATAAAGCCGAAAAGAAAGCATATCCGAACATCTGGCTAAATCTGTGTGTAATTACCTTTTTCGTCATGTTTTTTGCAGTGATAGTAATACTGCTTATTGAACAATATTCGTCGGCAAAACATAAGCAAACACCAAACCCTGATACTTTAAATTGACACATAAAAAACACCAATATGACCTCAACTCAAAAAAATCAGACCTTCGATAATATAAGTTTTTTGAAAATTCTTATAAAATGGAAATGGCAATTAATTATTGTAAGCGTTGTTGCTTTGCTTGCAGGAGCTATTGCCGCAAACTTTATTATCAAACCTAAATTCAAATCTACTTGTTTGGTTTATCCTTCAAACGTGCAGCCCTACTCCGATGAGAGCGAGACCGAACAGTTAGTTCAGTGGATGAAAGCCGGACTTGTTCAAGAAGGCGTGATTCAAGACCTAGACCTTGGCAATCATTACGGAATTTCAAAAGACTACAAATACTACCAATCTACAGTTGATTACCTGTACAACAAAAATGTTAAAATTGGAAAAACAATGTTCGAGAGTGTTGAAATTTCGGTTACCGACAAAGACCCGGTTATGGCGTACAATATCGTTAATAAGATAATTGAACACTCAAACAGAGTTATTCTTAATGCACAAGCCATAAAGTTTAAAGAAGTTTCCGACGCCTACGAAGAAGCTATTGCAGCAAAAAAAGAGGAAATTCAAAAGGTTAAAGAGGAATTTACCGAGATTTCAAAAGACTACTACCTGTTCAATTTGGAAAGTCAGGGAAGAGAGTTTACTCGCGGCTTGCTAAGAGGTTCAAGCAATACCGAAGCATTTAACAAAATGAAAAAAGGTATTGAAGAAAAAAGCGGCGATGTTGCTTATTTGTACAACCGTTTTGAAAACTTAGACTTAGAACTTAGCGAACTCATACTGAAATACGATCAGGCAAGAGTTGATTTCAAACGTCCTTTCTCGTTTAGCAATATGATTTCAGACCCTCAAATTGCCGACAAAAGGTATTTTCCTAAAACGGTTTTCATAATGTTTTACTTCTTTGTAGCCTCATTTGCTCTTGCTATGTGCGTGATTTTGGCTTGGGAATACAGACAAAAATTCATTAATGCTGTAAAAGAAAACGATAATTAGTATTGAAACCCAATTTAAAAAATACAATATTCTACACTGTTACATTTTTGTTTATTTTACTAAACTTGTATTTAGTGTATAAAAACATGTACTACGGTATTTTGTTGCCGATAGGACTTGTTGTCGTGTATTTTTTCTTTTTCAAATTCGATATTATTTATCTGCTTATAGCTTTTGCCACACCATTGTCGGTTAATCTACTGAGTGCCAGCACCGGTAATAATTTATCGCTACCAAGCGAGCTGCTTCTCATTGGTGCAGCTGCCTTTGTTATTTTTCATGCTATTCTGAGCAAAGAAGAAAACATGCCGCAAATTGCAAAGCACAACGTTAGTAAGGTAATTTATTTTTATTTGGGTTGGATTTTTATTACTGCTTGCACCTCACAATTGCCGATAGTTTCGTTTAAGTCGCTTGCATCAACTTTGTGGTTTGTTATTCCCTTGTATTTTGGCGGTTTGTTTTACTTTCAGAAGAAGAACAACATACGTTACTTCCTGTGGGCTCATACAATTGCGTTGATAATTGTAGTGTTTTATACCCTGTATGTTCACGGCTCACATGGTTTTAGCAAGGAAGTCGGGCACTGGGCGATGTCACCTTTCTACAACGACCATACCGCGTACGGAGCGATTTTGGCGCTGTTCATACCCGTTGTTTTTGCTTTCCTTTTCGATAAAAAAAGCTCCAAAATTGAAAAGTTTTTTGCATTAGTTGCAGGTTCTATTTTGGTTGTAGCGTTGTATTTCTCATACAGTCGTGCTGCATGGGTAAGTCTTATCGCCGCAATAGGCGTATTTGCAATAGTTATTTTCAGAATAAAATTCCGTTGGGTGCTTGTTATCTTCGTTTCATTCGCAGCGTTGTTTTACGTTTATCAGTTTCAGATACTCGATAAAATGCAGAAAAACAAACAAGATTCTTCGGAAAATTTTACCGAACACGTTCGTTCCATTTCAAATATATCGTCGGATGCCTCCAATCTTGAGCGTATAAACAGATGGCAGGCAGCAATAAGCATGTTTAAAGAAAAACCCTTGTTTGGTTTCGGACCCGGAACTTACCAGTTTGAATATGCTCCGTACCAAAGAAGTATGGATAAAACCATAATCAGCACCAACTTTGGAAATATGGGAAACGCTCATAGCGAATACTTAGGACCGTTGTCCGAACAGGGATTATTGGGTCTTGTCAATTTTACGCTACTTGCCATTTTTTCGCTGATTACAGGTTTTAGAGTGTATAAGAAGTCTGAAAATCAATCGGATAAGGTTATTGCGTTAGGAATATCATTAGGGCTAATTACGTACTTTGTACACGGATTTTTAAATAACTTTTTAGATACCGACAAATTAAGCGTCCCGTTCTGGTCGCTGATATCTATTTTGGTGGCGTTGGATATTAAGAGAAAATCAGAAATTAGAAATTAGTGCTTCGGCGGGCTCAGAAACCGAAATTAGAAGACAGAAGACAGAAGACAGAAGACAGAAGACAGAAGACAGAAGACAGAAATTGGAAATGTAGAGTTTAGAGTCAGAAGTTAGAAGTTAGAAGTTGGGAGTTTAGAGTCCCGAGTTCTGAGTTATGAATTGAATAAATCGGTACATTCAGAAACTTCGGAATTGTAGATAATTTTGGCTTTATGGATTATATTTTTTCTTATTGTGATAGATAATCTAAGCAAAAAGAGTAAAGTTTATTTATTACCAAACAGCCAAACAAATTCGCAGACTCACGCTTGCTTGTAGAAGCGAGCGGGGTGAAATTTTGCTTATTTAAAATCCTTTTTACGCAGAATATGTATAAAAGAAACGTTAAAAATTTCTGAATCCTTGTAAGAAATTTAGTTTCTTTTATACGGTTTTTATTGACGATAGGCAATAAAAAATTCCTTGTAAAAAGTGTCTTTTCTTTTGTTTCGTTTTCTTTGGACAAGCAAAGAAAATGAAAAAAACAAAATTGAAACTTAAAGGATTGTTTCTACATGTACATGCTCAATAGAGCTACGTACTGTTTTTTTGTAAAAGAGAAAAAAGTAATAAAAAAAGAGCACCACTTGCGTGATACTCTTTTTTTGTGCGGATGAAGGGACTCGAACCCCCACGTCTCTCGACACTAGATCCTAAGTCTAGCGCGGCTACCAATTACGCCACATCCGCTAATTGAGTTTGCAAAGGTAATTCCTTTTTTATTATCTGCAAAAAAATATTTCACTTTTTTATTACAAAATTATTTGAATGCTTTATAAAGTTCGTCTTGTATTTTCGACCTTATGCCCATAGATACCAACTTATTGGGTGAAGGATAGGGATTAACCCTATTTGAAAGAAAAACCACAAGCAGATTATTTTCAGGGTCAGCCCAAGTAATTGTACCTGTAAAGCCCGTATGACCGAAACTATCGACACTTGCATATTCGGAAGCCGGTCCTACCGATTTTGCCGGAATTTGTCGCATATCGAAACCTAAGCCCCTCCTATTCTTTTTGTAATATCTTGTGGTAAATTGCTTGACAGTAATGGGATTAATATATTGCACTCCGTTGTATTCGCCGTCTTGCAGGAGCATTTGCATAACAACGGCAACATCGGTAGCATTTGAAAACAAACCTGCATGACCGGAAACTCCACCCATCAACGCAGCTGTAGGGTCGTGAACAGTTCCGCATATAACCTGCTTACGCATTATTGTATCGTTTTCTGTAGGTATTATTTCTGATATTTTTCTGCTTTCGGAAGGCAAAAATGTTGTGTTTTTCAAACCTAACGGTTCGTAAAACTTTTCGGACAAATATTCATCAAAAGGTTGTTTGGTCTTATGTTCAACAAACTCTTTAAGCAAAATCATTCCTAAGTCGCTGTACAAATATTCCTTTTTTTTTAGTTCGCTGTTCAATATGCTGTCGAAAATCTTTTGTTTAATATTTTTTGAGACGAACATATTTTCGGCAACTTTTACAGGAAATTCTTTTGAATACTTAGTTTTTACGACTGCTGTGTCAATTTGCCCTTCATTTAAAACCAAATGAGAAAAATTTATCCAAGCCGGTAAACCCGAATTGTGAGACAAAATTTGCTTGAAAGTAATATCCTCAAGATTGGTATCTTTTAAAAATTCCAACTTCGACGACAATTTATCGTTCAATTTATATGCACCTTCATCGTAAAGTCTCATCATAGCAAGCGTTGTAGCCATTATTTTGGTAACACTCGCAATATCGTACAAATGATTGTTATCGACCTTAATATTATTTTCGTAATCGGTTGTGCCGTACGACTTGTTTATCAAGGTCTCGCCGTCTTTAACAACACATAATTGACATCCCGGAAACGCTTTTTCGCTAATGCCGTTGTAGATTATATTTTCAATATTGTTTTTAACCTTATTAAACTTGATTATATTTTCGGATTTTTTACGAAAACTTGTCTTAATGCCTGTCCCTTCGGGGAAATCATTGCTGATGCTGACAGGCAAAACTCCTTTGAAAACCTTTTCGCCAAAAATCAGATTTGCCAATTCCGAACGGACATGCAAGTTGTTTTCGTAAGTAACTATAATTGCCTTAAACAATTCGGTTTTGTTAAACGCACTCACAGCGTAGGGCAAGCCCAAGACAGTCAGCACAGTATTGTGTTTGCCTGCTATTTGCTCGACAAAATTTACAAGTTCGGAAGATACGCCGTAATTGTTTTTCACGCTAAACTGACTACCTTCTACATTGATAATAACAACATCTGCATCTGATATTTTACTTAAAATTTTGCTTTTATTGTTTTTTATTTCCGAAGGTTTAACGATAATATGCTTAGATTTAAGATTTTGCGGCACATTAGACGAAAATCCAGAAAAACTGTCCCTGCTAAAAGAAATTGTATATATCCTAGATGTGTCTGCGTTTTGCACAGGAAGAATATCATCTGAATTTTTAATCAGAGTTATTGATTGAGAGTATATAAGTTCGTTAACATCAGCAAAATGATTGGAATTCAGAATATTAACAACATTTTTACCCAACTTATAGTTTGTTTCATTCGTAAGCAAATGATATTTAAAACTAAGCACTTTTTTACAACTTTCTTCTATACGCGACATGGGCAACTTGCCTGATTTAACCGCTTTTTCTATAGTTTTGACAGCCAACTTTGCATCGACAGGCAAAAGCAAAACATCGTTGCCTGCCTGTATAGCCATAAGTTCTAGCTTTCCGGGTTCGACGTAGTCGGTAACGGCTTTCATTTCCAATCCGTCGGTAAAAATAATTCCTTTAAAACTGAGTTTCTCTTTCAGAATATCGGTAACAATTGCCTCCGACAAGGTTGCAGGTACAGGTTTTTCGTCAATGGCGGGCAGGTAAATATGCGAAATCATTACGCCTTTAATTCCGTTATTTATTAGCTGTCTGTATGGATAGATATCGTCGTTGAGAATTGTATTCAAATCATGGCTAACGACAGGCAATTCGTAATGCGAATCGGTTTTAGTATCGCCATGACCAGGGAAATGCTTTGCTACACTCATAATGCCGTTTTCCTGCAAAATTCTTGTCATTATTTCTGCTTGCTTTGCTACTCTGTGCTTGTTTTCGCCAAAAGCTCTGACGTTAATAACAGGGTTTTGCGGATTGCTGTTTAAATCGACCACCGGCGAAAAACTCACATTAACGCCCAATACGTTTAGTTGCTGCACTATTGCCCTACTCCACTCCGCTACTGCTACACTGTCTTCAACGGCTCCAACGCTCATTTGTTTTGGAAACGAAATCAAACTATCCAACCTCATCGATGCTCCCCACTCAGCATCCATTGCTACCATTAATGGCAAAGACGATGATTTTTTCAAAATCTGAGTCAGCTCGTATTGCTGCTGTGGATGTCCCTTGAAAAAACAAACTCCTCCAACCGAATTTTCACCGATTTTTTCTTTCAATGCAGCTACTTCCTTTTGCGATATGCCGGAACTAGTCCTTAGCATCATCAACTGACCTATTTTTTGTTTTAAGTTTAGTGTGTTGTAAACCGAATCGACCCACGCTTGTTCGTCTTGAAGTGCAGGAACTACAACATTTTGCGAATAAGAACTTGTATATCCAAAAAATAGGAGTATTATTATCGAACAAAAGGCGAATTTTATATTGAAATTAGCTGACATCATTTTTCTGCAAAGTTATAATTTAAAAGACAATACGGCTTGTTTGAATTTAAGGGATTGCACATAATTATTATACTTTTTGCAAAAATTCAACCAACTGCTTAACGGCTAGAGCTCTATGACTTATAGTATTTTTTTCTTTTGCCTCCATTTGAGCAAATGTTTTGTCGTAGCCCTTAGGCATAAAAACAGGGTCGTAGCCAAAGCCGTTGTTACCGCGTGGCTCTCTTGTAATTGTTCCTTCAATAATTCCGTTGAAATAATAAGGTTTTCCGTCTAAAAACAAGACTATCACCGTTTTAAACCTCGCAGTGCGATTGTCAGCATCTTGCATGTTATACAAAAGCTTTTGAACATTAGCTTTGGCATCGCAGCTATCGCCGGCATAACGAGCAGAATGTACGCCGGGTGCACCGTTCAAAAAATCGACTTCCAAACCTGTATCATCAGCTATACAATCGATTGCGTATTTTTTGTAAACAAATTCGGCTTTTATAAATGCGTTTTCTTCCAATGTCGTCCCCGATTCCTGAATTTCGGTATCGCAGCCCAAATCGTAGAGATTTAAAATTTTATAGTCAGGCAAAATTGCCTGCAACTCGGCGTGTTTGTTTTTGTTGTGAGTTGAAAACACTAACTTTTTAATATCATTCATTGTGGTAAGGTTCGTTGTTTATAATGGTAAAAGCTCTGTATATCTGCTCCGACAGCATGAGCCGAATAAACTGATGTGTGTAAGTCATTTTTGAAAAAGATATTATTGCATCGGCTTTTTCTTCAACGGTTTTGTCAACTCCGTAAGCTCCGCCGACAATAAACACCAAATTCTTTACGCTAATTTGCATCTTGTGTGCAATAAATTTTGAAAACTCAATAGAAGTATATCCTTTGCCTCGTTCGGAAAGTAAAACCACGTACGACTGTGGCGGTATTTTTTTAAGTATCTCGTTAGCTTCCTTTTGCTTGATAAGGTTTACATCAGTGCTTTTGCTTTTTTTTACGTCAGGAATGACAATACAGGAATTTTGAATATAGTTTGAAATTCTGTTGCAATACATCTCAAACCCATTGATTATAAATGGTTCAGAGGTTTTGCCAACTAATATGAATGTTATTTGCATATCCTTTTTTGTAAGCTACGGTTTTTATTAATCGTCGGCAAAATGATTTTTTACTGTCGGTAATTGAATTTTAAGCCAAACAGCAATAAGTCTGATAAGTATTACGGTTAATGCCGTAATAGTGCTTGTTAATGCACTGGCGACCCCTAACTTATAACACAACATAAACACTAGACCGCCAATAATACTGGCAGAAGCGTATATATCGCGACGCAAGACAAGTGGCATTTCGTTGATTAAAACATCTCTGATTAATCCTCCAACCGAACCGGTAATTATACCCATAATTATTGCAACCCAAAACGGATAACCGACAGCTAAGGTTTTTTCTATCCCTACTACCGTAAATAAGCCAAGACCGATGGCGTCGAATAAAAACAGGGTTTTATTGAGTCTGAAAATTAGATTTTTGAGAAAAATAAACGAGAGCAAAGCCACCGCCGTAACTATCAAGTACGAACTGTTTAACATCCAAAATGGAGTTACTTGCAGCAGCAAATCACGGGTTGTTCCACCACCAATTGCAGTAACAAGTCCTACAACGTACGCTCCGAACCAATCGAATTTTTTTTCGGCGGCTAATCTAATCCCGCTTAAAGCAAATGCAAATGTTCCTATGTGGTCTAAGATTACTACAAAGTTTTCCCTGATATAATCTAGTAGCGATATGCCAAATATTAATTCAAACATAGCTTTATAATTTTTTTGTTTGTGAATTTGATTTGCAAAAGTAGGAAAAATTAGAAATTAGAAGTTAGAAATTAGAAGCCTTTGGCTTTTAGCTGTTAGCTGTTGGCTTTTTTTGTGATTGGTGGTCAGTGATGGGTGATGGGTGATGAGTGGTGAGTGATGGGTGATGGGTGATGGGTGATGAGTGATGAGTGATGAGTGATGAGTGATGAGTTTTGGGACTCGGAACTCAAAACTCCAGACTCAAAACTAACCCGTAACACGCAACACGCAACTCACTTAGCAACCTTATCTCCTCTTAAATGTTGTATGGCTTTGGAATCAAATACCGGTGCAGTGATTTGTGATTGTGAAAGTTTTCTGATTTCGTTCTCTTTAAGAGATGAAACCGACAAGAATGAACCTACACTGCGATTAAGTTCAAAACTGGGTTTTGCATAGTGTGTTGTTACATAGCTAAGGATATTGAAACAGTTGAAATATGACAGTCCTGACGATAGAAATTTTTTGAGTTCTTTTGAAGTCTTTTTCAAATCGAGATTGGAAGCTTGTAAATAGTGGTTATAAACTTTATCAATAGGAAAAAAACGTGAAGGTTCTGAAACTCCGGAAGCGTTAGCCATTGCTTCTAAGTCTGCAACCGATGCGAGACGGTCATTGCCGAAAACTTTGTTAAGAAACTCGCTAGGTGACGCGGGTCTGAGTAACTTTAGTACAGCATCTGAAGGCATTGCACTGAACGTTTTTTTATAACTTGAGTGTGAAACTGTGGCTCCATTCATGCAAGCTAATCTGAGAAGAGCCACATTGACAAGTAAACCGCCTTGTAAGGGACGTTCAACATTGCCTTTGTAGCGCCAATGGTCTATGTCTAAAATTTTAAACTCTTCGGTGTCAATCCTTGATAAAATTTCAGCTGCATGTAGGAACTCCTCATCGCTTACAAACTCTTTTTTTGGATGAACAATGGCTATTACTTGATTTTCATCATCGTCTAAAACTGCTGTAATTCCTGGAAGAGTCTTTAAAATTGGCTCTAAAAACTGAACTTTTGAACGTTCTTGAAAACTGTAAAGAGCGCTTGGCACCCTGTAATGACTTGAAAGGTCTGATAAAGCTGAATCGGAAACAGGGTGTTCATCTAAGTGTACGGCAATGCTGCCATCTTTACGTACGACCATAAATTTGTCCGAATTAAATCTTTTAACTTTCATAACTTATAATACATTAAATTGAATTTGTTTTTAATATATTGCAAAGTTAGAGATAGGTTGTGCCAAATACTTGCACTTATAGGTTAAATCTACTGTTTTTTATTTGAATTATAATATTTAATAAATTCTAGAATCTCATCTTGAACTTTATACTTAATATCTTTTTTACAGTACCACCACCAACTTTCTTGAGAAAAATCATATTTAACTTTTAATTCATCTATTACATTTTTGTTATTTTCGTAAGTTGTGTTATCCTTCTCCGGTCTATCAGGTTGCTTGCTGAGCCCTAACTCATAAACTTCTCCATCTTTAGATGTAATTGACACCATTAAGCCATCATCAACATATCCTAAAATAATCCATTCCCTTGACCAATCTACAAGATTTGTTTTATCTATCTCTTCTTCTAAGCGAGTCTCACCATCATAATAATACAATTTGAACTCTTTCAATTCGGTCAATTCTTGCAGACTTTCAAAAAATTCTTTTCGTTTTAAAGCTCTTTCTGGTAAATTATCCTGAGATATTTCGCTATATAGACTTACGTGTTTGAAAATGGCATCATTACAATTGCTATATATTAAATTCATCCTTATTTGACAGGAATTTACAAATCTTTCTGTCATTCTCTCATCATAAGTAATGTTAGAATTTATCTCTTTTATTTCATCACAAAAATATAGTTGCATTTTATATTTTTCATAATACTTCCAGTCATCAGAATCACTTTTACTTCTATTTATTTCAAACGGAATAGCAGCTAAATTCGCTATAGTGTCTAAATACTCAGCAGATTTTTCACGAAAATGTCCTCGTTTACCCTTAACCCAATTTTGTGGAATAATATGGTCATAATCCCATGGTCGATTGTGATTTTCCCAATCAGACGAAGAAACAGGCTTATAATTTGGAAAATTTTTATTTAAAAACTCTCGCTGGGCAAAAAGTAACACATTTTTATTATATTTCAATAATTCATAAACTTTCTTTATTTTCGGTTTCTCATCGAAAATGTTATTTATAATTGGAATAGGAATGATAAGGTCGTTATATAAACATTCAAACAGTGCTTTTTTTATATTTATTTTTATATTATCTAATTTTTCATTACTTAGTTTACTAAAAACAATATCTATAATCTTATTTTCATCATTCCCAAACCATAATATATAAAACACAAAAGCTCTAATAAACTCATTTTCCACTTTATTAGATTTATCCGCTATGTTCATTAACAATAGCATCAGATTAGGATGATTTTTATAAACATCAAGTCTCAAAATTGTTGGAGTTCGAGTTGACTCAGAATCATCTCCTTCAAGCATTATTTTTACTTTGTACAGAATACTTTCAAACTTTTTATTCGCGTAGAAATCTATTATTCTTTTTCTTACATTTTCGTCATTTTTTAAATTTCTAATTCGTTGAATAGTAGGATTTCCTACTAATTTTTTATTGTTTTTTTCAGTTTCAGTTAAGACAAATCTAAATGCCAATAATACCAAATCTGTTGGCGACATGTATTTCTCTGCTAATCTCTCATTTTCATCTTTTATTTCACCCCAATATGCAATTATAGCTGAATAGATTAATTCAGCTTGTGTAATTGGAGTTCCACCACTTCCCAACCTATTAAATAGTACTTCTAAACTCGTTGAAACTTCGTTATTTATTTTATTATTTTTGGTTTCTTTCTTTATAACATCATCTTTCAACAATGTACCTATAAAAAAATATTTACTAGCATCTTTAAAAGTGTCATAAAGTGCTTTAATATTATCTTTATTAGAATTTAGATTATTCCAGAACTTCTTATGCCAACTTTCGTTTTTATCTGATTTTTTGTTTTCAATTTCTTGAATAACTGCCTCAACAAACTCTTCCTCTGAAATCGTATTATTATTTTCATAGTTAAAAAATGGTTTAAAAAAGACGTAAATGGGAATTGGCAATTCGGCTTTATATGGCCATGTTTGAGCCAAAGAAATGGGAACTTTATAAATATTTATTTCCTCTGTATCGTTTTCTTTTATTAATCCATAATCAAGCATTGCATCTCTTCTATCGCTTGCACTCAAAACTGAGCAATCATCATCATTTTCATATCCCCATGGATGGTATTTTGTTGTAGCTCGAATCCAAAACTTCCGAGTACTTTTTTTGTACAAATCGGCAGCAATATCTAACCATAAAACATTATTTAGGTTCATCTTTATTATCATTCCAAACAGAATCTTCCAATCCTAAACCGATAGCATAAAATCTTTGTTGTCCATCCATTAGATACCAACTTTTATTCCCATTGTTATCGCTTGTGTCAGATTCTGATAAGGTAAATGCTCCTATTGGAAAACCTCTTAATATAGAGTCCCACAACAATTCTATTTGACGTGGTTTCCAAACTAATCCCCTTTGAAAAGTTGATATTTCAACTTTTCTATTTTCTTTTTTTCTTTGCGAGATTTCTTCGAGATTAAAAACGATAATATTTTCCATATTTTAAAAATTGATATTTATTAATGTTCCAAATTTACTAATTATTTATAATTAAATAACATGGTTTTCAATGTTTTTATTCGCCTTCTGTATTAATTTCGTCACAAATTCTTTCAACATCGGAATAGTAACGGACATTTATCTCTTTTTGTAAGCTACAAATTTTCAACATATCTTGAAAACTTAGGCAACTTTTACGATAAAGTAAATAAAAAGTGTAGCCAATGTGGCAATCTTGTGCCTCATCGAATACTTTGGCGGCTTTTTGCGTGTTATGAGATAAAATTTTGTCGGCGTAGTTATTATGAAAGTTGAAGATTGGAAACATGTTTAATTGCTCTATTCCTTCACCGGAAGAAATACTGAACGAGAGCATATTATCATTAATTGTTGTAAGAGCACAATCTATAAATGGTTCGCCGCCTTGTATTATAACCTGACCGCTTATAGTGAAATTGCTCCAATTTAGCTGCTGCATTCGGCTGTACAAGTCTTCGGTCTCTTTTTTTAATTCACGACAATAGTCTGCCAACCTATTATTAAGCTCAATTATTGCCGGAATAGTATCTTGGTTGAAGACAAACTTTTCGTTCAGCTTTCGTTTTCTGCGTCGCATAATAATTTCGTACAATTCTTCGCTAACTTCGTCGCTCCAGCCAAAATTTGCCATTGTTTCCAATTCTTCTACCGAATAAGAGTCTAATTCATCGAAAGTAAATCCGTAAACACCACAGTTCAGATAGTCGATGAATTTTTGATAGTCATTTTGTAATGCTTCTTCTCTTTTCATAGTAACATATTTTTAGTAATTATAACTTTTATTAATTGGTTTAGATATTAAAGTTCCCTTTGTTTGTTATAATTACTGTTTGCTTTCTAATTTTTTGCAAGTCATTTTATCTTTTTTAGCACCTTCTTTATCGCCAATTTTTTCTTTTGCGAGTGCTCTGTTAAAAAATGCATCAGCATAATTAGGTGATATTTTAATAGCTGTGTTGTAGTCGGCTATTGCTCCTTCATAATCTTGTAGTTCTTGTTTTATTCTACCTCTATTATAATATGCAACAGCGAAATCAGGAGCTAATTCAATGGTTTTAGAATGGTCTGTTAGTGCACCCTCATAGTCCTTTAATTCGTATTTTACATTACCTCTACTATCATAAGAATAAGGATAATTTGGATCAATTTCAATAGCAATATTTTGATCTGATAATGCTCCTTCAAAATCTTTTTGTAAAAGTTTTACATTTCCTCTGTTAACGTGAGCACTAGCATTATTAGGATTTATTACAATGGCTTCGTTGTAATCTGCCATCGCTCCTTTAAAATCACCTATATTAAATTTGGCAATACCTCTTTTCTCATATACTTTATCACTATTAGGGTCCATTTCAATTGTTGTGGAGAAATCTGCCAATGCTCCTTTATAATCTTTTAATTTAAGTTTTGCTCTACCTCTGTCGTAGTAAACTTTAGCAAAATCAGGATATATTTCAATGGTTTTGGTATAGTCGTCTATGGCTCCTTCAAAGTCATTAATATAAAATCTCGCTTTACCTCTACTATAATATGCCTCGGCATAATCAGGATTTATTTCAATTGTTGTGGTATAGTCAGCTATGGCTCCCTTATAATCTTCTAAATAATATCTTGCGTTACCTCTACCGTAATATGCCTCGGCATAATCAGGGTATATTTCAATAGTTTTGGTATAGTCGTCTATGGCTCCCTCAAAGTCATTAATATAAAATCTCGCTTCACCTCTACTGTGATATGCCTCGGAATAATCAGGATTTATTTCAATTGTTGTGGTATAATCAGCTATGGCTCCCTCATAATCTTCTAAATAATATCTTGCGTTACCTCTATTACAATATGCATTTTCCAAATTAGGGTTGATTTCAATTGCTTTAGTATAGTCAGCTATGGCTCCTTTATAATCATATAATTCAAATTTTGCATATCCCCTATTATTATACGAAAAATAATTATTAGGTCTTAATTTAATTGCCTTAGTAAAATCTGCAATTGCTCCTTTATAATCTTCTGAATTAAGTTTTAATATGCCTCTGCCATTGTAGGGAACAGAATAATTAGGGTCTATTTCAATAGCTTTAGAAAAATCAGATAATGCTCCTTCATTATCATTTAAACTAGTTTTTAAATTACCTCTGCTATTATACGCGTAAACATAATTAGGGTCTATTTTAATGGCTTCTGACAAGTCTGCTACTGCACCAGACAACGACCCGAGAAAGTTTTTACAGATAGCTCTCATTTCAAGTGATATAGCATGATTAGGTTCAATTTCCAAAACCTTGGTAAATAAGTCTAATGCTTTCTTGTAATCACTGTTTGATTTGGCTGAAAATGTGAATGTTGCATTTTTTCTATAAGACGGGTCGGTTTCTAATAATTTCAGGTAATTCTCATCAGGATTTAATGCCTGACTGCTATTTAATTTTAAAAACGCTTCATTGAATAATTTTGCAACTCTATCGTCTGCAACTTTTTCATCTCCCCTAGTAGCTTTTTTATGACGTATTTTTTCTTTTACAGTTGCTAAATTTTTACGTGCATCTGTATTTTTTGGTTTTATTTTAACAACTTTTGTGAAATCGGCTATTGCACCCTCATAGTCACCAATCTTTTCTTTTAAAACACCCCTACGGTTATATAAATTTATATAATCTTTAGAATATGGTTCCTTCTTTTTATACTTTCTTATTTTATCTGATGTTTCATATTCAAATCCATTTGAATCATCAATTTCTTCTATATAATATGTAATAACTCTAGGTTCTAATATTTCAATAACTTTTGTAAAATCTGCAATTGCTCCCTCATAATCACCGATTTTTTCTTTTGCACAAGCTATGTTATAATATGTATCCTTATAATAAAAGCAACCTCCATATTCGATGGCTTTGGTAAAGTCTGATATTGCTCCTTCATAATCATTTAATTCATATTTTGAAACGCCTCTGTTATAATATGCTCTTTCATTATTTGGATAAATTTCAATACTTTTAGTGTAATCAGCTATTGCTCCTTCATAATCATTTAATTTATATTTTGAAATGCCTCTTCCATTATAATGCATTCGGATACGTCTATCATTAGGATACATTTCAATAAGTTTGGTGTAATCTGATATAGCTCCCTTGTAGTCTTCCAAATAATATCTAGCTTCAGCTCTCATACATAAATACATAAAAGCAAGATCGGGACGAATTTCAATAATTTTGGTATAATCTGCTAATGCTCCTTCATAATCTTTAATGCTTTTTTTTGCTGAAGCTCTTCCATCATATGCTCTACTGTTATTAGGTTCTATTTCAATAAGTTTGGTGTAATCTGATATAGCACCTTTATAATCGTCGTTTCTTTCTTTAGTATGTGCTCTTTCATAATATGCATCAATATAATTAGGGTCTATTTCTATGGCTTTGGTGCATTCTGCTATTGCTCCTTTTAAATCGTTAAATTCGTTTCTTACCAAACATCTATCGTAATATTCATAAGCAAAATTAAGTTTTATTGAATTAGCTTTTTTGTAATCGGCTTTCGTTCCTTCATAATCTCTCAAGGCCCGTCTAGCAAAGCATCTGTTATAATATGCTTCAGCATAATTAGGGTCTATTTCAATGGCTTTCGTATAATCTAATATTGCTTCTCTACGACCACGATTGCTATAAATATAAATTCCCGTTTTTGCAAGCCCCCTATTATTATATGCATCAGCATAATTAGGATCTATTTTTATAGCTTTTGTAAAATCTGCTTTAGCTCCTTTATAATCTTTTAATTCAATTTTTGATTTACCCCTAATATTGTACGCATAAACATATTTAGGGTCTATTTCAATGGCTCTAGATGAGTCTGCTACTGCATCTTTAAATGATTTGAGAAAAAATTTACAAACAGCTCGCATTTCAAGTGAAAAAACATGGTTGGGGTCTATTTCCAATACCTTTGTAAATAATTCTGCTGCTTTATTAAAGTCATCACATATATTAGCAGTGAATCTATAATTAGCATTTTTCCTATAAGATGGGTCTGTTTCTATTAAATATAGATAATTTACATACGGATTAAGTAACCGTCTGCTATTTAATTTTAAAAACGCCTCATTGAATAATTTAGTAATCTTATCATTTGAAACTTTTTTAGTTGAACTAGCTCCTTTTGAAGAGTTAGATTTTTCTTTATTTTGCTTGTTTGTTGTCATGATTTTATATTATTTTAAATTAATTCTTACTCTGTGATATTTTCGGCTTTCTAGCAAATTTTTCATATCTTTATCTCGACACGGCTCTACAATTTCGCATTGTACATTTCGCTCATTTCTTGCACTTTTTTGGCAAATTCTTCTCGCAGCCATTTGGGTTTTACTACCTCTACGTTTTCAGCGTGCATAAACAACTCCTGAATAAAATCGTAGGTCGGACGAATAGTGTATTGAAACGTTGCGTAGTCGCTGTTTTCCTCTACTAAAGTTTGCGAATGATGCAAAGGAAGTGATTCGAAATACTTACGCTGATTGTCGAACACTTTTATTTCTACGGTTTCTGTTTCTTCGCCGGAATTAACAATAACTCCAAAACTGTCGTAAAAAAAGCTTTCGGGAGAAAAATCGGTGGGATAATTAAATTGAAGTTTGGTGATTTCCAACTCGTGTATGCGATCTAAAGAGTAAATACGCAGCTCGTCGTATTTCGGACTTCTAGCCAAAACGTACCAACGTTGTTTGAAAACTTTTAAGCAATACGGCTCAATGGTAAAGGTGCTTGGCTCATCGCTACCAAAGCTCTGATAAGTTATTTCAACCGTCAGGTTATCTCTTATCGATTCGAGCAAAGGAGAAAGGTATTGATGTCCCGAAGGAATTTTTTCAAACAAAATTCTATCTTTTAAAGCCCTACTCTCGTTGAGCAAATTACCCACCGAAAACGCATTCAACATCCACGAACGCAAGTTGCCTCTGCGAATATCATCTTGATTTTCTATGTAATAATTATATCCGGCTCCTCTATCGCAGGCAATGTTTATATCGAACATTTCTTCTATAGCTGCTCTGTGGTGATGAAAAGTACGCAACGGCAAATCATCGCCCGTATAGTTTAAATTGGAACGTGTCCACTTCTCGTTTATTTCCTCAAAGGTAATTCTACCTGCACGCTGAATGGTTTCTGCCAACCAAACATAACGATTGAAAAGCACCGAAGTATTTTCTTTACTGTTTTTTCTTTTCTGACTCATTTTGCTGTATTTTATATTTGATATTGCAAAATTACAGAAAAGATGTGCCAAATACTGACACAAGCAAAGAGTTTTTAAAACATATTTGCTATTTACTTGATTTTAAAGTGATTGAAAAGAAATAAAGTTGTGTTTTACACAAGAAATTCAAACAAATAATCACTTCAACGATGGTTGAATTTTGTTCTTAATAAAAAGAGTAATCCAAGTGGCTAAGACAAATGGAAACGTTAGTTGCGTTAAGTGAAACTTCATCATCAAAATGCTGACGCATAAAGAAAGAACTACTGAAAGCAATACCCAAATGCCGTCTCTGACTTGATTTCCGGCGAAAACTATAGCACATAAAACTGCGTTAAAACCGTAAAGTCCAAGGTTGATATCGTCTATTGGTGCGGCAAAGCCGAAAGCAATAATATCGGAGACAATTGCTCCGGCAAGTCCGTACAGTGCTGCAATTGGCGAACTGATAAATACAGCTAAGAAAAACAATATTCCCGACACTAATTTGTTTTGAAAAATCACTTGTCCGAAGCCCCTAAAACCATCGGAGAATGAGTCGCTTATATGAGCGATAGTTGGCATAGGTACTGCTAATATTTCGGTATAAAAATTTCTGCAAATTAACAGTATAATCCAAGTTACTACAACAAACGGAAAAGTGAACGCAGGAAAATTTCGTTTAATAAAAAAGTGTTGCAACATTGCCGCCAACACCGAACCTACAATAACAATAACCCAAGCCCAAAACACAGGTTTTAGAAACAGCATTACCGCTACTCCAACCAACGCAGCACTGAATCCGTAAAGTCCTTTGTTGATTTCGGTTTTGTCGTATTTTAGCAGATAAGCTGTACTTGTCCCGCAAATAACAGCTAAAAGTGCAGACAAGCCCATAACAGGCGAACCGTAAAAAATACCTATAAGAAAAAGCAAACCTGTAATCCGGTTTTCTTGAAGCATTATTTGTCCGAAACCTTTAAGTGTAACGGTAATAATGGATGCTGATTTGGTGGAGAAGGTGTTGTTATTGAGTTTTGGTGGCATATTTAGAAAGTGTAATTGTTATCGTTGACGTTTTTCTTAATCGATGTCCAAGTTTTAGTAGTATCTTGTTATTTGTTTTAATTTAAAACACTGCAAATGTACAACAATTTCAACCACACAACAAACAAAAAAACAGCTAACACTCTATCGAGTATTAACTGTTTTAGCGGTATCAAACAGAGTAAATTTTTACTCCTCGCTCATCATTTTGTTTAGTTTTCGTAATTTAAAGGAATAGTAAATGGTATAGGCTCCTAAAACAATAAATGTTACTGATGTCCAAATAACTACATTAATGCCTGCAAAAACGGGATTCCATAACAAAACAAACGAAAAAATCAAACCTAACACAGCAATTAGCATCAGCGTACCCCAATCTAAAATACCGTATTGCTTCATTTCGTACGCCGAAACCATGCCTGATATAGAGCGGAAAAGTAAAGTGAATCCCACATAAAACGGCAAAGTAAGCATTGACACAGTCGGATTAATCAATAAGAGCAGACCTACTATAATACTCAAAATACCCAAAGCTAGTGCCCAGCCCCAGTTATGGTACTTATTGCCTAAAGCGAAACCAATTTCAGTAATTCCGCTGACAATAAATCCCAAAGCAAATACAATGGACAACGCCGCATAGGCACTTAATGGAGTAGCTATTGTCCAAATACCTAAAATCACGAACACTATTCCAACAATGAGCATCAAATACCATCGTTTAATGTTTTTTTCAATTTTTTTAAATGTTCTTTCTATCATATTATTTATTGTTATTTGTTTTTGTGATTAACGACTACTTACGACTTGCTGCCCAGAGTTCATCAGCTTTAGGAGCCCAGCGGTCTGCATAAGGCTTACACTTTGCATACAAATCGTCGATGTTTTCGGGAGACTGCATATCGGTTGAATGAGCACCGGAATTCTTGACCATATTGAGTAAACACTCTGGATTTTCCAACATAGGACAAGGACGAAGCATGTTATCATTGAAAGGTTGCCCTTCTTTATAAGCCATAAATAAAGGTCGTTTCAGAGCTTCTAAAAGTGAATGAGTTCTGATATTGGAATCTGCGTAGTGAATAAAAGCACAAGGTTCAATATCGCCATTGGCGTTGATGTGCAGATAAGATTTACCGCCTGCGATACAACCCTTAACATATTCACCGTCATTTTGGAAATCGATTGTGAAAATAGGTTTGGTTTTTCTGTATTCTCTTATTTTACGGTACATAATCTCACGTTGTTCAGGTAAGGGCAATAGCTCAGGAACAGCCGTATTGCCAACAGGCATATAGTGGAAAAACCAGGCAAATTTTGCCCCCGACTCAACTAACATGTCGATATATTCTTCGGAACTCAAGGAATCTATATTCTTAGATGTATAACAACAAGATGCGCCAAACGCTAGTTTTTTCTCTTTCAATATACGCATGGCGTTCTTAATTTTCCGATAAGTCCCTTCACCTCGACGATAATCGGTGGCTTCCTCAAAGCCCTCGATACTGATAGCAGGTATAAAGTTTTTAACACGCAACATCTCGTCAGCAAACTTCTCATCTATTAGAGTCCCATTGGTGAAAGCCAGAAACATGCAGTCGGGATGGGCTTCACACAAACGAATGATGTCATCTTTGCGAACCAAAGGCTCACCACCGGAATATATATACATGAATGTACCCATCTCAATACCTTGACGGATAATATCATCAAGAACCTCATATTCCAAATTTAGCTTATGTCCGTAATCTGCTGCCCAACATCCCATACATTTTAAATTGCAAGCGGACGTAAGATCCATAAGTATTGCCCATGGAATATTACAGCCATGTTCCTTTCTGTATTTTTCATGCTTATGTAAAGCAGTAAATGATGCATTAACAATAAAATTCTCAAAGAAAACTTTAAAAACATCACGGTCTAGGTCAGTCCAAAGACTCTTGATCATTATGTTCCAGTTGTTATTCGGATCACTAATGAAAGTACGGAAGGGTTTAATTAAACGTGCATTTTTATCACCTTTGGCAAACTTTTCAGCCCATTTTAAGATTTTGGGCAAACTCTTTTCTGGATCTTCATCAAGATACTTAAGAACTTGCTTTACTGCACGTTCTTGCATTTTTTCTTTAATTGTTTTACTCATTGTAGTATCTCCTCATTATTTTAAGATATTTGTTTTAACAAGTCGAAGAATTTTCTGTACTCTGCAGTATTTTCATAAACTCTTCGCCTGTAATAGTTTCTTTTTCAATGAGATATTCCGCTAATTCGTGCATTTTGGCTTCATTTTCGATAATGATATTTTTTGCTTTTTCGTGAGCTTTTTTCACAATCGAAAGCACAACATCATCGACACGAGCGGCTGTTTTTGCAGAGCAACTCAAAGACGTATCACTACTCAAGTAAGGATTGTTTACCGTTTCCAAAGCGACCATACCAAACTCATCGCTCATTCCGTAGCGGGTAACCATAGCACGAGCAAGTTTTGTGGCTTGTTCTATATCGTTGGATGCACCTGTTGTTATTCTACCAAAAATCACTTCTTCGGCGGCACGTCCACCGGTAAATGTTGTTATCCTATTTTCCAAATCTTCTTTGCTGTACAGGTTGCGTTCACTTTCATCTACCTGCATGACGTAGCCAAGTGCTCCAGACGTGCGGGGAATAATAGTGATTTTGTGCACCGGAGCCGAGTGCGACTGCATTGCAGCAACCATGGCATGACCTATTTCGTGGTAAGCAATAACTCGTTTCTCTTCGTCGGAAATAACCTTTCCTTTTCGTTTTGCTCCGGCAATAACAGTTTCAATACTCTCTTCCAAATCACTTGTTGTAACACTATTGCTGTTATTTCTAACGGCTCTCAAAGCAGCTTCATTAACGATATTTGCTATCTCTGCCCCTGATGCACCAGACGTAGCACGAGCAATTAAGTCTAAATCTATTTCTTCGTGTTTTACTTTTTTAAGATGCACTTGCAAAATTGCTTTTCGACCTTCCAAATCGGGAAGTTCCATCTGAACTCGGCGGTCGAACCTGCCGGGACGAAGCAAAGCTTTGTCTAAACTTTCGGGACGGTTAGTAGCTGCAAGAATAACAACTCCTTTTCGTCCGTCGAAACCGTCCATTTCTGTAAGCAATTGGTTTAGCGTTTGTTCACGTTCGTCGTTGCTTGCCATTCCGTCACGTCTTTTGCCAATGGCATCTATTTCATCAATAAAAATAATACAAGGTGCTTTTTTATTTGCCTGACTGAACAAATCTCGCACTTTGGCAGCACCCATTCCCACAAACATTTGAACAAATTCGGAACCTGAAAGAGCAAAGAACGGTACTTTGGCTTCACCTGCAACAGCTCTAGCTATAAGGGTTTTACCGGTTCCCGGAGGACCAACAAGTAAAACTCCTTTGGGCAGTGCAGCTCCTATTTCGCTGTATTTCTTAGGATTATGCAAAAAGTCGATTATCTCGCTTAACGACTCTTTTGCTTCTTCCTGCCCTGCAACATCGGCAAAAGTGGTTTTTATTTCGTCTTCGGCATAAATTTTTTCTTTATCCTTTCCAAAACTCATGTAATTACCGCCGTATTTTCCGCCCATCGATTTCATTGCATTTCTCCAAATAAAGAAGAAAATTACTCCGGGCAGTACCCAGTAAAGCAAAAAGCTTAATATGGGCGAGTTTTCACGTGGAATGGTTTCGTTAAATTCAATTTTTCCGTTTTCGTTAGTACTATCTGCTAGCAAAAGTCTATCAACTAAATTGGCATCATTCATTTTGCCTGTCTGAAAAACAAGGTCTTTGCCATCGTCCTTCTTATCAATCGTATCGCTTGATGCGGTAAAATAAATTTTATTCCCGTCGATGTTTACTTGCTTTATTAAACCCGAATCGACTTTGTTTAAAAAATCACTGTATGTTGTGTGAATAATTTTGGGTTTAAATAAATAAGGAAACACTAAAGAATTGAGTATCAACAACAAGGCAAGAGTCCACAAAAAACTACTCCAATTTATACCCGGTCTTTTGGGAGAATCATTGTCAATATTTTTTTTATCCATTTCTGAAAAAATTTGTGATATTTATGTAACTTGTCCCGTATTATCATGCTATAAATGTCTAAAACCTGAATAATACGAATTTAGTTTCACAAAATTAACAAACATGGGGGTTATTTAATTGCCCGAAATTCACATGTAGTTGTCTGAAATTCACTTTTTAAAGCTGTTGCTTAAATTGAGATGGGGATATACCTACTTGCTTTTTAAAAAATTTGCTAAAGGATGATGTTTCGGAAAATCCTAACTTGTCGGATATTTGGCTTACGGAAAGATTATTGTCGGCTAACAGCAATTTAGCATAGTCGGTTATTTTTTCATTAATAAAAACACCCGGCGATTTTCCTGTAGTTGTTTTAACAGCTTTAATCAGGTGTTTAGGAGATATGTTTAACAAGTCTGCGAAAAATGCTGTTTTGTTGCTTGCTCTTAAAGGTTGGTGTAGCAGATTAAAAAAAGCATCGGTAATTTCTTCATTTCTTGTTGAGCGGGTTTCTACATTTTCACTTTTCAGAAAAATTTCGGCTATTTCACAAATATAAGCTAATAACAAATTACGTAATGCTTCAAGCTGAAATACTGAGTCTTTTGTTTCTCTTTTTCTGTAAATGAGTCTATAAATATCAATAAGACTTTTCTGTTCTTCGCTTGTTAATTTAGCCAACAGGTATTGGTTTTTGGAAACTTGCCGAAAGGGCTGTACAAGCTGAGCATTTATAATATATTTTGCCAAAAAATCACGTGCTACAAACATTAAAATTCCATTGTATTGACTTCTTGAACAAATAATATGCACAATTGAAGATGGTTGTGCAATAAGTAAAGTAGAAGCCGTAAGATTGTAGTCCACTTCATTAATACTTATATCTATATCGCCTTGGGTACACAGCAAAATACCCACATAGTCTTTCATATCGGTAGTTGAGTTTTCAATTATAGGGAAAACGCCGTGACAGAAAAAAAAATCTTTCTCCTGCCATTCGTAACCTAGACCTATTATGGCTTCTTGCAGAGTAAAATATGTATCACTCGATTGATTTGTCATTTTTTTACAATAGAAATGTTCTACAAATATAACACTTTTATATATATCTTACCTTCTTTTGTGTTATTTTGTTTCGTATTATTTTTAAAGGTACTCAATACTCTCGGGTAACACAAAAGAACCAAAAAGCCAATAAAATTTCACTCAATTAAAATCCTTTTTACGCAGAATATGTATAAAAGAAACGTTAAAAATTTCTGAATCCCTGTAAGAAATTTAGTTTCTTTTATACGGTTTTTATTGCCACAAGGCAATAAAAAATTCCTTGTAAAAAGTGTCTTTTCTTTTGTTTCGTTTTCTTTGGACAAGCAAAGAAAATGAAAAAAACAAAATTGAAACCTAAAGGGTTATTGATTAAAACAAATGTTCAAAAAGCAAACAACTCAATTAATATCTGTTCTTATTAACAAAACTCAAAGTAAACAAAAAACCGTAAAACAAATTAACGTTTTACGGTGTTAAATTTGACAAAACAACATGTTCGTCGTACTTATGTACAACTAATTTAAAGTGTGATATTTTCGGTATTAAATCTTACGATTTTTGCCAAACTACTAGTAATATTTATCGTTCTTTGGCTCAAAGTAAGCTTGAGAATGTAAGCATGCCGGACAAAGTTCTGGTGCATTTTTGCCTTTGTGAACATATCCGCAATTGCGACATTGCCATTCTGTTGATTCTTCGCGAGAAAATACTGTTCCGTCTTTAACGCGTTCCAACAGTTTTAAATAGCGTTCTTCGTGAATTGCTTCGGCTTTTGCTATCATTCGGTACATTGTAGCAATTTCTTTAAAACCTTCTTTTTCTGCTACATCGGCGAAGTGTGGATACAATTCTGCCCATTCTTCGTTTTCGCCCTCAGCTGCGGCTTTTAAATTTTCGGCTGTTGTTCCGATAACTCCTGCCGGAAAAGTTGATGTAATCTCAAGCATTCCGCCTTCCAAATATTTAAACATGCGTTTTGCGTGTTCTTTTTCTTGTTCGGCAGTTTCCATAAAAATGGCTGCAATTTGCTTGTAGCCTTCTTTATCTGCTTCTTTAGCAAAATAAGTGTAACGCATCCTTGCTTGCGATTCGCCGGCAAAAGATTTCATTAAGTTTTTTTCTGTTTCTGTTCCTTTAATACTTTTTTTCATTGGTTTTTTTTATTTTGATTAATAAAAGTTGTCTTCGCAAAAATATAAATTTGTAGATATAAAACTAAGTTTAAGCATGAAGAAAAGATTTTTTAACAAAAAACACGCACCCTTATCGAAAATTTAATTTTTGTAGTATGCGATTTAAACTTACACTTGCTTTGAAAAAATTAGCAACAGTTGAAATTCTAATTTCCAACTTCTAATTTATTAAAGCAAGCAAAGAAAATGAAAAAAACAAAATTGAAACCCGAAAAGTTTATTGATTACTAAAAAGTTTAACAAAGCCGCTGTGTTACACTCGGTTTGCAAAAGCAAGCGAGTAGGTGGCAAAATTTCACTATTTTAAAATTCTTTTTACGCAGAATATGTATAAAAGAAACGTTAAAAATTTCTGAATCCTTGTAAGAAATTTAGTTTCTTTTGTACGGTTTTTATTGCCTAAGGGCAATAAAAAATTCCTTGTAAAAAGTGTCTTTTCTTTTGTTTCGTTTTCTTTGGACAAGCAAAGAAAATGAAAAAAACAAAATTGAAACCCGAAAAGTTTATTGATTATTAAAAAGTTTAACAAAGCCGCTGTGTTACACTCGGTTTGTAAAAGCTAGCGAGTAGGTGGCAAAATTTAGCTTTAAAGGTTCTATTTTTCTTTATTTACTTTTTTCTTGATAAAAAAGTAACAAAAA
>JAPXLB010000004.1:0-197744 GCA_033809755.1 Lentimicrobiaceae bacterium
TATAGATATGAAAACAAATGTAAAAACTATTTTGGCTATCATAGTCATAGCTATATTCGCCAATATAAACTTGGCAACAGCACAAAACATGTCACGCTGGATAGAGTTAACAGTACGGCAAGGGCAGGATATAAAGATTAATCTATCAGCAGTTGCTGCAAACACTCCTATTAGGTTTGTAAGCGGTTCTATAGATAGTACTTTTATAGTAAATTCAACTTGGCAAGGACTTAGAAGTTATTATGCCGATTCCACAACAATGAGATTTTACGGTGATATTAAGTTTTTTTATTGTGCAAAAAATGGCAGCTTGATTACAGGCTTGGATGCTTCTAATAGCGATGCCCTAAATTCTTTATGGTGCGAGAAAAACCGTATTAAATCTTTAAATGTAAGCGGGCTAACTATGCTCGAAATTTTAGATTGCAGCAGTAATTGGGATCTCACATCTTTGGATGTAAGCAGTTCGCCAGGATTAAAAAACCTGGAATGTAGTGGCAACAAGCTCACATCATTGAACATAAGCGGGCTAACTATGCTTGAACATTTAAATTGTCAAATTAATAGGCTAACTTCTTTGGATGTAAGTGGGTTTAGTACGTTGAATAAATTGCATTGTAGTGGCAATATGCTCGAATCTCTTGACGTAAGCGGTCATACAGGATTAGAGTACTTATACTGCGGTAATAACCAACTCAGTTCTTTGAATGTAGGTGGGCTTACTGCGTTAAAAGAATTGTATTGTACCATAAATAATCTAACTACTTTAGATGCTAGTGGTCTTACAGCGTTGGAAGTATTGGAATGTAGTGAAAATAATCTTACGTCATTGGATGTTAGTGGGGGGCTTACTCAACTGGTGGAATTGGTATGCTATGAAAACAATCTCACGTCATTAGATGTAAGCGGACTTACCGCACTCGAATTGTTATGGTGTCCCAGTAACAGTATCACGATGTTGGATGCCAGCGGGCTTACTGCATTAGTGGAGATAAACTGCCGTAGCAACAAAATCAGCTCTTTGTCTTTGAATGGACTAACCATGCTTAAAAAGTTAAACTGCTCCGATAACAAACTTAGCTACCTAGTCGCTAGCGGGCTAACTTCACTTGAAGAATTAAATTGTCAATATAATAGTCTTACATTTATGGAACTTAATGGACTTACAGCATTGAAATTTTTAACTTGTGCCGACAATAATCTTACTTCTTTGAATGTGAGCCATCTTACAGCATTAAAAAAATTAAAATGTCAAAATAACAATCTAACTTCTTTGGTTGTCAGTGGCCTTTCAGCATTAGAAGAATTGAACTGCGAGAATAATAGTCTTAGTTCTTTGGATTTGAGCGGACTTGGACAGCTAAAATATTTAAGATGTAGCAATAATAATCTCAGTTCTTTGGATATAAGCGGTTCTACTGCACTAACAGATTTATACTGTGCCGACAACAATCTCGCTTCTCTGGATGTAAATGGGCCTGCTGCATTATCGATATTATATTGTTATAACAATAATCTCAGCTCATTGGATGTGAGTGTTCAAACAAATTTGAAATCATTGTATTGCCACTTTAACAACTTAACTACTTTGAATGTAAGTGGTCTTACAGCGTTAGAATATTTATTATGCAATAATAATAATCTCAGTTCTTTGGATATAAGCGGACTGACGAAGTTGACATATTTTTACTGCCATAATAATAGTCTAAGTGCCTTGGATGTGAGCGAATTTACTAAGTTAAATGAATTTCTATGTGCTAATAATAATCTCACCACTTTGGATGTTAGTGGGCTTGAGAGATTAAGAAAATTAACTTGCGAAAATAATAACATTACTTCATTGAATGTGAGAGGGACAAGTAGATTAAGCGAGTTTTCTTGCTACAACAATAATTTAAGCACTCTGGATATAGACCAAATATACTGCGATTTATCTATTGTTGGTATTGGAAAAATTTTCCCGGTTTATGATGCATCTTCTTCTAATTATCAGGATGTAATAGCTACCAACAGTCAAAACGCTATAGACAAAGATTGGAGAGTTTTGCACGCTTGCGATAGTACAATTGTCCCTACTACAGGTACGTTCGATTGCGAGGCTAGCATAAGTCTAGAAGGTATTGCTAATATTAACGTTTATCCTAATCCGGTTAATGATATACTGTATATAAATACCGACAGTCAAATAAAAAGCATTGAGATTTATGATGTTTATGGTAAGTTGGTGCTTAATAAAACCAAATTAGCTGCTACAGAGACTGCTGTAGATGTGTCGTCTCTAACGCGTGGCGTTTACGTACTTAGACTTGGTACAATAAAAGGTGCAAGAGAATTTAAAGTATTAAAACAATAAATTATGATGTGAAGGCGTAAGCTTCCTCCACGTTTTATGTTGCCTTTTGTGATAATTTATTCTTATTTGTACAAGAAAAGAAAGCTAAAGATTGAGTAGAGCAGTTTGTTTTCGTTATTATCTTGTATTAGTATTTATTTTACACAAAAACTACCTCATATGCCTTGTCGATAATAATATTGGCGAGGCTTTTTAGTTTGCTTACCATTTTGTGTTCTTGTTCCAGTACAGACATACGGAATTGGTTTTGAGGCTCTTTCCCTCTAACAACTTGAGCTTTCTTGGTTTCGTGATAAGTTAAGTCAATAAAGATACGCAAATCAATGTTGTCGGTTTTTATGGCGTACAGTCCGTCGATGATTAACATATCAATATCTTTGTAATCTGTGGTAAGTTTATCAACTTGCTCGGTTACAAGGTCAACGCAAGGGCTGGTTGAAGAAACACCTCTTTTAAATTCATCAATATTTCGGTAAATTGTATCCCAGTCGTATTCGTCGTAGCCTACAACATTTTCAACGCCGTTTTTGGTTCGCCATTCGGTTCTTTCAAGCGGCAGAGTTTTGTAGTAGTTGTCGGTATGCATTGGCTTGGCAAATATTCCGTGCTTTCTAAGTCCTTTAGAAACAACATGAGCAAGTTCGGTTTTTCCCGAGCCGGATTCGCCGGAAATGGCGATAGTCATTTTATCTTTTCTATTTTCAAGAATATGATTTATAATAATTTCACCGGCTTTTTGGTGTTTTTCAGTTATAAGTAATACGTCTCCTAACATATAATTTTATTTTTTAACATTAAATTCAATCAATTTATTGCGGAAGTTTATGGAAAAATTAATTTCATCCCAGCGCTCAGGCATGTTGGGTTTGACAACAGGTTCGTTTTTGTGATAATTCAGTCCTGCATACGTATTAAGGGCTGTCATAATAGTTCCGCCCATAACTCCTGTGTGAATGCCTTCGGCAGTGGTTCCGCCCTGAATATCGATAAAATCGCTGCTTAGTGCCTCTTGGTACAATTTCCAGCTTAATTTCATATTAGTTTTTGCCAATAATTTTGCGTGAACAATTCTGCTAAGAGTAGAACCATGCGATGTTCTGGCTAAGTAGTAATTTAAGTTTTTATCAAAATAGTCGGCTGGTAATGAGTAGTTCATTTTAAGTAGTATTTCGTCAACCTCGTCCTTTTCCAACAAGTAGAAAACCATTAGGAAATCGGCTTGCTTTGCTACTTTGTAATCGTCGGGACTTTTGCCTTCGGCTTTCAAAATACGATCCATTCTGTAAACATTTCCGTATTTTTGCTTGTATTCGTCTAAGTTGACTTCTTTCAAATCGAAATATCCTTCGTACTGAGCGATAATACCGTCTTTGTCAATATCAAGAAACAGTTTGGTTTTAATTTCGTCCCATTTTCTTATTTCATCTTTCGTGAAATTAATTCTGTTTAATGCCTCATCTATTTTATCTCCTTTGTTGTTGATTAGATTTTGAGCTTTATCGAAAAGCCAAGCAACCATAATATTTGTGTAGGCGTTATTATTTAAGCCACCGGTTTCGGCGTCGGGATATTTTTCGTGGAACTCGTCGGGTCCCATTACTTTTTTAATGTCGTACCTGTTTCTAACTTCGTTCCATTCGGTTTTGCTTTCCCAAAATCGGCATATTTCCAAAAACATTTCCAAACCGTAATTGAGTAGAAAATCCATGTCGTTAGTAACGTGGAAGTATTCCCAAACGTTGAACGCAATGGCAATGGAAACATGTCTTTGAAGCGAACTGTTGTCGTCTCCCCATTGTCCGTTTAGCGGATTTAGGTGTATAATTTGAGTTTGTTCGGTTCCGTCGGAGCCGCTTTGCCATGGAAACATAGCACCTTTGTAGCCGTGTTGTTTGGCGTATTTGCGAGCAGCATCTAATCTCCTGTACCTGTACATCAGCATAGCTTTTGAAATTTCGGGCAACTTGAGTGTATAGAACGGCAAGATGAAAATTTCGTCCCAAAAAATATGACCTCTGTACGCCTCGCCGTGTAAACCTCTGGCTGTAATGCTAGCATCGAAATTTACGTTGTGTGGCGACATTGATGATAACAAGTGATAGATATGCAAACGTAGTAATTTTTGAGTAAATCTGTTGTAAACGACTTTTACATCTAACTTTTGCCATAATTTTTCCCATTGACTAACCGATTGTTGCAGAAGTTCGTTGAATGATACCGTATCAATCAGGTTGTTGACAAATTGCATTGGCTCTTTTTGGTCGTCGTGCTTTGACGTTGCAACAGCCATTATTTTTTGAATAATTATTTGCGAATTTTGTTCAACTTGAATAGTATATTCGGCAATTATTTCACCATCTTTTTTCAAAATTTTCGGCTGAATATTTATTGGCTTACCGTCGAGTAAAAAGTTGTGCTTAACGGTTTGTGCTATACTTATTCCCGACTGTGTGGTTTTGGTTTGAATTGAAATAGTGTTTTTTTCTTCGTTACAATCGACAAATTCAGCTTTAATATGCTTTTGGTTCAAGGATTTATATCTTTCAACTCCGGCATTAATAATATTTCCGTCAAGTTTTGAAATAAATGTAATTGTGTTTTTGGAATTTGTAGGAGTAATAGTGTAGCTTATCGCAGCAAGGTGTGGATTGTCCATTGAAGCAAACTTCTTAGACGAAATATCCAAAACTGAATTTTCGGGAGTTTCGACAAGCATATTTTTATAAAGTACGCCCTCTTTAAACTTCAAAGTCCTATTAATTTCTAATATTTTTGAGTCGTGCAGGTTGAAAACAGGATTGTCATCTATTTTGAAAAACACGTTCAATCCGTCGGGAATTCTGACAAAGTCTTCATTATAAATATCTCTATCGGCTATGCGAGTTGGGAGAGTATTGTACAAACCAGCGATATACGTTGCAGGATAATTAAATTTATCTTCTGCTTGTTCAACCATACAGCCTCTGATGCCCATGTAGCCGTTTCCGACTGTCAGCATGGCTTCTCTCGACTTTTCATTGCTTGTATTATAGTCGTGATACGATATTTGCCATTGGTCTTTTTCTGCACCTGTTTCAAACCATTGGTTAATACGGTCGTCGGAAATTTCTGCCATGTCATTAGCAACCATATCGGCTCCGTGCTGCCAAAGCTGACTATGATTATTTTCTCTGGCAAGTCCTATAACCAAGCCGAAGCCACCGTTTCTGCCAGCTTCAACGCCTGATGATGCATCTTCTACAACAATTGTATCTTTAGGGTTAACATTTAAATTTTCGGCTGCCTTTAAAAATATATCAGGTGCAGGTTTACCGTTCAAGCCAATTTCGGCAGAAACAACACCATCGACTCTTGTTAGAACATAATGAGTAAGGTTTGCAGCTTTTAATACGGCTTTGCAGTTTTTACTCGACGATGCAACTCCAATAGGGATACCGCATTGAGTTAATCTTTTCATAAAATCTACAGTGCTTTCGTAGGTTTTAACACCATCTTGTTCTAACACTTGATTAAACATTTCGTTCTTTTTGTTGCCTAAACCGCAAATGCTAATAATTTCCGGCGAGTCGTCAGGTGTTCCCATTTCCAAATCAATATTTCTAGATTTCAAAAACGACTTAACTCCTTCGTATCTGGGCTTTCCATCAACATATTTCAGATAATCCTGATTGGAAAACTCGACAAATTCGGTATTTGTATTTTTTGCGTGTTCTTTCAAAAAAGAGTCGAACATTTTTTTCCATGCAGAGTTGTGTACTTGCGCAGTTTGGGTGATAACACCGTCTAAATCGAATATTACAGCTTTAAATTTGTATTTATACATATTAATTATTTATTAATGTGCAATTTCTGTCTTCGTGGTCGTTGGTGTGAGTTTTAAGTTCTGATTTCTGAGTTCTGAGTCTTGAGTATTAAAAACTCAAAACTCCTGACTCAAAACTCAGAACTTTCAACTTCTGGTTTCAAACTTACATATTTGCATAAAAATTGCATATTTACTTTATTTTTACTTTCTAACACAATATCCATAAAAAACCGTACGGAGCTAATTTATCGCTTATTGTATTTCCCAACAAGTCGGATTGAGAGTTGTGTTTTACGATAAAGTCGCTTATGTCTTTGGTTTGCTCGCTTAAATTATGAATTATTTGTATCGTAACATTTTCGCACTCACGCTTGTAAATCAGAAGGTTTTTATCCTTATTGTTTTCGTCAAAATGTAAGGTTCCCCTGCCAAAAACATTGTATTTATTTCTGACGTTTATCATGTTTTTCAAAGGATAAAACACCTTTGAAGGCAGCGAGTTCTTGTTATTCAAATCGGTTTCAACCTCATTCCAATTTATATAGTTTCTTACTAAAAATCTGGTGTCGTCTTTTCCTGTTTTTTCAATTGTTGAGTAATACAGGTCTTCGTCATTCACAGTAGCAAACTCATCACCATAATAAATAATAGGAGAGCCTGTGAGTGTTAGCATAATAGAGTATGCCAATAATATTTTATCTGAGTTGTATTGCATAAGGTCTGCAAGTCGGGCAGAAATTCCTTCGCCATTCCTGAAATCCCACAATTCTTTGTGGCAATAGTGTTCGTGAATAAACTTGCGTTCTTCTTCGGTAACGTAGACCAATTCCAAGCTCAACTCATCGTGGCATCTCAAGAAAGTAAACCACTGTGCTTCGGGACTAATAATCGGTGTAAATTTTTCGTCAAGTGTATCAATAATCGGGTTGCCGTCTTGTTGTGCTATTGCCTTAAACATACGTGGCATAAGCGGGAAGTGGTATGCAGCGTGGCATTCGTCGCCATCGCCTAAATATTCTACAACTTTGTTAGGTTGTTGGCAAGCCTCTGCTAATAAAAGAGTTCCAGGCGAAACGTAATCTAAAACAGCTCTGAAAAACTTAACCACCAAATGCGTTTGTGGCAGATTTTCGCAATCTGTGCCTTCTTCTTTCCATAAGTAGGGGATAGCATCGGCTCTAAAGCCGTCGATGCCAATATTTTGCCAATAAAGCATGGCTCTACACATGGAAAAGAGAACTTCGGGATTTTTGTAGTTTAGATCGGGCTGAAAATTAAAAAAACGATGAAAATAATATTGGTCGTCGCATTTTTGCCAATTTGAATCTTCAATACCTTTAAAAATAATGCGAGCATCGGCGTAGCCTTTGTCGTCGTCAGCCCAAATATAATAATTCCTATAAGGATTGTTTTTACATTTCTTAGCTTCTAAAAACCATGGATGTTGGTCGGAAGTGTGGTTTATAGCAAAATCGAAAATAATATTTATTCCTCTCTTGTGAGCCTGATCTACAAATTGTTTAAATTGAATGTTGGTTTCGGTGTTTTTGTTTGCAAACAAACTGTCTCTGACAGAGTAATGGTCGGAAATGTCAAATCCGGCATCTCTCATAGGAGATTCCAAAATAGGCAGAAGCCACAAGCAGTTCACTCCTAAATCTTGCAGATAATCCAACTTTTTTTCCAAACCCGAAAAATCATTGTTAAACCTATCTACATATAACGAATAAATCACCGCATCTTTGTACCAATCGGTTTTATTGTTTTTAATGCTTTTGTTTTTTTTATATATTTCTATAGATTTTAAAAAGTTGTGTAACAGCGTAATGTCATTATCGGGATAAATATTTTTCCATAATGACTCTAATTTTGATGTGTAATCCATATCTAATGCTAATTTAAAAACATTATAAAAGTACTCTTTTTTTATAAACATGATATTAATAATTCAAAAAACTGCTAATTCAAAGTCAGGCTATTCATTGAATTATGAGCACTACGTTTAGTTCCCAAAAAAGGTATAAAAAAAATGGGCTGCCTTTGGTTTTCAGACAGCCCATTAGATAGATTTTTAAAATACAGTTTTAGTTTTTAGTAGCTTCAACTGTAAATGTTTCAGTAGCAGCATCAATAATAAGAACTAAAGTGTAATTTCCTTCTACATCAATTTTAATGTTACCACCGTTGTCTGAGAAGTCGCCTGCTGCAGGACCTGTCCATGTAAGGTCGTTGTATCCTAAGCTCATGCCTGCCCAATCATCACCTTGACGGAATTTGAATTCACCCGGAATAATTGGAATATTATATGTCCATGTGTAAACATTTCCATCAACTACAGGTAGGTGAGTTCCGAAGTTTTCGTCCCAAGCTGCTTGAGTTCCGTCAGCTTTGTTGTAGCAACTGCCAATAATACCTACTTGATAATTTGAGTAGTCAATCATGGGAATATCACCAGTTTTTGTTAAAGTAGCAATGTACTTTTCTCCAAGTTTCCATTCCAAGGTTGCGGTATATACACCTGAAACTTCATTGTTAATGTTAGGACCACCAGGAACTAAAGCATCAACAGCACCACCAAAGTTGGTATTAACGCTAACTCCTTTTATGCCTTCACCAATTTCTAATTCCGTATCTAAGAATATTTTCCAACCATCTGAGTAACGATATTTAAACTCAGATTTTGAAAGGTTAAGATCGGTAGCTTCAAAAACTATGTTGTTAAGGTCAAATGCTTTCATAGGCATTGGAGTACTTCCATTCCATCCGTTAGGAGTTGCAGCACCAATAACGCCCCATTCAACTTTACACATAACAACTTTGTTCAATTCAGTGTCAATAACAACATGGTATAACCCATCAGTGTTTACGGTAAATTTGTTGTCGTTTTCAACAAGATTACCTTTCCAAAGATCAACGCCTTTAGGTTCGTCGCCATGACGATCGGCATCGGGTACGATTGCAAAATCTGCATCAGGTCCGTAGGTTTTTCTAACATCACCTTTAACTTCAACGATGTTAAAGCCTTCGTCTCCAGCTTTAACGGCAACGTATATTTCTAATAGAGTTGCTCTGTCTTCTTGGTTTACTTCGTTGCGAGTTACTTTAAGCATTCCTTTGGCGTCAAAATCTTCAAGAGCTGTTGCTCCACCTTTGATATAAACACCGTCGAGTACTATGTTGTTGTCCTCATCTTCTTTGTCTTTTTTACATGATGTAAAAGCAAATGATAAGCCTAGTACGGCGATCATTAAATAACTAGCTAATTTTTTTAAATTTAAATGTCTCATTTTTTAAAATTTTAGTTAATAATAATTTTTTAATATTTAATTTATAAAGTCTTAATATTTTGCACAAAAATAATGCCAAACAAAAGGCTTTTATAAAGATTTACAATAAGTTAGGATTTGAGTCGGTAGCCCATTTAGGAATGGGGAACGTTCTTCTTTCTGGAGTTGTAGCGGGTTTTTCCCACCAAGCATTTTCCCATTTTCCGAATCTGATTTGGTCTTGTCTTCTGTGTCCTTCAACCCAAAGTTCTCTGCCTCTTTCGTCCAATAGTTGTTGCAAGGTAGCACCAGTCCATTCTTCAACGCCTGCACGTCTGCGAATTGGGTTTATCCATTGGTCGCCAGACCTGCCAAGTCGCATTTCACATTCGGCTTTCATCAGATATATGTCAGAAAGTCTGAAAAGTGGAAAGTCGTTGCTTAGGTTTTCTTTAGCACCTAACTTAATTTCATACTTAAGGACACGTGCACCTGTTGTCCTGATTTGTTTGGGAGTAAAGTTACCTTCTTGCATATTTATTGACGGAACAAAAGGATCGATAACTAGAGGTTCGTTGGTAATACTCTCAATAATAATCTTTCCATCGTGTGTATATTGCTGTCCTGTCATAAAGTAGCCGCTTTTACGAGCATCGTTGTCTTCGTAAGTCTGATAGAAATCATATACGGCACATAAGCCGTTCCATGGACCAACAGGCATATCAAAGGTTAAGTTGCTTTGATAGTGTAGTGAACGCATGTGAAGACGGAAGCCATGTGCGGTATTTTCATCAAATGGTATTGAGAAAATGATTTCCGAAGAATTTTCATTATTTGTTTTAAAAGGTGCTAAAAAGTCAGCTTCTAACGAATAAGGTCCTGCTATAACGCTATCGCAGTACAGTCCTGCTTTTTCCCATTGCGGTACGCCTGTATAGACTTCTGCATTAAGGTATAGTTTAGCCAACAATGCATAAGCCATATATTTGGTTGCCATATATTTGTTATCAACATCTTTCAGATATTTAACGTTATTGGCTACAGTTGTAGTTATGCTGTCGAAAATAGCTTTGCGACTTACTTTGGTTGGTAAGAAATCGCTGGGCAAATTGGCAGTTGTTAGATAAGGTGCGTCGCCGTAATTGTCTAACAGTAAGTAGTAATAGAATGACCTTACAACCTCAACTTCAGCTTTTTTTCTATGTATTGCTTCGCTGTCTTCAAGAGAGTTGAGCATGTCAATAATTTGATTACATGAGGTAATACCTTCCCAGAAGGCACTCCACATGGTATTAACTGCATCGATGTCGTTTGTCCACTGGTGAGTGTGAAGATATAGCCATTTTCCGCCGTCGAACCAGTCGGAACCCCTAACGGGACAACAAAACTCGTCGGAGGTCATTTCCTGAGCCAAGAACCACCAGCCGTTGTCGTCAATAAGTATTTGAAGTCGTTTGTAGGCATCAACACTTAAATTGGCAATTTGAGCATCATTTTCGGGGTATAAATGACCCGGAATTTTATCGTAGTAGATTTCGTCTAATTTGGTACAAGAGTAAAACGTAGTACCAACTATTGCTAATATTAATATTATAATTATTTTTTTCATCTTAAATAGTTTTTAAATGTTGATTAAAATTTAGCGTTCAATCCTATTGAAACTGTTCTTGTTTTGGGATATACGTTGTATTGGTCAACTCCGTACGACAAGCCGTCGATAAAAGTTTCTGGGTCTATGCCCGAATATCCTGTAATAGTAAACAGGTTGTTTGCCATAATGCTAAGGTTCAGACCTTTAAGCCATTTTATTTTTTCAACGTTGAAGTTGTATCCAATAGCTAAGTAATCCAAACGTAAGAATGAAGCATCTTCAAGGTAATAATCCGAGAAAATTACACTTTGGTCGGTTCTGCCCTTTTCGTACCAGTCAATAGCGTCGGGCGTTCCGTTGATTGAAGGCATATTGCCGGGTACATCGAAGAACATTCTTGTAGCATTAAAGACTTTGTTTCCAATCATAGAACGGAAAGCCAAGTCAACAGTCCAATTGTTAAACAATACAAATGAGTTTGACCATCCAATTTCTAATACTGGAGTTGCCGAGCCAACGAACGATCTTTTTGCTTCGACCAAATTCGTTGTGTAACCGCCTGAAAGCGAACGATAAACTGGCTTGCCATCTAATATAGACACAAATTCGGGTAGATAAAATTCGCCAAATCCATGTCCAACTGCAATACCTGTGACGTAATATTGAGCTCCAATCATACCTCTACCGGTAAGCCATCCTTCGTGTCTAACTCCTGATGAGTCGGTTGCAAATTCTCCCAAATCGGTGAATTTCGATTTATTGTGAGATGCCGTTAAACTTGTTTTCCACGAGAAATTTTTATTGTCGATAACAAAAGCTTGAACAAATAATTCAACACCTTTATTGGTAACTGCTCCCGAGTTAGCAAAAGTTGTAGAAGCCAAGTTTGGTGGTACGGGAACGCTATACTGACCAAGCAAGTCGGTAGTGTTTTTTGAATATAATTCGATACTACCGCTAATTCTGCTGTTGAAAATTGCGAAGTCAATACCCAAGTTGATTTCTGATGTTCTTTCCCATTTCAAATTAGGGTTAGAGTTCCAAGCGGGTTGGTAAGAAATTACTTGTTCGCCTGTTTCAGGATTAATAGCTAAACCGCTGGGAGTCCATGATAATCTGCTTCTATATTCTCCAATAGCTTGGTTTCCTGATACTCCGTAGCTGGCACGCAATTTAAGTTGATTTAACCACGAAACATCTTTTAGGAAGTTTTCGTTTTGCATATTCCAACCTAAAGCAAATGTTGGGAAAAGACCCCATTTGTTGTTTTCTCCAAATTTGGTTGAGCCGTCTCTACGTAGCGACGCCGAAGCGTAGTATGTAGAGTTAAAGTTATATTGAGCTCTAACAAACATACCGATTAATCGTGACATTCCGCGGTAAGAGCCAATATCGCCGTATTTAATGTCAGCTAATGAGGATAAATTTTCGGCTCCAATAAAAGGTGATTGCGCATTTGAACCTTGTGCCCAAAATCCGTTGTAGTTGTTTTCTTGCCACGAGTGCCCGCCAATAAGGTCAAGATTGTGTTTGTCGAAGTTTTTAATGTAAGTTAGTGTAGTTTCAATGGTTTTTTGTTCGTTGTTGGTGTAACCGTGACGACCATAACCATCGTCGGCAGAAGCGTAAACTCCTTTAGGACGGAAATATTTTGAGTGGCTGTCGTTACGCAAATACGATGCATTAACCGATAAAGTTAGGTCGGAGATGATTTCGTAGTCAGCTCTTATATTACCCAAGTAGCTTTTTAGGTTTCTAACGTTGGTAATCATATCAATAACGGCAAGCGGATTTTCGTAGTTAAACTCCCTTTGAGTTTTGTTGTATGTGCCGTCGGGGTTATAAACAGGGTCGGTTGGGTTGTGCGAAATAGCTTGATAAATAATATCATCTTTATCGTACCCGTCGTAGTTTTCGTAGTCGTTATTTTCAAACGATGTCATAATATTACCCGACAGATTTAGTTTGTCGTTGAGAGCTTTGTGAGTAACATTAAGTTTGGCAGTTGTTCTTTCTTTTTCAGTTCCTTTCATAACACCTTGCCAGTTGGCGTGTGTAACTGATGCGTAGTAAGAGCTATTTTCGCTACCGCCGCTAAAATTAAGGTTGTTGTTTGTAGTAATTCCTATTCTGTATATTTCGTCTTGCCAATCGGTGTTAGCACCGCCGTCGGTAAATATACTGTCAACAGTCCAGTTTGGGTGTTCAGCAAGACTGTTTTGTAATTTTTGATTTGCAAAATCTCTTAGTTCGGAAGCAGAAAGAACGTCTAATTTTTTAGCAACCTTATCGAAAGATACTTGTGAGCTAAAGCCTGTAACAGTAGCACCTTTTTTCGCCGAACCTTTTTTAGTCGTGATAAGTATAACGCCGTTTGCTCCTTGCGAACCGTAAATAGCCGTAGAAGCAGCATCTTTCAATACGTTATAAGTTTCAATATCGCCAGGGGCGATAGCGGTCGGGTCAGCATTAGGAACTCCATCTATCACATACAGTGGAGACGTGTTGGAGTCGAATCCGGCAGAACCCCTAATTTTTACAGCAAATCCGGCATTAGGGTCGCCACCTTTTTTGGTAATTAAAACTCCGGCTGCCTTACCTTGCATTGCTTGAATAGGGTCGGTAAGAAGACCTTTGTTTAGTTCATCCGATGTTAGGTGTGTGATAGCACCGGTTTTATCTGTCTTCTTTTGAGTTCCATAACCTATAACCAAAACTTCGTCAAGGTCGGTAACAGCAGTTTTTAGAGCAACGTTTATAACATTGTTGTCCGCCACAATTTCCTGACTTTCGTAACCAATAAACGAAAACACCAAGGTTTCTCCCTTATTGACGCTTATGCTGTAGTTTCCGTCAATATCGGTTAATGTACCCAAAAAAGTATCTTTAACCTGAATGGTTACTCCGGGTATTGTTGAACCGTCTTTCGCATCGGTTACTACCCCTCTTACATCTAATTGTTGAGAAAAGCCACTGAAAGCAAATCCCAACAGCAGGAATATCAGTAAGGATGTTTTAAAGAGTATATATCTTTTCATAGATTTAATATTTAGTTAATAGTTGATTAATTAATTTTATTACGTGTTCATAATTGCAAATTTATATATATTTTTCTAAAGTACGGTTCAATAATAAATTTAATTATTTTTTCCTGTTAAAAAAGTTAGTTACAAACAAATTATTTTTGTCGTTTTTTTGAAGTTTCCGACAGTTAATTCCACGACATATAATCCTTTTTTTGGAGCTTGCCATTTAATGTTGTTGCTGCCCGACATCACTCCGTTGAATATATCACAAACGTAGCTGCCATCGACAGAAAAGGCTCTTAAACTTACTTTGTTATTGTCTTTTACTTGTAATAAAATGTTTGCATCGCCGTGGGTTGGGTTAGGATAGATGCTAAAATTTAAAAGCGAACTTTCAGGGATTTTTTTTTCGTAAGGAAAATCGATTTTAATATCGGAGTATAGTTTATAATCGCCTGCGTTGAGCAATATACTTTGATTTACATTGTCGATTATTATCGTATCGCCCGAAAATAGCTCGAACCAAGTGCCTGTGCGCTGAAATACAACGTTGGCTGTTTGTTGAGTAACGTCGAAGTTGCCGACAACGACAATATTGTTTGCGGTATCCGACAAGTGTATTGTTTTTATTTTTCCCAAAAGATTTACATCAAAATTATTGGTTTGGAAAACCGGATTATTTTTCTTCAAATTTATGAGCAAAGAGTTTATTTCAAACAGGTAACGTCTGTTTTTATCGTCGAAATAATCCCATCGTACAGGTTTTGGAGTTAGCCTATCGTTAGAAGTTCCCGACGGATAGTTTATAGAGAAATCGTATCCCAACTCACCGAATTGCCACAACATTTTAGGACCAGGAATAGTGTAGAAAAATGTAGATGCCAAAGCCGCACGTTTAAGAGCTGTAGCTGTATTTTTAATATCGTATCCTTGTTGCGAATTTCCCCATTTTTGGCAACGGTAAACCTGTCGTTCTTCGTCGTGGCTTTCCATGTAAGAAATAAGGTGTGGTTTTTGCCATCCCCTTTTTGTATAAACTCCCGATGATAAATCGCTGTTATTAACGTATCCCATCATGGCTTCGCCGTAGTTGTAGTTTATATTTCCCCACAAGAGCATTCCTTTGTCGGATAATATTCTCTCTTCCGTATTGTCGGCGAAATGTTCTAAAATGACGTAGGTATTTGGATTGTACGCTTTGATAGTATCGCAATATTTTGAAAGGATATTTACACGTGATGGGTCATATTGAGCCATAGCAGCTGAATTGCCGAGAGTGTTTTTCTGTGTAAATCCTTTTGATAAATCGAAACGGAAGCCATCGAAATTAAACTCTTTTATGTAGTATTTCAAGGCATCGCTAACTAATTTGTTGGAGAAATCCGACTCGTGATTTATGTCGTAACCGACGTTAAAATCGTGTTTTGGTATTTGGTTATAAACAGGATTGTTTCCTGCGGGTCTGTTGTTTTTGGCATCCCAATACAGTTGAACGTAGGGAGCAGTACCAAACGAATGATTGAAAACTACATCTAAAATTACGGCTATGTCGTTATTGTGGCACGAATCAATGAGCTCTTTAAGTTTGTTTTGGTGACCGTAGTATTTATCAATTGCGAAATAGTAATTTGGATTGTAACCCCAACTGTCGTTGCCTTCAAACTCAGTAACAGGCATAAGTTCTATTGCATTTACTCCTAATTTATTCAGGTAAGGTATTTTATCAATAACCGATTGGAAAGACCTTTGTTCGGAAAAATCTCTGATTAGCAACTCATAAATGATCAAATTTTGCACTTCGGGAGCTTTAAAACTGCAATTGCTCCAATTGTACACATCTGGTTTAATTTTTAATGAAGATGCAATACCGTTGGTTTTGCCGTGTGGATATGGTTTTATGTTAGGATACGTAGAGTTGGGAATATACTTGTCGTTCCACGGGTCGGCGACTTTATTGCAGTACGGGTCGCCAATTCTTATATTTTCATCGACTAAATATTGGTAATAATATTCCTTGTCATATTGGAGATTTGAGACCTGAAGCCAATAATATTTTCCATCGGGCGTTCGGTTCATTTTGTAGTCGGTATCAGGCAGCCAATTATTAAAATCTCCTATGATGTACACATTGTTCTTATAAGGAGCAAACAACGAAAATACTACAGTAGTGGAATCAACTACGTTAACGCCATTTTTTATTCCGTCAGGCATAGCGGCAATATTAGTCGGTGTGCTAACAACGTAGAAAAGCGTATCGAAAAACGTTTCGTTAGCTTTAACACCTTTCGCAACTATTCTGTTTTGATTGTTGTTTTGCGGAACAATATTGCATTCTATTTCATTAAGAGTATTTGCTGCAACAAGTTCGCCGTTATGATAAATCAGTATTGAATCGGTATTGATAGAAGCAGCTTTAATATTGATAATTTCGCCGTCAGGCACAAAAACAAAGTTGCCGTCGGGTTCTATAATTTTAATATTGATTGTATTAGGATAGACATCATAAAAAATATCGCCATTGTTTTCTGTTTTACCTTCTAACCAAGCTCCCGAGACCATATTTGCACTTCTGAAAACAAAAGCCATTTGCAAAATCGTATCAGTCGTAGGTACAGAGTAATACGAGCGTATATCGGGTTGTATAGTTAATTTCCACAAGTTTTCACCTATTTTTATAAGTTTACAATCGGGAGTATTTGTGCCCCAATTTGCTTTAACGTATTTCCAATCGGAAGGGCTAACACTTTTGTTTGTAATTACTCCGGTATGAGCATAAACGTCTCCATCGTAGTTTTCAAGTCCTTTATTTCCGAGCGTAGCATCAAAAATCACTTCAACACTTTGTTGCTGAGTTGGTAATGGAGGATGAACATAAATTTGAGAATTTAGTAAGGAATTACAAAACAAAAAAAGCGAAAAAACTAAAACTCCCTTTTTTATTGAAACTATACGCATTTGATAAATATTTTGACAAAAACAAAGTTAATATTGTTTGCTAAATAAATTAAAATTTCTAAAAATAAATTAATTTTGACGCACAAAGATTGAATAATAATAAAATATAATCATGAGACGTAAACCAAAATTGAGTTTTTGGCAAATTTGGAACATGAGTTTCGGCTTTTTGGGAATACAGTTCGGATTTGCCTTACAAAATGCTAATACAAGTCGTATTTTTGAGACCTTAGGAGCTCAAATAGATAAAATTCCTATTTTATGGATTGCTGCACCAATTACAGGACTGATTGTTCAGCCAATAATAGGTCATTTAAGCGATAAAACATGGAACCGATTTGGAAGGCGGCGACCCTACTTTATGATTGGAGCCATATTTACGACCATAGCGCTTATAATTATGCCCAATTCGCCCGCACTGTGGGTAGCTGCAGGTATGTTGTGGATAATGGATGCGAGTATAAACATTTCAATGGAACCTTTCAGAGCTTTTGTTGGCGATATGTTGCCTTCGGAACAAAGAACTATAGGTTTCGCTATGCAAAGTTTTTTTATAGGTGTTGGAGCTGTCGTGGCTTCGGCATTGCCGTACATGCTAACAAATTGGTTCGGGATTTCCAACACAGCACCCGAAGGAGTAGTGCCTGTATCGGTTAAGTATTCGTTTTACATTGGAGCCGTCGTTCTGTTTCTTTCGGTATTATATACCGTTTTGAGAACCAAAGAATACTCGCCCGAGGAGTTAAAAGAATTTGAACTAGCCGAAAAAGCCGATAAAGGTATTATTGATATTGATGAAAAAGACAACTATTACGAAGATGTGTTTTTACCTAGTAAGGTTTTCTTCAAAAACGCTCTGCTATGGGGAGGTCTCGGATTAATAATTACTTTTCTGATATCTTACTTTTCGCTTGCAGGTGAACTGTTCATAATAGGTGGATTACTTATATTTTTCGGACTTGCACTTTTGCTTTCGGGAAGTTTAGTTAAAAGAGATAAAACCAAAAATGGCTTAGTAGGCATTATGAACGACCTTTTGAATATGCCAAAAACAATGGGACAGCTTGCTATTGTGCAATTTTTCACCTGGTTAGCTTTTTATGCACTTTGGATATATACAACTCCTGCTGTAACACAACACATATACGGAACAACCGATAAAGCTTCGGCTTTATACAACGAAGGAGCCAATTGGGTGGGAATAATGTTTGCAGTGTATAATGGAGTTTCGGCTATTACGGCTTTTTTACTTCCGGCAATTGCACGAGTTATAGGTAGAAAAGCCACGCATACAATTGCTTTGATTATTGGAGGTTTGTCTTTCGTTTCAATGTATTTTATCTCAACACCCGAAATGCTTATTTTATCAATGATAGGCATTGGTTTTGCATGGGGAAGTGTGCTATCAATGCCGTATGCAATACTTACGGGTTCGTTGCCTGCACGAAAAATGGGAACCTACATGGGCATATTCAACTTTTTTATAGTCATACCGCAAATTTTAGCAGCAAGTATTTTGGGTTTCATAACCAAAACCGTTTTCGACGAAAAAGTTATTCTGACCATAGTATTGGCTGGAGTTTCAATGGTTATAGCTGGGCTTTGCGTCTTTATTGTTAACGATAAAGATGATGTATACAAACTAAAAAGGAAATAAATCTTTTATTTATGATTAACTAATTATTAAGTTCAACAAAGCGAACGTAAAATAATATATCTTTGCAAGTGCTAATAATTTAAAAACAACTTAATAAACACATATAAAAGAAATATGAAAAGAGTAATGATTGTAACGGGTGGTGGAGATTGTCCGGGATTGAATGCAGTTATACGAGCAATTGTTAAACGAGCTTCAAAGGAAAAAGGCTGGGAGGTAGTAGGTAGTATAAAGGCATTTGACGGGGTTTTGGTCGAGCCGACCGAAATAGTTGTTTTAGATGAGCGTAAGGTTGCCGGTATTCATTATCAAGGCGGAACTATATTACAAACTACAAATAAAGGAGGTCCTTTCAATTGGCCCTACAAAAATAGAGAAGGCAATATCGAATATGTTGACAGGTCTGAGGAGATGATTAGAAAACTGCGTTACATGGGAATAGATGCTGTTATTAATATTGGTGGCGACGGTTCGCAGCGAATATCACAGGCTTTATATGAAAGAGGATTAAACATAATTGGTGTCCCCAAAACCATTGATAACGACTTGTCGGCAACGGATTCTACTTTCGGGTTCCAAACGGCTATTGAAGTCGCTACCGATGCAGTAGATAAGTTGGTTACCACAGCTGCAAGCCATAATAGAGTTTTTATACTTGAGGTTATGGGACGTAACGCAGGTTGGATAGCTTTAAATGCTGCAGTTGCCGGCGGAGCGGAAGTCTGTTTAATACCCGAAATCCCTTACGATTTAGTGCATGTTTTAAGTAAACTTAATTCCCGTTTCGTAAAAGGCAAAGGTTTTGCTATTATTGTTGTTGCCGAAGGAGCTCACCCCAAGGGTGGAGATGTTGTAAAGCAGAGAATACAAGAGGCTGGCTACGAAAACGTTCACTTGGGAGGTATCGGATTTAAACTTCAAGAAGATTTAAAAGCTGCCGGTTTTGAGCACGATATTCGTGTTACGGTACTTGGACACCTTCAACGTGGCGGAATACCTATTGCTTACGATAGAGTTTTGGCATCGCAGTTTGGAGTTAAAGCTTTTGAAATGGTGCTAAATCAAGAGTACGGACGAATGGTATCATATCGACATCCATACATCACAAGTGTTCCGCTTATTGAAGCAATTAGAGAACCAAACTTAGTTACACAAGGCACAGCTCTTATGAAAACCGCAAGAGGCTTGAATATAGGTTTTGGCGATGATGAGTCAGCATTAGAGGACTGAAACAATTAGCAATTAACAATGCGCAATTAGCAATTACCCAGCTATATGGGTTTTTGCCCATCTATGGATAATGAGCTATACCAGCTTAACAAATTAGTTTCTGATATTCTTCAACAAATTGCTTTATAATATTTTCGCTTTCTCCTGAGTCAGCAATGTGTGTAGGAATTTCAACTGTAAGGTTTACAAAATCTTTACTAACGAATCTGATAATTAATTTTTTTTCTTGTAAGAGGACTGATTTTCCAATAACAGATGTTATTTCAGATTTAGATTCGTCAATAGAATATTCCCATCCTAATTTTTCTAAAGCTTGCTTTGCTTTTTGAATAAAATTCACTTTATCAACACAAGGGTTGAATGTTAAAAATGCTTTCATATTAATTATTTATATTGATTAAAGTCCAAAATTAAAAAAATATTTATTGAATGTTTTTTTACAATATAACATAAGTATAGAGCAAAAGACATACAAGCGTTTCAGACTAAATTTTTAGCAATAATTCTTCTAAATCTTTTTCAAGATTGTCATTATATCCATTTATTATTGATATTATTTTATTATCGCTTGCATTATACAACACAAAAATAGGATAACCTTTGTCGCTTAGATTTTTAAAAAAGCCCCTCTTTGAAGGAATAACAATAGGCATAGTTACATGCATTTTATCAGCAAATTTCTTTATTTTTTCTATATCATCATCAACTTCATTAATACTATAAAAAGCTATTCTATCTTTATATTTCTCATAAAGTTTTTCAACAATTGGAGCGGCTCGCATGCATGGCATGCAACCGGCATACCAAACATCGACAAATACATAACCTTGTTTAGGTAACATAACTTTGTTCTTGTTTATATCTGTAAAGGTAACATCTTTAAAATCAATAAACATATCTGAACTTATTTGAGTATCATCAGAAATAACAACAATTTCATCTTGTCTTTCTTCATAAATTATTTCGTATGGATAATAAAAGTTTGTATTTATTGGTTCAAAGCTGTAATTACTAAAGGTATAACCCTGAAATTGCATTCCAATGTTATTTATATATTTAATTTGAAGATAATATCGGTCAATAACATTATTTATTGTGTCAAGATATGTAACATAATCAATATCTTCAATCATTTCCGGAAATGATTGACTATTGTGTTTTAGTAGTACATTTCTGCCGTTACTTCCAATTTTTTTATAGGAATCTTGACCGTAATACTTTACAACTGTAGTATCAAAAAAAATACTTCCTATTGGAAAAAAATCAATTATTGCTCCATAACCTGCAACATCATTTCTCCCACCAATATATCTAATTTGTTTTTCTTTATGAACAATTTGCCATATTGAATCATTTTTAAGTATGTATTCTATATTATTACTAATATCATTTATCCTAAAGAAAGCCACCTTATTGCCATTTTTGACTAACTGAACTTTAGCACTTTTTGCGGTAGTGTCATTCTCAAATAAATTTAATTTCTTTACTGTAATTTCGTATGAAAGGAATTTTTTTTCAATAATATTTTTCGAATACTCGTAAATATAATTCTTATTTTGTCCTATTACTAATATTTGTGTCGCAAACAAATATGCTAGAATAATTATTTTTTTTCCCATCTGTAATTTTTTTTGTTTTTAATACGAAAAATATTTTGTATTGATTAAAGTCCAAAGTTAAAACAATATTTATAATAGAACAAAATTTTTTATTAAATAAATAATAAATTTCGATTTTTTCTTTGTAGATCAGAAAATTATAATATTTTTGTAATATGTTTAATAGATTTATTAAATAACTCAATTAAATAGATTAATTAAATTATGTATAATCGGAACATACATTGCCAAGAAAGGTATTACACTTCTTTCGACGTGGACTTTGTAGAAAACCGCGGTCAGAACTACGTGCTGCCGGAGGATTACGAGTGGATTCCCAAAAAGAAATCTCAAATAAGGAAACAAAAATGGGCATATTTGCTTGCAAGGATTTTCGCCTACTTTTACTGTAAGTTCAGATTACACATTACAGTGGTCGGGAAGGAGAAAATAAGAGATGTAGGGAAGTCGGGTTTTTTCTTGTATGGAAATCACACCTTGGCGATGGGCGATGTATTCCTACCTGCTCACGTCTGCGGTAGTAAGAGAGTTTTCATCGTCGCAGATACAGCTAACCTTGGTATCCCCGTGGTAGGAAAATGGTTACCCTGCTTGGGTGCTTTACCAATACCCAGTGGGATTAAAGCAATGGCAAAATTTTGTGCGGCTATTAATACTAGGATAGAGCAGGGCTGTTGTGTTACTTTATATCCTGAGGCTCACCTGTGGCCCTACTGTACCTTTATCCGTCCTATGAGCCGAACTGCATTTCGTTTTCCGGTCGAAAACCGAGTGCCCTCTTTCACGCTTTCAGTTACCTTTCAAAAAAGACGTTTCGGTAAGAAACCAAGAATCACGGCTTTTGTCGATGGTCCAATAGTTCCCGATGCGAACTTAACACTTAGAGAGCAATCAGCTGACCTGCAAAGCAAGGTAATGAAAACAATAAAAGACCGTTTAATTGCGAATACGTACACCTATGTTAACTATATAAAATCACCATTATGAATGTATTATACTGTGGCGATAAGAATATTGAGGATGGTCTCATCATATCTGTGCTTTCTCTTATCGAGCATACGAAAGAGGAGCTTAACGTGTATGTGATGACAGCCCAATTTTCGTACAAGAATAAAGAGTACCTCAAGGTTGGCGAGGATACTATTTCAATTCTTAGGCAATACCTAAAAAAAGCTAACCAGTTGAGTGACATTAAACTATTAGACATAACGCAACTTTTCAAATCCGAATTACCTACTGCTAACATGAGAACGCGTTTCACACCTTGCTGCATGTTGCGTCTATTGGCTGATCGCGTAGAAGAATTGCCCGATAAGTTGCTTTACCTTGATAACGACGTAGTTTGTCGGAAGAGCATTGACGAATTTTACAATCAAGATATATCTGATGTTGAATTCGTCGGCATCCTCGACCATTACGGTAGTTGGTTATTTAGGAAGAAACCCTTTAAACGCAATTATGTCAATTCCGGCGTATTGCTTATGAACCTTTCAAAAATCCGAGAAACCGGATTATTTAAGAAAGCGTTGCAACGATGCAAGGAGAAAAGGATGTTTATGCCCGACCAAACTGCCATAAATCATTATGTTACAGAAAAGCGACTCGCAGAGAGAAAATTCAACGAGCAGCGAAGGATGCGTGCTGATACGGTAATGCGGCACTACACCACCACGTTCCGATTTTTCCCATGGTTCCATCATGTTTATGTTAAACCCTGGCAAATTGATCGTATGCATAAGATCCTCAAAGATTACGAATTTGATCACCTGTTTCAGGAATACTCTAAGATTAAGATGTCAATAGTTGGATGTGAACAAAGTTATAATATTAACTGACGGCTTAACATATAAGTCTGAATAAAACTAAACAAACATGTATAAAAAAGACACTTTAGAATTAATAAATTAATAAATATAACCAAATGGAATCCAAAAATTTAATCCCCGTGTTTTTTGCTATTGATGACGCATACGCGCCCTTGCTTGGTGTGGCGTTAAAATCAATCATCATTAATGCTTCAAAGAAGAGAAACTACAAAGTCATTATTATTCAAGAGAATGTTAGTGATACTAACCAGCGTAAATTGTTATCACTTGCCAACGAGAATTTTGATATAGAAATCATATCAATGGGCAAATCGTTAGAAAATATTACCGACCGCAGCGAGAATAGACTTCGATGTGACTATTTCACGATGACCATCTTCTTTAGATTGTTCATTCCTGAAATGTTTCCGGAATACGATAAGTGTCTTTACTTAGACAGCGACATCGTAGTTCCCGGTGATATATCCGAGCTGTATGACACTGACGTACAAAACTACCTTATCGCTGCTTGCCCCGACTACTCATCCTCCGACGTACCTCCGCTCATCAATTGGATGGAAAACGCCGTCGGGGTTGATCGGCACAAATACGTTAATTCGGGTATCTTGGTAATGAACCTGAAGAAGTTGCGTGAAGTGAAACTTGAGGAACACTTCATGCATTTGCTCAACACCTACCACTTTGATTGCATTGCACCCGACCAAGATTACTTGAACGCAATGTGCAAGGGGCAGATTTTCTTTCTTGATGAATCGTGGGACGTTATGCCTAACCCGCGAAGGAAGGAGCATCCTGCGCCAAAGCTTATCCATTACAACCTGTTTGAAAAACCATGGTGCTACGATAATATTCAATATGCCGATTATTTCTGGAAGTACGCCGAAATGAGCGATTTCTATGCACAAGTAAAGGAGATAAAAGATAACTACAGTGAGGAACAAAAGCTTCGTGACGAGCAAAGTTTCAATCTGCTCATTCAAAAAGCTAAAACCGTCCCCGACACCGGAGTAACTTTCGTAAAAATGGGCAAAGAGAACGTAAAGATAAAGCTATGAACGATATAGATGGAAATCCGGTAATTTGCAATATCCGCAATGCAGTTGAAAAGGGATTGTTTCACGTCAAAGTGGAAGTGGGAGAGCCTGAATTTAATGCTGATGAGAAACGTGAAATTATCGAGAAATACTCGAAAGAACGAGAAACAATGTCTTATTGGGTTAAAAATCGCATTGTTTGCATAGCTCAAAATGTGGTGTCTTTGTTGAGAAACATCAATACTAAGTATATTGGCATTGAAAACACAAAAACGCTGGGAGACACGGGCGCAATTGTTACTAGTAATCATTTTAACCCGTTGGAAAACACTGCCATCTTCCGTGTGATAAAAAAAATAGGACGTCGAAAAAAAATGTATGCCATCAGTCAGGTATCGAACTTCAAAATGACGGGAATCATCGGCTTCTTATTGCGTTACGCTAATGTAATTCCAATCAGCAAGGATTCTACGGAGTACATGTGCGAGAAATTTCCTGACCATGTTCAAATGGTGCTAAAAAAGGGCAATTTCATCCTCATGTATCCGGAGCAAGAAATGTGGCGCAATTATCGTAAGCCTCGTCCATTGAAGTTGGGAGCTTATTTTTATGCTGCTAAATTTAATGTGCAGATTTTGCCTTGTTTCGTGGAGATACGTGATGAGCGTACTTTGTTCGGTATTTGGAATACGCGATATTTCGTTCATATACTGCCTGTCATAACCCCCAATCCGGAGTTAGATATAAAAACTGATGCTAAGCGCATGTTGCTCATCGATTACGAGCAGAAAAAAAATGCTTACGAGCGAGCATACGGACGACCCTTGGATTACACTTTTGACGCTTCGGATATTGCAGGAGGCATAAAATGATACATGTAGGTATAGACATCGGGTCAACCACGGTTAAAATTGCCGCGATATCACCAACGGATAACAAATTGTTATACAAGAAATACGTCAGGCATCATTCTCTGCAGGTTCGTACGTTAATAGAATTGTTAGACAACTTTCACGATGAATTCCGGTCGGAAACATGTAAAGTTGCAATTTGCGGTTCAGGTGGGAAACCCATCGCTGAGAAATTACGCGTTCCGTTCATTCAAGAGGTAGTTGCCAATGCCAACGCTGTCTGTTACTTGTACCCTGAAACCCGAACTGCGATTGAGCTTGGGGGACAGGATGCCAAGGTCATCTTTTTTTACCGAGACGAACACGACGGTCAACCAAAGGTATCAGATATGCGTATGAATGGTAATTGTGCCGGCGGCACGGGTGCCTTTATTGATGAAATAGCCCAATTACTTGATGTTCAAACTTCGGAATTTGATGCGCTCGCAGCCCAAGCTTCCAGAGTTTATGATATTTCAGGTCGTTGTGGCGTGTTTGCCAAGACAGATATCCAGCCCTTATTGATTCAAGGGGCAGCCCATGCCGACATTGCCCTTTCTACGTTTCATGCGATAGCGAAGCAAACAATCGGGGGACTTTCACAAGGTCTTGAGATTACTCCTCCTATTATTTTCGAAGGTGGACCCTTAACTTTCAACAAACAGTTGGTGAGAGTCTTCGTGGAACGGCTCCAACTTAAGGGAAATGATATCATCGTTCCGAAATACCCTGAAATTATCGTTGCCTATGGTGCTGCTCTTTCCATTGATAGACTCCAGAATGATAAGACCGATAATAGCTTCACGATAGATGAACTTCTAAAAAAATTAAGAAACATAGAGAGCGAAATCAGAATATCAACTAATGAGCCTCCTTTCTTTGATACTGAAAAAGATTACGCCGAATTCGCCGAAAGGCATGACAAAGAGTTGCGTGAAAATGCGATAGCAACTCCTCAAAACGGTATATTAGACGTTTACCTTGGCATAGATTCGGGTAGCACTACCTCTAAGTTTGTGCTCATAAATGAAGAAGAACAAGTGATTGAACGCTTTTACGCACCCAATTTAGGCAAACCTTTGGACGTATTGAAGCGGGGACTGACGGAAGTTTACGGCAAGTACAAAAAGCAAGGCATTGAGTTGAACGTTAAGGGGTTTGGCAGTACGGGCTACGGTGAATTGATGACGGCAAACGCGTTAGGGGCAGATTATCACATCGTTGAGACAGTCGCACATGCTCAAGCTGCCTTACATTATTACCCCGACACCACATTCCTTTTAGATATTGGAGGACAGGACATGAAAGCCATATGGATTGATAACGGAGTGATAACCAATATTATGCTAAATGAAGCCTGCTCTTCGGGTTGCGGTTCTTTCCTTGAGAATTTCGCTGTTACGATGAAGATTCCGGTGGAAGAGATTGGTGCAGCTGCATTTCGCTCAACATCCCCGGCTAAGTTGGGAAGCCGTTGTACGGTTTTTATGACCAGTAGCATCGTAACCGAGCAACGCAACGGTAAGTCGCCGGACGATATCATGGCTGGTCTATGCCGTTCCATCATAGAGAATGTCTTCACTAAGGTGGTTAGGATTAACAATACCGATAGCTTGGGTAATAAAATTGTAGTACAGGGAGGTACTTTTCGAAATCGTGCGGTGCTGCGTGCCTTTGAAGAATACCTTGGCAAGGAGGTGCGACTTGCGCCATACCCGGGAGAGATGGGTGCAGTCGGTGTCGCCTTGCTCACGAAACAGCATATTGAGAAGTTAGGGTGCGTAGCTGAAAATAGTAGCAATTTCATAGGTTTCGACGAATTGAAAAGTTTTGACTATGTAACTGAGTCGGGTGTGCCATGTCCGCATTGTGCTAATCATTGCTTACGAACCATAATCCGTTTCCCGAAAGGAAAAGCTTGGGTAACCGGAAACAAGTGCGAACGTGGGGCTGAACTTACCGACGGGAAAAAAGACAAAAAATTGAAGGTAAAAAAAACCGAAAGAAGTGCGACAGACCTTTTCTCAAAAAGAGCGAGGATGTTATTTGAGCCATACCCTTGTGAAAATGTGTCGAACCAAAAAAGAGAAATTGTGGGCTTGCCCCGCACGTTGGAATTCTGGAACAGTATGCCGTTTTGGAGTACTTTCTTTAAAGCATTGGGATTCAAAACGTTGTTCTCAAACCCTAGCGATCAAGAAATCTACGAGAAAGGTCTTCAGTTTGTGGCATCCGATACTATATGTTTTCCGGCTAAGATGGTACACGGGCATATCGAAAACCTTGCCGAAAAAGGTGTCGACCGCGTATTCCTGCCTTATGTGATGCATTTGCCACCTGAGGGCGTGGACAAGTTAAGTCCCTACGTCTGTTCCATCATCATGGGATATTCCATGGTAGTCAGAAATACGCAAGATCCGGCAAAAAGGCATAGTATTCACTTAGATACACCTATATTTCACTGGTTTTCAGAAAAAGACAGAATTCGACAAATTTGCGATTTCGCCGTTGAAAGTCTAAATGTTAGCCGAAAGGAGGCAAAACAAGCTTACCTATCAGCCCTAAACTCTATGACAACATTTAAAACTATGCTCCGCTCCGAAGCTGAACGCCTTATACAGGAAGCTGAACGTGCGAACAAAACGGTTATTGTTTTAGCCGGTCGACCTTATCACAGTGACCCGTTTATTTCGCACAATGTTACCAAGTTCTTTATTGAAAAAGGACTCTCCGTTATCCCTGTAGATGCTTTACCCGGCTTAGAAGAAGTGGATTTACGCCATACTAACATTGAGATTACTAACAACTTCCACACGAGGATGCTAGCGGGGGCTGTTATAGCAGCACAAAACCCGGCGCTCGAATACGTACAATTGGTCAGTTTTGGATGTGGGCACGATGCTGTACTCTCCGACGAGATTGTTCGCATAATGAAATGTTGCGGTAACAAATCTCCATTAATCCTAAAAATTGATGAAAGCGAGGCAAGCGGTTCTTTACGCATTCGTATCCAATCGTTCATAGAAACCATTACCAATCATAAGAATAGTACGATTCCTGCGAGCACTCTACCAGCACCAAATCCTGTGAAATTTTATAAAAAAGACAAACAAAAACGTACGGTATTGATTCCCAACATTTCTGCAGAAATGATGATATTGATGGATGCTATCTTAGAGAAGAAGGGCTTTAGAGTACAGAGGGTTCCTGTGGGTGGTAAGCGACAAATCAGTTTAGGTAAGAAGTACGTACACAACGACATTTGTTTCCCGTGCCAAATGGTTATAGGTGAGTTGATAGCTGCGTTGCAGGACGGCAACTATCGTAGCGATGAGGTGGCAGTGGGTATGGTGAAGTTTCAATGCGACTGTCGGCTATCGCACTATGCCGGCTTACTGCGTAAAGGACTCGATGCGGCGGGCTTCAACGATGTGCCCATTATTACTACCGATGTGAATGACACTAAAGAGAATAATCCCGGCATAACGTTGTTGAGTCTGCCGGCTATTTTTGAAGTCGCAAACAGCTTTATGATGTTGGATATTATAAATGAGCTTTGTCGGAAAATCCGTCCGTACGAACTTCGTGCCGGCGATACAGACCAATGGCTGCAAAAAAGCATCCGAAGTATTGCTAAAGCTATTAATGATGGTATTTTAGCCGCCAGAGAAACTTTTAAGCAATGTATCAACGAGCTAAAACATATTAAATACAATAGAGAGAGACCTAAACCGAGAGTTTTCGTAACGGGTGAGTTGTTAGTAACGTACCATCCGGGGTCTAATTTTAACATAGAACGTTATCTTGAAAAAACGGGCATGGAAACCATTTTCCCACGCTTTACCGACCAGCTAAGGAAAGATTTTTTAGCACAAGTGTGGCAAAAACGAGATTTTAAGGCAGACGTGCCACGTTATCCGTACTTGGTTACGTGGCTGTTCAACAACACGCAACGCTCTCTTGAAAATATTGCTGTTGCTCATCCATTGTTTCAAAAGACCCTTAGTCCGGCAAAGTTATACGAAGATGTAAAAGAAATCATCCCGGGAACGTTAAGTTGTGGCGAAGGTTGGCTAATGGCGGCAGATATAATGCATTATGCTAAACAAGGCGTAACCTCGCACATTATTTTGCAACCCTTTGGCTGTCTGCCGAACCACGTGTGCGGTAGAGGCGTGATAAAAAAGTTAAAGGAGTGTTGTCCCGACATTTCTATTTTACCGCTTGACCTCGACCCTGACACAAGCTACGCAAATATAGAGAACCGACTACAAATGTTAATTATGAACATGCAATATAGCACAAAAAATGCTTACCTTTGCAAATAGATATACAAGCACGAGATATAATGAAGAATAATTCACCAAATACTGAATTTCAGATACTTGCATCAGCAGAAAAACTTTTCCTTGAAAAAGGATTTAGAGGCGCATCTACCACCGAGATTGCTAAGGATGCAGGTTGTAATCAAGCCCTAGTACATTATTATTTTCGCACTAAGGAAAACCTGTTTCAAAAAGTCTTCTTGAGGAAGTTCGAATACCTTTTGGAACAAATTAAGATACCTTTGGAAAAGGAGACAGACTTTTTCTCAAAATTGGAAAATATGGTTGAAGTGTACTTTAACTTTATGATAAAGAACCCTACGATTCCTTACTTCATATTCAATGAACTGAATAGCAACCCAAAACGAAGGAGACAACTTCGAGATTGGCTCATAAAGAGACCTAATCTGGAAGAAGTTTTTCTAAAGTTTGCCGCTTCGGTAGAAGATGCTAAATCACAAGGACTAATTCGCGACATCAGTCCTTCAAATCTACTCATGAATATAGGCTCACTCGTAATTTCCACATTCCTTATGGCTCCTATTATCACTGATTTACAAGATTTGGATCAATCCCACACTGTTGACTTTATTGTCTATCGAAAAAAAGAAGTGCTGACACAACTATTCCAAGGTTTACGAGTATAGACGATGACCGTTGCGTAACAAAAATAATTTGAAATATCGGGTCGAACCCGCACCCCGTAACACACCGTTCACCCATCACTCACCACTCATCACCCATTTTCAATAACATCAATAAGTTCCCCCAAAATCATCGCAGTAGCACCCCAAATAAAGTGTTCGCCAATTTCAAACCCCGGCACTTGCGACATTCCCCTTATGGTTTTTAGTTGTTTGCAAATAATTTTTTTGCTGTTTATTTCGTTTAATAAATCGACTGTAATTACTTCTTGAACTTCTTTCGGGTCGGGTTTAAAGTTGGGTTTGCTTTTTGAAAAACTTACGAAAGGGTGGGTGATGAAATTGCTAGGAAGTACAAACAACGGAGTTAAAGCTCCTATGTATTCATATTCGTTGCTGCTTACGTTAATTTCTTCAAGAGTTTCTCTTTTGGCGGTATCGTATTTGCTGAGGTCGCAGCTTTCACATCTTCCGCCGGGCAATCCTATCTGTCCGGAATGAGCACCATTGTAAACATTTCGCAAAATTACTGGAAAATGAATACTGCCATTTTCAGGATAAAGCATTATCATTACGGCACTTGGTCTGGGATTTTTGAGAGCTTTTCCAGACAATAATTCTTTTTCCAAAGATTTTGGAGCCAATTTTATTTGAGCACTCATACCCGGCAAGGGCTGACTAAGTTTCTTTTTTAATTTTTGTATAATTTCCAAATTCATCAATCTTACACTTTATACATGATTTCTTGCATGCTATCGCAGGCGGTTTCAATTTCTTGAATAGAGATTGTCAGAGGCGGAGCAATACGAATAGCAGATTCGTTAAACAAGAAATTATCGACAATTATTCCGTGCTTGACGCAAGAATTACAAGTTTTTATTGCTAACTCGGCACTTTCCATTTGCAATGCTATGAGCAGTCCGCTGCGTCTTACTTCAGTTACAAGCGGATTGTCGGCAAAAAACTCGTAGAAGAAATCACTTTTTTCTTTAACACTTTCTATAAGTTTTTCGTTTTCAATAACATCAATGGCAGCACTTGCAGCAGCACAACAAACTGGATGTCCGCCAAAAGTCGTGATATGTCCCAAAACAGGTTCGTGAGTCAGCGAATCCATTATTTCCTGCGAAGAAATAAAAGCACCTAAAGGCATTCCACCGCCAAGAGCTTTGGCTGTTAACAGAATATCTGGAACTATACCGCTGTGTTGAAAGTAAAACCATTTCCCTGTTCGTCCCATTCCCGACTGTATTTCGTCGAATATGAGCAAAGCACCTTTTTGTGAGCATGTTTTACGAAGCTCATTCAGGTATTGGTCGTTGGCTTTTACAACGCCTGCTTCGCCTTGTACCGGCTCAATAATTACGCATGCGGTATCTTCATCAATATTTTTTAAATCGTCAATATTGTTAATCTCGATGAGTGTAATATTTGGGAGCAAGGGTGCAAATGCTTTTATGTGTTCGGCACTTGATGTTAAACTAAGTGCACCGTGAGTGCCGCCGTGGTAGGCGTTTTTCAGAGCTACTATTTTTCTTCTTCCGGTGTAGCGTTTGGCTAATTTTAAAGCACCTTCAACGGCTTCGCTTCCCGAATTAACGTAATATACCGAGTTTAGTTGTTCAGGCAATATAGCTACAAGTTTTTGTGTTAGAAGCACTTGTGCCGATTGTATCATTTCGCCGTAAACCGAAATGTGCATATGTTTGTCTAATTGCTGTTTGATAGCGTTTATGACGTACCGGTTGTTGTGTCCTACGTTGCTTACCGAAGTGCCTGAAATTAAATCCAAGTATTTTTTGCCTTCGGGCGAATACAAATAGCAACCTTCGGCTCTCTCGATGGTCAGACCCATAGGGTTTTTGCTTGTTTGAGCAACGTGCTGATAAAATATTTCTCTTTGTGATAGCATCTTTTAAAAATTTCACCAAAGTTAATGGTTTTGCGAAAAAAAGAGGAATAAAATCTAATATTTCGCTGTTTGTGTTAATTTTGCAAGAAAAGCGACAAAATGAAAGGAAAAGTTGTAATAATAACGGGAGCATCGTCGGGGATTGGCAGAGCACTTGCAATTGAGTTTTCAAAGAAAGGAAGTAAGGTTGCTTTGGCGGCTCGCAATTCCGAAAAGTTAGATGCGGTTCTATCCGAAGTTAAGCAATACAATGCTGATGCTATTTCGGTAGTAACTGATGTAAGCGTTGTAAGCGATTGCGAAAATTTGGTTAAAAAAACCGTTGAAGCGTTTGGCAAAATAGATGTGTTGATTAACAATGCCGGCATTAGCATGCGTTCGATGTTTATAGACACAGACCTGTCTGTTATGCACAAAGTTATTGATACCAACTATTGGGGGACGGTTAATTGTACAAAATTTGCTTTGCCTTATTTAGTCGAGCAGAAAGGGAGTTTGGTTGGTGTAATTTCCATAGCCGGATATTTGGGCTTACCTGCACGTTCGGCTTACTCGTCTTCAAAGTACGCTATCAGAGGGTTTTTAGATACTATAAGAGTAGAATATTTAAAATCCGGATTACATGTTTTGGTTGCTGCACCCGGCTTTACAGCTTCAAATATAAGGAAAGTAGCACTTTTAGGAGATGGAAGTCCACAAGGCGAAACTCCAAGAAATGAAGAAAAAATGATGACTTCCGAACAGGTAGCAAAAAAAATCTACAGGGCTGTTGTAAAACGCAAACGCACTTTGATACTGACTTTCGTTGAAGGAAAATTTGCAGTATTTTTGTCAAAGTGGTTTCCGTCGCTGCTCGATAGGTTTAACTATAATCATATGGCGAAAGAAGAAGGCTCACCGTTGGGGTGAGCGGTGGTCGGTGGTGAGTGATGAGTGGTGAGTGATGAGTGATGGGTGATGAGTGATGAGTGGTTGGTGATGAGTGGTGGGTGGTGGGTGAGTTCCAAAAACTTCGGTCGCTGAGTGCCGAAGGTGTATCGAAGCGCCGAAGTTTTAATCGTTCTCCATTTTCGGCATTTCGGGTTTCGGCTACGCTCCCTTCGCTACCGCACGATTGCATCGTGTGGGAATTGTGCATTTCGATACACCGATATTTCGCTATGCTCAATATCGGCACTCAATGACCGAAAATGTCGAACCCGCAACCCGCACCCCGCACCCCGCAACATTTAAAACCCAAATCCTAATCCCATCCTAATAACAGGATTATTATACAACGAGTTTTGCGAATCGTTTAAGTTCCAAAGTATGGAAATGTGAACAAAAGTCTTTTCTCCAACTTGCTGGCGATATCCGCCACCGACTAAGAAACTATCAAAATCTTGCTTTTGATTTTCGATAAGGTCGGATTTTGTATTGAAAAAGAGCTTTTCGTATTCGGCATGTAGAAAAATGTTGTAAACAACTACGTATCGTGCAAAAATGCTGCCGCCGTAAACGTTGGTTACAATTTTGTCGGAGGTATAATAAGGTCTATATCTGTAATACTTGTATGTTGGTGTAACTCCTATACCAAAATTAGGTAATAGTTCAACTCCAATTGAGGGAGAAACTTCGATAAGAGTAGTATTTCCGAACTGTAAGCCAAATCCGCCGCCATAAAAAATTCTTGGTTTAAAGGGAGTTCTTTGCTTATTGCTTTCTTGTCCGAAAGTCAAGCCATGAAGCAGAATAATTAGAATCAGCGTTATAAATATTTTTTCATTTTTCATTAGTTTTGTTTTAACAACTTAATAATTACAATAAATATGCCTACAAAATTAAGTTAGATACTGCAAATTTACAATAAATTATAAATATGTTCGGCTGCAATATCCGCTGCATCGCCTTTTCCGTACAAACTAGCACTAAAATCGATATTTTTATTGTTCATGGTTTCGTAGGCATTTATAATGCTTTTGGTATTATGTCCGGCAAGCATATTGCATCCATGTTCTATCAATTCCGTCCATTCGGTTTCGTTACGCAAAGTTACACAAGGTTTTTTAAAGAAAAAAGCTTCTTTTTGAACTCCGCCGCTGTCGGTTAAAATTAAATTACAATTTTGTTGCAAAGTAATCATATCGAAATAACCAACAGGTTCAATTATTGTAAAGTCGGGTCGAACATTGTGTTTTTGTATTATATTTTTGGTTCGAGGATGCAAAGGCACAACAACTTCAACAGATTTATTGATAGTATTCAGTGCATCAATAATTTGCTTTAGGTTATCGATATTATCGGTGTTTTCTTGTCGGTGCACGGTAGCTAAAACAAATTCGTTCAAGTTCAGAGAATTAATAATATTCGATTTTGTTTTTGCAATAGGAGAGTAGAACAAACTTGCATCAAACATAACATCTCCGTTTTTGACAATAATGGCGTCAAACTTATCGAAACTTTCGTTATGCAGGTTTTTTACGGCTGTGTCCGAAGGGCAAAGTAGCAACGAGGATATTCTGTCGGTAATAATTCTGTTGATTTCTTCGGGCATATTATTGTTAAACGAACGCAAGCCGGCTTCAACGTGGACAACCGGAATGTTAAGTTTTCGTGCTGCCAATGCACCTGCCAAAGTACTGTTGGTATCGCCGTAAACCATGACAACTTCGGGCTTTTCCGAAAAAAGAATTTCTTCTATAGCTTCCAACATTTTGCCTGTCATGGCTCCGTGTGATAAGCTGTTTATGTCAAGATTGTAGTCGGGTAACGGAATTTGCATTTCCGAAAAGAAAATATCAGACATATTCTTATCAAAGTGTTGCCCGGTGTGAACAATAACTTCTTTTACTGGAAATTTCTTAAAAGCTCTGCTTATGGTTGCCGCCTTTATAAATTGAGGTCTGGCTCCTATTACTGTTACTACTTTTTTCATACTTATTTATTTTATTGTTGTCCGGTAAATATCTTTGGCTGTTGGTGATGGGTGATGGGTGATGAGTGATGAGTGTTGAGTCAGGAGTATTGACACTCGGAACTCGGAACTCGCAACCCGCAACCCGCAACCCGCAACCCGCACCATTCACCGACCACCAATCACCATTCACCACAAAGTTACATTCTTTTGCATGATTTCACCAAACATTAATATACTATTTAGGTTTAACATTAAACTGTTCCATTTTATTTTTGTACATGTACATTTCATCTCTAAGGCGTGCAGCTTCCATAAAATCGAGGTCTTTGGCGGCTTTTTGCATAAGAGTTTTTGATGTATTGTAAAGTTTTTCCAACTGTTGATAGCTAAGATATTCGCTCAATGGGTCTGCGGCTGAGTTAATAATCGAACCTTCGACGTAGATTTTATTGGCTTTGTCGGGAGTCGGCGTTCCGCTATCGGCACTCAATCCGACCAAATCGGTGCTAATATCTTTAATAATTTGTTTTGGAGTAATATTGTTTATGCGGTTGTATTCCAACTGGATACTGCGTTTTCTGTTGGTTTCGTCTATTGTTTTTTGCATAGAATCGGTTATAGTATCGGCGTAGAAAATAACCTTGCTGTTTATGTTTCTGGCGGCTCTTCCTGCTGTTTGCGTAAGCGATTTTTCCGAACGCAAAAATCCTTCTTTGTCGGCATCCAAAATTGCAACCAACGAAACTTCAGGAAGGTCTAATCCTTCGCGCAGCAAGTTTACACCAACCAAAACGTCGATTTCGCCTGTTCGCAGACTGTTAAGAATCTCAACACGTTCAATAGTAAGCACACCCGAGTGCAAGTATTTGGTTTTGATATTAAGATTGCTCAAATATTTTGAAAGCTCTTCAGCCATGCGTTTGGTAAGCGTTGTAATGAGAGTTCTCTCGTTATTTTTAGTTCTAATCTGAATTTCATTAAGCAAATCGTCGATTTGGTTTAAGCTGGGCTTAACTTCAATAATCGGGTCTATGAGTCCTGTTGGTCTTACAATTTGCTCAACAATAACTCCGTTGGCTTTTGCGAGTTCGTAGTCGGCAGGTGTGGCACTAACGTATATAACCTGATTTGTCAGGGCTTCAAATTCCGGAAATTTAAGAGGTCTGTTATCCAAAGCCGAAGGCAGTCTGAAACCGTACTCAACCAAATTTTGCTTTCGCGAGCGGTCGCCGCCGTACATGGCTCTAATTTGCGGAACCGTAACATGGCTTTCGTCAACGACCATTAAATAATCGTCGGGAAAATAATCGAGCAAGCAAAACGGACGTGTGCCGGGTTTTCTGCCGTCGAAATAACGACTGTAATTTTCAATTCCCGAACAATAACCGAGCTCTCGCATCATCTCCAAATCGTAAGTAACTCTGTCTTCCAAACGTTTGGCTTCAATAATTTTACCGGTTTCTTTGAAAAAATCAATTTGTTTGCCTAAATCAATATGAATATTTCTTATAGCTGATTGAATTTTTTCTTTTGAAGTAACGAAAATATTTGTAGGAAATATTGTAAATTGTTCCAAATGCTCGATGAGGTTGCCGCTTATGGGGTTGAATGTGGAAATTTCTTCAATTTCGTCGCTAAAAAAAATAACTTTGCAAGCAAAATCGGCTTCAACAGGAAAAATATCAACAGTGTCGCCTTTAACTCTGAATTTTCCCCTTTCGAGGTCAAATTCGGTTCTGGAATAAAGACTATCGACCAAACGACGCAGAAATTTATCACGACTGATTTTGTCGCCAACTTTGATATGGATAGTGTTGTTATTGATATCTTCGGGATTTCCAATTCCGTAAATGCACGAAACCGAAGCAACAATAATTATATCGCGTCTGCCTGTGAGCAGCGAAGAAGTAGCATCAATTCTCAGTTTTTCAATTTCTTCGTTTATGGAAATATCCTTTTCAATATAAGTATTGGTGGTAGGAATAAAAGCTTCGGGTTGGTAATAGTCGTAGTACGAAATAAAAAACTTGACAGCGTTTTCGGGGAAAAACTGCTTGAACTCAGCGTACAGCTGTGCTGCAAGAGTTTTATTGTGGCTGAGGACTAATGTCGGACGTTGAATTTGATTTATTACATTGGCAATAGTAAAAGTTTTTCCCGACCCCGTAACACCTAATAAAACCTGATGCTTATCGTTTCTGAGCAAGCCCTCGTACAATTGTTTAATCGCCGAAGGTTGGTCGCCGGTAGGTTCAAATTTAGATGTTAGTTTAAACTCCATTTAAATACAATTTAAAACTTATTTAATTGAAAATTTAGAAAGAATAGGGTAGTGGTCGGAAATTTTACTGCTGATTACTTCAAATTCGGCACAATTCAATTCATTTGAAAAGAAAATATAATCAATACGCAGAAGAGGAATTTTTTCGGCGTAAGTTTTTCCAAAACCCCAACCCGCTTCTTTAAAAGAGTCTTTCAAGTTTTTGCTTATAATTCTGTACGTGTAGCTGACAGGTGTATCGTTAAAATCGCCGACCAAAATTAATGGTTTGTTACACTTGTCAATAACTTCTTGTAGTTTCGAGACTTGCGGAATCCTGCGTTCGTACGCTGTTTCGAGTTTTTTTAATATAGATTTCGACGATTTTTTTATTTGCTCATTGCTTGTCGTACCCGCAATTATTTCGCTCATTAAGTTGTAGTCTTCCTTACCTAATTTGATACTTTCCAAGTGAGTATTAATAAGGTTTAACGTGTCGTTACCAACTAATACATCGCATTTAATTGCATAGTTTACTTTACTGTTGTCGAAATTTATTTTTTCCTGATTTACGATTGGATATTTTGATAAAATCGCTAAACCGAATGGCTGACGAGGGTTTATGCTTTTGATGGTTTCAACGTAAGTAAAAGGCAGATGGCAATTTTTCGACAAAAGTTTAAGAGTATTGCTACCCGATTGCGAACCGTCGTAAAACTCTTGCAAACAAAGAATTTCGACCTTGTTATCGTTTACAAGTTTAATAATACCATCGACAGATTTTTTTATCTCGTTTTCGGGATGCGAAAAATAGTCGAATAGCTTCACATTGTACGACATCACCGAAACGTATTCGTTTTGGTCTAGAGTTAGTTTTTTACTTGTAAATCCGAAAGTTTTGGCAACATTGCCGTAGCTTATGGCAATAGCAATTAATGAAAATACAAAGCTGTACCTAAACCTTAAAAGCCAAACGATAATAAAAACTAAGTTTGCAATTATAAGCAATGGATAGACAAGTCCGAGTGTGGAAATATAAAAATATTTTTCGGGAGAGAGAATAGGAGCTAAGTTGGCAAGCAAAAGCAGTAGAATGAAAAAGATATTCACTATTAGCAAAATTGTTTCGCCAATACCGAATTTCTTTTTTTTCTTAGTTTTCTTGGTTCTTCTAGTTTTCTTAGCCATTTTTTGATGAATTTGAGAACAAAAACTCCTTTTCTTCCTTTGATAAGGCATTATAACCTTTTTCAGAAATCTTATCTAATATTTTATCAATTTTCTCCTGATTTTCGCGTTTTTTTCTGTTATAGTCTTCGTCGCTGACGTACGTTTCGGTGTAGATATTTTCAGATTTTTTCTTTTTCTTCCTTTTGGGAGTAGAAAAATTTCTTTTACGCTTTTTTTGTCTGAAACTGTTGACAATATTAGCTTTGTTTCTAATCCACAATCCGTAAATAAACCCACACAAAGCACCACCCAAGTGAGCGAAATGTCCGCCGGCATTACCTTCTTTAATCATTAAAACATCAAGAATAACGGTAAAAATTGCAATATGTTTAAGTTTGATGTTTCCAATTAACAGCAATCTGATATTGTAATTTGGAGCTATTGTTGCGGTTGCTATGGTAATACCCAAAATTGCCGCCGATGCACCGATAGCGTTGGCACCATCTACCAAAGGTTTGAATACGGGAAAAATGTTATAAGCAGCGATAAAGAAGAATGAGCCGATAAAACCGCTTATGAAGTACAAAAGCAATAATTCTTTTTTGGATTTGAATTCTAAAAATATTTTACCAAACCAGTATAGCCACAGCATATTGAAAAGCAAGTGCCAAAATGACGTATGAACAAACATGTAAGTTAGAATAGTCCAAGGTCTTGCAGCCAATGCAGATAAGGAAGCAGGCACTGCAAAATATTTCAAAATTTGTTCAGTCCAAGTGTAACCGCCGCTTTCAGGGTCTTGAAACAAAAAATACAAAACAGAAATCAAGCTTAACAAAACCCAAATAGTGACGTTTATTATAATTAATTGCGCCACTATAGGTTTGGATTTAAACTTCTTAATCAAATCCTTGATGCTTGTGTTATTTATGTTTGTATTTGAAAAATTATTCATCAATAGCTAAAGTTAGAAGATTTTTTATCTTTTCTTCGCCAAATCAGTATCAAAATTATGCCGAAAATCATACCGCCTAAGTGAGCGAAGTGTGCAACATTTCCGCCCCTTCCAAAAATTCCTGAAAGAAGTTCTATAATGCCGAAAGCAATTACAAACCATTTTGCTTTCATGGGGACAAAAAAGTACAAATATATCATTGCGTTTGGGAACATCATACCAAATGCTAACAGCAAACCATATACAGCACCCGAAGCTCCGACAACCACCGGCTGATTTAAGAAGTGAATTTTGTATTCGCTCATAAAATTCAATACGTTTTGCATTGCAGCTGTGTCGTATGGATTATTTACGAGTATTGAATAATTGATTTTAAACTGTTCGAAAAGAGATGTGATATTTCCGGTTTCGTCGTAAATAGCAAACCTGTGTGTGCTGACTATTTGCTGCAAATTTTCTATATTGGGTTGGTAAATAAAATTGTCGATTAACTGAACTACCGGAGTTATTTGAAAATAGAAAACAACATAGTGAACAATAGCAGCACCAATGCCTGTAAAGAAATAATAAATCAAAAAACGTTTAGGACCCCAAGTTTGCTCCAAAATACTTCCGAACATCCACAAGGCAAACATATTGAAGAAAATGTGAGAAAAACCGCCATGCATAAACATGTAAGTTATAAACTGGTAAAACTCAAACTTTTCAGCTTTAAAATAGTGTAAACCAAGAATGTCAATCAAGTCTATATTCATTGAGTATCCCAAAGATATGGTAGCCAAGTAAAAAATACCGTTTATGATAATAAGGTTTTTTACTACTGGAGGTAATATGCTAAATCCGCCTGGCGAGTACTGTCTGTTTTCCATAAAATTATTTTAGTAAAGTTTCAATTTCTTCGTTCTTTAACACAGCGTACGTTTTTGAGCCATTTAAAGCAAGTTGCGGACTTGGCGATGCAAAAAGTTTGTCAACGATGCTTTGCATAGCTTCGGGTGTTAAGGTGTCGCCGTATTTTATTGATGAAGAAATAGCAAGTTTGTGGGCTATTTGCTGAACCAAATCGGTTGAAGAGGCGTTGATGCCTTCTTTGTGCATATTTATTATTGAATCAATCACATTTTCAACGGAAACGTTTTTTGTTATTTCGGGAACCGAAATAATTGCAAAACTGTTATTACCCAAATCGCTGATTTCAAGTCCGAACTCGTTTAAAGAAGGAAGCAGCTCTTGCAAAATAATTCCTTCCGACGGCGAAAGATGCAGAGTTTTAGGAAATATCAGTTTTTGTGAGTTTGTGATGGCTTTTGACTTTGAAACAATAATTTGATTGTATAAAATTCGCTGATGTGCCTTTTGTTGGTCTATTATCATTATCCCTGAAGGCAAATACGTTACAATATATTTATTATTTATTTGTATGAAATTAGCACTTTGTTTGTTGTGCATGTATTCACTCGAGTCACTTTCACTTCCACCTTTATCGTCGATGTTATCTATGTTATCAAGTGTGTTGTCGGCAATACCGCTGCCTGCGGCAGCCGAAAAAAGATTTTCCCAACCTTTTGCATTACCTCTTAGAGGGTCTTTTACGGGCTTGCTTCCCGAAGTTTTAAAGGGATTATAGTCAGGGTTGATGTTAACAGTAGGAGGTTTCGGAATATAATTTTTAGGAAGATCGGTGTTGAATGCGGTTTCGGCATCAAAGTTTAGCTGAGGCGAAAGCGAGTACATACCCAAAGCGTGTTTTACAGCCGAGCGTAGCGAGGCGTATAATATCTGACTGTGTTGAAACTTCACTTCGGTTTTTGTCGGGTGAATATTGACATCAATTTCATCTTCTCTGATTTTCAGATAAATGAAATATTTGGGAACCGTAGCATCGGGAATTAAATCCTTGTAAGCTTGTTCTACTGCGTGATGTAAATAAGGTTGCCTTATAAATCTATTGTTTGCAAAAAAATACTGCGAACCCTTTGTCTTGCGTGCTATATCGGCTTTGCCAATGTAACCGCTAATATCAACATATTCGGTTTGTAGCGATATTGGCAACAGGTTTTCTTCAAACTGTTTTCCGCCGACTTGTATAACACGCTGTTTTGTATTACCTTTAAGGTAGTGAGCCACAACTTTTTCGTCGGAAATAAATTCAAATTCAATTTCGGGATACACTAAAACCACGCGGTTAAGTTCTTCAAAAATATGTCCGTATTCCACCTTGTCCGATTTAAGGAAATTACGTCTGGCAGGAACATTGAAAAAGATGTTTTTAACGCTAAACGAAGTGCCGTTTTGAAACGAAATAGGCGTTTGAGAAATTAGTTTAGCACCTTGAATTTCTATTTTAGTACCGATTTCTTCGTCGGCTTTTTTGGTTTTAAGCTCAACATGAGCAATAGCTGCGATAGAAGCAAGAGCTTCGCCTCTAAATCCCAATGTTTTAAGTTTAAATAAATCGTTGGCGTTGCTAATTTTAGATGTGGCATGTCTTTCAAAACAGATGCGTGCGTCCATATCGCTCATGCCGCAACCGTTATCGATGACTTGTATTAGCGTTTTACCGGCGTCTTTAATAATAAGTTTTATCTGGTCGGCTCCCGAATCTATGGAGTTTTCTAACAATTCTTTAACAACCGACGCAGGTCGTTGTATGACTTCGCCGGCTGCAATTTGATTGGCAACACTATCGGGTAGTAATTTTATTATATCAGACATGGCAAGTTATTTTTAGCGTACGAAAAAGAAATAAATCAGAAATGCAGCCAATAAAATCATTACTACAAGTCGCATTGGCTTTCTTCTTCGCTTACGACGCTCTTCATTCCTTGTTATTTCTCTTTTAAAACCTGTCTTAACAATTTGTCCGGGAACATAATCATCTCCTGAAGCATATCTCTTACGTATCTCATCAAACTTTTCCCTTTCGGGATCGTAAAAACGAGGTTTATAATTAAAGCTTCGCGGTTTAGACAGTTTAGGATTTAAAATAGACATCTCTTTTTTTTGCAAAGGTATGAAATTTCATAAAAAAAAGTGTATTTACGCATCACTTAACTTTATTTAGTTAAATGTCTACGGCGCACCCAGATTTATTTTTTTTATTGTTCCAAAAACTATAACTTTGTAAAAAATAACGAAGAGTATGTACGAAAACATTGTAGTAGTTGGCGATAAGATATTAATAAAACCCCTGACCGAAAGCAACAAAACCAAGGCAGGCTTGTATTTGCCTTCTGGATATTCGGAAAAAGATGAGATAAAACAAGGCTACGTTATAAAAACCGGTCCTGGCGTTCCTTACCCTCACTTTGATGGCGATGTCGAGCCATGGAAAAGCGAAGACAATACTACCAAGTACATGCCTTTGCAAGTCAAGGAAGGCGATTTGGCTTTTTTCTTAGCAAGATACGCTTACGAAATAAAATACAAGCAAGAAACCTTGTTTGTTGTGTCGCAGCATCATATTTTGCTGGTAGAGAGAGATTTTGATTTATAGAAATAGTAGTGGTGGGTGATGGGTGGTGGGTGGTGGGTGTTTTTTTTGAGATGTGAGGTTGCTGGCGATTCCTTTCACTCGTCACTCACTTAATTTTTACTTCTAATTTTTTGATTAGGTTAATCAGTTGTTTTCTGGTTACCACAATTAGTTCTATAATATCATCCACCGATTGTATATATTTTTGTCTATAAGCTATGTATATTTGAGTTTCTAATTCAGCTATTGAACCAAGAGAGATATAACAAAACTGAATGTACTCCTTTGTATTCTTTCTATTAAAACCTTCTGCAATATTAGATGGAATAGAAACAGCGCATCTCCTTATTTGGGATGTTAGAGAAAAAACTTCATCTTTAGGGAACTGTTTAGTCAACACATATACTTTGTCGACTAAATCCATTGCATTGTTCCAAACATCCATATCTTTAAACGAAAGTATCATAATTTTGTCTTTTATTTGTGGTCAGAGGTCGGTGTTTTTTGGAGGCGAGTCCTTTCACTCTTCACCCATCACTCATCACTCATCACCTTTCACCTAATTAAGTCCCATATCACTAATGATATCATCAAGTTTCTTCTCCAACTTCTCATCAACCGCATCAAAATCGGCTTTATCTTTCAATTCTTCCTTAACGCTGAAATAAAACTTTATTTTAGGTTCGGTTCCTGATGGTCTTACACTGATTTTGCTTCCATCTTCCAACAAAAATTGCAACACATCGCTTGAAGGTAAGTCAATGGTTGTAACCGCATTAGTTTCAATATCGGTACGTTTGTGAGTTTTGTAATCTTTTATAGTAACAACCTTGCTGCCGTTGATATATTCGGGAGGGTTATTGCGGTAGTTATCCATCATGCTTTTAATTTCTTTTTTACCGCTAATACCTTTGCGTACAATGTTGACAAGTCGTTCTTTGTAGAAACCGTATTCTAAGTAAATTTCAATTAAAATTTCAAACAGAGACATGTTTCTGCTATTAGCCCAAGCTACGCACTCGGCAAAAACGCTACACGAAATAAGTGCATCTTTATCTCTCACGAAATCGCCTACCATATATCCGAAACTTTCTTCGCCACCGCCTATAAACGTCTTTTTACCTTCATTTTCGCGTATTATTTTGGCAATCCATTTAAAACCGGTTAAAACATCGTAGTATTCAACGCCGGCTTTAACAGCGATATCGCTCATAAGTTCGGAGGTTACAACGGTTTTGACAATAAATTCGTTTCCTGTAAGTTTGTTTTTGTCTTTCCATTGTTTTATCAGGTAATATGTAAGCAAGACGGCTGTTTGGTTGCCGTTAAGCAAAACGTATTCGTTTTTATGGTTTTTAAGACCAACGGCAAGTCTGTCGGCGTCGGGGTCGGTTGCTAAAATAATATCGGCATCAACTTTTTCAGCTTTTTTCAAAGCCAAAGCCATAGCACTTCTTTCTTCCGGATTTGGCGAAACAACGGTTGGGAAATTGCCATCTTGAAATGCCTGCTCTTCTACTAAAATTATATTTTTAAAGCCAAACTCTTTTAACGCACGCGGAACAGTGTGTAAGCCGGTTCCATGAATAGGAGTGTAAACTATTTTAATGTTTTCGTTTTGTTTGATTACATCGGGTTGTAAAACGTAAGTTTTCAGTTTGTTAAAATAAGCATTATCAACATCTTCGCCAATAGGAACGATGAGATTATCGTTGCCGTTGAATTTAACTTCTTTCAAACCGTTTATTTTGTTCACCCTATCAATAACGTTTGTATCGTGCGGAGGTGTAAGCTGGGCGCCATCGTCCCAATAAACTTTGTATCCGTTGTACTCTTTCGGATTGTGCGAAGCTGTGATTACAATACCACTTTGGCAATTCAGATGCCTAACGGCAAATGAAAGCATAGGAGTTGGTCGCGGTTCTTGAAACAAGAATACTTTAATACTGTTGGCACTAAGCACGTTGGCAGCAACTTGTGCAAAGTATTTGCTGTTGTTTCTGACATCGTAAGCAATAGCCACTTTAATTTCCATATCGCTAAACGACTCTATAAGGTAGTTGGCAAGACCTTGCGTTGCCATGCCGACTGTGTATTTATTCATACGATAAGAGCCAACTCCCATTATACCACGCAAGCCACCGGTTCCAAATTCTAAATTTGCATAAAAGGCTTCGTTAAGCTCTGCAGGATTGTTCTCCATCATATTTTTTATTTCCGACTTGGTTTCGTCGTCGATAACGGGGTCGTTTAACCACGCCTGAGCGTTTTTCAAAGTGTTTTCATTTATTGTATTCATAGTTCAAAAATTTTTAACAAACAGATTACAAAAGTAAAAAATTATATCCATTTAACCATTTTCATATCGTGCGAATATGGAAGTAACGGATGGGTAGGAGTTATTCTGAATGAAAAGTCGAACACACCCGACATTACAGTTGGAAATTCAATGGTATAAGTCGCGATATTATCGCCGTTTTTCTCCAAGTAGAATTTTTTTATGCTGATTGGTTCGCCAATTTTATCGTCAACTTTTTGACCTAAAATAAGTTCAACTTTAATATTTTGAGGGTCAATTGCGCTAGTATCCAATTTGATAACAGCTTTAAAATTTTCACCTAATTCCAACGGTCTTGCCGTAGAATCAGGATACGAGACTTCTAAAACTTTTACGTCGTTCCAATAGCGTGCAACTTTATATTTGAATGCTGCAAGTGCTCTAACGTTTTTACAATCGTCTTTTTTAAGCAAGTTGTGCCTTTTGTCAAGAACAGAGTAAAATTTGGCGTAATAGTCGTCCAATTGCCTTTTCATTGTAAAATGCGGTGCAATTCCGGAGATTGTATTCTTAATGTATTGTATCCACTGATGTGGGATTCCATCTTTATCTCTATTGTAGAATATTGGAGCTATCTCATCTTCAAGGTAATTGTAAATGATTTCGGCATCGAGCTCATCTTGAAATTTTTGATTATCGAAGGTTCTTTCTTCTGACAGAGCCCAACCTGCATTTTCCTTATAACCTTCTGCCCACCAGCCATCGAGTACACTTAAGTTTACAACTCCATTCATAATTGTTTTTTCGCCGCTTGTTCCGCTCGCTTCTAACGGACGAGTAGGAGTGTTAAGCCAAATATCAACGCCTTGCACAAGTCTCCTTGATGTAGCCATTGAGTAATTTTCTAAGAAAATGATTTTCCCTACAAATTGCGGCATGTGCGATATTTGAATAATGCGTTTTATGAGGTCGGAGCCGGCTTTATCGTGAGGGTGAGCCTTTCCGGCAAAAACAAATTGTATAGGTCTATCTTTGTGATTGACAATTTTTTCTAAGCGATCTAAATCGGTAAACAACAGATGAGCACGCTTATATGTTGCAAATCGGCGAGCAAAACCTATTGTCAGTACGTTGTGGTCGAGTTTTTCGACAATATCAATAATTCTTCGCGGACTTGTTTGTGATTTTCCAATATTATCTTGCAGATGCTTTTTAATAAAATCGATAAGAACCTTACGCAAATCTTGCCTTATATCCCATATTACTTTATCATCCACATTGTGAATATTTTCCCAATACGTAGGATTAGATTGGTCTTTGAGGAATTCTTCGCCGAAAGTTTCTCTATACAATTTATCCCATTTGCTGTTAACCCAGGTAGGATAGTGTATTCCGTTGGTAACGTAGCCAATATGGCTTTCGCTCAAATAGTAGCCGGGATAAAGCGGCTTAAACATTTTTTGCGTAACTCTGCCGTGTATTCTACTCACTCCGTTCATTTCTTGCGAAAGTTTTGTAGCCAGCACACTCATCGAAAATTTTTCGCCCTGCTTATCTTCGTTCCATCTACCCAAGTTCATAAAATCGTTCCACGTAATAGTGAGTCTTTCGGGGTAGTGTGCCAAATAAGTTCTCATCATATCTTCGGCAAACTCGTCGTGACCGGCGGGTACGGGAGTGTGGGTAGTAAACAATGTTGATGATTTTACCAATTCCAAAGCCTGGAAAAACGACATTTGTTGTGTATTAATATACTTGTTAAGTCTTTCAACGCCCATAAACGCTGCGTGTCCTTCATTGCAGTGATATATTTGCGGTTGTAGCTTTAACTTATTGATAAGTCTTATGCCGCCAACACCAAGTAGTAACTCTTGTTTGAAGCGATTTTCCCAATCGCCACCGTACAGTTGGTAGGTCACACTTTTATCAGTTTCGGTATTCTCTTCTATGTCGGTATCCAAAAGGTATAGAGGAATGCGTCCAACGTTCACGCACCAAGCTTTTGCAGTAAGGTTTCGTCCGGGAAGTGCTATAGATACTGTAAGCCAATCGCCGTTTTCATCTCTTACAGGGATAAGAGGTAGAGTGCTGAACTTTTGAGGATGGTACATGGCAATTTGGTCGCCTGATGGAGAAAACGACTGGTGGAAGTATCCGTAACGATACAGTAATCCAACGCCTATCATGTTTACGTTAGAGTCGGAGGCTTCTTTAAGATAGTCGCCAGCCAAAACGCCCAAACCACCGGAGTATATTTGCAGACTTTCGTGCAATCCGTATTCCATACTGAAATAAGCAATTTGAGGCTCTTTTTGCTCAGATTTCTTATCCATGTAAGCTTTAAAATCGGAGTAAACTTTTTGAAGTCTTGCCATAAAAGTTTCATTTTCGGTTAGAGCTTCAAGCTCCGAGAGGCGTAAACTTTCTAATAACGCAACAGGATTGTTGTTTAGTTTCGCCCACTTTTCTTTATCTATACTCTCAAAAAGCTCAATAGCTTCGGTGTTCCAACACCAATAAAGGTTGTTAGAAAGTTCAAACAAGCCGTTTAGTGCTTCTGGAACTTTTAATTTTACTAACACTTTTTTCCATTCGGCTGTGGCGTACTTTTGGCTTTGGGTAATAGTTGTGATATCTGCCTGTTTTTTTAAAAGATAGTCGGAGCGTCTTGTATTTACTTTTTCAACTGCCAATTTGTAAGTTTCTCTGTAATTTGAAAAAAGATTGTTCCATAGTGCTTTGCGGGCAATAGCAATAGCATTAAGCCCTAGTTGGGTTTGTTGTTTTTCGGATAAATTTGAAACTCCCGATAATATATTTGAAATATCTTCAACAACGCTGTCGTAATTGCCGTCGGTGCGCTCCACTACAAACACACCATCGTGATTTTGCAGGTCTTTGCACCACATACCGAACCCTGCCAAAGTTGTAGTTACGGTTGGCACTCCAAATGCAATACTTTCTAATGGAGTGTAGCCCCAAGGCTCGTAGTATGACGGGAATATGGAAAGGTCAACACCTTTAAGCAAATCCCAATAGGTGAGGTTAAATATACCGTCGTTGCCGTTGAGGTACGAAGGTACAAAGAACACCTTTACTTTGTTGTTTTTGCAGTTGTTTAAACCAACTTCTTTAAGTTTGTTTAGAATAGGGTCATAGTTAGGTTCTACTAAGTTATGAGTCAAAAACTTATTGCTGAGTTCTTTGTTGTCATTGTTTTTTAGGACATCTATAAGTTCGCTTGAAGCTCCCAAGTTGTTTGACGGAACCATTATAAAAGCAAGAACTTTTTTATCTGATTTTTCCGATGCATTGTATTTAGCAAGCGAGTCGATAAAAACGTCGATGCCTTTGTTTTTATACTCGTATCTACCCGAAGTGGCAGCAATAAACGTATCTTCGGAGTAAGTTTCGTTTGTAAGTGCAGCTGCGACTTCCAAAAATTTCTGTCTGGATATTTTTCTTTTTTCGCCTGCAAGGTATTCTTCGTCTGATAAGACAAGTTTTTCGTCAAAGCCGTTGGTAGTAATTACATCATTTTTCTTATTCAAAAAATGTTCACATTCCTTGGCTGTAATTTGACTAACTGTTGTAAATACATCGCAAGTTGCAGCAGATTTTTCTTCGAGAGAATGTTTGGCTGTAAGATTAAATTTCTTAGCAATTTCTGAAGGCACGTAAGCATTCAGTTGGTCGTACAAAGGCAAGTTGTTACCGGCAATGCTTCTGCCAAGAACCGTTGCGTGAGTGGTGAAAACCAATCCTATTTGCGGAGCTTTTTGTTTCAGATATAATATGCCGCTGCCTGTCATCCATTCGTGGAAGTGAGCTAAAATGCTGTCTTGAGCAGTAACATTATAATCGTAAAAACTTTCAATTACTTTGCCGGCGGCGTAGCCAAAAAGTACAGGTTCAATGTAATCCCAGCCGCCTGAAATGCTATCTAAGTAGTATTTTTCCCAAAAATCGGCTAAAATTTTGTCTTTTTCATTTATGTATTTAGAAAAATCGACTAAAATCGCTATAGGTTTGCTTTCAATATTCCAATATCCTATTTTGAAATTGATGCCGTCAATTTCGGCAACTTCTCTCCATGCTCTTAGTAGCGATTTGTCTTCGATAAACAAAGGATTATCGACAGTTTCTTTCCAAACGTCGGGACCGATAAGTATGTAATTGTTTTGTAGTTCTTTTTTTAAAATCGAAGCCTTTGTGGATAGTACTGTGTATATGCCTCCAACCATGTTGGATACTTCCCAGCTGACTTCAAACAAGTAATTAGGTTTTGTATTCATTAGTAAATTCTTTTCTATTTTTAAATTTCAAGCGCGCCAAAAATAGTATAAATAAATTAAATAAGAGTTAATATTAAAGTTAAGATATTTAAAATCCATTATTTAAAACTCGCTTATAGACTCAATAACAGCTATTTAAGTGTGAATGGCTTAGTTTTTGTGAAAATCAAAACGGTATATAATAACTGAGTTAGCAAAAACTACTTAATAAGTTTTAAGTAATTAACTTCCGTATCGCTCAGGTGTCTGTACTTCCCACGCGGAAGGTCTTTTTTGGTTAGTCCTGCAAAGCTGACTCTGTCTAATTTTACAACCTGATAGCCAAGATGTTCAAATATTCTTCTAATTATTCTGTTTTTCCCCGAATGAATCACAATGCTAACATCTCTTTTGGAAGTACTGTTTTCAGAGTAAGCAATATCATCAACTTTTATAAATCCGTCTTCGAGTTTTAAACCTTTTTTTATTGCCATCAAATCGTTGTAGTCTAAGTTTTTATCAAGGGTTGCGGAATATATTTTTCTGATATTATGTTTCGGGTGTGTTAGCTTTTTTGCCAAGTCGCCATCGTTTGTAAAAAGCAATAATCCTGTGGTATTTCTGTCTAATCGACCCACAGGGTAGATTCTTTCTTTGCAGGCTTTATCGACAAGCAACATCACAGTTTTGCGTTCTTGCGGGTCGTCAGTTGTAGTTATGTACCCTTTAGGCTTGTTAAGTAAAACATATCTGAAAGTCTCTCTTTTGAGCGTTTCGCCACAGTACTGGACGGTATCAGTGGGAAGTATCTTTGTTCCCAATTCGGTAACAACCACACCGTTAACCTTAACTTCGCCTGCCAAAATAAGTTGGTCGGCTTCACGTCTTGATGCGACACCGGAGTTGGCTATGTATTTGTTCAACCTGATAGTTTCAGGAACGGTGTTAGTAGTAGCCGTTTTGGTTTTTGTGGAATTGGTTTTTCTTTTGTTATACTTTTTTGTACGTAGATTATCTTCTTTTACAGTCTTATCGCCACGACGTACGTTAGTTTTTTTTTCGGAGTCTTTACTGCTTTTATTGACCCTTTTACTGCCCACACGCGTATTATCAGCCTTTTGTTTGTTGTTTTTATTCCTTTGCAGAGCCATTTCTTTTTTTTGCAAAATTAAAAAAATGCTGATATTCAGGTAAATTCGTCAATTAAAAAACAAAGCAAAAAAATAACGTTTTTTTGAGCCATATAGTTACAATTATTATTACATTTGCAAATAAACCTTTAATATTAAACGCCATGGAAGCACAAGATCAAAAAATTATTACAATTGGAAGGTTTTCGTATTCACGCTCATTATTATTGCAAGCATTGCTTAACGACTCAAATATTGAGTCTTTTTTGGTTCCCAAAGATGTATTTTTCCCACCAAAATATACCGATATTAGAGTTAAAGAAAGCGATGTCGCAGAAGCTATGAAAGTTATAGCAAATTCTCAACAAGACTATGGTAAGTCAAAAGCCAAAGCTTTAAAAGAATTGCTTGTTATGCGTAGGATTCTCGTCCCTGTCGATTTTTCGGAAACATCGTTAGAGGCAGCTAAATTTGCGTGCAGTATAGCTAATAGGTTTAAATCGGAGGTTATGCTTGTTCATGTTACCTATAATTTTGTTATAGATACCGTTCCGCGTTCCGATTTTTACGACTATCAGAAACGACTTGCAGAGAGCCTTATAGAGATAAAAGATGTTGCCAACGACAATTTGGAAAAATTGCAGAAAAAACTACAAAATTATTGTAAGGAAAACAATTACAACAAAGTTGAGATAAACTCAGTAATGCTCGCAGGCAACGCATCTGCCGAAATAATCGATTATGCTGATACTTATAAACCGTTTTTGATAATTATGGGTATCAGAGGACTCTCGGCAAAAAATAAATATACCTACGGTAAAGTTGCCGATGAGGTTGTCAACAAATCCAACCGACCGGTTTTGGTGTTGCCATCCGATCAGGCTGGCACCATTGACGATATAAAAGAAGTGATGTATGCAATGGACTACGACGACCACGATATTTCGTCTATCAACAAGATTATACAAATGGTTTCACCTCTGAATATCAAAATTCACTGTGTACACTTTAGTTTTGTTAGAACAAAACCATGGGATAAAATGAAATTAGAGGAGATTGAAAACCACTTGAGAACGGAATATAAAGACGTTGATATAACGTTTCAAAACATAGTTACCGGCGATGTTTCAATAGGAATAGAAACCTTTATCAGAAACAATAACATAGGAGCTATAGCGGTAACGACTTACAAAAGAAAATTCTTAGAGAACCTTTTTAGCCCTAATTTTTCTGAAAAACTATTCAAAACCACAGGCAAACCTATACTATTTTTCCCCGTCAGGAGATAAATTTCAGGTAGATTTCAGTTAATATTTTATTTTTGCAAAAAAATAATAAACAATAAAAACATAATATCATGCATTGTGTAAGAAATATTACAGATAAAATTTTTTGGATTGGAGTGAATGACAGGCGTTTGGAACTATTTGAAAACATGTTTCCATTGCCAAAAGGAGTTTCGTACAACTCATACTTAATATTAGACGAAAAAACCGCTGTGGTCGACACAGTTGACGCAACTCAAAGGCAGCAGTTTATTGATAATATCAGATATTTACTCAACGGTCGTCAATTAGACTACCTGATTATAAATCACATGGAGCCTGATCATTGCGGTAATATCGAAAGCCTTGTTGAGCTTTATCCCGATGTTAAACTGATAGGAAACAGAACAACCTTCACCTTTTTTGAGCAATTTTATACTTCAGATAAAAAAGCAAACTATCAAATATTGGGAAAAGATGAAGTTTTGGATTTGGGCGAAAACAAGTTGCACTTTGTTCCTGCTCCTATGGTTCATTGGCCCGAAGTTACAGTAGCTTACGAGTCAACAAATAAAATACTGTTTTCCGCTGATGCCTTTGGCACATTTGGCTCATTGAACGGAAATATTTTTATGGATGAAATCGATTACGACCTTGAACTACTCGACGAAGCTCGCAGATATTATACAAATATAGTAGGTAAGTTTGGTCCGCAGGTTCAGTCCTTACTCAAAAAAGCTTCCGAATTAGAAATTAAAACCATTTGTCCGCTTCACGGTCCTGTTATCAGAACAAGTGATGACATTGCAAAAATGATTCATCTTTACAACAAATGGAGTACCTACACTCCCGAAGAAAAAGGCATTGTTATTTCTTTCGGCTCAATGTACGGCAACACCGAAAATATTGTCGATTGCATTGCTCATAAACTTGCCGTAAACGGAATTAGAAATATAAAAATGTACGATGTATCTAAAACTCATGCATCGTATATTATCGCCGATATGTTCAAATATTCGCATATGCTTATAGCAGCTCCTACGTACAACTTAGGGCTTTATCACGGAATGGAATGTTTGCTAAGAGAGCTTGCAGCTCTTAACTTTAAAAATCGTAAAGTAGCTATTGTCGGTAATCATACATGGGCTTCGGGAGCCTTAAAAACCATGAGAAATATTATCGAAAACGATTTCAAAAACATGGAAATAATTGGCGAAACTCTCGATATTAAATCTTCGTTGAAAGCAGAACAAGAAGCTATTATCGACGAATTGGCACAAGTAATTTCAAATTCTATTAAAGCATAAAACACAACGCAAAAATAGAATAAAGATAAGTTACTATGAATGTAGCAGCTTTGGTTTCGGGTGGTGTTGATAGTTCGGTTATGCTGTACTTGCTCAAAGAACAGGGCATTAATCCTACTATGTTTTACATACAAATTGGTATGAAAGAAGATGAGCATTTCTTAGATTGTTCGTCTGAGGAAGACATAGAAATTGCTACGGCTTTGGCAAAAAAATACGGACTTAAGTTGGAAGTCGTTCCGCTTCACAACGAGTATTGGGATAATGTTATTGAATACACCATCAATTCCGTAAAAAAAGGTTTGACACCAAACCCCGATGTTATGTGTAATCGTCTGATTAAATTCGGAGAGTTTGAAAAACATTGGGGAAAAGACTTCGATTTAATTGCTACAGGGCACTACGCAGGCACCGAAAACAAAATGCAAAAAAAGTATCTGACTACAGCCAAAGACAAGTTGAAAGACCAAACTGATTTTTTGGCTCAAATTACTTATAATCAGCTGTTAAAACTAACTTTCCCACTCGCCGATTATATGAAATCGGAGGTTAGAGATATTGCATTAGAACAAAACATGCCAAGCGCTATGCGTAAGGATAGTCAAGGGATTTGTTTTTTGGGGAAAGTTAATTACAACGATTTTATAAAAAAGTATTTGGGAATCAAGACTGGAAACATTGTTGAGCTAAGTACGGGAAAAATTTTGGGAACTCACAACGGATTTTGGTTTCACACTATAGGACAGCGAAAAGGACTTAATTTGGGCGGCGGTCCTTGGTTCGTTATAAAAAAAGACGTTGAGCAAAACATAATTTATGTTGACAACGGCTACGACCCGCCTTCGCAATATACCGACACTGTTCTGCTAGAAAACATGCATTTTATAACCGAAAATCCTTTTGGCGAGGAAGATAGTATCAATATCACTTTTAAAATCAGGCATACTCCTGATTTCACAAAAGGCGTTTTGCTCAAAACCAGTGATAAATATATTATTAAGTCGGAAGAACCGCTTTCTGGTGTCGCTGCGGGACAATTCGGAGTCATTTACGACACAAATTCTCATATTTGTATGGGTAGTGGAATTATTGATAACAATTAAAAAATACATACATATGAAAAAAACACATCTTCTTCTATTAGCAGTCGCGGTACTCTTATTAATGAGTTCATGCGGCAATAAAACAATTTACACCGAACAAGTAGATTTTTCGAATAATATTTGGAACCGATTCGATAAAAAAAATATTAAAATACCATTCACTTCCGATGACGTAATTGTTGATATTAGCATTGCTATAAAATACAATAATGATTTGCAGTACAACAATGTTGCCATGTATGCCATATTAACTTTACCTTCAGGCGAAGAAAGATTTCGTGAGATACATGTTCCAATAAATCGAAATCTTGACAAAAAAATTGAAGCTGATAGTGTTTATGAAGCACAGGCATTTTTATGGAGAGGTGTTAATGTTTCGGAAGAAGGCACAGGTAACTTGGAAATCGAAAATATGATACCATACTTCGAAACAAAAGGAATTAAGCAACTAACTGTAGAGGTGTTGAAGTCGGGTTCCGACGATTAGTGATTGGTGATTAGTGGATGGTGGATGGTGGATGGTGGATGGTGGATGGTGGATGGTGAAAGATACTAACCACTCATCACCCATCACTCACCACTCATCACTCATCACCATCTAGTCACTAACAAAATCCTTAACCAACTCTCTATAAGCCGAAAAGAAATTTGCTCTTGAAATAAAACCCAAGTACTTGTTATCTTTAATGACAGGCAGATTATAGTGCGGAGTGTCGGAAAATTTTTGAGCTACGCTTTCCATGCTTTCGTCGTATTCAACAACTGTATCGGGGTAAAAAGACAAAGTATCTGTGGTTACGATATCGTATTTATCTTTATCGAATAGCAGATGTTTTACGTCGTTGATGAAAATTATTCCCAAAAAGTTATTTTCTTCGTCAACTACAGGGAAAATGCTACGCGTAGATTGTGCAACCAATTTTACGAACTCACCTAATGTTATGTTAGGAGGTGTTGTAGTAAAGTCTTTTTCAATTAATTTGTCAATCGAAAGTATGTTAAGCGCTGCTTTATCTTTGTCGTGTGTAATAAGTTCGCCCGAAGAGATTAAAGTTTTATGAAAATACGAATGAGGTTCAAATATTATTGTCGTTAGATAAGAAGAAACAGCCGTAATAATAAGTGGAACAAGCAATTGGTAGCCCCCAGTAATTTCGGCTATAAGAAAAATTGCTGTAAGTGGAGCTAACATTACACCTGCCATCAAACCTGCCATTCCAGCTAAAATGAAGCATGTTCTGGGTAGTGCCGGTTCTGTGAATTTGTTTAAAAATTCGATTAAAATGTAGCCTAATACTCCACCGGTAAATAGAGTAGGGGCAAATATACCACCAACTCCACCTCCAGAGTTTGTTGTGGTCATTGCTACAACTTTTAGCAACATTACCAACACTAAAAAGATAATAACAACGACGTATTGTGAAGATAAAGCTTCGAATATACTACCTTTAAGTATTTGCTCAGCCGTGCCTTCGTTTATCAGTAGATTTAAAAAACTATAACCTTCGCCGAAGAGTGGGGGAAATAAAAATATTAAAAGACTTGTAAGCAAGCCACCTGCAACCATCTGTCTCCATTTGTTGTCGCGGGTTAGTTTTTTTTCAATACGTGTGCTTGTTCTCGAAAAGTAAACAGAAATAAATCCCGCTAAAATTCCTAGTATTATATAATAGGGTATATGTTTTAAAACAAAAAGGTTAGAAGCCAAATCAATGGTAAACAGAACATCTTTTCCCATAAAAAAGGCAGCTAAAATATAGCCCGTAGCCGATGAAATAAGTAGCGGTATAAGGCGACGAGCAGTCAAATCAAGCATAAGCACTTCTAAACAAAACACAACGCCTGCTATAGGAGCTTTAAAAATACCGGCAGTTGCACCGGCAGCACCGCAGCCTATCAGCAATGTTATCGATTTATAATCGAAACCGAAATATCTTCCCAAATTCGAACCTATTGCTGCACCCGTCAATACAATAGGTCCCTCAAGACCAATACTTCCACCAAACGCCGATGTAATACTACTCCCAACTAAAGACGAGTACGTATTGTGCATCTTTATTTTTCCCCTATTTCTGGACATTGCGTACAAAACCCTGCTTATCCCCTGACTTATAGAGTCTTTTACCACGTACCTGACGAACAACCATGCTAGCATTATTCCAATAAACGGAAGTATCAAATACAAAAAACTTAAGTTATAGTTGTAAATAATCTTGGTTACAGTGGCGTACAGGAAATGTATAAGGTTTTTTAATACAACACCTGCCAATCCCCCCATTAATCCGGTAATAAGACTCAGTATAAGCAGCAATTGCTTCGACGAAATATGTTTCATTCGCCATTTGTGCAGGTTGTCTATTATAGGTTTTGTGTCCATTTTGGGAAGAATGAATAACTAGGTATGTGTTATTATGGCGTTATAGTGTATAGTCGTGTGCGTTGTACTGGATTCGAACCAGTGACCCCTACCCTGTCAAGGTAATGCTCTAAACCAACTGAGCTAACAACGCATTATTTTTTGCAAAGATATGTTATTTTATTAATAATGGCTTTTTATTTCTTTATTTTAAATATTGTGTATTTTTGATGAAAAATAACAAAGTGTTATTAATCGGCACGCATGATGACTATTGAAGTAACGATAAGTATAAATCACATAAAATAATATCAGTATGAAAATTAAAGTATTCTTTAAACTAAGTTTTTTGTTTTTGTTTGTTGCGATTGCTCAAACTGCTTTAGGTCAAGATAATAAGAAAGTAATTGAATTTGACGACATTTTCAAAAACCGCACTTTTTATTCACCTGGAATTAGAGGTTTCAATTCTATGAACGACGGAATACATTACACTGCCTTTGATTATAAGACACAGCAAATTGTGAAGAAAAGATTCGACAACGACGAACTTGTCGATGTTTTGTTTGATGCCGGAAAGTTTAAAGAACAAATTGCATATGTAGGCACGTACAGTTTTAGTAAAAGCGAAGATAAACTTTTGATAGCCTCCGATATTGAAATGATATACAGACGCTCTTACAAGGCAAATTTTTATGTTTACGATGTAAAGAAAAACACTCTAGAAAAATTATCGGAAAATGGTAAGCAACAATTGGCGACTTTTTCACCCGACGGAAACAAGGTGGCTTTTGTGAGAGACAATAATCTTTTTTATAAGGATATTGTATCGGGTAAAGAATTTCAAATAACAAACGACGGTAAGAGAAATGCTATAATCAACGGTGCACCCGATTGGGTTTACGAAGAAGAATTTGAGTTTAGCCGTGCCTTCGATTGGTCGCCAAACAGCGAAAACATAGCTTGGATTAGATTCGACGAAAGCGATGTTCCGGAATTTAGCATGTACATGTATCAAGGTCAAAATCCGTCTCTCGACGAATATAAACTTTATCCTGGCATGCAAACATTTAAGTATCCTAAAGCAGGAGACCCAAATTCTTTAGTTTCGGTAAAAGTGTACAACATTAAATCGGGCAAAGTTATTAATGTGGATGTAGGACCCGAAACCGACCAATACATTCCACGCGTTAGGTTTACCAACGATGATGCGAAATTGGCTGTATATAGGTTAAACAGATTGCAAAACTTTTTAGAAATATTGATTGCAAATCCAAATACAGGTGCTACAAGTCATTTATACACCGAAAAAAACGAACGTTATATTGATGAAAAATATTTCGACCAAATTTTGTTTCTCGATGATAACGAGCACTTTATCATAATGAGCGAAAAAGAAGGATACGCTCAATTGTACTTGTATCAAATGGACGGAAAACTCAAAAACAAAATAACCGAAGGCAATTTCGATGTTACCGATTTTTACGGATGCAATCAAAAAGATAAGATTGTGTATTTTCAGGCAGCATTGCCAAATCCTTATCAAAGGGAAGTCTTGCAAATAAATCTCGACGGCAGCAATATGAAAAAATTAAGTACCGACGATGGCGACAACTATGCTTATTTTTCCGCTACTTACGAATACTTTTTATTAAATCATTCTTCTGTCAACGTGCCGCCAACATCGGTTATGTACGATAAAAACTGCAACAAGATTAGAACCATTAAAGATAATGACGAGTTAAAACAATTAGTAGATCAATACGAAATATCGTACAGAGAGTTTTTTAGTTTCAAAACTTCCGAAAATGTTGAATTATACGGTTGGATATTGAAACCTTACAACTTCGACCCTAACAAAAAATATCCTGTATTTATGACTCAATACAGCGGACCTAATTCTCAGAGTGCGACAGACGAATGGACTATTAATTGGGAAAATTATCTTGCAGCTAACGATTATATTGTTGTTTGCGTTGATGGCAGAGGTACAGGTGGAAGAGGCGAGGAGTTTCGCAAATGCACCTATTTGCAGTTAGGTAAGTACGAAACAATAGACCAAATAGAAACTGCTAAGTATCTTAAAACTCTTCCTTTCGTCGATGGCGATAGGATAGGGATTTGGGGCTGGAGTTTTGGCGGATATATTTCTTCTCTGTGTATGGCTAAAGGAGACGGGATTTTTAAAATGGGAATAGCAGTTGCACCTGTTACTAATTGGCGTTATTACGACAATATTTACACTGAAAGATTTATGAGAACTCCGCAAGAAAATCCCGACGGATACGACGACAATTCGCCATTGAATTTTGCCAAAGATTTTAAAGGTAAGTTCCTTATGTGCCACGGCACCGCCGACGACAACGTTCACGTGCAAAACACTATGGAATTAGCCGAAAGACTTGTGCAAGCCAATTTTCAGTTCGATATGCAAATATATACCAACCGAAATCACGGCATTTACGGAGGTAATACGTCATATCACCTCTATACCAAAAAGGTAAACTTTATTTTTAATAATTTGTAAACCTTTTACCAAGTACTAAAAGGATGCTCCGATAGGTAAGCATTCGTGTATCTTATATCTTCGCTGACTTCTCTACCAAACCAACTTATGTCGGGGATGGGTGCATCTTTGTCGCTAAGTTCTATTTCTGCCAGAACTAAACCTTTATTTAAGCCCTTAAATTCGTCAACTTCTACAATAAGGTCTTGAATTTTTACTGTGTGGCGAGTCTTTTCAACTAATTCGTTTTTATTGCAAGCAGACAAAAGCGATTTCGCATCGTCTATATCTATATTTATTTCCCATTCTTCGCGCTCTATTAAGCTACCGTTTATTGGCTTTTTGATATTGATGTTGGCTTCGTCTCCGCATATTCTAATTCTTATAGATACTTCAGAATTATTGAACAAGTAGCCTTGAATCATATCGTAACTACTGTCAACTTTGTCTTTGTAATCACCATCAACTATAAATTTCCGTTCTATTTCAATTGTTTTAGCCATATTGTTGCATTATTTGTTTGTAAAAGTAAACAAGTTGTCTGATAAAGCGAGTTTTATGAGAAAAATATAATCTATTTATATCCAAATTGTTCAGTATATACCTTTATAGAGAGAAGTGGAAATTTTAATAATTTCAGTATAATAAAAGAAAATATATCTTAGCATTATAAATCGATATTTCCCAATTTGATATAGTGAGTAGGATGCTAAAAACGAATAGAATTTCCAAAATTTTGTTTAATAACATGCTAATCAAAGCTATAACAAATTGTTATGTGTAATAATTTGTAATTATTTTAAAACTCGGTATTTATTTTCTTTGGAAATGTTATTTTTGTGGTTATTAATTTATAATTCATTAAATATTATACCATTATGCACAGTGTATCTACAGACTATAAATTAAAATCGTACAGAACAAAAACAGTTTTTGAAGATACAGGTTGGTTGTTATCCGAACCTTTTGAAGATGAACCCTCATTGATAAGGGCAATTTATTCAGAAAAACAATTAAATCTAAAAGACGACTCGTACGGTTTGTTTAAGTACGCCGATTGGTTGCCTGTTAGAAGATATATGGAAGGCTCATCTGCACCGGTTACTTTTAAAAGTGAAGGCTTGGCAAATTATTTAGGACTACCTTATTTATATATAGTATTCAGTGGTTGGTATCCAAAAATAGGAGCAAAAATGCCGACTTGTTCTTTTAAAGAAACAGAAGTTTACCCGGTTTGTGCTAGATTAGACCAGTCCGTTAAAGATAAAGTTATGGTTGTTGCTTCGGCAGGAAATACAGCAAGATCGTTTGCGAAAGTGTGTTCCGATAACAATATCCCATTGCTTTTGTGCATGCCTTTATCGCGTATAGATGCGTTGTGGTTTGATAAACCGCTTAACCCTTGTGTTAAATTAATATGTACACCCGAAGGATCTGATTACTATGATGCTATTTATTTGTCAGAGGAAGTCTGCAAAAATGAAATGTTCTTTGCAGAAGGAGGAGCTAAAAATGTTGCTCGTAGGGATGGTATGGGCACAACTATGCTTTCGGCGGTAACTCACATTGGCAAAATACCCGATTATTATTTTCAAGCCATAGGTAGTGGAACAGGTGCAGTAGCTGCTTGGGAAGCAAACTTGCGTTTTATTGAAGATGGCAGATTCGGCTCTAATAAAACGAAGTTAATGCTCTCTCAAAATATACCTTTTACCCCAATGTATGATGCATGGATGAATAAATCTAGACAAATCCCCGAAATAGACCCCGAAAAAGCAAGACTTCAAGTCAGTCAAATTTATTCTAGGGTTTTGTCTAACAGAAAACCACCGTATGGTGTGCCTGGCGGATTATTTGATGCAATGGTTGATACTTCGGGAGAAATGTTCGCAGTAACTAACGAACAAGCTATCGAAGCCTCTGAGATATACGAAAAATACGAAGGAGTTGATATACATCCCGCGGCAGCTGTAGCCTTAGCTTCTCTTATTCAAGCCAAAGACAAAAACATGTTAGATATTAATAAAAACATTCTTCTTAATATTACCGGAGGTGGAGAAAAATTATATTTTGAAGAACGCAAAAATAAATTAAGCTTTCTTGAACCCAGATTTATCCTCAAAGCCCCTAGTGAAATTAATGAAGTAGTGGATAAATTAATTTATGAATATTCAATGTTGTAAAAAAACTTATGTCGCCTATATCTCAAGATATAGGCGACATACTTTTTATTAGTTATATCTATTTATTTATATTAATTAATGTTTATTGAAGAGTTGAAGTATTGTTGAGAAAATTTTCCTTACAACTTAATGTAGGTTTTAATTTTTTTATTGAATTAGAAAGCCTACTGATTTTAGGTTAAGGAATAGTTTCGACCACAAGAATGTTAACTTCACTTAAATTTTTTATTAAGTTCATTTTGTATTGAAAAATAAATTAATTTTACAATAGGATGCGATTTTGCTTTAATCAAAAACCTAGCTAAATAATGCTACATATGGGGTGTTGCTAGACAAAATTGCAAAAAGATAACTAATAAAAAAATGAAAAATAAATGAAAAAATACCGACTGTCTCAAATTTGGAAATTAGCTACCATAATGGGAAAACCCGTGATCGAGTCAATAGTGAGCTGGTAATCAGATTGATGGACAAGAAAGTTTGTTAAATTATAAAAAAGAAATAAAAAAGTAGAAAAATTAAAAATACAATAAAGTAATGAAGAGACTATTACTACCGTTTTTATCCTTAATCATGCTTATGTTTGCTACGCAACTAAGCTATTCACAGTGTAATATTACTATTGCAGAGCCTGATCCGTTAAACGTTATAATTAGTGGAACAACTACTATTTGTAGTGGGAATACTACAGTTATAACGGTTAAACTTGAAGGAGGGACGCAACCCTGGCATATTTCCTATCCAGGTTTGGGGCTTTCATCTGAAGAAATTTATGATACAGATGGAACTGATGATAGTACTTTTGTACACACGTTTACAACACCTGTTTTAACGAACAGTATTACATTTAATTCGTCAAATGTGGTGGTCACAGATGTCAATAGTTGTACAGCGAATTATACAGGTGCAGCTATTGTTACAGTCAACCCTCAGGCAGAAATTTTTGCCGGTGCTGACGCGACTATTTGTGAAACAGGTACTTATTCTTTGTCAGATGCTACATCAAGTAATACCTCTTCATTGCTGTGGACAACAAGTGGCACTGGTACCTTCAGTGATAATACTATAACAAATCCTATCTATACTCCAAGTGCTGCTGATATATCAGTAGGCACGGTAACATTAACCTTAACAGGTAAAGGTCTAGAATCCTGTGATAATGTAAGTGATGTTATGACATTGACCATCACACCTCAGGCTACAATATTTGCCGGTGTTGACGCGACTATTTGTGAAACAGGTACTTATTCTTTGTCAGATGCTACATCAAGTAATACCTCTTCATTGCTGTGGACAACAAGTGGTAGTGGAACCTTCAGTGATTCTACTATAATAAATCCTATTTACACTCCAAGTGCTGCTGATATAACAGCAGGCGTAGTAACCTTAACCTTGACAGGAAAAGCACAATCACCCTGCGATAATGTAAGTGATGTTATGACATTGACCATCACACCACAAGCTACAATATTTGCCGGTGCTGACGCGACTATTTGTGAAACAGATACTTATTCTTTATCAGATGCTACATCAAGTAATACCTCTTCATTGCTGTGGACAACAAGTGGCACTGGTACCTTCAGTGATAATACTATAACAAATCCTATCTATACTCCAAGTGCTGCTGATATAGCAGCAGGTACGGTAACTTTAACCCTGACAGGTAGAGGTATAACACCATGTTCTGACGTAGTAGATAAAATGACTCTGAAAATAGGTGTTCAACCAATTGCTGTTAATGATATTAATAGCACCTTGCAGGGAGTAGCAGTATCAGGTAATGTTTCTACCAACGATATTCCTAGTCCTGGTGACGGCAACGTTTGGAATATATTAACTCAACCCTCTGAAGGAACAGTGGTACTTAATGCCGATGGTAGTTATACCTACACACCAAATGTTGACTTTATAGGTAGTGATTTGTTTGCATATTTATTATGTGATACAAATAGTACATGTGACTGTGACACCGCTTGGGTCAGTATTGCAGTGATACCGGCTACACCGGTAGACACTAATCAACGTCCAATCGCTTTGAATGATACTTATGTCACCTATATAGGCACTACTTTATCTGGCAATGTCTTACATAATGATTACGATCCTGATGGAGATGCTTTGACAGTTTCTACAATTCCAGTAGTAGCCCCATTACATGGAACTTTAACACTAAATACTGATGGTACGTTTACTTACATACCTACTCCAGGCTTTGTAGGAGAAGATAGTTTCACTTACCGAGTATGCGATGATGGTACCCCAAGTTTATGTACCGAGGCTGTCGTTAGTATTATGGTTATAGACAATGTAGGTGTTAACACCACTTATGCAATGGATGACATGTTCGTAACAGACTATAACACCCCATTATCCGGCAATGTATTAGACAACGACTACGATTTAGAAGGCGATGCTCAGACAGTAACTACAACACCATTGTCAGGCGTAAGTAATGGAACTTTAGTCTTGAACTCAGATGGCACCTTCACTTACACCCCGGCAGCAGGATATTTTGGGCCTGATCAATTTGTTTACCAAGTATGTGATAATGGTTCGCCTGTTGCATGCGATTCTGCCACAGTTTATTTAGTAGTTAAGGTTAACGAAGCACCGATTGTTGATGATGTAGAAGTTTCAACACCCGAAGATACTCCTATCGAGATATGTCTTGATATAACAGATGTCAACTCAGGTAGTACGTTTACAGCAAGTGTATGCGGCGATCCTGTCAATGGAGTTATTAGCGCACCTGTTGTAAATAATACAACAAGCCAGGTATGTTTCACTTATACACCAAACGCAAACTTCAATGGGATTGATAGTTTATGTATAGAGGTATGTGATAACGGACTTCCAATCTTATGTGATCAAGCAACGGTTACAATAATAGTAACTCCTGTGAATGATCCACCTGTTGTGTTTAATGAATATGAAAACATATGTTCTAACACAGTACTAGTTTCCACTGTATTTAACGGAGATTATGATGTTGATTCTACCGATTTGTTTGTAGGTAATATCATAAGGGATGGTACGTATGGTAATATTATAATAACAGATGCAACTATAGGAACGTATTCTTATACTGTTAATACAACAATAACAGCTACGGTAGTTGACACGGTAGTAGTTGAAATATGTGATAACGGAATTCCATTACCATCACTTTGTACAAACGATACAATATTTATTACTATTTTCCCTGAAGCAATAGTAAACGCAGGTGCAGATGCTACAATCTGTGAAACAGGCACTTACAGCTTATCAGATGCAACCGCAAGTTATGTAGATGCAGTAGTGTGGACAACAAGTGGAGACGGCACATTCAGCGATACCACTATATTGAATCCGATTTATACTCCTGGTGCAAATGATATTATCGCAGGAACTGTAACATTGACATTGACAGGTATGGCCCAGACAGGATTTAATAAAGCCTATTTCCCAGCACCATGTGCTGATGTGAGAGATGACATGATTTTGACAATTGTACCACAAGCAATAGTAAATGCTGGAGCAGATGCCACTATTTGCGAAACTGGCACTTATTCATTATCAGACGCTACATCAAGTAATACCACTTCATTGTTGTGGACAACAAGTGGCAGCGGAACCTTCAGTGATTCTACTATAACAAATCCTATTTATACTCCAAGCGCTGCTGATATAACAGCAGGCGTGGTAACCTTAACATTGACAGGTGTACCACAATCACCCTGCGATACTGTCAGCGATGTTATGACATTGACCATCACACCGCAGGCAGTAGTTTATGCTGGAGCAGATGCCACCATTTGTGAAACAGATACTTATCCCTTATCAAATGCCACAGCAACTAATACTTCTTCATTGTTGTGGACAACAAGTGGTAGTGGAACATTCAGTGGTACTACCATAATAAATCCCATTTATACTCCAAGTGCTGCTGATATAACAGCAGGTGTAGTAACTTTAACCTTAACAGGTACATCACAATCACCCTGCAATAATGTAAGTGATGTTATGACATTGACAATCAATCCACAGGCAGTAGTTGATGCTGGAGCAGATGCCACTATTTGCGAAACAGGTACCTATACCTTATCAGATGCTACATCAAGTAATACCAGTGCTTTATTATGGACAACAACAGGGGACGGTAATTTTAACAATTCAACCATCTTGCGACCTATTTATACGCCAGGTCTTGGTGATATAACTGCAGGTACGGTAACTCTTACCTTAACGGGCAGGGGCATAGCTCCGTGTAAGGATGTAACTGACAATATAACCATAACTATAAATGGTGCAGCAACAGTTTTAGCTGGTTCGGATGCGACCATTTGTGAGGGTAGTACCTATTCCTTATCAAATGCCACAGCAACTAATACTTCTTCATTGTTGTGGACAACAAGTGGTAGTGGAACCTTCAGTGATGCAGCCATAATAAATCCTATTTATACTCCGAGTGCTGCTGATATATCAGCTGGTAGTGTAGTCTTAACCTTAACAGGTACAGGTCTAACATCATGTTCTGATGCTACAGATAATATGACTCTCAATATAAGTATTCAACCGCTTGCTGTTAACGATATTAATAGCACCTTGCAGGGAGTAGCAGTATCAGGTAATGTTTCTACTAATGACATTCCTAGTCCTGGTGACGGTAACACCTGGAGTGTTTTAACTCAACCCTCCGATGGAACGTTAGTATTCAGTGCCGATGGTAGTTATATTTATACACCGAGTCCAAATTTTGCTGGTAGCGACTTGTTTACTTATACATTATGTGATACAAACGGTGCATGTGACTGCGACACCGCTTGGGTCAATATCGCAGTAATACCGGCTACACCGGTAGACACCAATCAACGTCCAATAGCTTTGAATGATACTTATATCACTCATATAGGCACTACGTTATCTGGTAATGTCTTACATAATGATTACGATCCTGATGGAGATGCTTTGACAGTTTCTACAATTCCGGTAGTAGCTCCACTACATGGAACTTTAACACTCAATGCCGATGGTACGTTTACTTACATACCAAATACTGGCTTTGTAGGCGAAGATAGTTTCACTTATCAAGTATGCGATGATGGTACCCCAAGCTTATGTACCGAGGCTGTGGTTAGTATTATTGTTATAGACAACGCAAGCGTAAACACCACTTATGCTATGGATGATATGTTCGTAACAGATTACGACACACCATTATCCGGCAATGTATTAGACAACGACTACGATTTGGAAGGCGATGCTCAGACAGTTGCGACATCACCGCTATCGGGAGTTAGTCATGGAACATTGATAATAAGTTCTGATGGAAGTTTCAATTATACGCCAAATGCCGGCTACTATGGTCCCGATCAATTTGTTTACCAAGTCTGTGATAACGGCTCTCCGGTAGCATGCGATTCCGCAACCGTATATATAGTAGTTCGTAGCGAGAATTATTATCCATTAGCTATTGATGATATTAACAGCACTTTAGAAGGTACAGCAGTATCAGGTAACGTATCTACCAACGACATTCCAAGTGCTGACGGAGGTAACGTATGGAGTTCATTAACTCAACCAACAAACGGAACCTTAGTATTCAATGCCGATGGAAGTTACACATATACACCAAACTTAGGCTTTGTTGGTAGCGATTTATTTAGCTACAGTTTATGTGACATTGACGGCGATTGTGATACAGCAACAGTCAATATAGCTGTAATTCCAACAACACCGGTAGACACCAATCAACGTCCAATAGCCTTGAACGATGCATATATAACCAATATAGGAGTCACTTTATCAGGTAATGTTTTATATAATGATTACGATCCTGATGGAGATGCTTTGACAGTTTCTACAATTCCGGTAGTAGCTCCACTACATGGAACTTTAACACTAAACGCTGATGGCACGTTCACTTACGTACCTACTCCAGGCTTTGTAGGCGAAGATAGTTTTACTTACCAAGTATGCGATGATGGCACTCCAAGTTTATGTGCCGAGGCTGTCGTTAGTATTATGGTTATAGACAATGCGGGTGTAAACACCACTTATGCGATGGACGACCACTTTGTAACCGATTTCAACACACAAATATTGGGTAATGTTTTAACTAATGATTACGATTTGGAAGGTGACATTCAGACGGTTACAACCGTGCCATTGTCTGGAGTGAGTCGTGGAACATTGACTTTAAACTCTGATGGAAGTTTCATTTACGTGCCTGGTGCTGGTTGTTATGGTACCGATCAATTTGTATACCAAGTATGTGATGATGGATCGCCAATAGCCTGTGATTCTGCAACCGTATATATAGTAGTCCGCAGCGAGAATTATTATCCTGTAGCGATCAACGATATTAATAGCACCTTGGAAGGTACGGCTGTGTCAGGTGATGTATCTACAAATGATGTTTTAAGTGCAGGCGGAGGTAACGTATGGAGTGCATTAACTCAGCCCGCTAATGGAACCTTAGTATTCAATGCTGATGGTAGTTACACATATACGCCTAGTGCAGGCTTTACAGGTAGCGATTTATTCACGTATACTTTATGTGATATTGATGGCGATTGTGATACCGCTTCGGTAAGTATAGCTGTAATACCAGCTACACCGGTAGATACTAATCAACGTCCAATCGCTTTGAATGATACTTATATCACTCATATAGGCACTACTTTATCGGGCAATGTCTTACATAATGATTACGATCCTGATGGAGATGCTTTGACAGTTTCTACAATTCCAGTAGTATCCACTTCAAATGGTGATTTAACTCTCAATGCCGATGGTACATTTACTTACGTACCTAATCCTGGCTTTGTAGGCGAAGATAGTTTCACCTACCAAGTGTGCGATGATGGCAGTCCGAGTTTATGTACCGAGGCTGTTGTCACAATAATGGTAGTAGACAACGCAGGGATCAACACTACCTATGCAGTTGATGATCACTTTGTAACTGAGTACAATACACAGTTGTTGGGCAATGTTTCAACCAACGATTACGATTTAGAAGGCGATGCTCAGACAGTTGCGACATTACCGCTATCAGGAGTTAGTCATGGAACCTTGATTTTAAATACTGATGGAAGTTTTATCTATACACCTAATGCTGGTTATTTTGGTCCTGATCAATTTGTTTACCGAGTATTTGACGATGGATCGCCAGTAATGGCCTGTGATTCTGCTACCGTATATATAGTAGTTCGTAGCGAGAATTATTATCCATTAGCTATTGATGATATTAACAGCACTTTAGAAGGTACAGCAGTATCAGGTAACGTATCTACCAACGACATTCCAAGTGCTGATGGAGGTAACGTATGGAGTTCGTTAACTCAACCCTCTAATGGAACCTTAGTATTCAATGCTGATGGTAGTTACACATATACGCCTAGTGCAGGCTTTACAGGTAGCGATTTATTCACGTATACTTTATGCGACATTGATGGCGACTGTGATACAGCAACAGTCAATATAGCTGTAATACCAGCAACACCGGTAGATACTAATCAACGTCCAATCGCTTTGAATGATACTTATATCACTCATATAGGCACTACTTTATCGGGCAATGTCTTACATAATGATTACGATCCTGATGGAGATGCTTTGACAGTTTCTACAATTCCAGTAGTATCCACTTCAAATGGTGATTTAACTCTCAATGCCGATGGTACATTTACTTACATACCTAATCCTGGCTTTGTAGGCGAAGATAGTTTCACTTACCAAGTATGCGATGATGGCACTCCAAGTTTATGCACCGAGGCTGTGGTTAGCATCATTGTTATAGACAATTCAAGCATAAATACCACTTATGCAATGGATGACATGTTCGTAACAGACTACAACACCCCATTATTCGGCAATGTATTAGACAACGACTACGATTTAGAAGGCGATGCTCAGACAGTTACGACATTACCGCTATCAGGAGTTAGTCATGGAACATTGACAATAAGTTCTGATGGAAGTTTCAATTATACGCCAAATGCCGGCTACTATGGTCCTGACCAATTTGTTTACCAAGTATGTGATAATGGTTCGCCTATTGCATGCGATTCTGCTACAGTTTATTTAGTAGTTAAGGTTAACGAAGCACCGATTGTTGATGATGTAGAAGTTTCAACACCTGAAGATACTCCTATTGAGATATGTCTCGATATAACAGATGTCAACTCAGGTAGTACGTTTACAGCAAGTGTATGCGGCGATCCTGTCAATGGAGTTATTAGCGCACCTGTAGTAAATAATACAACAAGTCAGGTATGTTTCACTTATACACCAAACGCAAACTTCAATGGAATTGATAGTTTATGTATAGAGGTCTGAGATAACGGACTTCCAATCTTATGTGATCAAGCAACGGTTACAATAATAGTAACTCCTGTGAATGATCCACCTGTTGTGTTTAATGAATATGAAGAAATATGTTCTAACACAGTATTAGTTTCCACCGTATTTAACGGAGATTATGATGTTGATTCTACCGACTTGTTTGTAGGTAACGTTATTAAAGATGGTACATACGGTAATATTATAATAACAGATGCAACTATAGGAACGTATTCTTATACTGTTAATACAACAATAACAGCTACGGTAGTTGACACGGTAGTAGTTGAAATATGTGATAATGGAATTCCTTTACCATCACTTTGCACAAACGATACAATATTTATTACTATTGTTCCTGAGGCAGTAGTATACGCCGGTGCAGATGCTACAATTTGTGAAACAGGAGTTTACACCTTGTCAGATGCTACAGCGACTTACACAAGTGCAGTAGCTTGGACAACCAATGGTGACGGTACCTTCAGCGATGCAACAGCTTTGAATCCAATCTATACACCAGGAGCTGATGATATAGCAACAGGCACAGTAACCTTAACCTTGACAGGAACAGCCTTAGCACCATGTGATAATGTAGCAGACAGTATGATATTAAGCATTACTCGTCAGGCAATAGTCGACGCCGGTGCAGATGCTACAATCTGTGAAACAGGAGTTTACACCTTGTCAGATGCTACAGCAACATACACAAGTGCAGTGGCTTGGACAACCAACGGTGACGGTACCTTCAGCGATGCAACAGCTTTGAATCCGATCTATACACCAGGAGCAAGCGATATCCTTACAGGTACAGTAACTTTAACTCTGACCGGAACAGCCTTAGCACCATGTGATAATGTAGCAGACAGTATGATATTAAGCATCACTCGTCAGGCAATAGTCAATGCCGGTGCAGATGCTACAATCTGTGAAACAGGAGCTTACACCTTATCAGATGCTACAGCGACATACACAAGTGCAGTAGCTTGGATAACCGACGGTGACGGTACATTTGATGACGCAACAGCTTTGAATCCTGTTTATACCCCAGGCGCTGGAGATATAGCAGCCGGAACAGTAACCTTAACCTTGACAGGAACAGCCTTAGCACCATGTGACAATGTAGCAGATAGTATGATATTAAGTATTACTCGTCAGGCAATAGTCGACGCCGGTGCAGATGCTACAATCTGTGAAACAGGCACTCACACCTTATCAGATGCTACAGCAACATACACAAGTGCAGTAGCTTGGATAACCAACGGTGACGGTACCTTCAGCGACGCAACAGCTTTGAATCCAATCTATACACCAGGCGCTGGTGATATAGCAGCTGGAACAGTAACCTTAACTCTAACCGGAACAGCCTTAGCACCATGCGATAATGTAGCAGACAGTATGATATTAAGCATCACTCGTCAGGCAATAGTCGACGCCGGTGCAGATGCCACAATCTGTGAAACAGGCACTTACACCTTATCAGATGCTACAGCGACTTACACAAGTGCAGTATCCTGGATTACGAGCGGTGACGGTACATTTGATGACGCAACTGCTTTGAATCCAATTTATACACCAGGAGCAAGCGATATCCTTACAGGTACAGTAACTTTAACTCTGATCGGAACAGCCTTGGCACCATGTGATAATGTAGCAGACAGTATGATATTAAGCATTACTCGTCAGGCAATAGTCGACGCTGGCGCAGATGCCACAATCTGTGAAACAGGAGTTTACACCTTATCAGATGCTACAGCGACTTACACAAGTGCAGTAGCCTGGATCACGAGCGGTGACGGTACATTCAGCGATGTAACAGCTTTGAATCCAATCTACACTCCAGGCTCTGGAGATATAACCGCAGGTACAGTAACCTTAACCATAACCGGTACAGCCTTGGCACCATGTGATAATGTAGCAGATAGTATGATATTGAGCATCACTCGTCAGGCAATAGTTAATGCCGGTGCAGATGCTACAATCTGCGAAACAGGAGTTTACACCTTATCAGATGCTACAGCAACATACACAAGTACAGTGGCTTGGACAACCAACGGTGACGGTACCTTCAGTGATGCAACAGCTTTGAATCCGATCTATACCCCAGGCGCTGGTGATATAGCAGCTGGTACAGTAACCTTAACCATAACCGGTACAGCCTTGGCACCATGTGATAATGTAGCAGATAGTATGATATTGAGCATTACTCGTCAGGCAATAGTCGACGCTGGTGCAGATGCCACAATCTGTGAAACAAGCACTTACACCTTATCAGATGCTACAGCGACATACACAAGTGCAGTAGCCTGGATCACGAGCGGTGACGGTACATTCAGCGATGCAACAGCTTTGAATCCAATTTATACACCAGGAGCAAGCGATATCCTTGCAGGTACAGTAACTTTAACTCTGACCGGAACAGCCTTAGCACCATGTGATAATGTAGCAGATAGTATGATATTGAGCATCACCCGTCAGGCAATAGTCGACGCTGGTGCAGATGCTACAATCTGTGAAACAGGAGTTTACACCTTATCAGATGCTACAGCAACATACACAAGTGCAGTGGCTTGGACAACCAACGGTGACGGTACCTTCAGCGATGCAACTGCCTTGAATCCAATTTATACACCAGGAGCAAGTGATATCCTTGCCGGTACAGTAACCTTAACTCTAACAGGAACAGCCTTAGCACCATGTGACAATGTAGCAGATAGTATGATATTGAGCATCACCCGTCAGGCAATAGTTGACGCCGGTGCAGATGCTACAATCTGTGAAACAGGGGTTTACACCTTATCAGATGCTACAGCAACATACACAAGTGCAGTAGCTTGGACAAGCGGCGGTGACGGTACATTTGATGACGCAACAGCTTTGAATCCAATCTATACACCAGGCGCTGGTGATATAGCAGCTGGAACAGTAACCTTAACTCTAACCGGAACAGCCTTAGCACCATGTGATAATGTAGCAGACAGTATGATATTAAGCATTACTCGTCAGGCGATTGTCAATGCCGGTGCAGATGCTACAATCTGCGAAACAGGAGCTTATACCTTATCAGATGCCACAGCAACATACACAAGTGCAGTAGCTTGGACAACCAATGGTGACGGAACATTTGATGATGCAACAGCATTGAATCCTGTTTATACACCAGGAGCAAGCGATATCCTTGCAGGTACAGTAACTTTAACTCTGACCGGAACAGCCTTAGCACCATGTGATAATGTAGCAGATAGTATGATATTGAGCATCACCCGTCAGGCAATAGTCGACGCTGGTGCAGATGCTACAATCTGTGAAACAGGAGTTTACACCTTATCAGATGCTACAGCAACATACACAAGTGCAGTGGCTTGGACAACCAACGGTGACGGTACCTTCAGCGATGCAACTGCCTTGAATCCAATTTATACACCAGGAGCAAGTGATATCCTTGCCGGTACAGTAACCTTAACTCTAACAGGAACAGCCTTAGCACCATGTGACAATGTAGCAGATAGTATGATATTGAGCATCACCCGTCAGGCAATAGTTGACGCCGGTGCAGATGCTACAATCTGTGAAACAGGGGTTTACACCTTATCAGATGCTACAGCAACATACACAAGTGCAGTAGCTTGGACAAGCGGCGGTGACGGTACATTTGATGACGCAACAGCTTTGAATCCAATCTATACACCAGGCGCTGGTGATATAGCAGCTGGAACAGTAACCTTAACTCTAACCGGAACAGCCTTAGCACCATGTGATAATGTAGCAGACAGTATGATATTAAGCATTACTCGTCAGGCGATTGTCAATGCCGGTGCAGATGCTACAATCTGCGAAACAGGAGCTTATACCTTATCAGATGCTACAGCGACATACACAAGTGCAGTAGCTTGGACAACCAACGGTGACGGTACCTTCAGTGATGCAACAGCTTTGAATCCAATCTATACACCAGGAGCTGATGATATAGCAACAGGCACAGTAACCTTAACCTTGACAGGAACAGCCTTAGCACCATGTGATAATGTAGCAGATAGCATGATATTAAGCATTACTCGTCAGGCAATAGTCGACGCTGGTGCAGATGCTACAATCTGTGAAACAGGAGCTTACACCTTATCAGATGCTACAGCGACATACACAAGTGCAGTAGCTTGGGCAACCAACGGTGACGGTACATTCAGCGACGCAACAGCTTTGAATCCAATCTATACACCAGGAACTGATGATATAGCAACAGGCACAGTAACCTTGACCTTGACAGGAACAGCCTTAGCACCATGTGATAATGTAGCAGATAGCATGATATTAAGCATTACTCGTCAGGCAATAGTCGACGCTGGTGCAGATGCTACAATCTGTGAAACAGGAGCTTACACCTTGTCAGATGCTACAGCGACTTACACAAGTGCAGTAGCTTGGACAACCAACGGTGACGGTACATTCAGCGATGCAACTGCCTTGAATCCAATCTATACACCAGGAGCAAGCGATATCCTTACAGGTACAGTAACCTTAACCTTGACAGGAACAGCCTTAGCACCATGTGATAATGTAGCAGATAGTATGATATTGAGCATCACCCGTCAGGCAATAGTCGACGCCGGTGCAGATGCTACAATCTGTGAAACAGGAGTTTACACCTTATCAGATGCTACAGCAACATACACAAGTGCAGTAGCCTGGATAACCAGTGGCGATGGAACCTTTGATGATGCAACAGCTTTGAATCCGATCTATACACCAGGAGCAAGTGATATCCTTGCCGGTACAGTAACCTTAACTCTAACAGGAACAGCCTTAGCACCATGCGATAATGTAGCAGACAGTATGATATTAAGCATTACTCGTCAGGCGATAGTCAATGCCGGTGCAGATGCTACAATCTGTGAAACAGGAGTTTACACCTTATCAGATGCTACAGCGACTTACACAAGTGCAGTAGCTTGGACAAGCGGCGGTGACGGTACATTTGATGACGCAACAGCTTTGAATCCAATCTATACACCAGGCGCTGGTGATATAGCAGCTGGAACAGTGACCTTAACTCTAACAGGAACAGCCTTAGCACCATGTGATAATGTAGCAGATAGTATGATATTGAGCATCACTCGTCAGGCAATAGTCGACGCCGGTGCAGATGCCACAATCTGTGAAACAAGCACTTACACCTTATCAGGAGCTACAGAAAGTTATACAGATGCCTTAGCCTGGATAACCAGTGGTGATGGAACCTTTGATGATGCAACAGCATTGAATCCGGTTTATACACCAGGCGCTGGTGACATAGCAGCTGGAACAGTGACCTTAACTTTGACAGGAACAGCCTTAGCACCATGCGATAATGTAGCAGACAGTATGATATTAAGCATCACTCGTCAGGCAATAGTCAATGCCGGAGCCGATGATATTATTTGCGAAACAAGCACTTATACCTTATCGGGAGCTACAGAAAGTTATACAGATGCCTTAGCATGGATAACCAGTGGCGATGGAACCTTTGACGATGCAACAGCATTGAATCCAATCTATACACCAGGCGCTGGAGATATAGCAGCCGGTACGGTAACCTTAACCATAACTGGTACCGCCTTAGCACCATGTGCAGATGCAAGTGATGAAATGATATTAAGTATTACTCGTCAGGCGATAGTCGATGCCGGAGCCGATGATATTATTTGCGAAACAGGTACTTATACCTTATCAGGAGCTACAGAAAGTTATACAGATGCCTTAGCCTGGATAACCAGTGGTGATGGAACATTTGATGATGCAACAGCATTGAATCCGGTTTATACACCAGGCGCTGGAGATATAGCAGCCGGAACAGTAACCTTAACCATAACCGGTACCGCCTTAGCACCATGTGCAGATGCAAGTGATGAAATGATATTAAGCATTACTCGTCAGGCGATAGTTGATGCAGGTGCAGACGATACTATGTGTGAAGTAGACACCTATACATTATCTGGAGCAACGGCAAGTCATACAAGCGCTTTAGCTTGGACAACCAGTGGTGACGGTACATTCAGCGATGCAACAGCTTTGAATCCGATTTACACACCAGGAGCCGGTGATAAAACTGCTGGTACTGTGACATTAACTCTGACAGGTACAGCTTTATCTCCATGTGCGGACGTAACTGATGCCATGATTTTAACCATAACACCGCAAGTGGCAGTCGATGCAGGAGCAGATGCAACGATTTGCGAGGGAGATACTTATACTTTAAGTGGATCAAGTGCTGTTAATTTCGCAGCTATAACTTGGACAACCAGTGGTGATGGAAGTTTTGATAATGACACTATCTTACACCCCGTATACACACCAGGAATTAACGATATGGTAATGGGAACAGTAACCTTAACTTTGACAGGTACAGGTCTTGCACCATGTTCCGATGCTGTAGATAGCATGACTTTAGGTATAAGTCCTATAGCCACAGTTAATGCCGGTCCAGATGATGCGATTTGCGAGGGAGACACATATGCTTTAAGTGGATCAAGTGCCGTTCATTACCTATCCTTAGCGTGGTCAACGAGTGGTGACGGTGTATTTAGCAATGCTACTATTTTACATCCTGTTTATATACCAGGTTCTGGAGATATAGCTTCAGGTAGCGTTGTTTTAACTCTAAATGCTGTCGGCGTTGCACCTTGCCCTAATGCGACCGACTATATGACTCTAACCATAAATAGTAATCCTGTTGCGTTTGCTGGTGATGATGCGACAATTTGTGGTGGTGATGCTTATACTTTGAGCGGTTCAAGTGCAACTAATTACTCGGCTATCACGTGGACGACAAGTGGTGATGGAAGTTTTGACGATGCCAATGCTCTAAACCCTGTTTACACACCGGGTTCAGGCGATATAGCTTCGGGTAGTGTAATTTTAACTTTAACTGCTACAGGTATCGGATCTTGTTCTGATGCAACAGATGACATGACCTTAAGTATTGTTCCTCAACCTGTTGTTAATGCAGGAAGCGATGCGCAATTATGTAACAATACTTCTTACACAGTTTATAACGCTAGTGTTGAGGGAGCATCTCAGTTTGTCTGGACACATGATGGAGATGGAATTTTGACCAATGAAAACACATTGACACCAACCTATATTCCAGCTTCAACAGAGTTTGGTACTGTAACACTTACTCTAACAGCTACCGGAGAAGAACCTTGTGGAACGGTTAGTGATCAAATGCAGATAGTCATATCTCCAGCTGCTTATGCTTATGCAGGAGATGACCTAATTTCATGTCAAGATGTAAATGGAATAATAGAAGAGATTCTAATTACAGGAGCGGTTGCTAAAAATCACACTACCATTGAGTGGATAACCGAAGGTACCGGAACTTTTGATGATGCTTCACTAATTAATCCTACATACACACCTAGTATCGCCGATATAGAGAGTGGTATGGTAACATTAATTATTAATGTACATGCTGTAACGCCATGTGAAAATGTTGCAGATACAATGTCAATTACGTTCAGTAAGGCTCCTACTGCTTTTGCAGGTGCAGATGCTTCTATTTGTCAGGGTAGTCATTATGTCGTTGTAGATGCCACAGCAAGTAATTATTCGACAGTTACCTGGTCGTTACAACCTGTCGAAGCTGGAATATTAGTAGATGGTAATACATTAGAACCTACATTTGTTGGTGACGCTACCTTCTCAGGAACTGTAACATTAACAATGGTTGTTCACGGAGGAGGCGCTTGTTCGGGTAGAGTAGCTACGTCAACAATGCAAATAACCGTTATACCAGGCATAACCGTAAATGCTGGAGAAGATCAGTTTGTTAATATGGGTGCAATTACTACGTTAAACGGAACCGTTTCAGGAGGTTCTGGTTTGTATTCCTTAAGTTGGACTCCAAGCGAATTGTTAGACGACAATACAATTTATAATCCAACAACAACTCCTATATTTGCTAACACAACTTATACTCTCACTGCACTTGACCTACAAACAGGTTGTATGGGTAGCGATGAAGTTACTATTTACATTGATTCTATCAACAGACCTCCAATTGCGGTTGATGATTATGATACAACATTTGTAAATAATCCAATTACTATAAACGTATTGAATAATGATAGTGATCCGGATGGAGATATTATAACGGTAGTTTCAATTTGTGCTGATCCTTTACATGGAACAGTTGTAATAAATCCAGATAACACAATTACATATACTCCAAATAAAGACTATATTGGTAATGATCAATTCTGTTATACAATTTGTGATGATGGTATTCCAACTCTATGTTCAAGTGCTATAGTATATATAACTATGGATAACTTGATAATTTTCAATCTGTTAACTAGTGACGGAGATGGTATAAACGATGTCGTGCATATTGAAGGAATTGAGGCTTTCCCTGACAATAAAGTAATTTTCTTCAACCGTTGGGGAGACAAAGTCAGAGAGTTTGAAAATTACGACAATGTTAATGTTGTATGGGATGGAACCAATGAAAATAACAGACCTTTACCCGATGGTACTTATTTCTGCATAGTTGATTTAAAAGCTAATGGTAAGATTACGGGTTGGATTTATGTAAAGAATGGAAAAAATTAATGTAATAGTGGGACTTTGGGAAAACAAACCCAAAGTCTCGCAACTATATGAAAAATTAACAGATAAAAAACAAAAGGAATTTAATTAATAAATATGAAGAAGTTAATATTATTACTGGCAATTATAGGCATAACTAACGTGTATGCTCAACAAGACCCTCTATTTAGTCAGTACATGTTCAACAAGTTGGCTATAAATCCTGGATATGCAGGAAGTAGAGAGTCTTTAAGTGCGGATATTTTATACAGATATCAGTGGGTTAATATAGATGGAGCTCCTAAAACTTTGAGCGCATCGTTGCACAGTCCACTCAGAAACCAGCATATTGGGTTGGGCTTCACAGCCTATAATGACAGAATAGGTCCTACTAATATGACCGGTGCATTTGGGACATTTGCATATAGGATATTTTTTCCAAAATCAACTTTAAGTTTCGGTCTTCAATTGGGTGCTAGGTATTCTAATTTGGACAAGTCTAGACTACATGCTCATAATCCCAATGATCCGTTTTTACTCTACGACCAAGCAAGGAAGTTTGCTCCTGATGCTAATTTCGGTGTATACTATTATTCAGATAGGTATTACTTGGGTATTTCATCAAAGCAATTGTTCGGTAACACTATAATTACTGTAAATACTGGTCAAGAGGGGCAAGATAAACAGTTTTACAGGCTTGCGCAGCATTTTTACGGAATGGCTGGTCTGGCTATACCAATGTCTAGGGAGGTTACATTTCGTCCAAGCTTGTTAGCAAAATTTACTCCTAATGCTCCGGCACAATTAGATTTTAATGCAAGTTTCTTGTTCAGTGACTTGTTGTGGCTAGGGGTTTCGTACCGTACCGAGAAAGCATTATCTGCTATTGCGGAACTGTACGTTACAAATAATCTGAAAGTTGGATATTCATATGATATTTGGCTTAATGAATTAAAAGTATTGAATAAGGGTTCTCATGAAATACGTTTAAGCGTTGACCTTAACGTTGTTAATAGCAGAATGCGTACACCGAGATACTTCTAAAATTAATATTTTTACAATTATAATATTTAATTAATCAATTTTTGCTGAAAATTTAGAATTTAAAAAGTAAGAAAATTAAAAAAATACAAATCATATGAAACAAACATGCTGTCTAAATTTAAAATACAAAATAATGATAGTTAAGCACGTTAGTTCCGTACGATTCTAAATCAAATAAATAAAGACATATGAGAAAAATTATTTTTACCATAATTGTAATTTCATTTCTACCAACGCTGGTTTTAGGACAATCGTTAAATCGAATTCAGAAGCTAATGGATAGATATCAATTTGAAGAAGCTATTACTTTGTTGAAAAGAGTTGTTGTGAAAGAAGAGACACAAAAAGAGGCAACTCTTATGTTAGCTCAGTGCTACAAAGCCCAAAACGATATTTATAACACAAAGGCTTGGTACGAGAGAGCCGTTAAATTCGAAGATGTTTCTCCAGAGACTATATACGAGTATGGTATTTCTCTTCAAAACGTGGGAGAATATTATAAAGCTAAACTCGCTTTCGAAGAATTTTTAAGACATGAACCCAATGATGAGTTAGGCTTATTAAAGTTAGAATCATGTAATAATATTCTTACTATATGGTCGGATTTAGCTCCTAATTATAGTGTAGAACATGTTGATGAACTGAATACCGATGCTTGCGATTTTAGTCCTGTTATTTATGATAATTCAATCATATTTGTGTCTGACAGATACAACAAAATAGATGGTTCTTCTCAGTACGGTTGGACAGGAAGAGGCTACTTGAAACTCTATAAATCAGATCCCAAGGGAGTAGGTGAATTTGATGGAGAATTAGGCGACGCAGAATTGTTTGCTCATAAATTTCATCAAAAGTTTCACGATGGACCAATATGTTTTAGCAGTGATAATAAAACTGCTTTCATAACACGTTCGTTCAGAGATAATGCAATGAAAGTTGACAACTATAAAACTAATATGTTGAAACTTTTTTATTCCGAGAAAAAAGATGATGGTAAATGGGGAAAATTCCAGCCTTTTTATTTAAATAGCAAGGAATATTCTGTTGGTCACGCCGCCTTATCTAAAGAAGGCGACACATTATACTTTGTCTCTGATATGCCCAACGGATATGGTGGAACTGATATTTGGATGTGTGTAAAGACAAATGACGGTTGGGGTGGTGCTATTAATTTAGGAGATAAGATTAACACGCCTGAAAATGAGATGTTTCCTGTAGTTGGAGATGATGGCTTCTTGTATTATTCAAGTAGAGGCTTACCAGGCTGGGGAGGATTGGATATTTTCAGAACTAGCTTAGTTGATAATCAATGGACCGAACCTGAAAATTTATTACCACCTTTAAATTCATCTGCCGACGACTTTGCAATGGCTTTTGTTCCAGATTCTAAAACAGGTTTCTTTTCTTCAAATAGAGTAGGTGGCAGAGGTAACGACGATATTTTCTATTTTGTAGAATTAGAAAGAGAAGTTGAAGTAGAAGAACCCGAAATAGAAGTAGAACCTGTTTTTAATTACATTGCAGGTGTTGTTAGGGACAAAGTTAGCAATGAACCATTAGAAAATGCAACAGTATTTTTATATAATCCTTATACAGGGAAAGTAAAAGTTATAAAAACCGATGCTAACGGTGTTTATAAAACAATTATTGAACCTAATACAAACTACGTAGTTAAAGGAATGAAACCAACGTATATATCTGATTGTTTATCATTTGAAATAGGTGAAATTGAGCCGGGTTCGACAGTAGAAACACCTAGAGATTTGTATCTAGATAAGTTAGATTTGGATAGGATCTTTACTATAGATAATATTTATTACGATTTCGATAAGTATAATATCAGGGAAGATGCTAAGCCTGAACTTGATAAACTTGTTAAAATTATGCAAGAAAACCCTGTTAATGTTGAGTTAGGTTCGCATACCGACAGTAGAGGTACTCATAAGTATAACGAGAGATTATCGCAAAACAGAGCTAATTCGGCAGTTGAATATATAGTTTCTAGAGGAATAAATGCAGAGAGAATCACTGCTAAGGGTTATGGCGAAACTCAACTTGTCAACAAATGCGCTGATGGAGTTCCATGTACCGCAGAAGAACATCAAATGAACAGACGTACAGAGTTTAAGGTAACAGAATATACATCGCCGCATATGCTAGTAGGACAATTCAATCCTGATGCTTTCCATAATGGCGAAGAGATAGATATTCATTCCTTGCCAAGCGATTTTTATAACGACTGCAAATAAAAAAACTAACTTTACATATCATTTAAAATATGCCATTTGTTTACAAGTGGCATATTTTTTGTACCTTTGCAAAACGATGTATAACCACTTGGGGTTGACTTGGATTTGACAGCAATGACAGTGGCATTATAAGCATGTCGGGGGTTTGTGTAGATAGCCCGTTAAAACTAAATGCATAAGCCAATAATAAATGGCAACAATTACAATTTTTCATTGGCCGCTTAGTTAAATAACTAACCCGCCTTTTGTCCGACTAGTAGCCCTTTCTTCCGGCGACTTTTTACGGGCATCGCAAAAGGAAGAATAAGACTTCAATTTTCCGACTTGAAGTACGAAAACCAAAGGAATAAGTGTATTATTGGGGCGCTTTTTCCCTGTAATATGCCGACAATCAATTAAAAGATAAACATGTAGAAAATAATTTTGCTGGTTGTTTGGACCCGGGTTCGAATCCCGGCAGCTCCACATCTTTGGTGATTAGTGATTGGTGGTCAGTGATCGGTGCGGGTTATCCCGAAGTTTCGGGACGGGTTACGAGTTGCGGGGTGTATAGAAGTTTCGGGATTAACTCCTAACTCGGAACTCCAGACTCCAGACTCCAGACTCCAAACTCAGAACTATCAATACACTCATCACCCATCACCCAACACCATTCACTACTTCACTATAGTCAATTCATCAATAATACGCGTTGCACCGGCAAATTTATCTATAATAAACAGGCAGTATCTGATATCTACCGAAATATTTCTGCAAAGATTAATATCGTATTTTATATCGCTCATGGTGCCTTCCCAGCAGCGGTCGAAGTTTAGACCTATAAGTTGTCCGTCTGCATTAAAAACAGGACTTCCGCTGTTTCCGCCAGTTGTGTGGTTGCTGGCAATAAATCCAACGTGTAGCGTACCGTCTTTGTCGGCATACTGACCGTAATCTTTTTTGTAATAAAGCTCTTTTAACTTCGGATCGACGTAGTAGTCGCTTATTTCAGGATTTTCTTTCTGAATAATTCCATCTAAAGTCGTAAACCAATTGTATTTAACTCCATCGGCTGGATAAAAAGGTAGAATGTTTCCGTATCCTACTCTGAGAGTGAAGTTTGCATCAGGATAGAATCTTTTGTCGGGTTGCATTTCAAGCTGAGCAGCCATGTAGTGATTCTGCAGGCTATCAAACTTTGAATAAAAGGCTAATAATTCGGGAACAATTTGGTTGTTGTAGTAATTAACAACTTCTCTGCCTAACAAATACGCGGGGTCTTTATGTAAATTCCTAATTAACTTTTTATTGCCGTTATTTAAGATATTGAATATCTTGCTAGAATCTGCAAACATGGTTTTGGAATATATTGAATTTGCCCATCTATCCGAATTATTATTTTTTTCGTAGTTGCTTGTTATATATTGAGATTGCAGGTTTTGCGGACAATTGTTGATGTATTCGTCAATCATAGCGACAAATAAGTTTTTGTCAACATCAACGTTATAATCTTTATAGAAATTCGTAGCGTAATTTGACAACCTGCTTATGATTACATTGAAGGCAGAGTCGGAGATGTTTTTGTTTTGTGCAGCTTCTATAAGCGGTTTAAAATTGGCAGCAAATCTTAATATTTCTATTCCAAGAAGTCCGTCGCGGTAATAAGACATGTTATTGAGATGTGCACTGTATTTTTTGTAAAGTTTATCATATTCGGGCAATAGGTTTTTATATTTCGGAGCGTTTTGTTCTACCCATCTGGTAAATTCTTTCTCAAAACTAATTTTTTCTTCAATACCTTTAGTTGTCCTAATTCCTTTGCTTTCGCCCATCATTTTTTTCCAGCCGTTGGCAATTCCCGCCGATTTGCTAGCGTATTGTATTTTTATAAGTGGGTCGCTGTTTCTGGCTTTTTCAATGATGTCGATTTTTTTACCTCTCAGGTAAATCGAAATTGGGTTATATCCGTTTACAATTTGATCGACGGCTACAGCAGGAATGTATTCTCTGGTGCTGCCCGGAAATCCGAATATGAAAACAAAATCGTTTTCTTCAATCCCTTTTAATGATATGGTAAGGTGTTTATTCGGTTTAAACGGAACATTATCTTTACTGTATTCGGCTGGCTCATTATTTTTGTCGGCATAAATCCTAAAAACTGAGAAATCGCCGCTATGTCGGGGCCACATCCAATTGTCGATATCGCCGCCAAATTTGCCTATACTTGACGGTGGAGCACCTACAAGTCGGACGTCGGTGTATTTTTTATATACTATCAAGAAGTATTGATTACCGTAGTAAAAAGATTCAACTTCGGCATAGGTGTTTGGTTTAAGGTCAGCATTTTCGATAATATTTTTAGAGTTTTTTTCTATTATCTTTTCTTTTTCATCAATACTCATATTATCGGTAACTTCTTTCAGTACTTGTTCGGTAACATCTTCCATGCTGACGAAGAAAGTAACCGAAAGACCCGGGTTAGGCAGTTCTTCTTCAAAAGAATTAGCCCAAAATCCATCGGAAAGGTAATCATTTTCCAATGTGCTGTGTTTTTGTATATTTCCGTAGCCACAATGGTGGTTGGTAAAAATCAGACCTTTATCGGACACGACTTCGCCCGTGCAACCGCCACCAAAAATAACAATCGCATCTTTAAGGCTTGATTTGTTTATGCTATAAATATCTTCGGCACTAATACGCATGCCCATACTCTTCATTTCTTTTTCGTTAAGTTGCTTCAACAGAATAGGCAACCACATGCCTTCGTCGGCTTTGGCAGTTATATTAATGATGAATATTAAACTCAGTATAATTGTAATTTTTCTCATAGTTTTTTTAGTTAAAGGTTAAAAAAAACTCCCAAATGTGATTGGTCGCAGATGGGAGTTTGTAATAAAAATTTAATTACTTCGCCGCAATGGTTTCTATTTCTATCATAACAGCCATTGGTAGTTTGGCGACAGCAAAAGCAGCCCTAGCCGGCGGGTCGACTTTGTAGTATGTTCCGTAAATTTCGTTAACAGTCGAAAAGTCATTCATATCGCTTAACAAACAAGTAGATTTAATGACATCGTTAAAGGTATAACCTGCTTCTTTAAGTATAGCTCCGATGTTTTCCATAACTTGTTTTGTTTGTTCAACAATACCGCCTTCAACGAGTTTACCTGTTTTTGGGTCGATTGGAATTTGTCCCGAGATAAATAACATTCCGTTTGCTTCAACAGCTTGGCTGTAAGGACCTACCGCTTTAGGTGCGTTTTCTGTACTAATAATTTTTTTCATATATAAATGTATTTGTAGTTTATGTTAAATATGCTTCAAAGGTATTAAAAATTTTACAAATAAAAAGTTAAACTTTTTTATAGTTGCAGGTTGTCTCTAAAATCTTTTTTTCTGGTAAGTTTTAAGTCTTGAAGTAGAGTTGATTTGGCATTAATTTGGAAATTCCAGCTTTTGAGTTGTCCGTAAGGTATCCAGTTAAACCTAATTTCCCAGCAATGCAGGTCGCGATAAATATTAAGCTGAGTAAATGTAAAATCCATGGTTTGCAGGTCGTAGCCCGTATTAACCGTAACTTTCCATTTTTTTGTAATGCTAACATCGCCCGTAATATTTAAAGTCTGCACAAAACGTTTGTTAAAAGTATTTGTGGCTGCCGAAAATGTATTAGTATAGCCGAGTCTGTAGTCGAATCTAAGCGACCAAGGATTGTTCCAGTCTATATAGTTTTGGGGGTTTGTTCGTATATCTTGCATTTCGGCTTGGTTATTCTGGCTTACGTTACTAATATTCCGATTGGATGAACTTCTGGGTTTCAGACTGTAGCTAAAGTTTACGTTCCAGCTTGATTGCATAAAACGAGCCAATCTTTTGTCAACTTGATACTGAAAGCGGTTAATTTGTCGTCCTAATGAGTCGGTTGCGTACAAATCGTAGGAACTATTGAACGAAATGCGTATTTTGTCAAATAGAGTAGTGTTTGCCGTAATTTGAATAGGAGCCCAATTTAGCGAGTCTTTTGCCAAGTTGTAACTTGTGTTTATCGACAAATTTTCAATAAGTTTAACCTTTTTGGTGCCGGTAATTGTGTCTTTTTTGGAACGAACTTTAATTTCCAAAGAATTTTTCAATCCAAAATTAATATTACCGTTTTCTTGATAACCAGGAACGCCAAATAAAGGAGTAAAACTGCCTGCACCGCCGAATACGGAATATTTTTCCATTTCTCCTTCCTGATTTTTTTGTACGGTTTTGTAATAACCTAATTTCTCTTTGCTAAAATCGGGGGTATAAGAAAATCCTACCGAAGGGTAGACGACGTGCCTGATAGCTCTTAAAAAGCCTTTCGAAAACTGTTTCATTCCGTATACTGTTGTTGACACTGATGATGAAAAACTATAATCGCGCGCAGCCTTAAAGCCTGATAACGTGTCAATAGAAACGTAGCCCGGTATTGTATCGTTACCAATAATAGTTTGATTATGCCAAGTTTTGTTAATGCTTTTAGTGTACCACCTTTCGTTGTAGTTGGCTGTATTTGACCAAGAAAAATATTTAAATATTTTAAAGGTGGCATTTAAAGGTATTGTATGTTTAGCTCCATTTTGCATGTATTCAAACACTTCAGGTCTGAGCATCATGCTATCGGGAGCGTTTATTTCGTTACGCATATCGAAGTTGTATGCTATGCTAACTTTTTCATACCATTTTGCTTTTCCTGTAGATATTTTTTTCTTAAAAGGATACATTCGGTTCACGCTGAATGAAACTTCCGGCAATGTAAGCGACATAGATTTTGTTGATACGTTTTGGTTGTGTCGTGCACCGGTAGTCAGGTTACCCCACGAGCCCAATTGTAACGAGTAAGCCAAACTGGAAGCAAAGTTATTGTTCAGGTAATCGTTGACAGTTGAAGGGTTGTACTGATTGTACGAACTTGAACCTGCTTTTACGCTTGCCGAAAACACAGAATTAGGATTTGCTTTTGGGTCTTGTCGGTGACTCCAATTTATAAAGAAGTCGGTTTTCTTGCTGTAATCGGAAGTGCCCTTAACGCCCAAAACTGTCACAGCATAGTTGAAATTAAAACTTCCCGAATATTTATATCTTTTTTTGTAATTCATTTTAGGCTTAAGAGCCCAACTGCCCCTTGTGTATATATCGCCAACGATTGCTAAGTCCATGTAGTCGCTGATGCCCCAATAATAACCGCCGTTTTCCAAAAAGAAACCCCTATTTGCCGATTCGCCATACTGAGGAATAATAATGCCCGAACTTCTACCCCTTTTGTTCGGAAAAATTCCAAAAGGCAAAGCCAAGGGTAGAGGAACTTCTTCAACTTCAATATATGCGGGTCCGGTAACAATTTTGTTGTCGGTTATAACTTTAGCTTTTGTATATCTTAATGCAAAGTGAGGCTTTTCTCTTAAATTACAAGTCGTATATAATCCTTTTCCAATGTTGGTAACGTCTTGGCTGACTCTTTTTACAACACTTCCATGTATGTAACCATCGCCTTCGGTCATAATAACATTTTTAATCAAACCCTTTTCGGAGTCGAAGTTATACGAAAGCTCATTCGATTTAAATTTCAAGTCACCTTTTTTAAAATCAGGGATTCCAATTTCGTTGCCGGTAGAGTCGTATCCACATATAGCATACAAAGTATTTGTCTTGAAGTCAATCATAATTTGATGTGCAGTCAAATCTAAATCTTCGTATTTTACGTTGGCATTACCATACAACCACATTTTTTCGTTGGTCAGATCCATGAAGCTCGAATCATCACTATTGTACGTAATTATTGAGCTCAACTTAAACTTATCATCTTTTTTGGATAAAATTATAGAGTCGTTGGTTATGCTTACTGAATCGTTAACTATATTTATGGAATCGCTGGTTAGTCTTACGGAATCAACAAGAGTAGAGTCGGAAAGCAAAAATAAATTGTTGAAATTATTAACAACGGCATAATTTTCGATATTAAAAAGGAAGATAAATACCAATAAACACAAAAAAGATTGTAATTTTGTTACAAAACTTTTTGTAGCGGGTTTAGTTGTATTTATTTTATGATAAAGACTAAGCAATTTAAATATGCGTTAAAACTATATAACGGTGCAAAATTAAAAAAATGATAAATGTAAGGGTAAAATATAAGTTATTATTATTGATATTTGCATTAATTATGCTGCCGAGCATAGTTTATCCGCAGCGTGTAAACAAGGTTGTTATAGATGCAGGTCACGGCGGTAAAGACCCTGGTGCGGTGGGAAAAAATTCGAGAGAGAAAGATATAACTCTATCAATTGCTTTAAAACTCAGAGATGCTATTAATAAAGAACTTCCGGAAGTTGAAGTCGTGCTGACCCGTTCGAAAGATGTTTTTGTTGAGTTGCACAGGCGAGCAAAAATTGCCAACAACAGCAAAGCCGACCTTTTCATTTCTATACATTGTAATAGCGCCAAATCGAAAGCGGCACATGGTGTTGAAACTTTTGTTATGGGGTTGCAAAAAAGTGCAGCTAATTTAGAAGTAGCAAAATTAGAAAATGCTTCTATTCTTTTGGAAGAAAATTATGTAATGGAATACGATGGCTTTGATCCTACATCACCGGAAGGACACATTTTTTTTAGTATGATACAAAACTCTTTTTTGGATAAAAGTTTGGAATTTGCCGGAAATGTACAGCACGAACTCGTGAGTAAAAGCAAGTTGCATAACAGAGGTGTTAAACAAGACGTCTTTTTGGTATTGTACAAAACCGCAATGCCGGGAGTTTTAATTGAGGTGGGATTTATTAGCAATGCTAATGAGGAAAAATATTTGATGTCGGAAAAAGGTCAGCAAAATACAGCTGATGCTATATGCAAAGCTTTGGTCGATTATTCACATTCGAGGATAAAGAAAATTGAAAATAATTTGGCTTCAAATCCCGAAGATAATATTGTTGATACTGCTACCAGTAAAAAAGCCGAAAGCAATGCCAATGTGGGTGCTAACGAAGATGAAATTACGTATAAGGTGCAATTTTTGACTTCTTCAAGACTGATTTCGGTGAAAGATAAGAGGTTTAGAAATATTCCTGACGTAAGTTATTATAAACATAATAATGTATTTAAATATACTTCGGGAAAATATTATACTTTTGGCGAAGCGGAAAAAAGCAGAAAAAATATTGTAAAATCAGGATATAAAGATGCTTTTGTTGTTGCTTTCAGAAAAGACGTCAGGATTAATATCACTGATGAAATGAAAAAAAATTAGACGAATCGTAAGGTACATTTCAAGAAGAATAAAAAGTAAATGAAGAAAGGAAAAGAAATTAAAGTCGGAATTATTTCTACATTGGTAGTTATAGCTTTTATTTTGGCGATTTTTTTCGTTAGAAATTACAACATATTTAAAAAGACTGACAAGTTTTATACAGTTTTTTCTGATGCGACCGGACTTACAAAATCAACGCCGTTGGTATTGAAAGGGATAAATGTTGGACAAATTATCAGTATTAAATTTTGCGAGAATAGGACGGATAAAGTAGTAATAAAATTTTTTTTAGAAGACAATATCAAAATTCCGGAAGACTCCAGAATATTGCTTCATACTTCAGATATTTTGGGCTCCAAGAGTTTGCAAATTTTATTAGGAAGCTCAAGCAGATATGCAATGTCTGGCGATACTTTAGTTTCGGAAGTTGCACTTTCACTCACCCAAGAGGTTGGCAGTCAGGTCGTTCCGCTAAAGCACAAAGCCGAGCACTTGATTATAACATTTGATACAACACTCAGCAATATAAATCAAATTTTAGGGACAGGTGGCAAGGAAGAATTAATTAATTCTATTAGCAATTTGAATATAGTATTAGAAAACGCAGCCAATATTAGTAAAAATTTAAATGAATTGATAGCTTCCGAAAAAGACACATTTGTCGGAGTGATGAATGACTTGAAAACTTTTTCTAATCAATTGGCTAATAACAGTGATAAGATTGAGAAAATACTGACTAATATGTCAATTGCGACCGACAGCACCAATGTTGCAAATTTGACGTCAACATTAGCAGACCTGAAACAAGTATCGCAAAATCTGAATGATGTACTAAAAGATATTAATTCCAAGAACGGCACCTTAGGGAAATTAATAGCGGAAGATAGTGTTTACAATAACATCAACGAGGCGATTAGAAATCTAGATACTTTAATTGTAGATATCAAAAATAATCCCGGCAGGTACGTAAATGTTTCTGTTTTTGGAGGAAGGAAGAAATAATTGTTTAATTTTATTGTACGGCACTAAACTTAAATGACAAAAGATAAATGAATAATACAGGGTTTAAAAAAAACATTATATTTTCAACTATGCTAAGTAGGAATAACCTTATACTACTTTTTATGTTTAGTTTTCTGATTTATAGCTTCGAAGCCGACTGTCAATCAAAAAAAAGGAAAGGCGTAAGAATAGTGAGTTCCGGCAAGGACTCAAGTTATGGTAAGCGTGGTGATAATGAATTAAGGGTTGTTTTTTATAATGTCGAAAATCTTTTTGATCCGTACGACGACACCTTGACAATGGACGAAGAATATACACCAACAGGTATGCGTGGCTGGACTTACGGCAGAATGATTAGGAAACAAGTGAACATATCAAAAAGTATAATGGCTATAGGAGGGTTCAGACCACCCGAAATTGTCGGCTTGTGCGAGATAGAAAATAGATTTGTAATTTTAGGACTTTTGAAGAATACGCCTTTAAAAAATTATAATTATAAAATTGTACACCACGAATCGCCTGATACAAGAGGTATTGATGTTGCTTTGATTTACTTACCTAATAAGTTTCAGGTGCTGTACAATGAGCCTATACACATAACATTTCCATTTGAAGAAAACTCAAAAACACGCGATATACTTTATGTTATGGGAAGAGTGAACAGTGGAGATACACTGCACATTTTTGTAAACCATTGGCCCTCAAAGTTTGGCGGATTAATGGCTACTATGCCCAAGCGTAATCACGTTGCGTCAGTTTTGCGAAGTAAGGTTGATTCAATTCTAAATCACAACATTAAATCAAAAATCCTTATCATGGGCGATTTAAACGACAGCCCCTTTGACGAGAGCGTTAAAGATGTTTTGAAGGCTTCTCTCGATTCAACCAATATTGATGATTACGGACTTTACAACACATTGGCAGGTTCGGGAATGAATTGGAACAAAGGGACAATTAAGTTCAGAGGCGAATGGGAAACCATCGACCATATTATTATCAATAAACAACTTGCCAAAGATGCCGAAGGTTTGCGAGTGAAAAAAATGGGAGCAGTTATTTTTGATGCACCTTTTTTACTTCAGGAAGATAAAACTTTTTTTGGCAAAAAACCTTATCGAACATACTACGGAGCACAATACATAGGTGGCTTCAGCGACCACTTACCTATATACATTGACCTGCATTACTAAAATTGAATTTCATATCTTTTTAAATAGAAAAAACATTGAAATATGAATAAAAAAAAATCGAAAGGACTTAATATAGCGATATACGTGATAATTGCTGTAATAATTTTTACTGTAGCGCTTATTTTGCTTTTAAAACCTAGTCAGAAGCCCAAACAAACAATAAGATCTACAACAACTATTAACACTATGGGTAATACTGAATTTAGAAAAGATGGTGAGGTTAGTATTGTTGACAAAGATAATTTGGAGGAAAAAGTTCGTATTGAAGTTGAAATTGCTGATAATGATTACGAAAGGGCTCAAGGTTTGATGTATAGAGAGCATATGGATATGAACAGAGGGATGTTGTTTTTTATGGAAAGAGAAGAATATCAGGGATTTTGGATGAAAAACACTGCTATACCTTTGGATATTTTATATGTTTCTTCCGAAAAAATTATTGTTAGCATACACGAGAATTGTGTCCCTTATTCATTAGAAAGCATCTATTCGAAAGCACCGGCAATCACAGTTTTGGAAGTCAATGCCGGATTTGTGGCTAAATATAATATCAAGGAAGGTGATAGGTTAGTTTTTTAAGAGATTGTTGGTTTTTGGCAGGTGCGAGGTTTCCGAAGTTTCGGGATGTTGCGGGTTATCCCGAAGTTTCGGGAGAAAAAGAGAGTCAGAAGTTTTGAGTTAAAATTTGATAATTCTAATTTCTAACTTCTAATTTTAGATGCTAAAAGCCAAATAATATCCATCCGTTTTTACATTGTGAATATCAAATTTTTTGTCGTCAAGGCTTTCCAGATACTTGTTCCAAGCCTCAGCTTTATAATTTGAAACAGAACTGTCTATTATCAGAGATTTAAAGTCGAAATTATGTACAATTCTCGAAATATCGTACGGAGCTTTATTGGTTAATATCAAATAGTCGATAACAACAGGCTTGTTGCACTTATGCAGCTTAATATTACTTCTAACAACGCCAATCTTCTTATCGTTGTGGTTTATAAAGTAGTAGTCGCAATGGTTTAACTTTGAGACTTGCACATGGTCGTTGGATTCGACATTATTATTTAATGCAATTTTTTTAACATTTTTGGAATTGAAAAATGCTGTTGTTCCGTCTAATGAAAAATTATTGAAACTCGATGAATTTAAAACTGCTGAATCGGCAAATACAAACTGAGTATTACCATCAACCAGACAAAAAGCACTTTTGTATCTGTCATTAAAAACATAAAAAAGCTGTTGTTTGTTCGTCTTAATGCTACTTACGCTCACACTTGCAAACAAGACAAGGCACAAAGCCAGCGCCGGAAAAATCAGTTTCCTTTTCTTTCGGATAAGCATAACTGTAAATAGTATGATAATTGCATAAATAACAAGGGTTTCGGGGATTTTTATTGTGTAAATTGAAGATACTGAGTAGGGTAGTGCTTCTACATAAAAAACGCCTTTAATCAGTATATTAATTATCCAGTTGGTGATGTAACCAAAAAACATGCTTACGGCTGGTATGAATGAAGTTGCAATTGTGGCTAAGCCCAAGTAAATTATGGGAGCTACCAAAGGTATAGCAATGTAGTTGGCAAATAAGAAATAATTTGAAAATTGCTTGAAAAACAAAACAGATAAAGGTGCAGTGGCAATTTGAGCAGAAAGTGATACGGAGGTAAGTTCCCAAAAGTAAATGGCAACTTTAGTTTTGGGTCTGAGCAAGCGTTTTATTAAGGGATTTATAAAAACAATTCCTATAACAGCGAAGTACGAAAATAGAAATCCCATATTTGTAATTAAAAAAGGATTTACCGAGAGTATTACAAAAGCTGAAGTAGCAACGGAATTAACCGTATGAGTATTGTTATTACTCATTCTGCCTAACGTAACAAAACTAAACATGGTTGCAGCCCTTGATACCGAAGGCGATAAGCCAGTTAAAACTGCGTAAAACCAGATAGTTAGAAGTACAAATACGGATTTGGTCAGAACTGCCCATCTTTTATTTGAATAAATGATTTTTGCCAGAAATGAGGCTACAACAAATATAATTCCCACGTGCAAACCCGATACGCTTAATATGTGCATAACGCCGGCTCCCGAAAACGTTTCGTTAATTTCGGGGTCGATAAGGTCTCTTTGTCCGAAAATTAAGGCAGCAGCAATGCCTAACTCTTTTTCATCTAAATTGGCTTTTTTTAGGGTGTTTACAAAGTACGCTCTCATTTTTGCGGTTAATCGCAACACTTGTTGAGTGTTTTTTATGTCGAGAATTTTGTAGTACTCGCCCTTTAAATAACCCTGATGAAAAATGTTTTTGTTTTGCAAATATTTTTTATAGTTGAAACTTCCAAGATTGCCGGGCGGGCTGATTTCGTTAAACGTTAAGTAACAAACAAGAGTGCTTCCAACTTGCGGGATAGTGTTAGTGCTATCTTTGCTGAAATACAGTAAAGCCTTTCCGGTAGTTTCCGTTTTAATGTCGTTGTTTATTGCAACTTTTACGTTTGCTACGGTCTTTAGTGAATTTTCCTTTTCTTGTAAAGGTTCTGCAATTTCTAAAATGAAATAACCTTCGGTTTGAGTCTTACTGAAATGGCAACTGTGTCTGAACTCTTGTTTGCTGACGGTGTTGAAATATCCTAACAGAAATAAAACTACAAATGTTGCTATTCCAAATGCTAATGAGTCTCTGTTGAGCTTATAGCTAGCAACAATTAATGTGATAAGAAGTGCGAAAATAACGATAATGATAGCGGTTGCAGGAAGAACCTGCAAGTTGGGAGTTAATAAAACAAACAAAATTCCCATCAAAAAAGGAGTAAATAACTTTAAAATCGGGAAGAACCTTAAATCTCTCATACAATTAATTATTTAACTCCAAGGTTTGCTACACAAAACTAAAAATAGCAGCAAACAATATGATAATTCTGAATAATTATTCTATCAATAACCTTAGAACAGGTCTGGTAACGCACAGCGTTAAATTACAACAAAATGCAAAAATTAAATAGTTAAAATTTCTTTTTCTTTAACTTCAAACATTTTGTCTACCTCTTCCGAATATTTATCGGTAAGAGTTTGAATATCTTTTTCCAGAACTTTTACGCTATCTTCGGGCAGTCCGTCTTTTTCTAATTTTTTCAGTGCATCAATACCGTTGCGTCTTATAGCTCTGATGGTAACTTTTGCATTTTCCACATCCGTTTTGGCTGTTTTAACCAAATCTTTTCTTCTTTCTTCCGTTAAAGCAGGAACTATAATTCTGAGCACTTCGCCGTTGTTTTGCGGGTTGAAACCTAAATTAGCGTCCATAATCACTTTTTGCAAGGGCTCTAACATTGTTTTTTCCCAAGGCTGAACAATAATTTGTTGAGCGTCGGGTGTGTTTATGCTTGCAACTTGCTCAATAGGTGTAAGCGTGCCGTAATAATCGACTTTAAGACCATTAAGCATATGCGGTGTAGCCTTTCCTGTGCGGTATTTCTGAAATTCTTTTTCCAAAAAAACCAAAGCGTTTTTCATACTATCTTCGGCTGTTTCAATTATATTTTTCGCTTCTTCTGTCATAATTATTAGTTTTATGTTTGTTTGTATTAACGTTTGTTTTTATTTAATATGCAAATGTAAGGATTTTTTTAAGAAGTTAGTGTTTATGTTAGAAAATTTGCCGTTGGCTTTTAGCCTTTAGCTTTTGGCAGGTACGTGTTGCGTGTTGCGTGTTTCGTGTTTCGTGTTGTCCCGAAGTTTCGGGATGTTTCGGGTTGTGGGGCAATTTTCAATTAGTAATTAATTAATAAATGTTCATTGTTCATTGATAATTGCTATAAGCCACCCATCACTCCCGAATGCTCGGGACAAGCCATCACCCATCACCCATCACTCATCACTCATCACTCATCACCATTCACCAACCACCATTCACTAATTAATTATCGTTCCACACTTCTGCCCTGTAATAATTTTCTGAATATTTCCTTCTTTGTGAATATTAAAAACTACGATTGGCATATTATTTTCCCTGCACAAAGTGAAAGCGGTCATATCCATTATTTTCAGTTCTTTATCAATAACTTCGTCGAAAGTCAAGGTTTCAAAAGGTGTTGCATTTGGATTTTTTTCTGGGTCGTCGCTATAAACGGCATCAACGCGAGTTCCTTTAAGAAGTATGTCGGCTTTCATTTCAATGGCTCGTAGAGCAGCCGCCGAGTCGGTTGTAAAAAACGGGTTGCCTGTTCCACCGGCAATTATGCAGACTTTGTTTTGCTTCAATATTTTGTTTACAACAATGTGATTGGTTTTGCGACATATTCCTTCAATTTCCAAGGCACAAACAAGTTCGGCATCAACTCCAACATTTTTCAGCACCGATTGCAATGCCTTGCTGTTAATGACGGTTGCAAGCATTCCCATGTAGTCGCCATCTGTTTTATCTATATTGATATTTTTGCTTTTTATGCCCCTAAAAATATTTCCACCGCCGAGTACAATAGCAATTTCAACGCCTTGCTCGTGTGCATTTTTTATTTCGTTGGCATAGTGCATAAGCATTTCGGGAGAGAAGCCGTAGCCGTTGGTATCGGCTAAAGACTCGCCGCTAAGTTTTATTAAAATTCTTTTATATTTTACCATAATTACTAAAATTTCGATTTATTAAGCGCGACCGTGGCAATTTTTGAATTTCTTACCGCTACCGCAGGGACAAGGTTCGTTTCTGCCCGTCTTTTTCTCAACTTTTACAGGAGCATTAGTAGTATTTGTCTGCGTATCATGACCGAATACTTCGGCACGTTGTTCTCTGAGAGCTTCTTTGTTGGTTCGTTCCGGAAGTTTTGTCTCTCTTACCTTGCTGTCGGTGTCTTCGGGCAGATGCGCTTTGAACAAGAAACTAATAATATCTTTGTTTACCTTGTTAATCATGCTTTTAAACAACTCAAACGATTCTAATTTATAGATAAGTAGCGGGTCTTTCTGTTCGTAGCTCGCCGATTGCACACTTTGTTTCAAATCGTCCATTTCTCTAAGATGTTCTTTCCAAGCATCGTCAATCATCGAAAGGGTGATAAATTTTTCTACAGCCAAAGCCACTTCTTTACCTTTATCGTTGTACGCTTTTTCAAGATTGGCAGCAACGTTGATAGTTTTTCTTCCGTCGGTTATAGGTATTCCAATGTATTGATAATTCTGATTGCTTTCGTATATTCGTTTAATAACAGGATAGGTTATTTCTGCAATACGCTTATTTTTTTCCAAATATTGTTCATAAACGTGGTCGAAAAGCTTATCCGCCAACACTTCTGTCCTATCAGATTTCAACTCTTTATCGTCGAAAATGTTTTCTATAGCGAAAGCAGAAATAAGGTCGATGTTAAGGTTGTCGGTATTTTCATCATCTTTATTTTCTTCGATAATATTTTCGCCCAAGTCGTAAATCATGTTTGAAATTTCAAGAGCAAGTCTGTCGCCGAAAAGAGCTTGTTTTCGTTTGTTGTAAATAACTTCTCTTTGAGCGTTCATAACGTCGTCGTACTCTAATAGTCGCTTACGGATTCCGAAGTTATTTTCTTCAACTTTTTTCTGAGCTCTTTCTATACTTTTTGTAATCATGCTATGCTGAATGACTTCTCCCTCTTTCAAACCCATTCTGTCCATAATTTTTGAAATATTATCGGAGCCGAACATTCTCATAAGGTCGTCTTCTAACGAAACAAAAAACTGTGAACTACCCGGGTCGCCTTGACGTCCGGCACGACCTCTAAGCTGTCTGTCAACACGACGGGACTCGTGCCTTTCGGTACCTATAATTGCCAAACCGCCGGCTTCTTTTACACCTTTACCCAACTTGATGTCGGTACCTCTACCTGCCATGTTTGTAGCTATTGTAACGTTTCCGGGCAAACCTGCTTCGGCAACAATTTGAGCTTCTCTTTGGTGCAGTTTAGCGTTCAAAACATTATGTTTTATTTTTTCGCGATTAAGCATCCTGCTAAGCAATTCGGAGATTTCAACCGATGTTGTACCAACAAGTACGGGTCTGCCTTCACTTGTTAATTGCTTTATTTCCTGAATAACCGCATTGTACTTATCTTTTTTAGTTTTATAAATAAGGTCTTCTTGGTCGTTACGAATTATGGGCTTGTTGGTCGGAATAACAACAACATCAAGTTTGTAGATATCCCAAAATTCACCGGCTTCAGTTTCAGCTGTACCAGTCATGCCGGCTAATTTGTTGTACATACGGAAGTAGTTTTGCAAAGTAATTGTGGCGTACGTTTGTGTTGCAGCTTCAACTTTAACATTTTCTTTGGCTTCTATAGCTTGATGTAAGCCGTCGGAGTATCTTCTACCTTCGAGTACACGTCCGGTTTGTTCGTCAACAATTTTAACTTTATTGTCAACGACGATGTATTCGACGTCTTTTTCAAATAAGGCGTAAGCTTTCAGAAGTTGATTGACCGTATGAATTCTTTCCGATTTAATGGCAAAATCTCTATATATTTCAGATTTAGCTTCAGCTTTTTCTTTCGGTGGAAGGTTTAGCTTTTCAAGATCGGCTATTTCGGCTCCAACATCAGGCATTATGTAGAATTTCGGGTCTTCGTATGATTTGGTTATCAGGTCAATACCCTTTTCGGTAAGTTCTATAGTATTATTTTTTTCGTCTATCACAAAAAACAGCGGTTCGTCGATAATGTGCATATTTTTCGACTGCTCTTGCATGTAGAAATTCTCTGTTTTAAGCAGTTGTTGCTTAATCCCGGGTTCGCTCAAAAACCTAATTAAAGGTTTGTTTTTAGGCAATGCTCTGTACGCTCTTAAAAGAGCTTCGCCACCTTTTTTTTCGTTTTCGGGGTCAATTTTACCCGTTTCGTCGGTTACAAGCAGCGATTTAGCTTCCGCTAACAAGCGAGTAGCAAGTTGTCTTTGTTCGTTGTATAGTTTGGTAATTTCGGGTTTTAGAGTTTCAAATTCTTGATTTTCGCCTCTTGGTGTTGGACCTGAAATAATTAACGGAGTACGAGCATCGTCGATTAACACGGAGTCAACCTCATCGACGATGGCGTAGTAATGTTCACGTTGAACGAGTTCGTCTTTGTTACGAGCCATATTATCACGAAGGTAGTCGAAGCCGAATTCGTTGTTGGTACCGTAGGTAACATCTGCCAAGTATGCATTTCTTCTTTCCAAAGAGTTCGGTTCGTGCTTATCGATGCAATCAACACGAAGTCCGTGAAATTCAAACAAAACTCCCATCCATTCCGAGTCTCTTTTTGCCAAATAATCGTTGACTGTAACTACATGCACTCCTTTGCCAGGTAAGGCGTTAAGGTAAATAGCCAAGGTAGCCACAAGAGTTTTTCCTTCACCGGTAGCCATTTCCGCAATTTTACCCTGATGAAGCACAGTACCGCCAATTAGCTGAACATCGTAGTGCTCCATATCCCAAGTTATCATGTTTCCGCCTGCCATCCATCTGTGATCCCAATAAGCTTTATCGCCAACCACATTTACATTATCTCTTTCGGCAGCAATATCTTTGTCCATTTGGGTTGCAGTTACTTCAACCGACTCGTTGTCTTTAAATCGGCGTGCAGTTTCTCTGACTACTGCAAAAGCTTCGGGTAATATAGCGTTGAGTGTTTTTTGAGTCTTTTCGTATTCGGTTTTCGATAAAGAGTCCATACGTTTAAAAAGCTCTTCTTTTTCGGCTATAGGCATTTCCAAATCGACTTCAATACGCGATTTTATCGTGTTAATCTCGTCTTGTTCGGCTTTAACATTTTCGTGTATTTTTTGTTTAAATCGTATAGTTCTTTCTCGCAGTTCGTCGTTGCTGACGTTTCTTAGCTCCGCCAAATGTTTTTTTGCTTCATTTACCAAAGGCGTAATATTTTTTATGTCGCGTTCGGATTTTGTTCCACCCGAAAAAAACTTTAGAATCTTGTTTAGCATTTTAGTTTGTTTTGTTTGTTATGCAAAGATAATCTATTATTATTTTAATCTGTATGAATATACCGTTTTTTTACTTAAAAGGTATTAATAAGTGCCGTTTTACAAACCCATTTTTTTAATGTACTTGTTGCCTTCTTTTACTGATAAAGGCGACAGCTTGTGTTTCGATAAAAAATCTTTTACCCAAGCCGGATTGGTTTTAGAATATTCGCGCAAAGCCCAACCTATAGCTTTGTTTATAAAAAACTCATCGCTATCGGCATTTTTTAGTATAGCTTCGGTCAAGAACTCTTTATTTGTTCTTTCCTTAAATTTAAGTTGACAAATGATGCTACTTCGTCTTATCCATAGGTTTTCGTCTGTAATCCATTGCTTAAGTTCGTTTTGTAGTATTTTGGGGTGTTGTGTAATGATTTTTCCTAAGCAGTTTCCGGCAATTAAATCAACAGTATCCCACCACGATTTGTTTGTAATTAAAAATCTTATTTTTCGCAAATCGCTTTCGGCAAACGTATATTTTCCTCCGTTTAAAATATCAATAGCCAAATATTGAAATTCTCTTTCGGACTTATTCCACAACAGGTTTATTATTTCCCAGTTGGGTTGTTTTTCTTTTGTCAGCTCCCTTACCAATGTTTTTTGTAATGTTGCTCGCAATGGCTTACTAATTCCTAAAAAATCGAACAAATTTCGCATATACTTGCTCATTGCATTTGCATTGTTTGCATCGGCATTTTGATAAAACAAATCAATTGTTTTGTTGAGTAGTTCCATAATATTATTTTTTCTCCAAATAATCAACTATACTATGGTTGTGTGAATGCACTGATATATCAACAGCAGGATTTAGCCTTTTGTTTTCAATTAGAGATTTTAAAAAAGGATAAATTGGCACTTGTTTTGTCCAGTATTCTTCACCACAAAATATCATAGGACTTGAGTGTCCGTACGATTCGTAGTGATTTTGTGCAAGGTCTTGAAAAATCTCCTGCATAGTTCCGGCACTTCCCGGAGCGTAAATAACGCCGCCTTTAGCAATGGAAAGCAAACCCTCTTCACGTAAGCTGTTTTCAAATAGTTTGGCTATATGTGTTGAGAAAGGTGCTGGAGGCTCGTGCCCGTAAAACCAAGTAGGAATACTCAAACTTTTATAATTAGTTGTAGGATATTCATCAAACACTTTAAAAGCCGAAGGAAGCCATAACTCATGGTTATATACAGGAGCTACGCTTAAAATGCTTATAGCATTGTCTAGGTGAGAGTTAGGTTTATCTGCAAACCAAGCTCCCAAGTGCGTAGCTTCCATAGCGCCAGGCCCACCGCCTGATACCATAAGGTAGCCTTTTTCGGTTAGGGTTTTAGATAAATATGCAATTTGTTTGTAAAAATTGCTGTTACGCTCCAATTTATGACCGCCCATTATAGCAACAACTTTTTTCTGATCGTAATTGTCTAAAAACTCGTACTTCGAAGTACGTATTGAGTAGTCGTGTAAGGTTCTTGCAAGCATTTCGCCCAAGTTATCCGAAATAGCTCCAAAACTATAATAACGGTCGTAAACAATTTTATCTAAAGTTTTTGAGTAGCTGTCGGGATTATTGTAGTCGTAGTTATTGTAAAGTGTGTCTTTATCGTACAATTGCGACGGAAAAGCCTCGAAAGGAACATTGAATTCCGATATAATGTAGTTGTTTTTCTCTAAATGGTTTTTGAGATTCTTTGACATTGTGCAACCCAAAAATGTAGATTGATTTATCTCTATTTTTAACAATTGTTCTTCGTGTTTTGTCAAATCCAATTTCTGAAACACGTGATTATTCACACTTTTATGAGTTAGGCATAGGTTTAATTCCGGATAGGTATCAATTCTGCCTACTATTGCAGGAGCGATAGTCTTTTGTTTTTGCAATTTTGAGTCATCTAAATTCATAATCAAGGGAGTTTTTAGTTTATGTGTTTTTTAATCTTTTAGTATTCTTATAATTTATTGTTATCGTCAAATCGATTGTTTTTAGCGAGTGATTTTTTGATTTTCGTATAAATGAGCCAGCAGCCAATTCCACACAGTCCACCTATTATATTTGCAACAATATCTAAAACTTCAAATTGTCGGTTGCAAGATAACAATTTTTGTGCTATTTCCATAAATATACCCCAAACTACGACGATAAATAGGGGGATAAGCAACTTTGTGTTTTTATTAATGGGCTGCCAAGCCCACAAAAACAAAAAGGAAAATACTAGGTACATTAAAAAGTGTGCTACCTTGTCTGCATGTGCAAACAGTGGTATTTTCGGGAAATTACTTGAGGGCATTACGCTAAGTAAAGTAATAAGCGCAAGATAGGCGAAAAAACAAGTTTTCTTTAAAGCGGGCTTCATTAAAAATCACAATTAATTTTTATATCTAATCCATTTCCAAAGCTCTTTGTAAGTAACTTTTTTGCCGTACATGAGTATTCCTGTTCGGTATATTTTGCCTGCAATCCAAACGCAGCCAAGAAATCCGAGTATGAGTAGTGCAACTGAAAGAATTAATTCCCAGTATGGTACGCCGAAAGGTACGCGAGTTAGCATTACAATCGGTGATGTGAACGGAATCATAGAAAGCCAGAAGGCTAAAGGTCCTTCAGGATTTTGTATAATCTGCGGCGAAACCAAAATTCCGAGCAGTAAAGGAACGGAAATTGGGAACATAAACTGATTTGTGTCGGCATCGTTGTCGACTGCAGCTCCTATGGCGGCAAAAAGTGCGGCATATAGCAAGTAGCCTATCAAAAAGTAAATAATAAAAGTTATAAGTATTACAGGTATGTTGAAACTTTTAATAACATTAAAGGCTTCTTCAACCAGTTGATTATTTGCAGAGCCGCTTTGGCTAATCATATTCATATCGGGTCCACCTTGTAAATCGTCGGTAAGTACTAAATTGGTCGTAGTGTTGGCACTTTCTGCCGAGAAATATTGCGGAAATATAAGTTGAGCAGAAGTAAGTATAGCAAAGGTCAGAACTATCCACAAAAGAAACTGTGTTAATCCTACAAGTGCAATTCCTACGATTTTGCCGAGCATAAGCTGAAACGGCTTTACAGACGACACTATAACTTCGATGATGCGACTGGTTTTTTCTTCCAAAACGCCGCTCATAACCTGCGAGCCGTACATGAAAATAAACATATATATGAGCAGACTTGTGACGTAACCAATTATCATGGCAACTTCCGTATAACTTTCTTTTTCATTGCCGCTGTCGTCGGTTTTAACGGTAGTAAGTTTTATGTCGGTTTTGATTTTTTCCAATATAGTTTCACTTATTAAATCTCTGGTAGCCGAGTCGGCAGCAGGATTGTAATCAGGTATGGTTTTTTCAATCTGTTTGCTTATTTCGGCAGAAAGTTTCAGTTTTTCTACCTGCTTACCCATGCTATTGCTTATGTATGTTTTTAAATTGAGCGTAGGTTGTTTGTTGGAGTATATTATTCCGTTTTCGGGTATGTTTAGTTTGGTAGCCGGAATGTACAACAGATTGTAATCGCCTGTTTTAACCAAACGTTGTTTTAAGCTATCGATGTTGTCGTATGAACGGACAAATGTGTAGTTTTCGGTATCGTTAAGATGGTCGGCAAAGATGTTTGTTTCATCAATTACGTGAACCAATGCTTTGTCGTCTTGCTTTGAGTTAAGATATATAACAAGGAGTATAGTTGCAGCTATAAGTACAGGACCGAGGATGGTCATAACTATAAAACTTCTTTTTTTTACTTTCGATAAGTATTCTCTTTTTATTATTAGGAAAGTTGTTTTTTTCATGCGTAAATAGTTGTTTTTAAGTATGATACAAAACGTGCTATTTTTTTAGTTTTATCTTGCAAATATATTATAACTGTTTTTAATTTTGGTTTTGCTTACCGGAAGTTTTATTTACCACCGAAATAAATACCTCATTCATCGAAGGAATAAGTTCGCTAACGTGGTGTATCTTAGCCTTAGGGATTAAAAACTGTAATAAATCGTTTGAGGTAAGATTGTCATTAACCTTATACGTAATGTTGAGAATGTTGTTATCTTCGGGTTTGCTATCAATTATTTTGAAATCGTCGGTTGATAGGGTTGTCATGTAATCATCGACGTAGCTTATGTGAACTTCCAATTCGTTGTTGAAGTGCTGTCGCTTGATATCGTGCATATTTCCTTCCAAAACCTTTTCGGCTTTATTGATAAGAGCAATATTGTCGCAAAGTTCTTCAACCGAACTCATATTGTGTGTTGAAAAAATAATTGTGGCTCCTTTTTTCTTGAGCTCTAATATTTCATCCTTTAAAATGCTTGCGTTTATTGGGTCGAAACCGCTAAAAGGTTCGTCAAAAATGAGTAATTTTGGTTTATGAACAACTGTGGTAACAAACTGAACTTTTTGCTGCATACCCTTCGAAAGCTCTTCAATCTTCTTATCCCACCACGATTGCATTTCAAGTTTTGTAAACCAATATTTAAGCTCGTCTTTGGCTTCTTTGAGGCTAAGACCTTTAAGCTGAGCTAAATAAATAGCTTGTTCACCGACTTTCATTTTTTTGTACAAACCTCTTTCTTCGGGAAGGTACCCTACGTTTTTCACATCCGAAAGTTTTAGTTTGTCTCCGTTTAGCAAGACCTCACCTGAGTCGGGAGCAGTAATTTGATTAATTATTCTGATAAGCGTGGTTTTGCCCGCACCGTTTGGACCGAGTAGTCCGTATATACTATTTTCGGGAACCGATATGCTTACATTATTTAACGCTGTGAAATTTCCAAATTGTTTTCTTACCGAAATGGTTTCTAGCAGTGGTTTTACCATTTGTTGTGATGTTTTTGAATGGTTGTTTCTTATACAAATATTTTACTGAAAATACTCTTTCATTCTATCGAAAAACGAGTTGCCTTTATTTGGTTGAGGCTTGAAGTTTTCGCTATTTCTGAGTTTTTCAAGTAGTTCTTTTTCTTCTTTTGTTAAATTTTTTGGTATCCAAGTATTAATGGTAACAATTAAGTCTCCTTTTCCGAAAGCGTTTAGTTTAGGCAAACCTTTACCTTTGAGTCGGAGAAGTTTTCCTGGCTGGGTTCCTGCTTCAACCTTAATGCGTACTTTTCCATCCAACGTAGGAACTTCTACCGAGCTGCCTAACGCAGCATCAGGTACGCTAATGTATAGGTCGTACAGAATGTTGTTGCCATCTCTTTGGAAGTCGCGATGCGGAACTTCTTCAATAAGTACGATAAGGTCTCCGGGTATGCCACCTCTTGCAGCAGCATTACCTTTGCCCTGCATTGAAAGTTGCATGCCGTCGGAAACTCCTGCAGGAATGTTTATGGTAATAACTTCGTTACCTTTAACAATACCATTTCCGGAGCAACTTACACACTTGTTTTTAATAATTTTTCCTTCGCCGCTACAGGTAGGGCAAATTGTGGTCGATTGCATTTGACCGAAAATAGTATTACTAACGCGAGTAACCTGTCCGCTACCATGGCAGGTACCACAGGTTTCGTATGCAGAACCGTCAGCAGCACCTGTGCCGTTACACGATGAACAGGACTTATATTTATTTACTCTTATCTTTTTCTCAACTCCGGTATTTATTTCTTCTAACGTAAGTTTAACCTTAACTCTAAGGTTAGTGCCACGTGTTACCCTTCTGCCTGCACCGCTACTTCTTCCCGACGAAAAACCGCCAAAAGCTCCGCCAAAAACGTCGCCGAAGATATCTCCAAACTGACTGAAAATATCTTCCATATTCATGCCACCGCCGCTAAAACCACCAAATCCTTTAAGACCATCGTGACCAAATCGGTCGTATTTTTGTCTCTTTTCGGGATTGCTAAGGACTTCGTACGCCTCAGCAGCTTCCTTAAATTTTTCTTCGGCTTCTTTATTATCAGGATTTTTGTCGGGGTGATATTTTAGAGCTTTTTGTCTGTACGCTTTTTTTAATTCTTCGTCAGTAGCATCTTTGCTAACACCTAATATTTCGTAATAATCTCTTTTACTCACAATTATTATATTTTATTCTCCAATAATAACTTTTGAAAAACGAATTACTTTTTCATTCAATTTATACCCTTTTTGAGTTTCGTCCATTACTTTACCTTTCATTTCAGGGTCTTCTGTTTTAATTGTCGTTACAGCTTCGTGATAGTCGGTGTCGAAGTCTTGTCCTATGCAGTCGATTTCGGATAAACCTCTACTGCCCAACATATTTTTCAGCTTTGTTGTAATAAGCAATGACCCTTCAACAACGCCTTTTAAATCGCTGCTTTCGGAATTTATTTTATTTGCTCTGTCCATATCATCAAGAATGGGAAGCAAATCTTTGATAATATCTTCGGAAGCATGCTGACGCAACTCTATTTTTTCTTTGTTTGTTCTTTTGCGATAATTATCAAATTCGGAATATAGTCGCAAATAGCGGTCATTCAACTCTTCGTACTTTTTGTTAAGTTCATTGTACTCCTTTGCACAAACGGTTTCTTCGTCCTTTTTCGTTTCATCTTCGTTTGAAGTTTCTACGGTACTTGTATTCGTCTCCGATTCCGATTCAGGATTTTCTATGTTATTTATTTCGATATTAGGTTTTTCTTCTTCTTTAGTTTTTTTGTTAATTTTTTTGTTATCCTTTTTCATATTGACATATTATTTATTCGACAAAATGGCACTAATACAATTATTAATTCTCTTTAATTGGCAAATGCACACGTTTTGCCCACTATTAATACAATTGTAGTTAGTTCAACGTGTTTGCTCAAATACTTTGCCAATAATGAAATAAGGTCAAATTGTCAGTAAAAAGCCTTATTTTGTTTTATTAATTCTTTTTATGTTGGCTCCGAGTTTATTAAGTCTGATATCAATATCCTGATAGCCTCTATCTATTTGGTTGACGTTGTGGATAATACTTTTGCCTTCGGCAGATAATGCAGCTATCAGCAGAGCAACACCGGCTCTAATATCCGGCGATGTCATTGTAACGCCTCTTAGTTGGTGCTTTCTGTCCAAACCTATAACTGTGGCTCTGTGCGGGTCGCATAAAATAATTTGAGCACCCATATCAATAAGTTTATCAACGAAAAACAAACGACTTTCGAACATTTTTTGATGTATCAGAACGCTACCTTTTGCTTGTATTGCTGTAACCAAGGCGATGCTAATGAGGTCGGGAGTGAAGCCTGGCCAAGGAGCATCGGCTATTGTAAGTATGCTGCCATCCATAAAAGTGTTTATTTCGTAGTTGCTTTGCGAAGGAATGAAAATATTGTTATCGGAAACTTCCATTTTAATACCTAGTTTTTGAAATACTGTGGGTATAATGCCAAGATCGGCGGTGTTGACGTTTACAATATTTATTTCGCTTTGCGTCATTGCTGCTAAGCCAATAAAGCTACCAACTTCAATCATATCGGGGTTAAGAGTGTGCGTAGTGCCTTTAAGTTCTTTAACACCTTCTATTGTCAGCAAGTTCGAACCTATTCCGTTAATATTGGCTCCCATTCTCACCAACATCCTGCACAATTGTATAATGTACGGTTCGCAGGCAGCGTTGTATATCGTTGTAATACCTTCGGCTAAAACCGATGCCATAATAATATTGGCAGTTCCCGTTACCGATGCTTCCTCAAGGTGCATGTAGCAGCCTTTAAGTTTTTTTGCTTTAAACTCAGTAAGGTTATGTGAGTATGATACTTTGGCACCCAATTTTATTAAACCTAAAAAGTGCGTGTCAAGACGTCGCCTTCCGATTTTATCACCACCGGGTTGTGGAAATTTACATATACCAAAACGAGCCAATAGTGGACCAATTAACATAACCGAACCTCTTAAACTTGAGGCTTGTTTTTCAAATTCGGGCGTGTTTATGTAGTTTATATCAACGTTGTCGGCTTTAAAAGTGTACGAACTTTTATTGTTGCGTGTAACCTTCACCCCAAAACCTTCCAAAAGTGCTATCAGATTGTTTACGTCAATAATGTTTGGAACATTTTCAACCGTAACTTTTTTGGATGTTAGCATTACTGCGCATAAAATTTGTAGAGCTTCGTTTTTAGCTCCTTGTGGAGTTATTTCTCCTTTTAATTTATTCCCGCCTATAATTTCAAATGAACTCATAATAATAAGGATGTTTTAGTTTTATTTCTGACGTTTTTTATGATAATTATCTTTTCTTTTTCTCTTACGTTTGCTCGAACTGGTTGTGGTTTTTGCTTGTTCTTGTTTGTTAACAATTTTGAGTATTTCGGAGGTTGTTTTCAGCTTATCCGAATCACGAAGTTTGAGTTGTCCGTCCGAAAGCAAATCCAAGTGCTCAAATATCAACTCATCATCGACTGAGTCCCTATTCCAATTGAGGTACTTCTTTTTCAAAATGTTTGCAATAGTTTTAACCAATTCTTCTTTTTCTAATCCGTCTTCGTATTCTACGGCTTTTTCAATAATTGCCTGTATGTATTTACCATACGGTCGCAACTTGATATTATTTGTATTGTACTTTGGTTTGCTAACTATTTTATTTTCTTTAGGGTCGGGTAGTGGGTATGGAAAATCTATATCAAGTTTGCCATCCGACATGATATAAATATGGTCGTACAAAGTATGTATGTAATCTTCTTTTGATGCTACCTCGGTATTGAAAGAACTCATAATTTCAACCAATCGTTCTGTCATTTCCGTGCGAGTTTTTTTATCGGGTTCGGCTACAATTACGTCTACTATTTTTTGGAAATTGCGTCCGTATTCCGATATAATCAGTTTGTCGCGTGCTGTGTTATATTCCATAAGGTGAGATGTTTAAACTTTTTAGTTAGTAAATTAAATTTGCTTGTGCGTGCAAAATTATAAAATAACAAATTCTATCTATACATAATGCTATATTTAGTTGGAGTAGGCAATAGTATTTATGTTTGATAAATCATAAATATTATCGTAATATAACATTTGTATTATTCGGCAAAGGTAACACATTTTTTTAGTATAGCAAACGTGTTTTTGCACAACGACTTGTTAATAAGTAAATTAATTTTTGATGATTTTCAACGATTTGTGGTTCGGGTTCGCTGAGCCACCACAGTGTTCGAAGTACCGAAGTGTTGAAGACAATGTTCCCTCCATTTTCGGCATTTCGATACACCGATATTTCACTTCGCTCAATATCGGCACTCAATGACCGAAAATGTTGAACAACCCGCAACCCGCAACCCGCAACCCGTAACAGCCAATAGCCAAAGGCATCAACATAAGCCGTAGAACGGCGTGCCATTTGCAACTATGTGATAATTCAATATAGGTACGAAGTACCGAACACAAAGTTATTCTCTGTATTTAGAATCAATAATAATGGTAACCGGACCGTTATTTGTAAAAGAAATATCCATGTTTTCGCCAAAAACGCCCGTAGCAACTTTTAAATTACTTTCGGATTTTATTTTTTCGACAAACTCATTGTACAAAGGTATTGCGATTTCAGGTTTAGAAGCTCTTATGTACGAGGGTCTGTTGCCTTTTTTTGTACTTGCGAAAAGCGTAAACTGACTGACGACCATTATTTCGGCATTGACGTCGGTTACTGATAAATTCATTACTCCATTTTCGTCGTCGAAAATTCGCAGGCGACAAATTTTACCGCAAAGCCAATCAATGTCTTCGTGGTTGTCGGCATCTTCTATGCCAAGCAGAACAAGTAATCCATTCGAAATAGAAGAAAATATTTCCCCATTAATTTTAAGTTCACAATTACTAACTCTTTGAATAACAGCACGCATATTATCTTGTTTTTATTATAATTCGCTTAAAATATTTAAATAGTTGTTGTAGCGTTCTTCTGAGATTAAATTGTCTTTCAACGCACTAATTACGGCACAATTGGGCTCGTGTACATGTGTGCAATTATTAAAATTGCATTTATGGGCAAGTCGTCTAAATTCGGGATATCGCTCATGAAGTTCATCATCTTCAAAATCTATAAGCCCGAATTCTTTTATGCCGGGAGTATCAATTATATAAGTGCCTTTTTTGATATGGTGCATTTCGGCAAAGGTTGTAGTATGTTTGCCTTTATTGTGATATTCCGAAATACTACCTGTTTTTAATTTCAGGTCGGGACATATTGAATTTAGTAAAGCCGATTTTCCAACTCCCGAATGACCTGTGAAGAGTGAAATTTTCCCTTCTATCAAACTTTTTAATTCGTCTATGCCCAGATTTGTCACGGTTGAAGTTGTTATAACATTGTAGCCGACTTCTGTATATATTTTTTTCAGTTCCAAGTATCTTTGTTTGGCTTCGTCGGTGTAGATATCGTATTTATTGAAAACAATATTTACAGGAATATGGAAGGCTTCGGCATTGATAAGCAATCGGTCAATAAAACCCGTAGACGTTTTGGGCTGCATTACACTTGCTATTATAAAAAAGCAGTCGAAGTTTGAAGCAATAATATGCGAGCTTTTCGATAGTTTGGTAGCTCTTCGTTTCAAGTAATTGTTTCGCGGCAAAATTTCGGTTATAATTCCTTCAGATTTGTCGTCGTTGCAACTAAAAACCACTCTATCGCCAACGGCTATCGGATTTGTGCTTCTAATGTTTTTCGTCCTAAAATAACCTCTTAGCGTGCAATTATATTGTTTTTCTTCCGAAGTTTCTACAATATAGTTACTACCTGTTGATTTTAAAACCCAACCCGAATGTTGCATACTATTAGTTATTAATTTTATAAATTTTACCGGGCATACATTTTACAATCCCTTTAAGTTCAAGTTCTAAAAGCAATCGTGATAAAACGGATAAAGGCATAGAAATGTCAGCCATTATACTGTCGATTCCAGCATTTTCGTTATTGTTTATGTAGTCGAAAACTTGTTTTTCTTGGTCGTTAAGTTGAACAAAAAGTTCTTTCTGAATTGTTTTCTTTTCTTTTTGTACCGTCCAATTAAGAGCTTTAACAATATCAGCAGCACTTTCAACTAATGCAGCTATATTTCTTTTAATCATTGCGTTGCATCCTTGCGAAAACATATCATTAGTTTTGCCTGGAATGGCAAAAACGTCTCTACTATATGAAAAAGCTAGTTCAGCAGTTATAATAGCTCCGCCTCTTTTTCCTGCTTCAATAACCAAAACAGCGTCGCTCATACCGGCAATTATCCTATTGCGTTTAGGAAAATTTTCCCTATCGGGAATGGTTTCACTTAAAAATTCGGTTACCAAAGCTCCGGAATTAGTAATCTTTTCGGCTAGTCTATTGTTTAGTTCAGGATAAATTCTATCTAAACCGTGCCCTAAAATAGCGTATGTCGTGAGGTTGTTGTCAAGTGCCGATTTATGAGCCTGTGTGTCAATCCCGTACGCTAATCCACTTATTATTGCGGGGTTATAAGGAGCCAAATCTTTAATTATTTCTTTGCAAATGCTTTTGCCATATTCTGTAGCATTTCGTGTTCCAACAACAGCCAGTACATGCTCGTGATTATCAAAGGTGTTACCCTTGTGAAACAACAGTATAGGGCTGTCGTTACAATGTTTTAAACGATTCGGGTAGTCTTTGTCCAAGTAGTAACTAACCTTTATATTATTTTTATTGATAAATTCTATTTCCTGCTCTGCACGTTCAAACACATCATGATTTATAATAGTATTTACAAGTTTGGGTCCTACGCCAGGTATTTTCTTTAGAGCCGATTTTCTTTCTCTAAAAACGCCTTCGGCTCCACCGCAATAGGCTATAAGTTGCTTTGCAGTTACGCAACCAACACCGGGAATTAATGTTATGCCAATTTTGTATAATAAATCATTCATTGGTGCAAAAATATAATTAATGTCAACATTAACAGCTTTTGCGAAGTAATTTTGTTTAAAATATACCTTTATTCGCTTTCATTTTTGTAGGATTCCTCATAATGAGAGTTGTTTTGTGAAATGAAGCCCTGAATTGCTGAAAAAACAATCAAATTTACATTTTTTTTTGTTAATTCAGAAAATATTTATACTTTTGCAGCCTCAAATTTGGAAACTGTCCGATGGTGTAACGGCAGCACAAGAGATTTTGGTTCTTTTAGTCCAGGTTCGAATCCTGGTCGGACAACAGAGTTGAGGCGTTAGATTACTCTACGTTTCATAGTTAGATTTTAAAAAGTGTAGGGGGCTGTAGTCCCCTTTTTTTGTAAGTAAAATATGATATCTCAAGAACAAATTATTAATTGGGCAAACGATTGCATCAAAGATAAAAGTCTTTTTGTTGTTTCGGTAAAAATAAAAGATGACGACATAAGCGTTTTTATCGATGGCGACAATGGTGTTACTATAGATAATTGTTCGGAGATTAGTTCTTGCCTTAATAAAAAATTGGAAGAGAATATTTCCGACGATTACAACTTAACTGTATCGTCGTATGGATTGGGCTCACCACTAAAACTAATAAGGCAATACAAGAATCACATTAACGACGAGGTAACTGTAGTATTGAAAAATAAAGAAAAAATTAACGGAGTTATAAGTAAAGTCGATGATGAGCAATTTGAATTAATTGAAACAAAAAAGAACAAAAAAGAAATACAAACAATCACGCATTGTATCAATTACAATGATGTAAAAACGACAAAACAAATAATTAAATTTTAAATTTGAATCAAATGGCAGAATACGAACATATCAATTTGGTTGACACTTTCGCCGAATTTAAAGAATTTAAAAATATCGACAGAGAAGCGCTGATGCGTATTTTAGAAGATGTTTTCAGAAGCGTATTGACAAAAAAATACGGCACTGATGAAAACATAGATATCATTGTAAACGTTGATAAAGGCGATTTGGAAATATGGCGTAAGCGTTCAATTGTCGACGATGCCGATTTGGAAGATGAAACATTGGAAATAAAACTCTCGGAAGCTATAAAAATCGAGCCCGATTTTGAAATAGGAGAAGAAGTGATTGAACCTATATACCTTTCCGAAATTGGTCGTCGCGAAATTCTTACCGTCCGACAAATATTAGTCTCAAAACTGCAAGAGTACGAAAAAGACATCATCTACCGAAAATATAAGGACAAAGTCGGAGAAGTTATTACTGGAGAAGTTTATCAGGCATGGAAAAATGAAGTTCTAATTCTCGACGATGAAGATATCGAGCTCACACTTCCGAGAAGTCAGCAAATACCAGGCGATTTTTTCCGCAAGAATGATACAATTAGAGCTGTTGTGTACGATGTTGAAATGCGTAAAAATGTGCCGACAATAGTCTTGTCGCGTACTGCACCCATATTTCTCGAACGATTGCTGGAATTGGAAGTTCCCGAAATTTATGATGGACTGATAAGTATTAAAAAAATTGTCAGACACCCTGGCGAAAGAGCAAAAGTTGCGGTTGAGTCGTACGACGATAGAATCGACCCGGTTGGAGCTTGCGTGGGAGTTAAAGGCTCAAGAATACACGGTATAGTTAAGGAACTTAGAAGCGAAAATATTGACATCATTAATTTTACGACCAACACGGTTTTGTACATTCAAAGAGCCTTAAGTCCGGCTAAAACAACCAAAGTTGTTATCGACGAAGAAAATAAGAGAGCCAACGTATTTATGAAACCCGATCAAGTCTCTTTAGCAATAGGTAAAGGTGGACACAATATTAAACTTGCCGGCGAACTTACAGGATACGAAATAGATGTTTATAGAGATTCGGATAACGATACCTATTTCGAAGATGTTGAGTTACAGGAGTTTAGCGATGAGATCGAACAATGGATTATTGATGACCTCAAGAGCATAGGTTGCGATACCGCAAAAAGTGTTTTGGAACTCAGTGTAGAGGAACTTGTTAGAAGAACTACCTTAGAAGAAGAAACCATAATTGAAGTTAGAAAGATTTTAAAATCGGAATTTGAATAAAAACATCTTACTTTTTTTATAAAAACAAAAGTAATTTATTATTAAAGGTTTAATTGTATTACCTTTGCAAAATATTTTAAATATATATATAGAAAAAAATAGAGTATGGCAGAAGCATACAAGACAGTTAGATTAGGAAAAGCCGCTACAGAGTTCAATGTAGGAGTTGATAGAGTTATTGACCTTTTGGTGAAAAATGGTTTCGAAGAGGAATTTAACTTTAACACTAAGCTTACAGCTGAAATGTATGCTCTATTGGCAGAGACTTTCGCTCGCGATAAGGTAGCTAAAGAAAGTGCTCAATCTATTAAGCTCGAATATACCGAGCTAAAAGATAAACAAAAAGAAGAAAGTGCCGAAAAATTAAAAGAAGAAACAAAAGCTGCTAGCGAAGAAATTCCTGCTGAACCAACAAAGGAAGTTAAAACAACTAAAAAGAAAGAAGAAATGCCTGCATCGGATGTAAAACCTGATGATAGTAAAGAAGAGGCAGAGATTAAACCAAAAGCTAAAACTACAAAGAAAAAAACTGTAGCAAGCAAAAAAACGGAAGAAAAAACTGATATTTTAACTCCTGATAAAAAAGAGGAACAGGTGAAATCCGAAGCTGTCACTGACACAGACAAAGTTGACGATGAAACTCTGATTGTTGCTGCTGAATCAGATAGTATAGATGCAATTCGTGGACCGAAAGTACTTGGCAAAATTGACATAGACCAGTTTGCCAAACCTAAAGGAAAGGCAAAACAAGAAAAGAAATCGGTTAAAGAGGCAGCTGCAACTACAAAAGAGGATAAAAAAGCTGCAAAAACCGAAGATAAAGATTTAGAAAAAGAACAACCTGTAGAAGAGAAAGCAGAAGCTAAGGCAATTGAAGAAGAAACAGCTGAAAAACCAACTCCGAACACAACTACGCAACCTGGAGTATATTCCAAAGATGATGACAATTTTATCAAAACTCGTTTCCGAAAACTTGAAGGACCTAATATTATAGATAAAATAGAATTACCTGAAAAACCTAAAACATCGAAAAAGCCGGTGGCTTCATCTTCGGATGTCGACGATAAAAAAGGTAAAAAGCGTAAACGTAAAAGAGTTAGCAAAAGCAAAGTTGATACGACAGTTTCTATACCAAGTAGCAGCGATAAAACTGTAAAAGAAAAAGGTAAACATAAGGAAAAACCTTCGAGCAGACGAAAATCAAGAGAAGAGCGTAAGCCTGAGTTAACCGACGAAGAAATTCAAAAACAAATTAGCGAAACACTTCAACGTTTAAGCGGAGCAAGTAAGTCTAAATCTTCAAGATATCGCAGGGAAAAACGAATAGCTGCGCATCAGCAGAAGCAAGAGGAACTTGCACAACAAGAATCGGAAAGCAAAACACTTAAAGTTGTTGAGTTTATTACCGTCAACGATTTGGCTAACCTTATGGATGTGCCTGTCACCGAAGTTATTTCAAAATGTATGAGCTTCGGCGTATTTGTCTCGATAAACGAACGTTTAGATGCCGAAACCATCACCATATTAGCCGACGAATTTGGTTTTAATGTTGAATTTGCCAGCACCGATATTCAGGAGCTTGCGATAATTGAAGAAAACGTTGGTGACCCAACAAAAGTTACTTCACGTACACCTATTGTTACTGTTATGGGTCACGTCGACCACGGTAAAACTTCTCTCCTCGACTATATTAGAAATGCCAATGTTGTGGCAGGCGAAGCCGGTGGTATTACGCAGCACGTAGGAGCTTACGAAGTTAAGTTGAAAGACGGCAATAAAATCACATTTATAGACACTCCCGGACACGAAGCATTTACAGCTATGCGTGCAAGAGGAGCTAAAGTAACCGATATTGTTATTATTGTTATTGCCGCCGATTCGGGTGTTATGCCCCAAACCAAAGAAGCTATAAATCACGCTAAGGCGGCTGGTGTGCCGATTATATTTGCTATCAACAAAATAGATGTCCCTGAGGCTAAACCTGAAAAAATTAAAGAGCAGCTATCTGAAATTAATATCTTGGTTGAAGATTGGGGCGGAAAATATCAATGTCAGGAAATATCGGCTAAAAAAGGCACAAACGTTGATCTACTACTGGAAAAAGTGTTGCTTGAAGCTGAAATGTTAGAACTTAAAGCCAATCCTACGCTTTTAGCATCGGGAACGGTAATAGAAGCTATGTTGGATAAGGGTAGAGGATATTTATCCAAGTGTATTGTTGAAGATGGAACTCTTAGAGTTGGCGACTTTGTTGTTGCCGGTACTGTTTACGGAAAGGTTAGATCGTTGTTTAACGAAAGAAATATTTCAGTTGATGAAGTCAAGCCGGGTTCACCAATATCAATTCTAGGTCTCAATGGAGCTCCACAGTCTGGTGACAAATTTATAGTTATGCTCGACGAACGCGAAGCTAAAAATCTTGCAAATCAGCGTATGCAACTTGCCAGAGAAGTAGGTTTGCGTACACAAAAACACGTTACTCTTGACGAAATTGGAAGACGTATTGCCATAGGCGACTTTAAAGAACTTAACCTTATTGTTAAAGGTGACGTCGACGGCTCTATTGAAGCGTTGTCGGGTTCTTTGTTACGTTTAAGTAATCCCGAAGTACAAGTAAATGTTATACATAAAAGTGTTGGAGCCATTACCGAAAGTGACGTTTCGTTAGCAATAGCTTCTGATGCAATAATCATAGGCTTCCAAGTAAGACCCACTCCAAATGCCCGCCGATTGGCTGAAAGAGAAGAAATAGATATCAGAATATATTCAATTATCTACACTGCTATTAACGAAATTAAACAAGCCATTGAGGGTATGCTTGCACCGGAAATAGAAGAAAAAATTGTTTGCAACATCGAAGTCAGAGAAGTGTTCCATATTTCAAAAGTAGGTACAATTGCCGGCTGTATGGTGCTTGACGGAAAAGTTACTCGTAATACCAAAATCAGAGTTATTCGCGATGGTATAGTCATTCATACCGGAGTCTTAGAATCACTCAAAAGATTTAAGGACGACGTTAGAGAAGTTGCCGCAGGTTACGAGTGCGGACTCAATGTTGCCAACTTCAATGATGTAGCTATAGGCGATATTATAGAAGGCTACGAAGAAATTGAGATAAAGAGGAAGTTGTAGTGTGTTGCGTGGTACGGGTTGCATGGTGCGAGGTAGTCTCGAGTTCCGAGTTCTGAGTTCCGAGTCTTTAGTTTCGCAATTCCCGACTCAGAACTTCTAACTCCTAACTTGGAATCGAACAAACACCCATCACCCATCACCAATCACCGTTCACCAGCTGAAACTACGTTTATCGAACAGAAATAAAAAATCCAAATTTTACTTAATAATGCTAATAGTTCTTACAGGATTATTATTTTTGGATTTGTTTTCCATTTTTTTTAAGATTTTTAAACACCCAACCTAAAGTTATTATTGATGCATAGTGAATTGTTAAGTCAGTTAAATGAAGCACAGCAAGAAGCGGTAAAGTGTACCGAGGGACCTGTAATTATAGTAGCAGGAGCCGGTTCAGGTAAAACACGTACTCTAACGTACCGAGTTGCGTACATTATACAAAAGGGCGTAAGTCCGTTCAATATTTTATGCTTAACTTTTACTAATAAAGCTGCCAACGAAATGAAAAATCGTATAGTAAACCTTGTCGGCAGCGAAGCCCGCTATGTGTGGATGGGTACTTTTCACGCGGTTTGTGCGCGTATACTCCGAACCGAAGGCAAACTCTTAGGTTATACTCAAAATTTTTCCATATACGACACCGACGACAGCAAAAATCTGATAAAAAGCGTTGTTAATAGTTTAGATCTTGATATAAAAACTTATCAGCCACGCGAAGTACTTAATAGAATTTCGGGAGCTAAAAATAATTTGATATCTCCGGCAGAATACATTAATAACCAAGAAATTTGGGAATACGACAGAAATACCAAGAAGCCATTTATTGGGAAAATTTACGAGATTTATCAATCGCGACTTTTTAAGTCGCAAAGCATGGATTTTGACGACCTTTTGTTTAATGTTAATATTTTGTTGAGAGATTTTCCGGAGGTGTTGTATAAATATCAGGAAAAATTTAAATACATATTGGTTGATGAGTACCAAGATACAAACTTCTCGCAATACCTCATAGTTAAGCAATTGGCTAAGCGTTATCAAAATATTTGCGTTGTTGGCGACGATGCCCAAAGTATATACGCATTTAGGGGAGCAAATATTCAGAATATTTTAAACTTTAAAAACGACTATTCCGACTACAACCAATTTAAGTTGGAACAAAATTACAGGTCGAGTTCAAATATTGTCAAAGCCGCTAATAGCATCATAGCTAAGAATAAAAATCAGATTAAAAAAAAGATTTGGACAGAAAATGAAGAAGGCGATAAGATAAGGATTGTAAAATGCGCTTCCGACAAGGAAGAAGGAACGTTTATAGCAGGTGCTATTTTCGAAAACAAAATGAATAAGCAGTTGCTTAATAGCGATTTTGCCGTTTTGTATCGAACCAATGCTCAATCGCGTATAATTGAAGAATCGTTACGTAAGCTGAATATTCCTTACCGCATCTACGGCGGAGTTTCTTTTTACGCTCGAAAAGAAATAAAAGACCTTTTGGCTTATTTCAGACTTGCCGTTAATCCGCACGACGAAGAAGCTATAAGCCGCGTTATCAACTATCCTACCAGAGGAATTGGAAACAAAACAATTGAAAAACTCAAATTGGAGGCTGAAAAAGAAGAAATTACTTTTTGGAATTATTTGATTGATTTTTCCAAGTATGAAAATATACTTTCGCCCCGAGCTTTCAATGCCGTGAAAAAGTTTGTAGAAATGATTCAAAGTTTTTCGGCTCTTATGTTCACTCTTGATGCTTACAATTTGGCTATGCACATTGCTAAAACTAGTGGTTTGTACGCCCACTTTGACAGCGACCGCACACCCGAAGGAGTTAGTCGTATGGAAAACGTAGAATCCTTGTTCAATGCTGTTCAGGATTATGTTGATAGCAACAGCGACGAGCTTACAGGCGAAATTTCTATAGAAAATAAAAACTTGGGAGCTTTCATGCAAGAAGTCAGTTTGCTCACCGACCAAGATACACAGTCAAAAGACGACGACCAAGATAAAGTATCGCTTATGACAATCCATCAGGCAAAGGGATTGGAATTTCCGCAGGTTTTTATTGCCGGTGTCGAAGAAAATTTATTCCCTTCGTACATGTCAATTGGCGATAGAGACGATTTGGAAGAAGAACGCCGTTTGTTTTACGTTGCTGTTACTCGTGCTGAAAAAAACGTTGTAATTTCTTATGCAGAAACCAGATATCGTTGGGGTGAGCTTGTATTTGCCGAACCAAGTCGCTTTATTGATGAAATTGATACGCGATACGTTGATGATCTTTATCTTAAACTTAGTGAAACAGAAAGCAATACTCCAAAGTTTGTAAGGAAAATTTCAAGCAAAAATGACGATGTTTTCTTTGATAGAGCTGAAGAGAAACCGGAAAAATATGATAGCCAAGTTGCTGATATTTCAGAAATTAAAGAGGGAATTAAGGTTAAGCATAATAGCTTTGGAATAGGCGAGGTTATCAAAGTTGAAGGTAGCGGAGCTAATGCTAAGGCAAAAGTTAATTTTAAAGCCGTGGGTGTTAAACATTTATTGCTTAGATTTGCAAAGTTGGAAATTGTTAAGTAAAAACGATATGAACCTAAAGCAAGAAAATAAAAGCAACGATTTTGTTGTTGGTATAAAAAACGAACACTATAAAAAATTGGGCGAAAAAGTTGTGAAACGCCTGCAAAAAAACGGGTTCACTTCAAAGTATTTCGACAACCGCGAACAGGTTGTATCTTATCTCACCGAAATAATAAAGCCCAATGTCAGCGTGGGATTAGGAGGCTCGCAAACAGTGGCACAACTACAAGTACAGAAGATTTTAGAACAAAAACAGTGCACAATATACAATCATGGCAAGCCTAACTTATCCAAATCGGAAAAGTTAGAAGTGATGCGAAATGAAATTACCGCCGATGTTTTTATTTGCAGCTCTAACGCTATTACGCTTCAAGGCGAACTTATTAATATAGATGGCAATGGAAATAGAGTAGCAGCCTTAAGTTTCGGGCCTAAAAAGGTAATTGTTATTGCAGGCATTAATAAAATTTGTGCTGATGAAGCAACAGCTTGGGAGAGAATTAAAACCATTGCCGCACCACAAAATTTCATTCGTCTCGGAAAGAGTACACCTTGCGTAACCGATGGCGTTTGTGCCGACTGTAACAGTCCCGAAAGAGGTTGCAACATTTATTCAATTATAAAAAGAAAATCGCCTGTAATGGATATCGAAGTGCTTATTGTTGGCGAACATTTGGGTTTTTAATTGTCTTCATAGTTTGATAAAAATATCACTAATAAATATAAAATGAACAGCACAGGCAGTATTTTTCGATTAACAACTTTTGGTGAATCACATGGAGTGTGCGTTGGTGGCGTTATTGATGGTTGCCCTTCGGGGATTGAGATTGATATGGAGAAAATAAACCAAGAGTTGGCATATCGCCGCACGAGTAGCTCCGAGCATAGTTCACAGCGTAACGAAAGCGACAAAGTGCAATTTTTGTCGGGTTTATACAATAATACAACTTTGGGTACGCCAATAGCCTTTATCATCAATAATACCGATGCACGTAGCAGCGACTACGACGACATAAAAGATGTTTTCAGACCTTCGCATGCCGACTATACCTACTACAAAAAATACGGCATCAGAGATTATAGGGGAGGAGGTAGAGCATCGGCACGCGAAACTGCAGTGAGAGTGGTTGCCGGCGCTATGGCAAAACAAATTTTAAGTAAAAAAAATATAAATATCACGGCTTGGACTTCTTCGATAGGCGATATTAACGATACCAACCTATACGGTTTTTCCGATAGGTCGGATATTTATAATAGTATTTTCAGAAATCCTAATCGAGAGTTTAACGCCAAAGCCGATGCTTTAATCTCTGATTTAAAGACTCAAAAAGATACAATTGGCGGTGCTATATCTTGTGTGGTTGAAAATGTGCCTGTCGGCTTGGGCGAACCAATTTATGATAAAGTTCAAAGCCGCGTTGCGTCTGCAATATTTAGCATAAATGCAGTCAGAGGATTTGAGTTTGGCAAAGGATTTGAAGCCGCCAAAATGCGTGGCTCGCAACATAACGATCCTTTTTATGTTGAAAACAACACGATAAAAACCAAAACCAACAACGACGGCGGAATACAAGGCGGAATAACCAACGGCAACGATTTGTTTTTCAGGGTAGCTTTCAAACCAATTTCTTCAATAGGAATAAAACAAAACACCGTCGATGAAAACAACACCGAACGAGAAATTTGCATAAAAGGTCGCCACGACGTTTGCCCAGTTCCAAGGGCTGTTATTGTGGTCGAGGCAGTTGTGGCTATTACGTTGTTGGACTTGATTATGCTGAATGGTGAATAGTGTTGCGAGTTTCGACATTTTCGGTCATTGAGTGCCGATATTGAGCGAAGCGAGATATCGGTGTATCGAAATGCCGAAAATGGAGAAAAAAATGAAATGCTGAAAAAGGATACAACTCCTAACTCCACTGCTTGCTCGATTTTGCAAATAGAGTGGGAGCAAACATAAGCTTTACAAATTATGGTACGGTGCTACGCACCTTTGGCGTAATGTGCAATTTATGCTATAAATTGTGCGGTGCTAACGCACCTTTTTTGTCAATTGGTAATGTACAATTATTAATTAATTGCTAATTCTTCATTGATAATTGAAAATTGCACCCCGCAACCCGAAACGCCATTTCTAATTTCTAACTTCTACCTTCAAAATAACCCGTAACCCGCACCCCGCACCCCCGCAACAGCCAACAGCTAAAGGTTTCTAATTTCTAACTTTACTTATAATCTACTTCTATATTAAGCATGCCTATGCCACGAAGTTGAGTTTTGCCGTATCTGCTGCCGTCGTATAGTTGTTTAAATCCGATATCCACCATGCGGTGAGTACCATCCGACATTTTAAAAATAATGAAAGCAGTTTGGTATCGGTCGACTATATGTCCAAATGCATTACGTGTGTAATTCCAGTCGGCATGTTTAATAATGGCTTTTACAGGAACACGTCCGTCTTCGTATATAGTTTTAGCTATAGCTATCATTTCTGCTTCAAGTTTCGGGTCCCTTTTAGCTGCTTGAGGAATTTCGTTACCTCCGCCCAATTGTTCCTTGATTTTGTCATATATTTCCGTCCAATTATTATTTATGAATGCTTCCCATTTAGGATAATTGTTTGTTTTAAGGCTTTCATAAGTAGCCAATCCGTCTTTATAATCTTGGTCTTCAACCTTATCAGGATGCGATTTCATATCTTCTGCCAAAACCTCAAGTTTATAGCTAGCATATACTCCTTGATACCAATTTTTAGCTTTACTAGCTTTTACAGTGGCTATCAAAGTATTAAAAAACATATTTTTTACGTTTTGAAAAGGAACGTTTTGGTGATAAAGTTTCATCAGTCTGGCTTCTTCTTCTTTCCAGCGAACAATTTGTTTGGTTTCTGGTCCCGGAGGTCTCATAATAAAGGCATCTTTGAATCCAAAACCATATTTCCTGTTTTCCGACAAATAAAACTTAATTTCATCTCCGTCCATGTATGCTACCAACGTATTCTGATTTTCGTAATCAATATTTATTCTTCCATTGTCCATTGCATGTACTAACATACGTGCCTCTACAAAAAGAGGATAAGCTTCTTTAGGAAAAGCACTAAATACGGCAAAGTTAGAATTGATTATAAAGTCGGCTGGGAGTGCACGCAAACCACTTTCGGGTTCAAATACTATACAAGGAGCTTCTTTGTTGGAGGTCATCATGTACAAAATTAAGTTACGCAGGGGAGTTTGAGCATTGTAAGTTTCTTCTCCGCTTTTGGTGTAGAACATGCCAGGCATATCTTTGTGAAGTATAAAATATACATCCGAGTCAAGTTTTTCATACGATGCATTTAATGCGCTGATAGATACGCCTAAGTACGGGTCGATATCATCGGTAGCAGCAGAGGTTGCTAGTAATGCAGTTTCGGTCGCAAACTCTGGTTTAGATTCTTTGCTGAACTTTTTTAATGCTTGAGTATTTGCACCATTGCTGATAACCCAAGCTAACATTAGCACGGTGAGTGCTAGGATTGTTTTGGTTTTTTTCTGTGTCATAATTGATAATGTATTTAAATTGGTAATTAGTTTTTATAGGGTTACTTATTTATCTCAAATTAAAATATCTATTTGTTCAATGTATCAACATTTAATTGCTTACTTAATATTGGTAAAAAATCCTGAACATAACTGTAATTCTGGGTTTTTGCTTGTATGTTTTTGCCTATTTACGTGCTAAAATATCAGCCCTCAAATAATAATAAACCACACGAGTACAAAATTAATTATTATTTTAAAATAACAAACACAGTGATTTTTTTAAAATGTTAAAATAATATTTTAGTAATGATATTTTAGTTTTTTGTTAACAACAAACATCTATTTTTTTTGACTCGCAAACAACAAATATTAATATATTTTTCTACAATTTGTTTTGTATTATTTCGCCTTCCCCAATATTAATATTATTACTGTTCAAATGTTCTCTGGTATTTTTCAAAAACAGTTTGAAGGCAACTTTTTGATTTCCATCAACTATTGTGTCGTTATCAATGTACCACGAAGGTAAAACATTGTATTTTTTCGAATTAGTGTCTGTAATGATGTTAACCCACGTTAGGTAATAATTTGCATTTTTAATGTAAGATAAATTTCCTTTCTTTTCGATTTCAATTTTAACCAAAGCCCCGCCGTCAGTATTTATCTTACGTTGGTTCGAAACAAAATTTCCCAACGACCAAACTACAAGATTATCTCTATCGTTGATAATATTTCTTTTATGCCAAACCATAGGCTGCACAACGTGTGGGTGTGAGCCAATGATAATATCTACACCATTATCGAACAAAAATTTTGCGGTTTTTATCTGAGATGAGTCGGGCAAAAGCTGATATTCGGTTCCCCAATGTATATATACAATTATTTTGTCAGGCCTCAAAAGTTTGGCAGTTTCGATGTCGTTTCGAATAGAATCGTAATGAATTAAATTTACCAAATGCGGGTTTGGAACAGGCAATCCGTTTGTACCGTAAGTATAATTTAATAGTGCAATTTTGATATCGTTTTTATTGATGATTAAAGGGTGATTGTCGTATTTGTCGCCATAGTCAAGGTATGTTCCAATGCGTTCAACTTGCAAACTGTCCAAAATCGCAATAGTTCTTTTTATGCCCTTAGCACCTTTGTCGCAGGAGTGGTTGTTGGCGGTAGAAATAATATCTACACCCGAATTAATAAGAGCAGGTACTATTGCGTCGGGAGCACTAAACTGAGGATAGCCGCTGTATGGCTTGCCGGCAAGTGTGGTTTCAAGATTTACTATGGTAAAATCGGCGTCACTAAGAAGCGGTTTGACGTATTTAAAGCAGTCGTTGTAGTCGTACTCATCGTTGCCAACTTTGGCTGAGTTTATTTGGGGCATGTGTTGCATAATGTCGCCCACGAACATTAGGGTTATTTTATTAGCAAAATCGCTATTGTTAGTATCTGCCGCTACATATTGCTTTTGACCTAATATTGTATGGCTAATTGCAAAAAACAGCAACAAAAATAGTAATGCCGAATATTTTATTTTCATATTTTTTTTGCAAAGTTAATCATTACTGTCAGATAAAACATTGAAATAAACGTCGTTGATTATAAAGAAGTATATTTATTTGGCTTTTGGCTTTTAGCCGCTGCGTGTTGCGAGTTCCAAGTCTCCAAACTTCCGTCTTCGGTCTTCCGTCTTCCGACTCATAACTCCTAACTCTTGACTCAAAACTTCGGTCTTCCGACTTCCGTCTTCACCAGCCAATAGCAACCCTGATACTTCCCCATTTGTGGGGTAGTCCGTTTTTAAACTCCGGACTTATATATGTTTGAGCAATTTCTATGCCCAAAATTTCTTTATAACTAAAATGAATGCCAAACTCGCCGTAGGCAACAAGTTTGTGTATATCGCTATACTTTATGGTATAAATATTTGAAGGATTAATAACACCACCTTGTAGCAGTGCGTTATAGCCGACTATATACAATTTAGGTTTTAAAAAAAAGTTAATATAAAACTTATTATTCATTGAACTCGCATAATCGGCTTTGTACCTACCAAAAGTGAAGTTTAATCCCAGATTTAGATTTGTTTTCAAAGTACTGAGTTCTGCATTGCTTTCGGCGTTGAAGTCAATCAATTTTGAATTGACAAACGTTTTTTTTATTCCTACGCCGTAGCCAATAATAATATCCGATTTTATTTGCGATTCCCAGCCCAAAGGCGGATGATTTGTTGGAAATATTCGGTGTATGGTGGATTGTAAATATGCTCCGGGCGAGTACGGTCCTATGTAACCCAACTGAAATCTAGATGAGAACACGCTTTTATTTTGAGAGTCCGCATTTATTTTGTCGTAAGTAAAATATAAAATTGATGAGTAAGGACGGTCGGAAGTTAAGTCGGGATAAACTCTAGTGTCGGAAGGCGTGTACATGTTTTGTATAATGTGCAGCCTGTAAGTAACGTCAGCTTCTTTGCGATATGGTATCATTAAGGAATTTAGTTTCCACAAACCCAACATAGGCGACTGCATACCGAGCGTTATACCGTTGGTGTAATAGCGGTCGGTGTTGGGGTGAGTTATAAGGTCGTTTTCAAAACTCACAAAAAAGTATCGCTCAGTATTCGTCCTATGAACAACCCATTGTATAGGCAGCGATTTCAACAACTCGGAGTTTTTTACAGTGTTGTCAAATTCGTAATCGCTTATTATTTGTTTTACTTTTTTTATATCCTTGATATTTTCGCGATGAGTAGTGTCTGCGTATTGTTCTTGGCTTAAGGTATTAGCCTTAGGTTTTGAAACCTTTTTAACAAGATGTTTCTGTTTTGGTGGAATTATTTTGTTGGATAATGTAAAGTTTGTTTTCCCGAATTTGTCAACAACAACACAATCGTAATTGTCAAATGTAATGTGTTTAGGAGTGGTATTAACATCAATAACAATAAGAAGAATGTTTTTTTTATTGGTGAAATAAATATTGCCAATTGTGCTTGTTTCGTTATTGCTGATATACGAATTATAAAAACTTTTATTTGATGTAATAACGCTGTTTGAAAGAACGAAAAGTGTGTCAATTGAATCAAAATTTTGAATGTAATAATCAGTTTTTTGTCTATCTTCACTGCAAGACAACAATAAGGATATTACAAAAAACAATGGCAAATATTTATTCAACAGCGACATTCTGAGCAAATTGCTTTAGTTACAATTTATCGTACGGATTAAAGTAAGAACCTTTGTTGTCGGGCATACTTTTCCAGCGTTTGTGCGACCATATCCAGTATGCAGGTTCTTCCATAATTAATTTTTCCAATTCTTCAACGTACAGCCTTGTTATTTCTTGTTTAGGCAAATCTTTAGGACTATCCGAAACTTTTTTGTAATACAATTCGTAGTAACCTCTTTTAACTTTTTTGATTGACAGAATGTAAGTCGGAATATTGTATTTTCTCGAATAGATTTCAGGACCTGAAAACCACGACGTTTCTTTGCCCAAAAACTCTTCCCAGTACGAAAATCTTATAGCAGTCGGATATTGGTCGGCTACCAAGTAAAACATATGTTGTTTATCGACGTATTGTTTAAAAGTTCTTGAGGTTTCTTCGGTAGGAACCATTATAGTCCCACGTTTCGACCTAGATTTCTTCATATTCTTATCTATCCAAAAATTTGAAATTTTGTGATAAACTATAACTCCGGGATAATCGAACTGAAAACCTGCTGATGTTGTTCCCCATTCCCAGTTGTTGTAGTGATGAACAAGTACTAATATGCTTTTATTTGTTTCTGCAATATGATTGTTAACTTTGTCTCTATTAAGAACCTTATATCTCTTTTTCATTGTCTTTTTCGGCATGTTAGTCTTAAAACTCTCCAGAGTGATGTCGCATAAATGGCGGTAGTATTTTTTCTCAATGGCAATAATTTCGCTTTTGCTTTTATTCGGAAAAGAACTTGTTAGATTATATCTTACAACCTTACGTCTGTACCTTATAACCCAATATACAATTGGGTACATCATATCCGACAAAATATACAATATTTTAAACGGAACAAAAGACATAAGTTTCGAGAATATTATGTAAAAAACGAAGGATATAAAAGAAATAATTTTCATTAGAGTAGGGTAGCGTGTTAGTAAATAAATCTGATGCCTGCTCCTACGCCCGGACGCATAGAAGTGTAGCCTTCTAAGTGTACTTTCAAGTAATGAGCTGTAGCAAATGGCTCAACACAAATTATATTGTTGAAAATAAATGAAACTCCACCCTGCACATTCGTGCCAAATCCTATTCCTCCTTGATAAATTTCAAACTCCTGCATGCCCGTATTTGGTACGTACGGGTTGTTTCCATATATGTTTATCATCGAGTATTCTCTATTGCCAATGTACACAAACGATTTGAGCACTTTGGTGCTGTTTAGGTTAAATCCTGCCGATAAAAAATACTTTAAATTGTTATGCTTAATAAAATTTCTTCGAATGGAAACATCAATGTACACGCGACGTTCAAGACCTTGAATAGAAAATAATCTTATATCTTCGAAAGTAGGATAGGGTTTGGGATTAAAATTTATGGAAATAGCATCTTTAGTTCTAAGTTTCAAATAATTAAACTGCAGGGTAATTGAATACAGGTTGTTGAAATTATACTGCAAAAATAAACCGGGACTAACTGCAAAATTATATTTCATTTTTTGAGGCAAATCGCCAAGTACCATTGTGTCGTAAACAGTAGAGCCAGGTTCATGTTCGTTGAAATAATTCTTTATTTCCTGATACCAATAGTAGTTATCAAAAATGTACGAGATTTTATTTTCATTTTTTTCACTTCCGTTGTAGTAGTTTGCAGTATAGGGCGAAACGTAATATCCTGCAAAATTAAGTCCTAAATTCCAGCCACGCGTATTTTGCACCTCTTGAGAAAAACCTCTAGAGCATAGGAACAGGAAAACAAGAGTTGCGTATAAAAATATTTTTTTATTCATTTTTGCTTGTAGGTAAAAAGCAAAGGTACAAAAATGTGCTAATTCATAATTTTTTAATCCATAAAGTTGGTTTAAAATAGCAAAGCGACTACTTTTGTGCCTGTTATTTAATAAAATTAAATCTAAATATGAAAAATACAGACAAAACCAAATATATATTACTGTTAGTAATTCTTGTTTTAGCTTTTATAGTAATAAAAGAGTTGCGACCATATCTTAGCGGTTTTCTAGGCGCTATTACTTTATACGTGTTACTACGACCGCAATTAAAGGCTCTGACCGTAAAACGAAAATGGGGAAAATCGCTGACGGCTACATTTCTAACCCTAGAGGCTTTGCTTTTTTTTCTAATACCAATATCGGGGATTGCCTTTTTGGTTGTCGATACCTTATCGGGCGTATCGATAGATACGGTTATGATAAAAGAAAAAATCGACACTTTTGTACAGCAAGTCGAACTTAAAACAGGTATAGAAATCTTCACTCCCGAAAATATTAAGTTTGTATCCAAAATAGGCGGGAGTCTGGTTCAGGCGTTAGTTTCAAGTTTATACTCATTAGTTATTAATATTGTGATTATAGTTTTCGTGCTGTTTTATATGCTTTATCAAAGTGAAGCCTTTGAAAACTTAATTAGGGATATTTTACCTTTTTCCGAAAACAATAAATCTTTACTTGTAAAGGAAACAAAATCAATAATATTGGCAAATGCAATAGGAATACCGCTATTAGCAGTTATTCAAGGAGCTTTTGCATACTTGGGATATAAAATTTTCGGAATCCACAATGCCTTGTTATATGCTATACTAACCGGGTTTGCATCTATGATACCAGTCGTTGGAACAATGATAGTATGGGTTCCGCTTGTGGTTGTCGAACTTGTTGCAGCAAATTATCTTGGAGCAATAGGTCTAGCCATATACGGTCTTATTATCATAGGCGGAGTTGATAATGTTGCTCGCTTTATCCTGCAAAAACAATTAGCAGATATACATCCGTTAATCACGGTTTTCGGGGTTTTATTGGGTATCCCTATGTTTGGTTTTTGGGGATTAATTTTCGGACCTTTGCTAATCTCATTGTTGTTCTTGTGTATCAATTTGTACAGATACGAATATATCCCAAACTCAAAGTGCAATCCGTTTATAACAAGTTCTCGGAAAAAAGAATACAAGCATTTTATTAATTTTCATAAACTGTTTAAGAAAAAAAATAAAAAGTAGTGAATGCTTGTCCCGAGAATTCGGGAGTGAATAGTGAATGGTGGTCGGAGAGTTGTTAGTTTTGAGTCGGGAGTATTGAGTTTGTTTGGACTCGGAACTCGAAACTCAGAACTCTCCCGAAACTTCGGGACAACCCGCAACCCGTAACCCGCAACCCGCAACTCGAACCACCCCATTGTTAATGATTATTAATAAAATTCACGAAATGTTAAATTTTTTTCGAAATATTTGTACATTTGGAAAAAATTGCAATTATATATTACAGACGTTTTATAAAAAGTAAAAACTATGAAGAAATCAATTAAAGAATTAAGTCCAAAGGTAGTTTGGACACATTTTGACAGTTTAACACAAATTCCACGTCCGTCGAAACACGAGGATAAAATTCAAAAATTTATGCTCGATTTCGGCAAAGGTCTTGGCTTAGAAACTATCAGAGACGAAGTTGGAAATATTATAATCAGAAAACCTGCCACTAAAGGCATGGAGAATAAAAAAGGCGTTATTTTGCAGGCACACTTAGATATGGTTCCTCAAAAAAATAGCGACAAGCAACATAATTTTGAAACCGATCCTATAGAAACTATTATCGACGGCGAATGGGTTACTGCCAACGGCACAACGCTTGGAGCCGACAATGGTATGGGTGTTGCAGCAGCAATGGCTGTTTTGTCTTCCAAAGATATTGAACACGGACCGATTGAAGCTTTGTTTACCTGCGACGAAGAGACAGGAATGACAGGAGCTTTCGGACTTAAACCCGGTATGTTTAAAGGCGATATTTTGCTAAACTTAGATTCGGAAGATGAAGGAGAACTATACGTTGGTTGTGCAGGCGGAACAGACGCTACTGCGACAATTAAGTATAAAGAGAAAAGTTTGGATACCGATAAATACGCCACATATCTGCTTACACTTAAAGGACTTAAAGGTGGACACTCAGGAATGGAAATCATCTTGCAACGTGGCAATAGCAATAAACTGTTGAACAGATTTTTGCTTGATAACATCGATAAATTCGACATAAAAGTTATTTCTATCAACGGTGGCGGATTAAGAAATGCTATCCCGCGTGAGTCGTTTGTTACAGTTGCTGTTTGTAAAAACAAAACTGCCGATTTTGAAAAAGCTGTTTCCGAATACGAAAAAATGTTTAAAAGCGAATTAGCTTCCGTTGAACCGGATTTGGAATTTTATTGCGAAAAAACAGATGCTGCCGATAAATATATTGATGAAGAAGTTATAGCCAAACTAGTAAAAGCTGTAAGTGCTTGTCCCAATGGAGTTATAAGAATGAGCGACGACATGGAAGGACTTGTCGAAACATCATCGAACTTGGCAAGTGTAAAATCAGGCGATGGAAAAATAGTTGCACAGTGCCTATTACGTTCGTCGGTTGATACAGCTAAGGTTGAGCTCGGAAATCGTATAAAAAGCGTATTTGAACTTGCAGGAGCCGATGTTGTCCTTGATGGCTCTTATCCCGGCTGGAAACCCAATATGGATTCGCCCATACTTTCTACAATGCAAAATACTTACAAGAAACTTTACGGCAAAACGCCCGAAATTAAAGCTATCCACGCCGGTCTTGAGTGTGGATTACTCGGTGGCGTTTATCCAAATTGGGACATGATTTCATTCGGACCTACAATCAGATTCCCTCACTCTCCCGACGAAAAAGTGAATATAGCTTCGGTTGAAAGATTCTGGGAATTTTTATTAGAAACCTTAAAAAATATTCCAAACAAATAAATTATAACATAACAAACACAGCACCACTCAATTAACACTTGGGTGGTGTTTCAATTAATATAACAGAAAAATAAACAATATGATTACAAAACAATTATTAGATCCTAAAAGCATTGTTATTGTCGGTGGTTCAAATGATGTTACCAAACCCGGCGGCAAAGTTGTTAAAAATTTGATCGACTACAATTATAGCGGAAAATTATATGTAGTAAATCCAAAAAACGATGAAATTCAAGGTATTAAAGCACATAAACAAGTAGAAGATTTGCCACAATGCGATTTGGCGGTTCTTGCTATTGCTGCAAAATATTGTGCACACGCCGTTGAAGTTCTTGCATCGCAAAAGGGAACAAAAGCTTTTATAATACTTTCTGCAGGATTTCAAGAAGAAAGTGAAGAAGGAGCACGGCTTGAAAGAGAAATAGTCGATATTGTCAATGCTCACAAAGCTTGTCTTATAGGTCCTAATTGTATCGGCATGATGAACGCAAATCACACTTCGGTATTCATGTCACCAATTCCTAAGTTTGAGCCACAAGGAGCTGATTTTATTACGGGTAGCGGTGCTACGGCTGTTTTTATTCTTGAAAATGCAGTCGAAAAAGGACTAAAATTTAATAGTGTTTATTCTGTTGGAAATAGTGCCCAAATCGGTGTTGAAGAAGTTTTAGAGTACTTAGACGAAACTTTCGACCCCGACACAAGTTCAAAAGTAAAACTATTGTACTTGGAAAATATTAGCAATCCTCAAAAAATGCTGAAACACGCTTCATCGTTAATTCGCAAAGGATGTAAAATTGCAGCTATTAAAGCCGGAACATCCGATGCAGGAAGTCGTGCAGCTTCATCTCACACAGGAGCATTGGCAAGTCCCGATGTTGCCGTTGACGCTTTATTTAAAAAAGCTGGAATAGTCCGTTGCTACGGCAGAGACGAGCTTTCAACAGTTGCAGGAATATTTATGCACAAACCACTTAAAGGCAATAGAATTGCTATTGTAACTCACGCCGGTGGACCTGCTGTTATGCTCACCGACGCCTTGTCGAATAACGGCATGGAAGTGCCTGCTCTCGAAAGCCCCGAATTGTTGGAAAAACTATTTGCCGGCTCTTCGGTTGCTAACCCAATCGACTTTTTGGCTACAGGTACAGCCGAACAGTTAGGTTATATTTTAGATGCTTGCGAAAACGATTTCGACAACATCGACGGAGTTGCTGTTATTTTCGGTAGCCCCGGATTGACTCGAGTTTTTGATGTGTACGAACTTCTTAACGAAAAAATGAAAACGTGCAAAAAACCTATCTATCCGATATTACCTTCAATTGTTAACGTTAAAGAAGAAATAGAATATTTTATCAGTCTTGGCAGAATTAACTTCCCCGAAGAAGTTGTTTTCGGTAGAGCTTTAGGAAAGGTTTACCATGCTCCTAAACCTGTTGACCCAAACGTAGTCTTGCCCAAAATTGACACTGCTGCGATAAGAAAAATTATAGACGAATCACCTGACGGATATTTGCATCCAAATAAGGTTCAAGGACTATTCGACGCTGCGGGCATTCCACGTGTTGGCGAAGCTGTTGTTAATTCTGCAGCCGATGCAGTTAAAGCTGCAAACCAACTTGGATATCCTGTTGTGATGAAAGTTGTAGGACCGATTCACAAATCTGATGTTGGCGGTGTGGTTCTCAATGTTGATAACGATAAAACTGTTGAAGACGAATTTAACCGAATGATTAAGATTAAAGACACTACCGCAATTATGCTTCAACCAATGATTTCGGGACACGGTATTTACGTTGGTGCTAAAAAAGAAGACAAATTCGGTCACATGGTACTTTGCGGTCTGGGTGGAATTTATATTGAAGTCCTTAAAGATGTTGTATCATCTCTTGCTCCTATCGATACAGAAGAAGCAATGGAAATGATAAAAAGCTTAAAAACCTACGACCTTATCAAAGGTGTTAGAGGTCAGGAAGGAGTTAATCAGGAAATATTTGCCGAAGTTATTTCAAGAGTTTCGGCGCTATGTCTTGCTGCTCCCGAGATAGCCGAAATGGATATAAATCCGCTTCTCGGTAATGCTAAAAAGGTTACTGCTGTTGATGCACGTATCAGAATTGAAAAATAACAAGTGTTGATATGAAGAAAAAAGACCTAATTTTTATCGTAATTGTTCTTCTTATTTTCTTGCCCTTTTTTATCATACCATCTGTGTACAACTTCTATGTAAGTTTTAACGAACAACACGGAATGATAATGGCATTTATCAAATTTTCGGTACTTGCCACAATGGGTGAGGTTATTGCTTTACGTATCCGAACAGGAAATTACAACGAAAAAGGTTTTGGCATAGTGCCGCGAATGATAGTGTGGGGTGTCTTAGGGCTGACAATTAACGCAGCATTTAAAATATTTGCGACAGGTGTGCCACAATTCCTTGCTTATATGGGACTTGAAAACTCTCCTGCTTCAATGGGTGCAAAATTTTCAGGACTCAAATTTTTTACGGCATTGTCGATATCTACTGCAATGAACATTACCTTCGGAGTTGTAATGATGACTTTCCATAAAATCACCGATATGCATATCTATAATAACGGCGGAACAGTAAAAGGATTATTCAAACCCATACAATTTAAAAGCATTATCAAAAGTTTAAACTGGGATGTTATGTACGGGTTTATTTATAAAAAAACAATACCGCTGTTTTGGATACCTGCTCATACTATTGTCTTTCTTTTACCCGAGAACTTGCGAATTTTAGTCGCAGCGCTATTAGGCGTAGCATTAGGACTAATATTAGCTTTAGCAAAAAGTAAATAAAACTAATTAACAACAAAATTTTTAATTATAACTATGGGAATAACACAATGGATTACTAATCTGGCGGTAGCCATAATAGCAGCGACTTCTTATCCCGGTGTCTTTATTTTAATGGTGATGGAAAGCATGTTCTTTCCAGTGCCCAGCGAAGCTGTGATGCCTTTTGCAGGATTTTTGATAGCCGATGGCGAAATGACTTTTTTTGGAGTTGTTTTAGCTAGTACATTGGGCAGTATCGCCGGTTCATTAGCTTCGTACTATATAGGTTACTACGGAGGTAAGCCCTTTTTAAAACGCTTCGGAAAATATTTTCTTCTAGATGAGCATCACCTTGAAGTTTCTGAAAAATTTTTCGCCAAAAGAGGCGATATTACAATATTAATAGCTCGTTTTATACCTGTTGTCCGCCACGTGATTTCTATCCCGGCTGGCTTTGCCAAAATGAATGTTCCGAAATTTGTTTTATTCACAACCATTGGAGCCGGTATTTGGAATTCATTCCTAATGTATTTGGGATTCAAATTAAAGAACAATTGGGATAGTGTTATGGAATACAGCCATACCATTGATATCTTTGTTGTTATTGTTTTGGCAATCTTGTTGGTGTACTACGGATACAAGATTGTTAAAAACTTTGTAAAGATGAAAAAGGAATAATATGCGTCAGTATGCTTTAATAGGCAGTAAACTAAACCACTCTTTTTCACCTTCTGTTTTTGCCGAAATTTTTAAGGCGGAAAACGTATCGGATGCCGAATATTTTCTGTTAGAGGTTTCTGACCTGAACGATTTGCTTTATAAAATTGAAGCTACACCCGAGTTGTTGGGATTTAACATTACAATTCCTTATAAAACGTCGATTTTGCCTTTTTTGTCGGAGATTGATGAAGAAGCAAAATCAATTGGAGCAGTTAATTGTGTGAAAATATCTCGAAACGATAAAGTCAAACTGACCGGCTACAACACCGACCACTTAGGATTTCAAGATTCCATAATTGAAATTTTGGAAAATAAATCTTTAAGCAATGCCTTGATTTTAGGAACAGGTGGTGCGTCAAAGGCGGTAAAATACGTTTTCGATAAGTGGGATATCAATTCCGTATTTGTTTCAAGAGGAGCAAAAGGCGGTAATATCATCAATTATGATATGATTGACGAAAACTTGGTAAACAAAACCCAGATTATCGTAAATGCAACGCCCGTTGGGATGTATCCAAAAGAAAATCAACTTGTAAATTTTCCTTATAATCTTGTTTCACAACATCACATTTTTGTCGATTTGATATATAATCCTACTGAAACACTTTTCTTGAAAGAAGCCAAAAGCAAAGGATGCACCTGTATAAACGGAATGAAGATGCTTATTAAACAAGCAGAATATTCGTGGCAAATATGGAACGCGGAATAGTTTTGAGTGTTGAGTGTTGAGTATTGAGTTTGAAGACTCGTAACTCGAAACTCGAAACTCAGAACTAACCCACACCACGCAACACGCAACGCGCAACACGCAACACGTGCCACCCATCACATTTTTCCAATATAATTAAACGGCGTAATAGCCTTTATCTCTTCTTTAACTTCGTCGCTTATTTTAAGTTTATCAACAAAATCCCACAACACTTCTTTTGAAATATGTTTACCAGTTCTGGTAAGTTTTTTCAGTGTTTCGTACGGCTCAGGATAGCCTTCTCTTCTCAGAATTGTCTGTATCGGTTCGGCAAGAACAGCCCAATTGTGGTCAAGTTCGTCCAACATTTTATCCTTGTTAATAATCACCTTATTCAAGCCGGTAATAATGGATTTGTAGGCAATGAGTGCGTGGGCAATGCCAACTCCAATATTTCTGGTAATAGTCGAATCGGTCAAATCTCTTTGCATTCTTGAAATAGGCAATTTATTCGACATAAAAATCAATATAGCATTAGAAATTCCTAAGTTGCCTTCTGCATTCTCAAAATCTATAGGATTAACCTTGTGAGGCATGGTTGAGGAACCTGTTTCGGAAGCATTAATTTTTTGTCTGAAATACTCTCTCGAAATGTACTGCCACATGTCTTGCGATAAGTCAATGAGTATAGTATTTATGCGTTTTAGTCCGTCAAAATAAGCGCTCATGCAGTCGTAGTGCTCAATTTGTGTGGTATATTTCTGACGCACCAAATTCAGTTTATCTTTGAGAAAATTGTCGGCAAATGTATTCCAATCGATATCGGGATACGAAGCGTAGTGAGCATTAAAATTGCCGACAGCACCGCCAAATTTTGCAGTTTTAGGAATAGATGTAAGTTGTTTTAATTGAACACTAAGTCTTTCGGCAAAAACCATTATCTCTTTACCCATAGTTGTAGGCGAAGCAGGTTGTCCGTGTGTATGCGAAAGCATTGGAACGTCCTTCCATTTCTTAGCTAAATTCGTCAACTTGGTCTGAATATTTTCTATCGTCGGAATAACATTGTCGTACAAGCAGGTATACAGCGACAAAGGAACAGCAGTATTATTAATATCCTGCGAGGTCAGTCCGAAATGTATAAATTCGCTATATTTTTTTAAGCCGATTTTTGCAAACTGTTTTTTCAAGTAGTATTCAACAGCTTTTACATCGTGATTGGTTTTAGCCTCTATCTTTTTAACTTCGGCAGCATCGGCGAAGGTAAAGTTTTCGCTTATTTTTCTGATATTAGCAATATCGTCGGGCGTAATACCTTTAAGTTGAGGTAGCGGAATTTCAGCCAATGCTATAAAGTATTCAACCTCAACATAAATCCTGAAATTAATTAGAGCACCTTCGCTAAAAAATAACGACAAAGATTCTACCTTTTTTCTGTAACGCCCGTCAACAGGCGAAATAGCTTTTAATGTACTTAAGTCCATGGTATTTTTTTTCCAAATGTATAAAACATTTATAATAAAAAAAGAAATTGCAATTTTTTTTAAATAAATAATGTTTTTATTTACGGATTAATGCAAAATAAAGCCGTGTAATCAGGTATTTATAAGGATTTTCGTCAACAAACGACTTTATATCTAAAATACAGATATGTTTACTACATTTGCATTGTATTTTACAATTTTGTGATGATAATAGATAAAGAATATCCAGCCACGCACTCTATGTCAACAAGTTGGTTTGCTGTTGATTGCGAGGGGAATGTTGCCTTGCTTGAATTCAATGAAAATGGACCCGTACCTACAATTGTTCAAGATGAGTGTTTCGAGAGTATTATAATTGATAGGTTTATTGACAAGAGTAACAAGATGAAGAGGACTGTCCTGACAGAAGAACAAGTAAATTTATTGGTTTCGTGTTTGGAATTTAAACCTTTTGATAACAATGTTGAACCAATCTTTCTTTTCGATAGCATATGGCGTATAAATACCCAATTAATTGATGAGTTCAACGAAATTATAGCTGGCAAAGAGGATGAAGTATTAGTCTTATCTGAAAAAGAGGGACTTTATCATGTTGGGTATATATATGATAGAGGAGGAGCAGAAAACCTTGAGTGGGAATGTATGATGGAGTACTTATCAGGTCAGGAACAAAAATTTTTCGAAAAACTTTGTCAAAAAAACTTTTTATTGTCATATACTGAATTTGGGCTGCTTCCCAGTATAGAGGGCGGAGGGTACGGAGAACAAGTTTGGTTACCAAAAGCCTTAGAAAATTTTCCAATATTTATATATGCTCAGGAGTACATAAATCCTGCACTAAAGAGAATCCACATACCCAAATGTCCGTTAAAAGCAGGTCAGCTTACTGAAGAATGCATGGAGCTGGCACTCAAAATACCTGTTTCATTCAGAGATAGCGAACAGTTTCAAGTTCAGTTTTATTATCCTTCATCCTGGCTGGGTGGTCAAGAGTGGAAACCTTACGATTCGCGATATTGCAGATTGGAAATAAGTAAGGGTAATAAGCCTTTTGTACGTACAGGTTGTTTAGCTGTTCACCATAATACTGAATATACCAATTATCATTATTTTGATTCCCACAATTACGATTTTCACAGTCAGGCTTATACCTTTGAACCTACGGTTGCTATTATCAAAGACGAAGCAGGCAGCATTTTTAATAAGTTGCCTGAATACATTTTCATGTACGCTTTTGAGCTTCATTATATGGAAAGAAACGAGTATTTACAGCAACTCATCGACTATTATCGTCCATACTTGCTGGTTGTAACTGACGGAGTTTTAAGTAAACTTAAAAACGAATTTCGTATAGACGATAAAAAAATATCCTTCGGAGATGAAGAACTTCCTATTTATACAAGCGAAGAGGTAGCCCAGCGCAAGGATGAAATCCTAGCTTTAGCCAAAAAACCTTATAGAGGCAAAAAAGACCCAATTATACTTGAAAAGAAAGAAGTATAGAAATTAGGTTTTTAGTCGTGTCTTTTCTTGTTTTCTGTATAGGAATGACAAGCTTTCTAAAATTGAGTATCTCGAACTTTTTGTTAATATTTATCTTTATATCTCAAAATCAAGATATGTTTACTACATTTGCATTGTATTTTACAATTTTGTGATGATAATAGATAAAGAATATCCTGCCACGCACTCTATGTCAACAAGTTGGTTCGCTGTTGATTGCGAGGGAAATGTTGCCTTGCTTGAATTCAACGAAGAAGGTCCAGTGCCAACTTTTGTTCGAGAAGTGACCTTTGAAGAAATAATACTTGAAAGGCTTGTCGATAGTAGTGGCAAAATAAGGAGGAGCATATTAACCGACGAACAAGCTCTGTCATTAGCTTCTTGTTTTGAGTTCATACCGTATGTATATTCAGATGATTTTTGTTTTTTCTTTCAAACTGTTATTCGTATTAATCCCGAATTAAAAGAAGAGTTCTACGAAGTTATAGCGGGCTTTGAACATACAATAGTAATCTTGTCTGAAAAAGAAGGGCTGTACTTATATGATGGCTTTAAATTATCAGAGGAAGAAGAAGAAAAAATAATGTGTGATAGGCTACACAATAAAACGTGCATAATATCATATGCTGAATTTCGTTTAGAATGCACCGTAGAAAAGCCGGACGACTATCCCGTGTGGTTAGCCGAAGGTTTTGAAGGAATTCCTATGTACATATACGCACAAGAGTACTGGGATACTGCACTAAAGAAGATACATACGCCTAAATGTATAGTAAACGCCAGCCAGTTTGTTGAGGAGGTTAAGGAGGTGGCGTTATATTTGCCTGTTTCTTTCAAAAATGCCGAACAGTTTCAGATACCGCTTTATTATCCATCAAGATGGATGTCTGAAAGAAAAATTAAAAATTCTGATCGTCGATACCATGATTTAAGGATAAGTAAGGGTAACGAACCATTTTTGCTTACAGCGGAATTGCCAATTATTAATAGGATGTATTGGTCGTATAGTAATACCCCTGGTCTAACTTACACTTTTGAACCTACTGTAGGTATTATCGGAGAAGACAAATATCATATTTATTTTGAATTGCCCGAATATATCTTCAAGTATGCTTTTGGGCTTAACTATGAGATGGGAGGCAGGAAATTATCGGAACTTTTAGAATATTATCGTCCTTACCTGTTGGTTGTTATGGATGGAGTTTTAAGCAAAATTGAGGAGCATTATCAGATAGTAGATAAAAAATTAATATATGAGGGCGAAGAGTATCCTATTTTTACAAGAGAGGAGGTAACTCAACGCAAGGACGAAATCCTTGCTTTAGCCAGAAGGCGATACAGAGGTAAAAAAGACCCAATTGTAATTGATAATGAAGATGATAGAGATAATATCTATAGATATTAGCAACTTTTGCTCAAAACAGTGTCACTTCTGTTACAACGGCAGCAACAAACAGGGTTGTTCTTTGTGGAAGCCACAGGAGGTGATTGAGTTCGGAGTGGATTGCGTAGCCAATGGCGTTAAAGCTATTTCTCTTGGAGGAGGTGAACCACTCGAATACGACGGTGTTTTCGATATTATTTCTGCACTTCGCGAGGTCTGCTATTTAACAATTACTTCAAACGGTTTGCCTCTTGAAGATAGCCACGTGTACAGAAAATTGTTGGAAGCTAAGCCAGATAAAATTCATATCAGCATTCACTACCCACATGTAGTTTCGGAAGTGAAACGTGTTATGCGTCAAATAAAACAGCTGAAGGAAACGGCTATTAAGCCTGGCGTTAATCTAATGGTTTCAAAAGACCAGCTTGCAGCCAGCCGAGAGGTTTATAGCCAGCTACGTAAAATATTATCTTCGGAACAAATTATCCTGATACCGCAACGCTTCTCAAATATCCCAACGCCCAAAGAGGTTGGGTCAATTTCGGGCGGTGAGCCTTTTCAAAGTCCATCTTGCTTAACAAAATGCGAAGCACCTACTCACTTTTGTTCGATTACTTGGGATAAACACGCATCGTATTGCAGTTTTTCAAGTGGCAAAGCACCTCTTGAAATGCTAAATTACGAAGGACTACGCAATGCACTGAGGAAAAGTCAATTTATTAGTTGTATGAAATGTTGAAACAATAAACTAGAGTTTTGAGAGTTTGACTGTTAGCCTAAGCGCAACCAGCTCTCAATAAAACAAGAAATAAAACCATTAAGTGTAATTGAAAAAATAACTTTAAAAATAAATATTATGAAAAATATCAGATTTTTGTTTCTTTCGGTATTGCTCCTGGTTGGGTTTACTCTATCTAGCCAAAAGTACTTCTGGGAAGCCTACTACTTTAATGAAGATGAGAATCTTGAAATTGAGTACATATTAGAATTTAATGAATATGGTGAACCTACCATATTTATAGTAAATGATGAGGATATCATCTGTGAGTTGGTAGGATATTATGATGAAGAATATGAAGTGACAGAATTATACTTTTATGATGAAGAACTGGGCAGAGAAGGTATGTACTTACAACACTTCTACTACGTAAGGGGAGATGAACTTTATTTACAATCATATAGCCCAAAACTTAAGGATTTTTATCTGTCGATAAAAATAGTTGGATTTTATAATCTTGGGTACTATAAAGATGATTTTAAATTAATACGCTATGATGAAAATAAGGATATTGTCCACGAGTTCGAACTAAAAATAGCTCATAAAAATATTATTACTATACGTAATGAAGACGGTAGGTATGTCGGGTTTGTATTAAGGAAACAGTTTTGTGAGTGACGTCAATAAATGGAAACAGAACAGTATGAGTAAGATGCTTAAAACGTAAAATTTTTAAAATTACTAAAATAAATAGTCCCGATTGCTTACGGCAATCGGGACTATTTGTTTGTATGGCTTACGCCTCTAGTGATCCGCCTGAGGCTCGAACTCAGGACCCCATCCTTAAAAGGGATGTGCTCTACCTACTGAGCTAGCGAATCATTATTTTTAAACGAGGTTGCAAAGTTAGTATTATTTTACAAAATAACAATTATTAAATTCAAAATTTTTCTAAATACCTGTAATAATAAGCTTTGCAGAATTGCTAATTTATTATAAGTCGTTGTTATTAAGATTCTTATCCCTATAAAAAGGGTGATGAGTAATTATGTTATCTCGCAAAAACTCTTTGTTTAAGTGAGTGTAAATTTCGGTAGTCGTTATGCTTTTGTGTCCCAACATTTCCTGCACGGCTCTCAAATCAGCTCCTCCTTCTACCAAGTGTGTAGCAAAAGAGTGTCGCAATGTATGCGGACTAACATTTTTTTTAATCCCAGCCACCGGCAATAAGTCGTTAATAATAACATTTATCATGTTGCGCGTTAGTTTTTTGCCTCTTCTGTTTAAAAAAACGTAGTCTTCGTATCCTCTCTGAATCTCTACATGCGACCTCACATTATGAAGGTAAATATTCAACTGCCTTATAGCTTTATTTCCAATAGGTACAAGGCGTTCTTTGTTTCCCTTACCAATAATTTTAATAAATTCCTCTTTCAAAAACAGGTTGCTAATTTTTAAATTTATCAGTTCGGAAACACGCAGACCGCAGCCGTACAAAATTTCAATAATTGCCTTATTTCTTTCGCCTTGCGGATGCGACAAATCTATTGCTCCAATCAGTCTTTCCACTTCATCTATAGTCAGAAAATCGGGTAGGCGAGTGCCAAGTTTTGGGCTGTCAATCAGACTTGTAGGGTCATTTTCTATTTCTCCTTCTATTATTAAATATTTGTAAAATGCTCTAATGCCTGATATTATCCGCATCTGCGATTTAGGAGAAATTTTCTCCTCGTTTATTGACACAATAAAACTCTCAATATCTTTGGTTTTTATTTCGGTGGGTTTGCAGCTTTCAGACTTGTTTTCCCTGCAGTACACGGCAAACCTAGTAATATCTCTGTTGTACGCCGCAATAGTGTTAGCCGAGAGCGAACGCTCTATTTTTAGGTAAGTTATAAAGCCTTTAATGTAGTTATCCCACATGTTTTACTATTTTCTTAGCAAAGTGATGTTTTTGTAGTGCAAATCGTCGTTGGCAACAAGGTGTTCTTTATCAATTACGTCCCATTCGTCGAAATTAATTTCAGGGAAAAACGTGTCGGCTTCGTATTCTCTGTCAACTACAGTCAGATATATTTTGTTGGCGTAGGGCATAAACATTTTATAAACAGATTCGCCTCCAATTACAAAATTTTCATTGCTAGGACTCAAATTTTTAAAAACCTGCTCAATATTATTGACAACAACGCAACCTTCGGCTTCAAAATTTTTGCTTCTGGTTAAAACAATGTTTTTTCTGTCGGGCAAAGGCTTTCTGGGTAATGATAGGTACGTTTTCCTGCCCATAATTATGGTATTGCCGGTGGTCAGTTTTTTAAATCGTTTCAAATCAGCAGAAATATGCCAAAGCAGCTTGTTGTCCTTCCCAATGGCATAATTTTTTGAAATGGCAACTATAATCGATATTGGTATATTGTTTTTCATAGTAATTACACTGCTACTTTTGCTTTAATATGAGGATGCGGGTCGTAATTTTCTACAGTAAAATCCTCGTAAGTAAAATCAAAAATATTTTTAATATCCTTATTGATTTTCATTGTTGGTAGTTTTCTAGGTTCACGAACAACTTGAATTTTAGCCTGTTCAATATGGTCGGAGTACAAATGAGCGTCGCCTAATGTGTGAATAAAATCGCCCAACTTTAAATCTGTAACCTGAGCCACCATCATGGTTAAAAGTGAGTACGATGCAATATTAAAAGGTACGCCCAAAAAAACATCGGCACTACGCTGATACATCTGGCACGACAACTTTCCATCGGCTACATAAAACTGAAACAATATATGGCAAGGAGGCAAAGCCATCTTATCCAAAACGCCTACATTCCATGCACTTACAATATGTCTACGCGAATATGGCTCCTTTTTAATATTTTCTATTACTTCCGAAATTTGATCTACGAATCCGCCATCATGCTTGTCCCAACTACGCCATTGGTGTCCGTATATAGGACCTAAATCTCCGTTATCGTCAGCCCATTCATCCCATATGCTTACTTTGTTGTCCTTTAAGTATTTGATATTGGTATCGCCTTTCAAAAACCAAAGCAATTCGTGAATTATCGAACGAAGATGCAGTTTTTTGGTTGTCAGTAGTGGAAAACCTTCGTTTAAATCAAAGCGCATCTGATAACCGAATATACTTTTTATGCCGGTATTTGTTCGGTCGGGTTTATCAACTCCTTTTTTTAGTATAGTGTCTAATAATTCTAAATATTGTTTCATCTGACGTGCATTATTATTTTTGTAAAGACTGTGAAATTTTTTCCGGTTCGTGTTTATAATCAAATAAAATCCAGAACAAGAAAAATACAACCAAAGCGTAGGCGGCAAATACAAACCATGAATTGGGCCAACCAACTACATCGACAACTTTTCCGGCTGCATATGAACCTATAAGAGCTCCAAAACCGTTCGTCATTATCATAAACACTCCCTGTGCACTTGAGCGTATAGACGGATGGGTTTCTGTTTCAACATATAAAGAACCTGATATGTTAAAGAAATCGAATGCAAAACCGTAAATTATCATAGATAGAATCAACATCCAAACTCCGTCGCCCGGGTTCCCGGTTCCTAGCAAAGCAAAACGTAGCACCCAAGCAATCATACTCATTAGCATAACGTTTTTAATTCCGTATCGTCTTAAAAAGAAGGGAATAAGCAATATGCACAGCGTTTCCGACATTTGAGATATTGAAATCAAAATATTTGCGTGCCTAACTCCAAAACTATCGGCATATTCCGGCATGTTCCCAAAATAATCAGTCAAATATAGGTTTGCAAAAGCATTTGTAATTTGTAAGGCAACCCCTAAAAGCATCGAGAAAATAAAGAATACTGCCATCCTTTTTTCTTTAAAAAGAGTGAAGGCTCGCAAACCTAACATATCGACAAGCGAACTTTTATCAGGATTTTTATTAATGTCGCATTTAGGCAAAGTGAACGAGTATAATCCTAATGCAAATGAAATTATAGCCGAAAAATAAAGTTGGTTCGCAGATTTAGAAAGTGCAACGCCATCTATTTTTATTAAATCAACTAAAATCATTGAAACAATAAACCCTATTGTACCGAATATACGTACTGGAGGGAAGTGTTTTATAGGATCTAAGTTATGCTTTGCAAGTGCGTTGTAAGCTACCGAATTTGATAATGCTATTGTGGGCATGTAGAACAGAACTGCCAATAAAATAAATGTGTATAGCATGTGGTACTCGGTTTGTCCTGCAGCAACGAACATAAATGTTCCACTTATTAAGTGAGATATGGCTAGAACTTTTTCGGCATTAACCCATCTGTCGGCTATAATGCCCATTATTGCGGGCATTACCAAGGAGGCTATACCCATTGTTGCAAAAAAACTACCTATTTGTACTCCTGTATAATTCAGTTTTCCACCTAAGTAGCCGCCTAACGAAATCAACCATGCTCCCCATATTGCGTATTGGAACAGGTTCATTATTATTAACCTGATTTTTATCTTCATATACTATAAAATTATATTAATTACTTTTTTTCTTTTCAATTATATCTCTTATTTTGGCTGCCAATTCGTAGTTTTCGTCTTCAATTGTTTGTTCCAGTAAAAATTCCAAATCGGCAATGGACATGTTGTCAATACTATCTACATTATTTAAGGCATTGATAAAATCGTAGTCGTTGTCATCGTCAAAATCATCATTTGTTCTCTCCTCGTTGAGGTTAAATCCGGCTTCCAGCATTACTTCTTCGGTAACGAACAAAGAGCTTTTCGATAGTAAACACATTATTATTGCATCCGAAGCCCTTGAGTCTAACATAATTGTCTCGCCATTATTTACAAAAAATATATTTGCTTTAAATATCCCTTCTTCAAGTCGGTTTATAACAGCGTGTTCAACAACACTGTCGGTTACGTCAAGGTAGTTTTTAAACAGATTGTAAATCAGAGGTCTAGAGATGTCGTTTTTGCTGATATAAAGTTTTATAAAGTTGGCTTCGAATGTTCCAATAACTATTGAAATATATCTGTCTCCATCAACTTCTTTAAGGAGGACAGTGTTGTTCATGCTAACGTCCTTACTGAAGTACAGTCGATTTAATTGTATTTGGATAAGTGATTTGTTCATATATTGCACATTTGTTGCAAATTTACAATAATATCGAATTAAATCATTATAAGTGGATAAAAAAGTAATTAACAAAATAGTGTAGAGTAGGAGTGGGCGGGTTAAAAAAAAAGTGCTCAAAATTTTTTGAGCACTTTTCGGTATTATATTCAGACCTTGATAAAACAAGGTGTTATATTAAAGAAAAAAGGCGACTACATACTCTCCCGGTTTTATCCAGTACCATCTGCGTGTACGGGCTTAACTGCTCTGTTCGGAATGGGAAGAAGTGGACCCCGTAGCTATAGTCACCAAAATTTTAAATATCTTAATCTAAAAATTGACTATTGACTGAAAGAAAATACGGTAGGATAAGGAAAAACTTGACTATAACAGAAAGTTTACGGGTAATTAGTACTGCTCGGCTTTGCCATTACTGACTTTACACCTGCAGCCTATCAACGTCGTCATCTACAACGACCCTTAAAGGAAATCTCATCTTGGGCTAAGCTTCGCACTTAGATGCTTTCAGCGCTTATCTCATCCACACGTAACTACCCTGCGGTGCGACTGGCGTCACAACAGGTACATCAGCGGTGTGTCCGACTCGGTCCTCTCGTACTAGAGTCAGCTGCCCTCAAATTTCCAACGCCCACAACAGATAGAGACCGAACTGTCTCGCGACGTTCTGAACCCAGCTCGCGTGCCACTTTAATCGGCGAACAGCCGAACCCTTGGGACCTTCTCCAGCCCCAGGATGTGACGAGCCGACATCGAGGTGCCAAACCACTCCGTCGATGTGAGCTCTTGGGAGTGATCAGCCTGTTATCCCCGGAGTACCTTTTATCCTTTGAGCGATGGCCCTTCCATGCGGAACCACCGGATCACTATATCCTAGTTTCCTATCTGATCGACTTGTTGGTCTCACAGTTAAGCATGCTTATGCTATTGCACTCTACGCACGGTTACCAAGCGTGCTGAGCATACCTTTGAAAGCCTCCGTTACTCTTTTGGAGGCGACCACCCCAGTCAAACTACCCACCATGCAATGTCTCCCTCTCGGGATTAGGCTTCAGACAAACAAAGGGTGGTATTTCAAGGTTGACTCCACGAAAGCTGGCGCCTCCGATTCGCAGTCTCCCACCTATCCTACACATTATTTGTCCGAAGTCAATGCAAAGCTATAGTGAAGGTTCACGGGGTCTTTTCGTCCCGTTGCGGGTATCCGGCATCTTCACCGGATCTACAATTTCACCGAGCTCATGGCTGAGACAGTGCCCAAATCGTTACACCATTCGTGCGGGTCGGAACTTACCCGACAAGGAATTTCGCTACCTTAGGACCGTTATAGTTACGGCCGCCGTTTACTGGGGCTTCAATTTAAAGCTTCGCCTTGCGGCTAACCTCTCCTCTTAACCTTCCAGCACCGGGCAGGTGTCAGGCCTTATACGTCATCTTTCGATTTAGCAAAGCCATATGTTTTTGTTAAACAGTCGCTCGGGCCGTTTCTCTGCGCCCCGCTAATGCGGGGGTCCTTTATTCCGAAGTTACAGGACTAATTTGCCTAGTTCCTTAGCCATGAATCACTCGAGCACCTTAGGATTCTCTCCCCGACTACCTGTGTTGGTTTGCGGTACGGGCAGCTTCAACCTGAAGTTTAGGGGTTTTTCTTGTGAGTATGGTTACATCCACTATCCGCTCGTCCGAAAACTCACGGTACTATCAGGTTCGACATTCTGGACGTACTTAACTATCCAAAATATATCTACACCCTTCAACGTACTATTCCGTCAGTACGCGGGACTTTCACTCCTCCACCACCCCATCACAGTTGAGCTGGTACATGAATATTAACATGTTATCCATCGACTTCACCGTTTGGCTACGCCTTAGGACCCGACTAACCCTGATCCGATTAGCGTTGATCAGGAAACCTTAGTCTTTCGGTGTGCAGGTTTCTCACCTGCATTATCGTTACTTATGCCTACATTTTCTTTTCCAGACGCTCCAGCACACCTTACGGTACACCTTCAACGCCGACTGGAATGCTCCCCTACCTCTCATCAATTGATGAAACCATAGCTTCGGTAATATACTTATGCCCGTTTATTATCCATGCCAAATCGCTCGACTAGTGAGCTGTTACGCACTCTTTAAATGAATGGCTGCTTCCAAGCCAACATCCTAGCTGTCAATGCAATTCAACCTCGTTTTTTCAACTTAGTATATATTTGGGGACCTTAACTGATGGTCTGGGTTCTTTCCCTCTCGGTACAGGACCTTAGCACCCTGCACCTCACTCCTGAGTATATTTTATAGCATTCGGAGTTTGTCTGGATTTGGTAGGCGGTGAAGCCCCCGCATCCAATCAGTAGCTCTACCTCTATAAAACTCACCTCAAGGCTGCCCCTAAAGGCATTTCGGGGAGTACGAGCTATCTCTCAGTTTGATTAGCCTTTCACCCCTATCCACAGTTCATCTAAATACTTTTCAACGTATACTAGTTCGGACCTCCAGTCCGTGTCACCGGACTTTCATCCTGACCATGGATAGATCACTAAAGTTTCGCGTCTACCCCCACTGACTAAGCGCCCTATTCAGACTCGCTTTCGCTTCGGCTACGTCCGTCAACGGACTTAACCTTGCCAATGAGGAGTAACTCGTAGGCTCATTATGCAAAAGGCACGCTGTCATTCCGCAAATGCGGAACTCCAACAGGTTGTAAGCGTATGGTTTCAGGGTCTATTTCACTCTTCTATTCGAAGTACTTTTCACCTTTCCTTTACAGTACTTGTTCGCTATCGGTCTCTCAGGAGTATTTAGCCTTACCAGATGGTGCTGGCAGATTCACGCAAGATTTCACCGGTCTCGCGCTACTCAGGATACTACTAGGTAGTAATATAATTTCGTTTACAGGACTATCACCTTCTATGGTTCAGTTTTCCAAAAGATTCTACTATCATATTACAGTCCACGTTGTAGTCCTACAACCCCAACATTGCCGTAACAATATTGGTTTGGGCTGTTCCCGTTTCGCTCACCACTACTCAGGGAATCACTATTGTTTTCTCTTCCTCCAGGTACTAAGATGTTTCAGTTCTCTGGGTTTGCCTCCTTTTCAGGATATCATGTCTTCAACATGATGGGTTGTCCCATTCGGAAATCTCCGGATCAAGGGTTGTTTGCACCTACCCGAAGCTTATCGCAGCTTGCCACGTCCTTCATCGCCTCTGAGAGCCAAGGCATCCGCCATACGCTCTTAATAACTTTCTTGTTAATGCTCGATATCATAATTCTTACATTATCTTCTCGTATTTTCTTTCATCTCAATATGTCAAAGAACTTTATCTAATAAAGTATAGATTGGTGGAGAATAACGGATTCGAACCGTTGACCCCCTGCGTGCAAGGCAGGTGCTCTAGCCAGCTGAGCTAATTCCCCAAAACGATGTAGTCCCGCGCAGAGTTGAACTGCGGACCCCTACATTATCAGTGTAGTGCTCTAACCAACTGAGCTACGGGACTAAATTCCTTTTTAGCCTCAGGGCTAAGCCCTCACTCTTTCGTTTGGGATACAATATTAAATAAAAAGTCAAAAATAAAGCAGCAAAATCCAATACACTCTAGTGTATCATAACAACCTCTCTAGAAAGGAGGTATTCCAGCCACACCTTCCGGTACGGCTACCTTGTTACGACTTAGCCCCAGTCATTAGTTTTACCCTAGGTCGCTCCTTGCGGTTACGAACTTCAGGTACCCCCAACTTCCATGGCTTGACGGGCGGTGTGTACAAGGCCCGGGAACGTATTCACCGCGCCATGGCTGATGCGCGATTACTAGCGAATCCAACTTCACGAAGTCGAGTTGCAGACTTCGATCCGAACTGAGACCGGTTTTGGAGATTTGCATCTTGTCACCAAGTAGCTGCCCTCTGTGCCGGCCATTGTAGCACGTGTGTAGCCCTGGACATAAGGGCCGTGCTGATTTGACGTCATCCCCACCTTCCTCACTACTTGCGTAGGCAGTCCCTCTAGAGTTCCCAGCATTACCTGATGGCAACTAAAGGTAGGGGTTGCGCTCGTTGCGGGACTTAACCCAACATCTCACGACACGAGCTGACGACAACCATGCAGCACCTCGTAATCTGCTCCGAAGAGAATAATGCTTTCACATTACGTCACATTACGTTCGAGCCCAGGTAAGGTTCCTCGCGTATCATCGAATTAAACCACATGCTCCTCCGCTTGTGCGGGCCCCCGTCAATTCCTTTGAGTTTCATTCTTGCGAACGTACTCCCCAGGTGGATCACTTATTACTTTCGCTTGGACGCTGACTGTTTATCGCCAACATCTAGTGATCATCGTTTACAGCGTGGACTACCAGGGTATCTAATCCTGTTTGATCCCCACGCTTTCGTGCATGAGCGTCAGTATTTGCTTGGTAAGCTGCCTTCGCGATCGGTGTTCCTTGTCATATCTAAGCATTTCACCGCTACATGACACATTCCGCCTACCTCAACAAAACTCAAGAATATCAGTATCAACGGCAGTTCTACAGTTGAGCTGTAGGCTTTCACCACTGACTTAATATTCCGCCTGCGCACCCTTTAAACCCAATAAATCCGGATAACGCTTGCATCCTCCGTATTACCGCGGCTGCTGGCACGGAGTTAGCCGATGCTTATTCATACGGTACCATCAGCTCTGGTGCACGACCAAAGGTTTTTTCCCGTATAAAAGAAGTTTACGCACCTAAATGTGTCTTCCTTCACGCGGCATGGCTGGTTCAGACTTGCGTCCATTGACCAATATTCCTTACTGCTGCCTCCCGTAGGAGTCTGGTCCGTGTCTCAGTACCAGTGTGGGGGGATAATCCTCTCAGAACCCCTAGACATCGTTGCCTTGGTAAGCCGTTACCTTACCAACTAGCTAATGTCGCGCATGCCCATCTAAAACCGCCGGAGCTTTGATTATTAAAAGATGCCTTAAAATAATATCATGGGATATTAGCACCGCTTTCGCGAAGTTATGTCCCGGTTAAAGGTAGGTTGCATACGTGTTACGCACCCGTGCGCCACTTTCATTCAAGTATTGCTACCCGAAATCTCGTTCGACTTGCATGTATTAAGCCTGCCGCTAGCGTTCATCCTGAGCCAGGATCAAACTCTCCATAGTAATTTGATCTTGTTTGTCTCAGATTGTTATCTCTGTCAAATAAAATTTGAACAGGGGATGTTGCTGCTTTTGTTATTTTGACTTCAATTATTCAAAGAACTTTATATTTTTTTCAAAAACGAGTTTGCAAAATTAATATCATTTTTTAAATCTGCAAATTTATTTTGAACTTTTTTTCAAAACGAGTTTGCAAAATTAATATCATTTTTTAAATCTGCAAATCTTTTTTGCTTTTTTATGAACTTTTATTTTTCAGAAAAGTCAGAAAAAGGGTTTGCAAAATTAATACTATTTTTTAATTCTGCAAATTTTTTATCCGCTTTTTGAGAAAAAATTTTCAGAGAAAAGAGAATGCAAAGATAGCAATAATTATTTAAATCTGCAAGTTTCTCGCACTTTTTCCTTTTAGTTTTTCCTAGAACTTGTCCGAAAGGTTTGCAAAGATAATACTGTTTTTCTAATCTGCAAACTTTTTTTGTAATTTTTCAGCTTTTTATCCAACATGATAAGATGATACGTATTGTACATATAAATGTAATATACATTATAATATTTTGAGATTTTGTATCTTTTAAATTTAATAAAGGTGTTCCATTTTCAAATGTAATCATATAGAACTATGTGATTTTTATAATTGTATATGAGCCGTGAAACGTTGATTTAAGAATATATTACTTTTGTTTTTTTGCAAGTCTTTTATTCTAGAATTTTTATAAATGTACTTTGTAAATCTACTAAAATTATGTAAAATGTTTTTATCAAAATGCTAATGTGAATTTAAAAATATTATATATTTGCGCCAGTAAAATGGTTGAAGTATTACTTTTTTTATTAAACTAAACCAAATAAAAATGGAAATTGTTGTATTTTATAGAATATATAAATTAATTACTTATAAACAAACTAAATAATCAAATCATGAACAAAAATCGATTTTTTTTATTGTTATCATTCGTCTTATTGTCACTGTACTCGTGTAATAAAGACAATAACGAAGGAAGTGATTCTTACCACAAAAACTATTATTACAGGGTAGATAATGGAATTTTAAATTTTAGCGATTCGTCAAAATTACTCAGGTATGCCAACTATGTGAATGGAATGTCGTATGAAGATTTGACCAGTTTTGAAAATGAAATTGGTTTTGTATCACAAAAAAGAATTTTTGATGATATCGCATTTAAAGAATACCAGTTACAGATTGTACCATTTCAAAATAAAACTGAAGAAGAAATGAAAAACATACCTTTTCCTGGACACTGTGCTGAGTACGTTGATGCTTTGAATAGTGGTGTTATTGTTGAAATAGAAGACAAGGAAGGCAAGTATATTGACTATAATATAGAGGATAGTTATTATGCAGCAGTTTTAAACAAAGATGGATTTGTAACAATTGGAGAAAACACCTACTTGTACAAAGGAAATACCATAACATGTATTAAAGGTAATCATGAAGGTGAAATAGAAGAACTAGAAGGTGTTACTGTTGGAAATAGAAGTAATACAGTAGAAGATGCATGGTACAACATTAATGGCACATCAAATTGGGTTTACAGTGGGTCAAAATTTAGGGCTAGAGTAGATGTAACCTCCAAGATAAGAGCTCTGGGTTTAGGAACAGGAGCTGCATATGCGAAAAAAATGCATTGTTATCCTTTTGTGATTAAAACTAATGCCCAGAAAAAAAATTTTTGGGGTATTTGGAATCAATATTGGGGTGCTGAGTACATAAATGGGAGTTGTACAATTGAGTTAGATTGGTCTCAAGATTGGTTTGGGCCTTATTATTCAAGTAATGGATTAAATAATACTTTTTTAATTAACCATTATTTCCCCAGTGCTAGTAATGCAACTTTAAAGTATAATATTATTACTGGACAACATAGTCCAAATCTTGAATATACGATTGTTACAGCTCCCTATAACGGATATTATTTATTTCGGCATCAATCAATCAAATTCAATATAACTGCAGACTTGCCTGGAGGACCTAGCGGTATAACATGTGAAGCAAACATAATAGACGAAAGTATAGGTGGTTATTAAGGGTTAAGAATTTATGAAATATCCTATTTTGGTACTTATAATACTGTTAATTGCGGTTTCGTGTGTTAGTATTAGTGATGATTTATTACCGAATCATAAAAAACAAATGTATATGCAATCGGTATTATCACCTGACAGTGTTGTAAAAGTATATGTTGGTTATACTGCAGATTTGAGAGATAAGGGATTTGTTAAAGAAAATGGTGCTACAGTAATTTTATATCAAAATGATGTAATAATTGATACTTTAAATACCATTGGTAATGGAATATATGTTTCGGAGATAAAACCACAAGTTAACACACAATATTTGTTACGTGTATATCATCAAGACGACACTATTTTTGCTTTAACTACAGTACCTGACTATCCTATAATATGTAACGCACCAACTTATAAATATCCTACATATTACGATACACAGGATGAAGCTGAGTTTGGGGATTTGTATATTGAAATAGATGATCCTGCAGGTATTGATAATTACTATGAGATAATATTGTTTGCCAGAACTCAAAATGAAAAATATAAATATGTTTTTTACGATCAACAATATGTACGTATTACTGATGGTGTCTTAATAAATGAGGGAGATTGGAATTATAATCCAACCTCTATTTTTTTTAGCGATTTATTATTTGACGGGCAGTGTTACAAAATGAAATTAATTGTTTCACCTCGTGGAGCGCATATCTATGATGTAGGTGGTGTGGTAGAAGTTTCAACCCTGTTGGACGAATCAGGGTATGTTTTATTACGTTCGATTTCAAAAGAATATTATTTATATCGAAAACTATATACGCGACATGTATACAATTCACAAAGCGATTTTTCAGAAAGCACAATATATGATTTTTTCTTTATAGGTGAACCCCTCAATATGTACACAAATGTGAGTAATGGTGTTGGTGTATTTGCGTCTGTTAATTCAAAATTATATAAGATAAAAAAATATGAAAAATAGAATAATCTTATTTTTTGCATTTTTTTTTCTATGTTTTATACAACTCAAGTCACAAGATGTTGTACAGGGTTACGTTTTAGATGCTAGTTCAAGAGAAAAATTAATAGGCTGTGATATATGCATATTGAATACAACTGATGGTGTAGCAAGTAATAATTATGGCTTTTTTAGTTTAAAAGTTGCGAATTTTCCTTCTACCTTAGTTTTTAAGTACGTAGGATACCTATCTGATACTGTAGTTGTTTATGCTGATATGCAAAATATTGAGGTTTTGATGAAACCACAAATTATGGAGCTACGGGGGGCAGTTGTAACCGCAAATAGAGTGCAAATTAACAGTCAGCGAGTGGGAGTTTTAAGGGTTCCTATGAAACAGATTAGTCTCATACCTACTTTGGGTGGCGAAGTTGATGTGATGAAGGCATTTCAATTATTACCAGGCGTGCAAAGTGGAGTAGAAGGCACTAGTGGTTTATATGTTAGAGGAGGTACACCTGATCAAAACTTAATACAAATCGACGATGTTCCTTTATACTATGTAAATCATATCGGCGGATTTATTTCAGTTTTTGATGCCAATGCTATTAATGACATTACACTTGTCAAGGGCGGCTTTCCTGCACGTTATGGTGGCAGATTAAGTAGTGTTATAGATATTAGAATGAAAACAGGAAATTCTGAAAAAATTAAAAGCGAAGTGGGTGTGGGTCTATTAGCTACTCGTTTTTTTACTGAAGGTCCTTTGAATACCAAAACTCGTTTTATGTTTAGCATAAGAAGGTGTAATTTGGATTTAGCAACTCGAATTTTTGGTAACTTGTCTGGGAAAAAATATTCGGCAGGATATACTTTCTACGATTTGTATTCTAAATTTACACATGTGTTAGATAATAAGAATTCGCTCTCAGTTTCGGTATACAATGGACGTGATCGTATTTTTTTTAACCAAAAAGAAACTCAATTGAGCTATATTGATAATTATAGTAAATCAAAATCTAATGTCAAGTGGGGTAATATATTAGTTTCAGCTAAGTGGAATCGTCAGTACACCCCAAATATTTTTGGTAGCACTACTTTTGCATACACATTATTCAACTACATTAACGGTAGTGATTATAAGCTTAAAGATGCTAATAAAAATATTATCGAAAGCAAAAGTTCATCATTTATATCTTCGGTAAATGATTTAATATTAAAAAAAGAAGTTGATTTTTTTATTAGTAATAATACGAAACTTAATGCAGGGGCAAGTTTTATTAATCACGCTTTTTCACCAGGCTTAAATATTTTAAAAAATGTTGATAATGATACTGTTTTTGGTTCAACAAAGGTCTTTTCAAATGAAATTATGCTTTATGCTGATAGTGAAATCAAATTTTCAAAACACTGGAGTGGTAATATGGGGTTGCACTTTAACACATATTGGGTGAAAAAAAGTAGCTTTAGTTCACTGCAACCTCGCTTAACATTGTGTTATACACCGTTAAATAGTGTTAGTCTTAAGGCAAGCTACACATACATGCAACAAAACATGCATTTACTTTCAAATAATAATGCCGGCTTGCCTACTGATTTATGGGTGCCAGCGACTAGTAAAACCTTGCCTCTATATAGCAATATGTTAAGCTTGGGCGTGTTGCTTGATGTTGAAAAATATAGTACAGCAGTTACCATAGAAGGGTACTATAAAGACTTTATTAATTTGATTGAATTTAAAGAAGGAGCTAGTTTTTTTAATGGTACTAATCAATGGGAAGATAAGATTGAAAGAAATGGTAAAGGTAGAAGTTTTGGTATGGAGTGTTTAATTCAGCAAAAATTAGGCATGATTACGGGCTGGGTGGCTTATACGTTAAGTTATAATTTCCGCAATTTTAAAAACATTAACCATGGCGAATGGTTCCCTTATAAATTTGATCGTAGACATAATGTTTCTGTATTTGCAAGTTATCAAATTAATGATAATATTATACTTAGCTCTAATTTCGTTTTCAATACAGGTAACGCAATTACATTGCCTAATGGTGTATATCCTACAATAAACGAAAGTTTTGTGGATAGCTACTTTTCTGATAATCCTGTTGTAGCAATAAATCAAACTTATGCCAACACATATACGTATGATGGCCGTAACCAAGAAAGAATGCCTAACTATCACCGCCTTGATATATCTGCCCGATTTATTAAGCCTAAAAAAACAGGTAAACGTGAATGGGTTATTTCTATTTATAATGTTTATAGTAAACTAAATCCCTATTTTGTTTATATTAATACAGATAACGAAAAAAAACTACACTTGTACAAAGTATCATTATTCCCGATTATACCCTCTATTTCTTATATACGTAGCTTTTAGCCAGTGTTTTTTAGACCTATCGTGCTTGTTATTTCGGTTAATTTTATTAATTGCATTTACTTTTCTGACTATTTTTTTGTAATAATAGTATTGTTTATTAACATAGAAATATTTTTTCTTAAATGTTTAATAACAAGTATTCCTTATAATATATAAGCAAAATAACTTGCGCAGTTAGCAGCCTATTTGCCTTGCTGTTTGACTAATTTAAAGTGTTGTACCTTATTATTGTCAAGCATAACTTTTAGATAGTAAACTCCGTCGGCAAGATTTTCGATACTAATAAGGTAATTGTTATTGTTTTTATAGCTACCTTGTTTGACTGTATTACCTTTGCTGTCGTATATTATCAGCATCATATCAATGTCTTGATGATTTCCACTCGTAATGATAAACTTTCCGTTATTAGGATTAGGAAATACAGTTACGTTGCGTGAGCTTTCATTATCTACATTAACATAAGCCAATTGATATAATGTAACTACAACATTGGCTACATTATTACTTCCGTTTACAGTAATATTGGCGCTTCTAACGACATTGGTTTGGTTCTCTTCGTAGTCTGCTAGTATGACATCGTTTCCGAAGCCTTGTGGAGTAACTGTACACCATGCAGCATCGGATGTTGCTGTCCAATCAACGTTTGAAGACACGTTAAATTCTACGGTTCCAGCGTTGTGATTTACTTGAATCTCGGATGGTGTAACACTCATATAAGGTGTTGTTCCTGATTGAACCACTTCTACAATAGCATCGGGGACGTTTGGAGCAGATACTGTTATTGTAGCTGTCCTGCTATTTACGCTGGCGTTGCTTGTAACTGTAGCTTCAATTGAACCGTCTCCCGTACCTGAGGTCGGATTTATTGTACACCAGGTTTCGCTGCTAACAGCATTCCAACTCATATTTGAACTTACATTAAATATTGCGCTACCTCCTTCGTAACCAACACCTTGTTGTGCTGGCGTTACGGTTAAGTAGCTAGTAGCAGCTTCTTGTGTTAATGTAACTACAACATCGGGTAGTCCTGTCGAAGAAACTGTAATGTTTGCTATACGTTGTTCTGGGTTGGTATTTTCGGTGTAAGTAGCTGTGATTGTTCCGTTACCGTTTCCGCTAGGTGTTACTGAGCACCACGACTGGTCTGATGCGGCAGTCCATTCGCCGGAGGCTGTCACTGTATAATCAACATTGCCTGCATCAGCACTTACGTTGTGATTAGCAGGTTCTACCGATAATACCAAAGGTGTAGCAGCTGCTTGAGTTAGTGTAACTGTAACATCGGGTAGTCCTGCAGAACTAACGACAATATTTGCTACACGTTGAGTTGTGTTAGTATTTTCGGTGTATGTAGCTGTAATAGTTCCGTTACCGTTTCCGCTAGGTGTTACGGTACACCAAGTTTGGTTAGATACGGCAGTCCATTCGCCGGAGGCAGTTACTGTATAATCAACGTTACCTGCTGCAGAGCTTACGTCGTGATTAGCAGGCTCTACGGTTAGCACCAAAGGTGTATTGGCAGCTTGAGTCAGTGTAACTGTAACATCGGGTAACCCTGTCGAAGTAACTGTAATATTAGCTACACGTTGACTAGTAGTTGTATTTTCGGTGTAATTAGCTGTAATGGTTCCGTTACCGTTGCCACTAGGTGTTACTGTACACCAAGTTTGGTCTGATACGGCATTCCATGCACCTGAACATACTACGTTGTAATCAACGGTTCCAGCCTGATAACCTACACTATGATTGCTTGGAGTAACGCTTAATGTGTTGGTTACGTTTCCGTTAATTTCAACATCATCTATTGCCCAATGGTAAGCCCATGAGGCTGTGTAATTAAACTTAATTTTTACGTTGCTTTGGTTATTTAATTCCGGTATAGATAGTTCTTCTAGGGTTGGATTTGCAGTGGTACTTGTTGTGTAGGAAACTCTTTCCACCCATGTATTACCATCGTCAATGCTGTAATAAACTCTTCCTGACGAATTTGTATAATGACGATATTTGTGTTTAAATTTTAGTACTACGTTTGAATATCCGGTAAGGTCTATAGTTGGTGTTATAAGGTCGGCATTTTGCGAATTTCCCCAACCGTACGTATCGCTATCAATATAGGCGTAATTTCCTGTTAGAATAGGCGCTTGTGATACATTCATAATACCAAATTGCCATACTTGACCGTTGTTTTGATTATCTTGAATAGTCCAGCATAGAGGTATTGTAGTTTCGTTAAAATTTTCTACAAAAGGCGGATAATAAATACCGCAATTAGTTGTAAAACTAACTTGCTGACCGTAAAATGTACCAAAAGAGTTTGTTGCGTAAGCTCTAACGTAATATTTTGTTGAGCTGTTTAAACCGGTAATATTGCTTGTAAACTGACCAGAGCCTGTTCCATCGCTAGTGTGTTGGTCGCTGATGGTTGGATTTTCTGTTGTTGACCAACATACTCCTCTTTGGGTTATTGCTGAACCTCCGTCAGATGTTATATTTCCACCGGATACTGCACTATTTGTGGTTATAGAAGTAACAGGATTGGTAGTAAGAACTATACCGCCTGGAGTAAATGTTTTATCTAGTCCGTATGAAGTTCCATCGCTGTTGGTAGCAGTAATTCTGTAGTGATATGTAGTACCTGGTGTTAATCCTGATAGGTCGGCACTAACATTCACAGCAGTCGTTCCTGCAGGTAAACTTTGCGTAGTTGTAGTATTTCCATAAGCTTCGGTAGTTCCCCATTCAAAGTGATAAGTAGTAGCCAGGGTGTTTGGGTTTACTGTACCATTGAGGGTAGCCGAGTTTTGGGTAACGCTGGTAGGATCCAAGGTAATAGCAACAGGATTATTTCCTATTTTGAACGATACTATTCTAGTATGATTGCCACTTGAGGTTTTTTTGTATTGTGATGTATACCAAAAGGTTATATTGTCGACTGGGTCGACAGCCATTAGCGAGTAGTCGCCCCATCTGTTAGCATTAGATTGTGATGCTGTTCCTTCTTGAACGCTAATTTCGGGGAAGTCCATTATTCCGCTAGCTAATTGATACTGAGCTTGAGTTTGTCCGGTAACTCTAATTCCGGGATAAACCGTACTGCTTGAAATTGAATATCCAAGAGCTATTGCTCCGCTAGCATTCATAGCTATACTACCCATCCATCTGCTGTGCTGGTCTGGTGCGTATGTTCCTTGTTGTCTGATAGACCATCCACCTCCGGCTCCTGTACTTGTTTTTCTTAGCTCGTACCACCTAATTCCGGCGTGGTTGGTATTATCTACATCGACAGTGTGGCAACATACAATAGTTTGATATGAACCGAAATTTCTGTATTGCGGCACGTTCATAACAACTTGTGGAATAGCATCTAACTTTCTGGTAACGCCTGGTTGAGCAATGTTATCCCAGTTATTGCCAAAATTGCTGTCAAATGGTTGAACCTGAAGCTGTTGAACTCTGTTGAACGTAGAAGCAGAAGGGTTAGTCCAATTGACAGCCAACTCGTATATCCAAAGTTCATCCTGTCCGCCTGAAAAAGCGTCGTCTTTTATCGCAACAAACAGCCCTGGTGTTCCGGCAGGAGCGAATGTTCCGTCGTTATCAACCGGCGGGACACACATAAAGCCATCAACGCCAACGGGTCTCCAAGGATTATCAAAGCCGATAAACGTTGGGTTTGGCTGTCCGGTTAACATTGCATCTCTATCAAAAACGTATATATCTCTAGAAGAGCTATTATTCACACCCATGTAGTAACCATCTCGCCATATTCCTAACTTTTCGTAGTCGGGCATATCGTCAACATCGAAAGAATATTGATACCAAGTGCCTGTTGGGTCGTTGGTAGTTGAGACCGCCATCAGCATAAAGTCGTTACTACCTGAGATTGAAAACTCAACAGCTACCCATCTGTCAGCCATTTCGTCGTATTGGATTAGTGGGTCACCATCGTTATGCTGTGCTCCGGGGACACTTCCGAATAGTTGGTTCATAGCTGTTGGTCCGGCAAGGAGTTGTCCGGTTTTTGAGTATATAGCATAGGTGGTATTAACTGTTTGCATATAATGATTAGGTCCTGCACTACCGTTTGCATCTGGAGGGTAATAAGGAGAACCCTGTCCTTCGAAATTTTGTAACACATAATTTGAGGTGCTTTTTCCAGCCTTAGAATATACCTTCTGAAGAGCCGGGTCTTCACCTTTTGGCAACGCCGTTTCGGCAAATGGGTAGGAGCGATATCTTAATTTAGGATTTAAGACTCTTTTTTGAGCTTTTTCAGCCATTATTTTGGCTTCTTCTGCATCCATAGGAGGGATGTCACTTAGAGGCTTGCTTATGCCTACGAGTTTACCCGTTTTAATTAATGTTGGACTTACGGGTTCGCTTTTTTGTGCTAAAGATGTGCTTGAAACAAACACAAAAAGCATTAGAACGGTGGCTAGGATTAACTTTTTCATATGTTTTATTATTTTTAGTGGTTGGTGGTTGGAGAATGGTGCGTGTTACGTATTTCGCGGTTCGAGTTTTTGCCACGCAACCCGCAACTCGCACCCCGCAACTCGCACCCCGCAACTCAATTTCCAACTTCGTTATATTATTATTTATTCGCAATTATTTTCAAATTAAGTTCTTTAAGTTGTTCGTCGGATATTGGAGATGGAGAATCAATCATAACATCTCTGGCGTTGTTGTTTTTTGGGAATGCTATGAAATCTCTAATTGACTCGCTTCCACCAAAAAGAGAACAAATTCTATCAAAGCCGAAGGCTATGCCACCGTGTGGCGGAGCTCCATATTGTAAGGCTTTTAGTAGAAATCCGAATTTTTCTTCGGCTTCTTCATTAGAAATACCAAGCAATTCAAAGACTTTATTTTGCATTTGCTTGTCGTGTATTCTTATTGAGCCGCCACCGACTTCAACACCATTTATTACCATATCGTAGGCGTTGGCTCTAACTTCTGCCGGGTTGGTATCCATAAGGTCAATATCGGCAATGTGTGGACTGGTAAACGGGTGATGCTTTGCATAAAAACGTTTATCTTCTTCGTTCCATTCAAGCAATGGGAAATCGACAACCCAAAGCGGGGCATATACATCGTGATTGCGCAGTCCTAACTGATTACCCATTTCTAATCGTAGTTCGCAAAGAGCTTTACGAGTATGGTCTGTTTCTCCCGAAAGGATTAAAATCAAATCGCCTGCTTTTGCATTAAATTTTTCTGCAACTTTTTTAAGGTCGTCTTCGGTGTAGAATTTATCTACAGAAGACCTGACGCTGCCGTCTTCATTATATTTTATATACACCATGCCTTTAGCTCCAATTTGCGGTTTTCTCACAAAATCGGTAAGAGCGTCTAATTGCTTGCGTGAGTAGTTTGCACAGCCTTCGGCACAGATGCCGGCAATGTATTCGGCATTATCAAAAACTTGAAATCCTTTTCCTTTTAGTACATCATTGAGTTCGACAAATTGCATTCCGAAACGTATGTCAGGCTTGTCGGAACCGTATTTAGCCATAGCTTCGCTATATGCCATTCTAGGGAATTCGTTGAGTTCAATGTTTTTAACCTCTTTAAAAAGGTATTTAATTAAACCTTCAAAGGTATTTAAAACATCATCTTGTTCCACAAACGACATTTCGCAGTCGATTTGAGTAAACTCGGGTTGACGGTCGGCACGTAGGTCTTCGTCTCTAAAGCATTTTACAATTTGGAAATACTTATCAAATCCTGAAATCATCAAAAGTTGTTTAAAACTTTGCGGCGATTGAGGCAGAGCATAAAATTCTCCAGGACTAATCCTTGAAGGTACAACATAATCTCTTGCACCTTCGGGAGTGCTTTTAATAAGGACAGGAGTTTCAATCTCCAAGAAATCGCAGTTGTTGAGATAGTTGCGTGTTTCAAAAGCAAGTTTATGTCGGAGTATTAAATTTTTTCTCAGCGGTGGTCTTCTTAAATCCAAGTATCTGTACTTCATTCTGAGCTCATCTCCACCGTCGGTGTTTTCTTCTATTGTAAAAGGAGGTATCAGAGATTTATTAAGAATTTGAAAATTATCGACAATAATTTCGATTTCGCCGGTAGGTATATTAAGATTTTTGCTGCTTCTTTCGGTAACAGTGCCGTGAGCTTTGATAACAAATTCTCTTCCGAGTTCACGTGCTTTTTCGCAAAGTTCGGGATTCACTTCCATATTAAATGCAAGTTGTGTAATTCCGTATCTATCACGCAAGTCTATAAAGGTTAATCCGCCGAGGTTGCGTATTCTTTGCACCCAACCTGCAACAGTTACTTTTTCGGATGTGTTTTTTATCGTTAATTCTCCACAATTGTGTGTTCTATGCATTTTTTTAACAGTAAAAATTTATAAATAAGTATTCGGGCACAAAAGTATTAAAAACACTTATATTTTGACAATTTTTTTTCTGATTGGATTTAAATCGCCAAATTTTAGTATATATACGCCTTTTGGCAGCGACGATAAATCGATAGTTGCAGTTGAAGAATTGCAAATTGTTCTCTTTACCAATACACCTTCATTTGAATACAAGTACATAGGCATGTTTGATGCGTTTTGATTTAGGTTTATATTGACAATATTTGTTGCAGGATTGGGAAATATTTGTATTTTGCTTTCCTGAAACTCGGGGATATTGGTATTAGGATTGCAATTAATTTGCATTATTGAATCGTATTTTCCTATAAGCCATCTTTGCTGGTTGAAGTAAACAACATTTTTTACTGCATTTTTAATTTTGTTTGCTGTGTATTCATCTAAAGAAAAGTTGTAAGTTATATTTGCAGGGTCTTTTCGGAAAATAGTAGAGTAGAAGGTACAAGCTGCGGCGTATGAGCCTTCGGGCGAAGGGTGACTGCCGTCGCTACTATACAGCTCAATTTCTGGGTGTTTGTTTCTGATGTATCTCCAAACGGCTCCGACAGGCGAAACAATAGCGTTGTTGTCGTAGCCCATCATCATGTAACGCAAGTTTAGTAAGCTATCCATACCTTCGTACGTGCAAACGGGGGGCCAAACCGGGCAATTTTGTTGGTCGCCGTTTTTTCTACCCCAAGTCATATAAAATACAGTTTCAACGCAGGGTCCGTTGAAGTGGTTTATTAAACTATCCAAAGCTCTAGCGTAAGGAAACACTTCTTGTTGTACTTGCTGAATGGGGAATGACGGCAACTGACTTTGCTCTTGAAGCACCACATAACCCCAATTACCTTCTCTCAAAAGCCGATTGGTAGTGCTGTTGTACACGTGGTCTTGAAAGCGATAACCACCGGGTGAGTTTTGCTTGCAGAAAACCGTGTCGCCGGTAGATTCAACGACTTCTTGAAAAATATTAGGCAAATTATTAACAGCAGTATAACTGTTGCCAATAAACAAAACTCTTTTTTCTTGTGAAAAAGCTGATAATGTGCATAATGCTAACGTCAAAATAAACACAAGTTTAGTCGATTTTAGGAAATGATTTTTCATACTTTTATTCATATATTTATTTAGTTACAAAGGTAGAAAATAATTAATAAGTACATTATTATATAGATAAAAAGAACAAAAACTTATGGAAATAGAAGACAAACTAGATGGGAATGATGAAAAAATTGAGTAACTATACCGATTTTTAATACAAAAATTTTACCTTTACAAAAAAATAATATAATGATAATATCACCATCAATATTGTCGGCAAATATGCTAAACTTGGCAGCCGACATTGAAATGATAAACAAAAGCAAGGCTCAATGGGTTCACCTTGACATAATGGACGGCAGGTTTGTTCCTAATATTTCCTTTGGTATTCCTGTGGTAAAGGCGGTTCGTAAAGCTACCGACAAAATTTTGGATGTACACCTTATGATTGTTGAGCCGGAAAAGTATTTTGCCGCATTTGCGGATGCCGGAGCCGATTTAATAAGTTTTCACGTAGAGGCTACAAATCACGTGCACCGATGTATATACCAAATTAAAGAAATGGGCAAGAAGGTAGGAATTGTATTAAATCCGCACACACCGCTTGTTAGCATAAAGGAGGTTCTCATTGATGTGGATTTGGTGTTGCTTATGTCGGTTAATCCGGGATTTGGAGGACAGCAGTTTATTAAAAACACCTATTCAAAAGTGCGTGAACTAAACGAAATGATTAGGATATTTAATTCTTCGGCAATAATACAAGTTGACGGAGGTGTAAACCTCGAAAATGCCCAAGATTTGGCAAACGACGGAGCAACTTGTTTGGTTGCAGGCAATAGCGTATTCGGTTCGCCAAATCCTATTGAGGTTATTAATAAAATGGAAGCAATAAAAGATGAATCAATAAATATATAGTACATTATGAGTTATTTGTTTGAAAATTTAAAACCCGAATTGTTGTGGAAATATTTTTACGAAATACTTCAAGTTCCACGACCATCGAAGAAAGAAGAAAAAATAATAGAATATCTTGTAGATTTTGCTGAATCACAAAAATTAGATTATCAGCAAGATAAAATAGGTAACGTTGTTATCAGAAAACCTGCAACCAAAGGCTACGAACACTTTCCGATAGTAGTTTTGCAGAGTCATATGGATATGGTTTGCGAAAAAAACAGCGATGTTGAACATGATTTTGAAACCGACCCGATAATTCCTAGAATTGAAGACGGTTGGGTTAAAGCAAGCGGAACAACATTGGGAGGCGACGATGGAATAGGAGTGGCAACGCAGTTGGCAATATTGGCTTCCGACGATATTGAGCACGGTCCCTTGGAAATGCTTTTTACAGTCGATGAAGAAACAGGACTTACCGGAGCAAAAGAGCTTGATAAAGATATGATAAAAGGTAGAATTTTGCTTAACCTTGACTCCGAAGACGAAGGCGAACTGTTTATTGGCTGTGCAGGCGGAAGAGACACAAGAGCATTTTTGGATTACAAACATGAGGATATTGATAAAGATAAGTACAAAGCATACAATATTAATGTCAGCGGTTTGATTGGCGGGCACTCTGGCGACGATATAAACAAAAACAGAGGCAATGCCGTTAAAATTCTTGTCAGACTTTTATGGTTGTTCCAAGAAAAATTCGGAATGCGTCTTTCAACTTTCGAGGGTGGAAACTTGCGAAACGCTATTGCTCGCGAGGCATCGGCTAAAATAGCTATTCCTGTATCTAAAAAGGCAAAGTTTTTGAAATTTTTCGACGAATATTCAGCTCAAATACTGGCTGAATTTAACTTAAACGAACCCGATTTGAAAATTACTTGCCTTGTTGATAATAAAGTTGGTAAAGTGATATCAAAGAAACAGCAGAAAAGACTGATAAACTCAGTGTATGCTTGTCCGCACGGCGTTATTGCTATGTCGGCAAGTATTCCCAACTTTGTTGAAACTTCTACAAATTTGGCATCGGTAAAAATGCACAAAAAATATTTCGAAATAGGCACAAGTCAGCGTAGTTCGGTAGAAAGTTCAAAAGAATACGTTGTAAACATGGTTGAGAGCCTGTTTGACCTTGCCGGTTGCGAGGTAGTGCACGACGACGGCTATCCGGGTTGGACGCCTAATCCCGACTCTCACGTTATGGAAGTTGCCAAAAAAGCCTATATCAGGCTGTTCGGTAAAGAGCCTAAGGTTTTAGCTATTCACGCTGGATTAGAGTGCGGTTTGATTGGCGAAAAATTCCCTGGTATGGATATGATTTCGTTCGGACCGACAATTAAAGGTGCTCACTCTCCTGACGAAAGGCTTGAAATTGAGACGGTTGAAATGTTTTGGGATTTAACCCTTGAAGTGCTTAGAACAATAGCCTAAATAATTATTCAAGTATTTATTATTTTTTTATACTTTTGCAGGCTGTACAAAAAGTATAAATAAACAATGAAGGCACAAGAAAGCCTCATGTGAAGTTTTCTTAACAGGAAACGTGTTGATGGTTTTCTAGTGTATTAAATATAATTATAAATGAAAAAAACTATATTTCTTTTTTTTACTCTATTAATACTGTCAACAGCTTTATTTTCGCAGAATAATACAATAAAAGGCTTTGTTTACGAAAAATCGACAGGCGAGCCTGTTATGTTTGCAAGTGTGTTTTTAAAAGGCACAACAATGGGTAGTACCACCGACGAAAACGGTTATTTTATTATCACCCGTATTCCCAAAGGCGAATACACTCTAGTATCGACTTTTGTTGGCTACGATACTGTTACCAGACCGGTAAGTCTTAATGTTAACGATAACGTGCAGCTTCGATTAATATTAGAACAATCGACCATTCAACTCGAAGCGGTGTCGGTATCTGCAGAATATACTTCGGCACGAACAGATATAAGAACTTCGGTAACTCAAGTGACTCCCAAATTGATAAAACAAATACCAACAATTGGCGGTCAGGCTGACTTTGCACAGTATTTGCAAGTTTTGCCTGGCGTCGTTTTTACAGGCGATCAAGGCGGACAACTATATATAAGGGGAGGTTCGCCAATACAAAACAAGGTTTTGCTAGATGGTATGGTTATTTACAATCCGTTTCACTCAATAGGTTTGTTTTCGGTGTTTGAAACCGACTTGTTGCGCACTGCCGACGTACATTCGGGCGGATTTAGTGCCGAACACGGCGGGAGAATTTCTGCAGTTATGGATTTGAAAACGCGTGACGGAAACAAACAAAGATTGTCGGGAAAGGTTAGCGGAACCACTTTTGGAGCTAACTTACTGCTTGAAGGACCTTTTGTAAAGCAAGACGAATCGCATGGAGGTACATCATTCTTATTATCGTATAAAAATTCATATCTCGAACAAAGTTCAAAAGTATTTTACAAATATATAGATGAAGACGGATTGCCTTATAACTTCGATGACTTGTACGGAAAAGTGTCTATCAACACAACTAATGGTTCAAAGATAAACTTTTTTGGGTTTAACTTTGCCGATAGGGTAAAATACAAGGCTCTCTCCGATTTTAGTTGGAATACTTTTGGAGGCGGAACTCACTTTGTTGTTATTCCGGGTATAAGTCCGGTAATGATTGAAGGTAGTATCGCATACTCAAACTATGCTATTTCTATGGACGAAAAAAACAACTTACCTCGTTCCAGTAAAATCGACGGTTTTAGTGCATCTGTGGGTGTTACCTCTTTTGTCGGGAAAGATGAGTTTAAGGCAGGAGTCGAAATGCAAGGTTTTAGCACCGATTTTGTTTATTACAATGCTATGAAACTCAAAACTACCCTTCAACAGTACACAACTGAAGTAGCACCTTACGTAACCTACAGAATGGGAATAAATAAGTTTTTATTGGAGCCCGGAATACGACTTCAATACTACGCTTCGCATTCGTACGCTTCGTTTGAGCCACGCTTTGCTTTGAAGTATTTGTTATCGGATAAACTTCGTTTAAAATTGGCGTCGGGAATATATTCGCAAAACTTTTTAGCTACAAGCAGCGATAGAGAAGTTGTGAATCTGTTTTACGGGTTTCTTTCAGGACCTAGAGATTTACCTTCAACCTTCGATGGTAAATCCTTAAAACATAAGATACAAAAAGCCGAGCACATTGTAGTTGGAGCCGAATACGATGCTTTGAAATATTTGACCTTTAATATTGAAGGCTACTACAAAAACTTTTCTCAACTTATTAATCTGAACCGAAATAAAATATATAACGATATACCGCAGTACAGCGATAAACCCGAAATTCAGAGAAAGGACTTTATTGTTGAAACCGGAAGAGCGTACGGATTGGACGTTTCTTTAAAATACGACCATAACAACTTGTACATTTGGGGAGCTTATTCGCTTTCGTGGGTCGATAGATACGACGGAATGATTACATACGCACCGCACTACGACAGAAGACACAACGTAACATTGTTGGGAGTTTACAAGTGGGGTGAGTTCGACCAATGGGAAGTTAACTTAAAATGGAATTTCGGTTCTGGATTTCCGTTTACGCAAAATCAGGGATACTACGAGCAGCTGATTTTAGTTGACGGAATTTCAAGTGATTTTATTACCGAAAATGGTAAAATTGAAACTATCTACGCCGATTACAATAAGGGCAGACTTTCCGATTATCACCGTTTGGATTTTGGTTTATCGTATAAGTTTATTATTACCGAGCATTCGAAAATAGAAGTAGCCTTTTCTCTGACAAACGTATATAATCGTAAAAATATATTCTATGTCGAAAGGCTTTCAACCGAAAGGATTTATCAGTTGCCCATCATGCCGAGTTTGGGCTTAGCTTGGACGTTTTAGCGTGTTGCGGGTTGCCCCGAAGTTTCGGGATGTTACGTATTGCAGGTTATCCATCACTCGCTCAATTTTACAAATCGAGTGCTATAACTCCTGACTCAAAACTCAGAACTAGCAACTCACTCACCACCATTCACCAACCACCATTTAAGTTTTTTGTTTCTCCTTTTTAGCTGCAGGGAAAAGAACATTGTTAAGAATAAGTCTGTAACCTGGCGAATTGGGGAATAATTCCAAGTCTGTTGGTGGGTCTCCAACTCTGTGTTGGTAGTCTTCGGGGTCGTGTCCTCCGTAAAAAGTCCATGTTCCTTTTCCAAACTCGCCGTGAATGTATTTAGCTTCGTCAAGCGCTTTATTTTCGCCCATAATAACCACATTAGGTTTTAGGTATTTTTTTCTGAATGCCGTTGATTGCCCCATAAAACCTTTAATAACTTGAAAATGATTTTGGCAAAGCATGGTAGGAACGGGATCCCACTTAGCAGAGAAGTCGAAAAGTGTGAAAAAGTCGTTTCTTTCCGGAATACTTCTTGCGTGCGGCACATCAATATCAGCAATTTCGTATTCGTAGGGATTGGTGACCAATTTGAAATTTTGAAAAGCCAAACATTGGCTATAGTCCAATTTTTCCTGTGCATCCTTGTCCATTGGGTCACCGTCGAACATTGTTTCGCATATATCCGTATTTTCGGCTGCAAGCGCCACATCGTAGCTATCGGGTGCTGAGCACATTGCAAACATATAACCACCGCCGGCAACAAATTCTTTTATCTTTTTTGCTACTGCAAGTTTTAGTTTGCTTACCTTATTGAAGCCTAATTTTTTAGCTGTTTCTTCATTCACGCGTTGGTCGTTTTTATACCAATCGCTGTTTCTGTATGCAACCCAAAACTTTCCGTATTGTCCGGTAAAGTCTTCGTGGTGCAGGTGAAGCCAATCGTACAAAGGCAAAACATTATCCATTACTTCTTCGTCGTAAATCAGGTCGTAGGGTATTTCGGCGTAAGATAGTGCAAGTGTAACGGCATCGTCCCAAGGTAATTTGTTTTTGGGTGAATAAACAGCAATTTTCGGTGCTTTGTTGAGCTTAACTTCATCCATATTTATTTCGGGCGACGAAATATGTTCGCGTATAGCCAGCACCTGAACATCGGCAATAACTTGATATTTAACGTTTCTGACTATGCATTCGTTTTCAAACATGTTTGTGTGTCGGAACAAAAAAGAGCCGCCCTTGTAGTTCAAAAGCCAGCTAACTTCGACATCTCTTTCTAAAACCCAATATGCAATTCCGTACGATTTCAAATGATTGGTTTGGGTATTATCCATCGGTATTAAGATGTACGAGGCTTCTACCTTAAAAGATAAAATTATTAGTAAAATAAATAAAAGTCTTCTAATCATTCTAAAAATCAGGGTCTTCGGGATAGTTGTTAGTATTGCCTAAGAAATTGTCATTGGGGTCGAGGTCGTTAATTTTCGACTGAAGAATGACAGAGCCTCCGCCGTGGTGACCTTGAAAGTTATCAAAAGTTGGAAGTTCGGGCATGTTTTCAAATCGGGTAAACTCTTTAACAAATCTGAGCCATACATCGCCTGTTTTTCCGTTACGGTGCTTTGCAATGCTAATCATAGCTCTGCCTCTAGTGTCGCCTAAATCATCTTCGTAAATTTCGTAATACTCGGGTCGATAAATAAACAGAACAAGGTCGGCATCTTGCTCAATAGCTCCCGATTCACGAAGGTCGGATAGCACGGGCTTTTTAGCAATTTTTCCACCTGTACTTCCCCTGGTTTCAACCGAACGGTTAAGCTGCGACAAAGCTATAATAGGTATATTAAGTTCTTTGGCTAAAGTTTTTAGCGAGCGTGAAATATTTGCAATTTCTTGCTCTCTGTTGCCCGACACCTTGGTTCCGCCTTCGGTCATCATTTGTATATAGTCAATAATAATGAGCTTAATATCGTGCTGAGCTTTAAGACGTCGAGCTTTGGCACGCAGTTCAAACAGCGACAGTCCGGGCGAATCGTCGATAAACATTGGAGCGTTGGCAAGAGCTTGTATTTTTGAGTTTATATGTTCCCATTCGTAATCGTGCAAATCGCCGGAACGTAGTTTTCCGACTCCTATCTCCGATTCGGCAGCAATAAGCCTTGATACAAGCTGCTCGGCGGTCATCTCTAAAGAGAAAAAAGCTACAGGATTATTAAAATCTATTGCTATATTCCTTGCCATGCTGAGCACAAACGAGGTTTTTCCCATTCCGGGACGAGCAGCGACAACTATAAGGTCGCTAGGTTGCCATCCACCTGTAATTTTATCAATAACATCGAATCTTGTCAAAAGTCCTGTCGATGCATCTTCATTGGAACGTAAATGATTGACGTTGTGCATTACGTTAGATACCAACGTGCTCATGCTTGAGGCTTTTTGTCGCAGGTTGACTTCGCTTATTTCAAACAAATTTCTTTCGGTTTCGTCCAAAAGGTCAAACACATCAATAGTTTCGTCGTATGCTTTTCTGATGGTTTCGGTTGCTGTGCTTATAAGGCAGCGTTGTAAATATTTTTGTTTTAAAATACCAACGTGATATTCAATATTAGCCGACGATGCAACACGAGCCGTGAGTTGAGCAATGTAATAATGTCCGCCCACGATTTCCAATTTACCGTTTTTTTTCAGCCTTTCAATAACTGTCATCACGTCAATAGGCTCGTTTGAGTGGAATAGTTCGTGTATTGCGTTAAAAATAATTTGATGATTTTCTTTGTAAAAAACATCTTCCGATAACTGGTCAATAACATTTGACACGGCATCTTTTTCAAGGAGCAATTCTCCCAAAACTATCTCTTCCAACTCAATAGCTTGAGGCGGAATTTTGCCGTATTCCAAAGGAAAATCTCTATTAAATCTTGCTGTGTTGCTTCTAACTGCCACTCTGCTCTTATTATCAACGTTACTCATATTTTTATTTTTATAATTTTTACTTTACTTTTTTATTTTCAAATCAAAAGTATAATAATAACGCAAAAAACACAAATTCTTGCCACTATTATTTATTAACAAAGCAGCCAAAGTTAAGTAAAATAAGCTTTTTAAAGCGTATTATTCGGCAAATGGAGCAGCAGTAGGGTTATTTATAGGCAATTGTGTGCTTGAAGGCTTAACTACATTGCCTTTCAAAAATAAAACCACCGATGAATTTTTTGCGTTGGTATTTACAGTCGCCGATTTATTAATTGTGCCCAATCTTTTGGTATCGTATTTTATCAATAGTGTGCCTGTACCTCCTGGCATTACGGGAGCTCTATCCCATTGAGGAACTGTACAGCCACAGGTTGCAACAATATTGGTTATTATTAAAGGCGAATTGCCGGTATTTTTATATCTGAACTCGGCAGTACCATCAGAGCCGGTTATTATGTTTCCGTAATTGTGTACAGTATTTTCAAATTTTATAACTGCTTTTCTGGTAGTATCAACAACTGTTTCGCTACTTTGCGAAAAACCAACTACGCTTATCAGTAATAAACTTATTAATGTTATGATTCTTGTCTTATACATAAAATTGTTTTTTATTTTTTAGTTAACAATAATAATACCAATTTTGACATTCTAAAAGCTAAGATACTATTTTTATGTTATTCTTTTGAATTTTAAAAAGCTGTAAATTGTTAATTAATATTAATTGCAAATACTGTAAGGCTTGTGTGTTAGGCTTTTCTACTTAATACATGTTAATATTGATTTTGCTTTATAGAAATAAATTGTACTTTTGCCCAAACATTTTCGTTATACCACAAAGAATTAGTGCGAAATGAACACTAAAACTATAATTTAACGCAAGTATAAGAATATAAATATGTGAGTTTCGTACAATTTTATAAAAACATATGCATATGAGAACATTAAAAACAGTTTTGTTATTTTCATCGATATTATTATTGATTTTTTCTTGCAAAACCCCTATTAACGTGGCAAACCAGAAGGAAACTACTGAGCAAATGTCAGCTCCGGGTCCTAGAATAATAATATATAAAACCAAAGCCGATTATAGCAATAATGTTCCGGTAATATTAAGTAAAGATAAGAAGACCATAGTTTCGTTTCCCGATATAGGAGACCTTATTGTTGACGGGAACTACACAAAGCCTGTGGCTTTAGAACAAGGATATTGGCTAGACAAAAGGGGAATAAACGAAAATGTAGCATTTTTGAGTTATACATATGAGCAGTATTCAAATTTGGACAAAACCCCAAGAGTTGAAGAATTGTACAGTAAAATTATTGCTAAAAGACCTTTAAAACGAATGTATAAGGGTGGAACTTTACCGAGAGATATTGATATAACTGAAAAGTTAAATGTAAAGATTTTAAACAAAGACTTTTCCGATTTTGTCCGCCTAAAATAAATCTTTTTTAATAATTATATTTTTGACAAAGAAAACCTTATAGTATGATTGTTACAAACAATAATATTACCGAAAAGATAAATGATGGCAAGTATTTTTACTATGCTTTCATTTCGGGTGCTAAGAGGATAATTGCCAATCAGACTATTATAAATAAAATAAACGTATTTCCTGTTGCCGACGCTGATACAGGTACAAATTTAGCCAGCACTATTCGAAGTATTATCGATAGTCCGGTTCCGACCGACAGCATAAAAAACGTTGCTGTTGCCATAGCCGACGCTGCTCTTGTTGGAGCAAGAGGAAATTCGGGAATTATTTTCGCCCAATTTTTATATGGTTTTGGAAATGAAATAAGCAAGTACGACGAATTTTCGTTGAAGGCTTTTGCTTCATCTGTCAATAAAGCCGTTAAGTACGCATACGAAGCTATTGCAAATCCTGTTGAAGGCACAATGATTACAGTTATAAAAGAATGGGCAATAGCTATCAATGAATTTAAAGATAGTGTTGAAGATATTATTCAGCTGTTTCTGAGAGCCTTTGAAGCAGCCAAAACAGCTTTAATTGAAACCACTGAGAAATTAGAGGTTTTGAAAAAGAATAAGGTGGTTGATGCCGGTGCCAAAGGTTTTGTTTGCTTTTTGGAAGGAATATTAGATTTTTTAAAAGGCAATACAAGTCTTAAATCGTTGAGTATAACCAAAGAAGAACTTGCTTTCGAAGCACTTCCGGCTGTTGAACATGGAGAACTTACTTTCAGATATTGTTGTGAGGCATTGATATCAGTAGAAAAGCATAAAAACTCCGATAAAGAAACAATTTCAAATGCTATAAAACATTTCGGAGATTCATTTGTAATTGCCGGCTCAACGAAAAAAATACGACTTCATATACACACCGATAAGCCACAAGAATTGTTTGATACTATCAGCAATTACGCCGATGTTTTATATCAAAAAGTTGACGATATGGTTTTTCAGCAGTCGTTGACTACCGAAAATAAAAATTCCATTGCAATTCTGACAGATTCAACCTGCGACTTACCGACAGACTTATTGGAAAAGCACTTTATATCGGTTATTCCATTGAACCTACACGTTGGCGACAATCAGTTTTTGGATAATGTTACCATTTCCAGTACACAGTTTTACGAAAAGTTAGATAAATCCAAAAAGCCGCTTTCTACTTCCCAGCCTTCGTATAAGGATTTGGTAAACAAATATTCTTATTTGGCTTCGCATTTTAAATATGTGATAAGCATACACATGTGTGGAAATTTTAGTGGAACTTTTTCTAATAGTAAAAAAGCAGCTCAGTTTGTTTCGGAACAAACGAGTGTTCCTATTTACGTGCATGATGCCAAAAATCTGACGGCAGCTACTGGCTTAATTGTATTGCGTACGGCAAATTTGATTGAGAGCGGAAAAAGTTTTGAGGAAATAAAAGCCGAACTTCAAAATATGAACGCCAAAGCAAAGCTTTTTGCCGTTACAAAAACCGTTAAATATCTCGTTAAAAGTGGGCGCTTGAGCTATGCCAAAGGCTTTTTTGCCAGATTGTTAAATATTAATCCTGTACTGAGTATAAACATCGAAGGTAAGCCCGAAGTTATCAGCAAAATCAGAAGGATTGAAAAAGCCGAGAAAGATATTTTTGATGCAATAGAAAAGTTGATAGATGGAGGAGAGGTTCATAGCTACGCTGTTACCAGCGTTAGAAATGAAGAGATGGCTCAGAAATTTATTGATAGAATGAGAGAAAAGTACGGAATTGAACCTGTTTTCACAGGTTTTGCCAGTCCGGTTCTTGGCGTAAACGCTGGACCTGGTGTTACGGCTATTTCGATAATGAAGGAATAAAATTATTTGTAAGATGCAAATCATTGAATCAATTAAAGAACTCGACGAATCGCTGTTTTTGTGGTTAAATTCAATTCGAAGCTCGGCACTTGATTTTGTTATGTGGCATTTTACAAAATATACTTTTTGGATACCTCTTTTTATTATTTTGTTTTACATAATTGTTAAGCGTTTCAGAAAGTATTCCATTCTTATATTTATAATGTTGGGTGTATTGATACTCATAAACGACCAGTTTTGTAATCTGAGTAAGTATTTTTTTATGCGTTTGCGTCCGACACATGAAGGGACAATAAGTAGCATTGTCAATACAGTTAATGGGTACAGAGGAGGTTTGTACAGTTTTTATTCCGGGCATGCTTCAAATACATTTGCAGTTGTTACGTTTTTTTCGTTGATATTCAAGAACAAACCTAAATACTTGTTTATTCTTTTGTGGACTTTTGCCGTAATTACGGTTTTTAGCCGCATTTATTTGGGAGTGCACTATCCAGGCGATATTATTGTTGGAGCTATTGTTGGAACCTTATTCGGTTTCCTTGTCTACAAGGCTTTTAGGGAAATATACTTTCATTTCACCAAACAAGTTGTTTGATAAAAACAGATTGAAATGCAAATACTAAATATTATATACACTTCTAAACCGCTTGTATTAGTGCTTTTGTGCTTGTTGGTTGGTTTTGTATATGCATATTTTTTGTATTATTTCAAGAATAAGGGCGTTTTTACCAAGACGCTAACCGCAGTATTATTTGCAGTGAGATTAGTTACAGTTTCGTTTTTGTGTTTTTTACTGCTGTCGCCATATTTACTCAGAAAGAAGACAATAGAAGAGAAGCCTATAATAATCATAGCTCAGGACAATTCCGAGTCGATTTTAGGACACAATAATTCCGACAAAATAAGATTTATATCCGATTACGAAAACAGGGTAAATAATTTTGCAAGTCAGCTTTCGGATAAATTTGAAGTACACCAAGTGTTGTTCGGCGATGAAGTGAGAGATATAAACGACTATTCTTTGAATTTTTCCGACAAAACAACGAATATTTCCGATGTTTTCAAATACGTAAATAAACAGTACTACAACAGGAACATCGCATCAGTATTGCTTTTCAGCGATGGTATTTACAATAAAGGATTAAACCCTGTTTACCTGAGTAGCGACGAACTTAAATTTCCGGTGCACACTGTTGCCCTGGGCGATACCAATGTTATTCCCGACATTAAAATACTTAAAATTAATGCTAACGATTATGCATTTTTGGGCAACGAATTTCCTGTTGAAGTTGAAATAAAAGCCGATAAACTAAAAGATAGAGATATAATAGTTGATATTATTAAAGCTGAAAAAGTGCTTTATTCCAACAAGATAAAAATCGATAACAATGATTTTTACACCAAGATAAAAACGAATATTAAGGCTGAAGATGTTGGAGTGAACCATTATAGGGTTAGGATTAAACCTGCCGATGGCGAAGAAAATATCAGCAATAATTACAAAAGTTTTTATATAGACGTTATTGAAAACAAACAAAGAGTTGCAATAATATACTCGTCGCCACATCCCGATATTGCCGCGTTGAGGCAGGCAATAAAAAATAACGACAACTTATCCGTTGAGGTTTTTTCGTATAAAGAATTGGACAAAAATAATTTGAATTACGATATGCTAATATTGCATCAAGTGCCTGATATATACGGCATTACCTCCGATTTTGCCGACAAAATTACCGACTTAAATATTCCGTATTTAAACATTGTAGGTACTTCAACTGATATTGGCTATTTCAATAAGTATTTTTCTTTGGTGCAAATACCGTCAAAGTCAATGCTGTGGGATGCTGTTACACCTGTTTATAATAACAGCTTTTCGTGGTTTCAAATAAATTCTTCTTTTATTGATATTGTGAACGATTATCCACCCTTGAAGTCGATAATTGGAGAGTATAAAGCAAGTTCGATATTGCAGCCGGTGCTTTATCAAAAAGTGGGCTCATACGTAACTCAATCGCCGATTATGCTTGTGGGACAAGATTTTAACAACAAAATGGCTTACATTTTGGGCGAAGGAATTTGGCGTTGGCGAATGAATACCTTCGTTAAAACCGGCGATTACAGGGCTTTTGATGATTTTATTAATTCCGTAATTCAATATCTAACAGTAAAAGGCGATAAAGGTAGATTTAGAGTTAAAAGCAAAGCCAGCTTTGCCGAAAATGAACAGGTTGTTTTCGACGTTGAGTTCTACAACAAATCGTATCAGCTTATAAATACACCCGAAGTGGTAATGGATATCTTCGATACTGCTTCCAATCAGTATACATATACATTTTCGCGAACAGATAATTACTACACTTTGAATATAAACAACTTGTCGGCAGGCGAATATACATACTCGGTTTCCACAAGTTTTGAAGACGAAGATTTTGTAAAAAACGGGAAAATAATGATTGAAGCAATCGAGGTTGAAGGTAGCAATCTTATTGCAAATCACAGTCTTCTTTATCAGTTGGCAGAAGTAAGCAACGGAAGTTTGTTTGCGTACGACGATTTAGAATCATTAAGCGAATATTTAATGAGCAATACCGAATACAAAACACTTATTCATCACCAAAAACAATATACACAGTTGATTGACTTTAAACTTATTATGTTCTTAATTGTGTTTTTGTTGGGATTTGAATGGTTTATGCGTAAGTATTTCGGATCATATTAAAATTAATAAACACAATTATCTATGACAATTTCCACAAACAAAGTAGTTACACTACATTACGAATTGAGAGAAAATGATGAAAAAGGAACTTTTGTTGAAAAAACAGGTGAAAATTCGCCTTTAGTTTTTATTTACGGAGTAGGACAAATGCTGCCAGAATTTGAAAGACAACTGAAAGGTTTAAAGGTTGGCGACAATTTTTCTTTCGGTTTATCCAGCAAAGATGCATACGGCGAGTACGATAAAGAGGCTGTGATTGAAGTTAGCAAAAGCATTTTTATGGTTGACGGTAAGCTAAACACCGACCTTCTTGTAGTAGGAAGAATGATACCACTGCAAGCACAAAACGGACATATTTTTAACGCCAAAGTCCTTGAAATTCTCGATGATGTCGTGGTGATGGATCTTAATCACCCTATGGCAGGCAAAAACCTACATTTTACAGGAAATATTGTTGAAATCCGCGAGGCAACAAAAGAAGAATTAGAACATGGTCATGTTCATTCTTGCGGATGTGGGAGTTGTTAGGGTTACGGGTTGCGTGGTGCGGGATAGTTCTGAGTTCCGAGTTTCGAGTCAGGAGTGTTGTCCCGAAAATTCGAGATTAACTCGTAACTCGTAACTCAATACTCGAGACTAAAAACACTCATCACCCATCACCAACCACTGACCACTAACAGCCAACAGCTAATCAATCAAAATTACGGCTGCCCCAAAATAAAAATAGTAGGTTTTTTATCGAGAATCGGCTTGTCTTTTTTCCAATCGGCTATGGTTAAAGTTTTTATAAACTCATTTTCGCCGCTTATATCGCTTGCTATACACAAGTAAATATGATTAGGTACGGTTTTTAGAAGCGTGTCGATTATATTATTGTTTCGGTAAGGCGTTTCTATAAATATTTGCGAATAATTATCTTTACAAATTCTGTTTACCAAATTATTTATAAACGGAATTTTTTCTTCCGCCCTTACGGGTATATATCCGTTAAAAGTAAACTGTTGCCCGTTAAGTCCCGAAGCCATAAGAGCCATCATAATTGATGATGTGCCCAAAAGCGGTATAACTTTGTAATTGTTGTTATGAGCCCATGCAATAAACCAATTACCCGGGTCGGCAATGCAGGGCGTACCTGCTTCGCTCATCATTCCAATAGAATTTCCGTCCGAGAGTGTTGTAGCAATTTCTGAAATAAATTCAGACTTATTTGTATGTTCGTTTAAAACAAAAAATTCAACCTCGTTTATTGGTCGGGGGAAAGATATGCTAGATAAAAAGCGACGAGCCGTTCGCAACTCTTCGACGACAAAAATATTTAGGTTGTGTATTATATTTATAGTGCTTTTAGGAATGCTCAGGCAGGCGTCGCCATCAGCGATAGGAGTGGGTATAAGATAAACACGACTGCTATTCATAAGCAAACCATTAATATTTTACAAACTACACTATTTCTGTTTTTTTGAGGTGTTTATTAATCTCGCTAAGAATATTATTTGTAGAAACGGGTTTGCCTATAACAGCGCACGCACCCGTATTGATAATATCTTCAATCAAATCGGGGTTGGTATGAGCTGTAGATACCATAACAGGTACATCAGGTTTAACTTGTTTGGTTTTTACAATAATTTCTTTGCCATTTCCGTCGGGAAGGTTAATATCGGTTATAATTAAGTCCAGATCGTTTTCTTCTATGGCTGCAACCGCCGATTTGTATGATTCGGCACATAGCACTTTAAAATTATTGTCTTTAAGTATATTAGTTATAACTGTTAAAGAAATTGCGTCGTCGTCTACTATCAATACGTTAGCTACTTCTTTTTCGGTATTGCTTTCGGTTGACGCTTTAAGACTCGTTTCGTTAACTATAGTAACCGGTATCAACACTTCAAAAGTAGTGCCCTTATTGTTCGATTCAACCAATTCCATATTACCTTTAAGTAATTCAACAAGTTTTTTTGTAATAGCTAATCCTAAGCCTGTACTACCTTCGATATTTGCACCTTTTGCTATATTGGTTTTTTCGTCGAATAGCTTGCTTTGTCTTTCCTTAGGGATGCCTGTACCTGTATCTTTTATAACAAATCTAAGGTAATCTTGGTTATTCTCTTTGTGTATAATTTCAATTAAGTTGCTTACCGTTCCTTTGTTAGTGTATTTTATAGCGTTATCAACAAGGTTTATTAGTATTTCTTGAATTTTGTTTCTGTCGCTAGAAATAATACACTTGGTATTGTCTGTGAACTTAGTTTCAAAATTCAAACCTTTTTCGACAGCTTTAGGCTTTGTCAAATTAATTGTTTCGCTCAGAGTGCCGTGCAAATCGAACTCGGAGGCGGAAATACTAACGTACTGGTCTTCCAGCAAATTGTAGTTTAGTATGTGATTTGTGGTAGTTTGAATATGTAATGCCGAATCCTCAATGATGTCGAGGTATTTCTCGGTGTTTTGACTATCGTTTTTACATTGTTTTATAAGTAGCGGAATGTTGCTTATAGGTGCTTTAATTTCGTGGGTAACAACATTTATCAGTCTAGACTTGGAATTGGAGATTTTATCAAGTTTTTTATATTCCACTTTAAGCGCCCTGTCTCGTTTTTTAACTTCGTTAAGTAATATCATGACACCAATAGTCATAAATGCAAACAAGGCAACAGAAAAAGTAGAGTTGTTATTAATAGCTTTTTGAGCTTTGTCGGAAGTTATTTTAGCATCATATCTTAAGTGATTAACTCTGTTGCGTTCGTAGTTTCTTATTTCAATAAGCAGTTGGTTTATATTGTTGATAATATCGGAGTTGATACTAGCTAATTTTTTTTCTTCGTCGTCGAGGACTTTTAACCTATAGTTGTGTGCGTTGAAAACATCTTGGTAGTACACCTGTATTGCTTTTTGAAAATCCGCCATTTTGGTTGAATCAGAGTCTGAAAATGCAATGGAATCTTGAGTTTCAGAAGAGCTAATTGTTTTGTATTCAAACTTTGGAGTATCATCTTGTTTGTTTACAAACAAATTTCTTAGTCGTGTTATAAAGCGAGTGTCTTTACCGGTACTGTCAAATACAGGTACAATACTGTCGGTTTTTATGGACTGACTAAAATATTCAATTTTTTTTATGTCATAAGCCGGAGCTATCAGAGCCTTGGGCGTAGGTTTAAGCCGCTGTGGTTTAGACGTTATAGAGTCTATTTCGTGCTTTATTTCTATAATTCTATTCGAAAGATCAAGTTTGTTTTCGATAGTAGCGTCAAACTCTTTAGACGAGGTGTAGCTCAGTATGGTTGTTGAAAGTGTGTCTATTTTATTTTTTACCTCGTTGAGTTTTGAAATGTAAGTGCTTAAGTAATGATCAGACTTTGTTGCGAGGTACATTCTGAAGTTGTTGTCGGCATTATAAAGCGTTATAGAGCATTGATTAATAGCCTCAGAAACGTCTGAAGGTTGTGAAATCTCATCAACTGCCGACTTTAACATCTTTGAGTTTTCGATGGAGTGGTTGATAAATTTGTAAACTGTAATAACCAATATTACAAGTAAGCTTACAATCAGGATGTTTATCACATCAAACATTTTGTTTTTTTCGGAAGACTTTTTCATAATTTGGAATTGTTGTGGTTGGTAGCTAAATTACAAATTATCTATAAAAAATCATCAAAATCTGATTTTTTTATCAATTTCTTCTACATATACTTTAAATTGTTTGTCGGTTTCGATAAGATTTCTAACGGTTTTGCATGCGTGCAGCACGGTTGCGTGGTCTTTGTTTCCGCAGTGTTTTCCTATAACAGCCAACGAATATTGGGTGTATTTTTTTGCGAAGTACATAGCCAATTGTCTTGCCTGAACAATGTTTCTTTTCCTCGATTTGTTATTAATAATTTCAACAGGAAGGTCAAAGTAGTCGAAAACACTTTTTTTGACTAGGTCTATAGATATTTCTTTTTCCGTGTTTTTGATAAACTTGTCGATAATGTTTTTAGTGAGCTCTAAGGTTATTTCTTTTTTATTGAGTGTAGTTTGAGCAATTATTTGTCTTAAAGCGCCTTCAAGTTCTCTAACATTGTTCGTAACGCGGTATGCTATATATTCAATTATATCGTTTGGAAGTGTAATTCCGTCTTTGTACGCAAGTTGGTTCAGTATTGCTATACGCGTTTCAACATCCGGTATTTGCAGGTCAGCAGCCAAACCCCATTTAAACCTTGACAGTAGACGTTGTTCAAAGCCGACTAAGTCAACGGGAGCTTTATCACTGGTTATAATAATTTGTTTACTTTTTTGATGTAAGAAATCAAATATATGGAAAAATACATCCTGAGTTTTTTCTTTACCGCTCAAAAATTCGATGTCGTCTATTATCAAAACATCTATCATTTGGTAAAAATGAATAAAGTCGTTTTGGTTATTATTTTTAACCGAATCGTAAAACTGCTGCATAAACTGCTCAATACCGACGTAAAGTACTATTTTTTCGGGAAACAATTCTTTAGCTTTCAAGCCTATAGCTTGTACAAGGTGGGTTTTACCTAATCCGGTTTGGCTGTATATAAATAATGGATTGAAGCCCGATTTGCCGGGGTTACATGCTACGGCATAACCGGCAGAGCGTGCAAGGCGGTTGCAGTCTCCCTCAATAAAGTTATCGAACGAAAAACTTCCGTTAAGCTGCGAGTTGATTTCAATTTTTTTGAGACCTGGAATGATAAAAGGATTTGGAATTTCTCTGTTGTTGCCCGAGTTGAGGTCTATGGGCATTTGTACGCTTGGATTTTTAGTAACGTTCCGCTTGTTTGTCGGCAGATTTATCGTAAGTGGCGATGTTTGATTGTTTTGCATGACAATACTGTATTCCAATCTAGCATCTTTGCCTATTTCTTGTATAAGCGTACGATGTATTATGTCAATATAATGTCCTTCGAGCCATTCGTAAAAGAAATGGGTTGGGACCTGAATAGTAAGGACATTGTTTTTCAGACGTATTGGTACTATTGGCATAAACCAGGTTTTGTACGCTTGCGGACTTATATTATCTTTTATTACTTCTAAGCAGTTTTTCCAAATTTTTTCGTGTTCCATGTTTTTGATTATATCTTTATAAAATAAATTATTAGTCAATAAAATTAATAAATTAAGGCATAATGAACGGACAATTAGGGTATTGGTATAATCTCGTGTTCGTTATAGCTTTCAAATTTCAGTTTTCAAAGGTCTTAATAAAATTGTTATAAAAAAAATATTTTACCTATTGACTTTTTAGAAATATTTTTGTATAGAGCTTTTGTGACATTTGTTAACAAATTGTTAACAAACAGTTAAAATAAAATTTATAACTTTCTAATAATCAATTCCCTTATATTACTAAATTTTTGAATAATTTCATCTTCCATATTTTTTCTGAAGTCGATTTCCAGAGCACAATTCGTGCCAGAAAAATTATTATTAATATTGATATTAAACTCTTTTATTATTTTCATCACATCGTTCATCATAATGTATTCAAACTCAAGTATGTAGCCGACTGTAATTATTTTTGTAATAATTTCAGCTGCTTCAATTGTGAGTTTTGCAGACTTTTTATATGCTTTAATAAGTCCTGATACACCAAGTTTAATGCCTCCAAAATATCTAACAGAAACAATCAGAACGTTGGTAAGATTGTACGATCTTATTTGTCCGTAGATTGGCAAACCTGCCGTGCCTGATGGTTCGCCATCGTCGTTGGCTCTGTAATTATCCTCAGTAAAACCTAATTTATAAGCGTAGCAGTGATGGGTGGCTTTATAGTGTTCTTTTCTGATGTTAGCCAGTATTTCCTTTATTTCTTCTTCGTCGTTTACCGGAAATCCGTAGCCCAAAAACTTACTACCCTTAACTTTGTAAAGGCTTTCCGAGGGTTTGTTTATTGTTAAATATTCGTCGCTCACATCTATAATTATTTTCAGCTGCCAATTACTGAATTAACTATTATTTTCTTTTCATTTCGTAACCAACTCTGTCTTAGTTTCGCAAATATAGTTAATTTTATCTGTATTTTGTCGCAATTGTCCCAATTTGGGAGTGGTTTATATTTTAGTTTTTGCTAAACAAAATAGGAAATTTTAATGCAAAGTATAAGTTGGTATTATAAATATCGCCTTTAACAATGTTGCTCAACAGGTCGTTAGAGCCTATCCATAAAAACAAGGCTCTGACAGCCAATCCGGTTTTAAACTGATTTAATTCGTTATATTGAATTGGTACCGATACTGTAACATTACCAAGTTCTATGCGGGGTATCAGGTTAAGCGATACAAAATTACTCGATTTTGCAACCAAACTAGTACCCTTGTTCAGTGCTATATAAGGGATAAAGTTTAAGTAAATACCTTTAGAAACTCTAGCATCCAACTGTAAACTAATTGAAGTTGGAAGAGCCATATTAAAGTCGTCGGTGCATGGCGTAACGTGAAATAGGCTGTCGGTATATCGGTTGAAATCTTCAATATTGTCAATTCTAATATCTCTAATGTACATGTTTTCTATATTGGCTACAAAGTCGGCACTTTCAGGATTTCTTCTGTAATTTACACTACCAATGTCGGTAATTGCTATACCTACTTTATATTTGTAATGAGCAGCATCTTGTAGCTTTAATTTAGTGTAGCCTGTTGTTGGCGGATTGTAGTCGATGTCGCTTGTGCGGTATTCGTAAACTGCTCCTATATCAAAACCTAAAGAAGGTTTGCCGGCAAATCGGGGTTTTAATTTTTCGTCAATATCAAAATCGTAGGATGTACCGTAGCTAACCGAGGTTTTAAAAATTGAGAGTGTATCTTTGTCTGTAAATTTATAGCTGAGGTCTTTAATGTTTAAGTATCCTGCACCCAAGCCCTGAAGCAGTTTTACGGTGGCGCCGGCTTTAATAAAGTGATTACCGTCGTTGTAGACTGTTCTGGCGTACGTAAGTCCGTACTCTGCCCAAGCGTGAGTACTTAAATTTAAGTTGGCGTTTTTTAGTTCAATATTATGCAATGTTACATCGTTAAAATCGCTGACAATAAGTCTGGCTAAGTCTTCCGATACGTGTGTAATGCTCAGTTTTGTCCTAAATGAAGGCGTGAAAGCTATAGCTGATTTTTCGTCAAGTTTAATCATAAACGAAAACAGGTCGACTTTAGCACCTAGAAAGCCTTTTTTGGTTCCGCTTCTGGTATTTGCTACAACTTCAACAGGCATTACTTCCGATTTTTCTTCCTTAAAGGGGTATAGTAGCATTTTGTGCTTAATTGAGTATAAATTGTTGCTGAGGTCTAAACTAACTCCCAAAAATGTCATATCAAGTCTATATTCGGAATCTGCTATAGAAGCTGGTTGGAATTGAGCTCCCAATGCTCCGGAGTATGGCTGCGCGGAAAACGGAAAAAATTCCTGTGCAACTATGCTAACATTTATAAATAGCACTAAGGAAATTAAAAGTGTTGTTCGTTTCATAATTTTATAATTTAATAGGTTTAAGGTTAGATGTAACTCACATACTCAAAACCTTTTGTTTGTACATAAGGTTCAAGTTAATTTCATAAGAAATCAACACGCTCACTTAGCACAAAAATACACAAATATTTGAATTGTTAGCTTTTTTGCAAAAAAATAACAATCGAAAAATATCAAGGATATTTGTGTTACGCAGTTTAAATAAAAAACAAAATCATTAATTGAGCAGCAATAACTCTCATAAACATTGTAAGCGGATAAACCGTAGAGTACGCTATAGCAGGCTCTTGATTATCGGTTAGCGAACTTGAGTAAGCCAAAGCAGGCGGGTCGGTTGAGCTTCCCGAAAGAGCACCGGATAAGGTTATATAATTTATTTTTAAATATTTATATCCGATAAATCCCATTATTAGTAATGGAATAATCGTTATAGCAAATCCTATTGCAACCCAACTCAGCCCTTGCGATGAGAATGCAGTTGCAAAGAAATTTTTTCCAGCTGCCAATCCCACACTTGCCAAAAACAAGCTTATTCCAATTTCTCTAATCATAAGGTTGGCGCTATTGGTAGTGTAGCTTATAATTTTGAATTTATACCCGAATTTACCTATCAAAATGGCAACAATTAGAGGACCGCCTGCAAGTCCTAACTTCACAGGCATTGGTATTCCAGGAATATAAAAAGGAATGCTTCCGAAAATAACACCTAAAAATATACCTAAGAATAGTGTAACTAAGTGAGGGTGTTCTAATTTGTTTTGGGCATTACCTAAAATTTTCTCTACCTTTTTAATATTTTCAATTTCTCCAACAACAGTAACTTTATCTCCAATTTGAAGAGCCATGTTCTTTTTTGCTACAATATCAATACCGGCGCGGTTTATACGCGTTAAATTCACATGGTACAAATAACGAAGTTTTAACTGTTTTAGAGTTTTACCGTTAATTTTATCTTGAGTTATTATTATTTTTCTCGACACTAATTTTTTCTCCGAAGCAGCCCAGTTAACGTTATCAACTTCGTTTCCCAAAGCGGCAACAATAGCATCTTTGTCGTGGTGTGAAGCCACTATCAACATTGTATCGCCTGTTTTAACTTTGGTATCGGCACTTGGAATACAAAAATTTTCATCCTGAAAAAGACGAGATATTACAAAGTTTTGGGTAATAGCTTCTTTTATTTCTTTTACTGTATGATTATTTAGAGACTCGTTTTTTAAGCAAACCGAAAATGGTTCTGGTGTTACACCGTCATCTTCGTGGGCTGCTTCAAGTTTTTCCACCTCTTTTTTTACATCAACCTTAAATATGATTCTTAAAAGAATAATTGATAAAATAATACCCAACACTCCAAACGGATAGGCGACTGCATAGCCCATTCCTATTTGAGGTATTTGCGTAATTTGTCCGGCTTCAAATGCTTGTCTGAGAGCTTCTTGTGCGGCTCCAAGTCCTGGGGTGTTGGTTACAGCTCCCGACATTATACCAACTAATATTGGCATATCTATTTGCTTTTTTAAAATATAATAAAAGGCAATTGTAACGGCTACACCCAAAGACACAACGCCTATTGCCAATAAGTTAAGTTTGAGTCCGCTTGATTTAAACGAGGAGAAAAAACCTGGACCAACCTGAAGTCCTATTGAAAAAACAAAGAGTATTAAGCCAAACTCCTTAATAAACTCTAAAACATTGTGATTAACACTTATACCGAAGTGTCCCGCAATGATACCTGTAAATAAGATAAATGTTGCACCAAGCGAAACACCGAATATTTTGATTTTCCCAAGCATTAAGCCTGTAAAAATTATTAGGGAGTAAACCACAGCTGCTTGAGCAATACCTTCGTTTAAAAACAAATTCGAAAACCAAGACATAATTATTTTATCTAAAAATTTTGTGCAAAGGTAGGTATATTTAAGATGCTAAAAAGAAAAGACGATAAAAAGATTTTCTTTCTATCGTCTTTTAAAATCAGAATTTAAAATTGCTTATCGTATAACAACTTTTGCAGTTTCTGTGTAGCCGGTTTTTGGGTCGGTGAGCATTATTACATACAAACCTTTATTCAGGTCACTAACATCTATCTTTGTTTCGTTTAAGTTTCCTGCTTTTATGGTTTTACCTTGCATGTCGGATATTTTATACATGGTATTTGTTTTAGCATTTTCAACAACAATGTAGTTTGTAGCAGGGTTTGGATATACTTTAATGCTGTTTACTTTGTCCTGAGACACTCCACCTACAACATAAGAAGTAACACATACATTGTCAATTTCCCAAGTAGCGGCTTCGGTATCTGTAGATGTGTATTTGAATGCTACATTAAAGTTATCCCACATATGTTCAGGGATTTCTATAAACGATGAATTTGTCCAATTCCAAGAACCCGTTGAAAGAGTAGCTTGGTCGGTTACATCAATCCATGTCGCTAAATTTGGGTCGCCCGAAACGTAGTCGTTAGATAAAAGAACTTTAATATTTTCGCCTGCATAATTTTTTGCGGAGAAAAATCTAAAATGCACATCGGCAGACTGTTTAAGTACAGTTGGTTTGGATAGACCTTTGGAAATTAGCCAGTCAATATTTGCAAAAGGAGCACCATCATATCCGCTCATTTTGGCGCAAGCCGAATTATCAATACCGTGTATTTCGTCTATAGTCCAAACCTGACTACCAAGTTCGTTATATGCTGTCCAATCGCCCATACCTTCTTCAAAATCTTCACTATAAACTATCATTTGAGTCTTTGTGATGACAGTAGGATAATTTCCGTCTGTTTTGTAGTCAACATTAGGTCCACCATTGGTATATGGGAAGATGGCAATTTTAATAGGTAAATCCGGATTCAACTCAGCGAAAGTGCAAGTTTCTACTCCATAAGCAACATTAATAGCTCCGTTGTTGTCGGAGAAATCCAAATCGTTAGTAACAAAGTTGCCGTCGGTTGGTACATTAATATTACCGCTTGAAAACATAACTAAGTATCCTGTAGGCAATTGTTCACCTGTTGCATCATCCCAAGTAACGGTTACGTCAAAGCCTCTAACTTTAACCGCCAAGTTTGTAGGATAATTTGAAGGTTCCGGTAGTATTGTGGTTGAGCCGGTAGTAACGTCAATTTTAAGTTCATCAATAGCTAGTAGAGCATCAGAGCCAACGGCATTGTCGTCAGTCCAGCGTATCCACATATCTGTGCCTGTTAGCCATTCAATATTATCTACAGTTGCGCTGATAGCTTGTCTGTTTTCGGCAGCGTTGCCATCTAATGCCTCACTTTGAGTCGAATTTGTAACAATTTCAATAAGGTTAAAATCGCTTACTTCAGTCCATGTACCTGTCAAAAGGTCGGTAGCGTTGAAGCTGATTTCAAACTTATGAACTTCGTTTACGCTGCTGTTAGTTCCGGTACGCCATTGTTCGCAAAAGCCCGAGAAGTCAATTTTATTAATAGTCGAGCCTGTACTATTGGTAAAGTTAGCTCCAAAAGCCGGAGATGTAGAGTTTGAACCTATTGTTCCCATAGCTCTCTCGGTTGAGCCTGTTGTACCAACATTGTAAACTGCACCGGTGTTTGCCGAGCCGTCGGTAACTTTTAATGGAAGAGCTTCGCCTATTGTGCCTGAGCCGGCAGCTCTAACTCCTTGCCAACCTGTTAGATAAGTTGTTCCGTCGGGACCTAAGCCGTCGAAATTTTCAAAGTAATTCAAATTGCCTTCAACAAACGAGAACGCCTGTCCGTAAGAAGTAATGCTTATTACTAAACTTACAAGAAATGTGATAAAGAGTACGTTTTTTTTCATGTTGTTAAATTTTTAAGTTTCGGGGTATAGAGATAAAAACATATCCCTATACCCTGAAATTATTATTGTAAAATAAGTTTAATTGTTTCTGATTTATTCAGTTTAGTATCTGTAATCCTCAACATATAAAAGCCTTTTGCTTGATTATGGTAGTTGAGTGTAATAACAGAACCATTATCTATGCTTGTATCAACAATCTTACCCGAGAATGAAATCAATTCAATTTTCAAGGTACTATTGCTAATATTTTCTATTTTCACCAAACCGTTGCTTGGGTTAGGATACACTGTTATACCGCTCTTATCATAATCAACACCTTCTCTAATATCAACGTGGATATAGTTGGTTAGTGTAAGAGAATCGGAGCCGTTTTCATTAGCTACCACTAGTGTTACTGAGTAGTCGCCAAAAGTATTGTAAACAACTTCCGGATTTCTTTCGGTAGAAGTTTCAGGTGTTCCACCTTCAAAAGTCCAATTCCATTCTATAGGTGAATTTGTAGATAAATCGGTAAATCTAACCATATCTCCTTCAAAAATATCTGTAATATCGGCAATGAAGTTGGCAATAGGAAGTGGATATAAACAACCGCCAAGAGGTGTAGCCCAAAGAGTATCACCAATATTGTTTATACCTGCAAATTCAGTAGAAGCAGTCCAGTTGCTTGGTATGCTGTTGTCGGAAGTTGGGTCGCAAAGTGTAAGCGAACGACCTGTTCCGTTAGCTAAGGTATCCCACGGACTTGATGGCATGTAGTGAACTTCGTCGATAATAACATCGAAATTATCAACTAATCTGATGTTTTCGCCGCTATTGCTCAAAGCACCGCTTGTCCATTGCAAGCTACCAACGTTAAATACGTTTCTGATAGCCGATGAATCAACTGCAACCAGCAAATACTGAGCAGTGTCTATTGTAATATCGGGGAAGGTAAACTGAATGCCTTGTGTGAATTTGAAATCTTTTAAATTAATAGCAGTTTCGCCCAAATTGTATAGTTCAATAAACTCTAATGAGTCGGTTCCGGTTTCAGGCGGATTGTACATAATTTCGGTAATAACGATATTAGCACCACTCATACAGCCTGTGCCTGGTGTAGCGTAAAGAGGCTGATTAGCAGTATTGTATCCTATAATGTTTGTCGATGCCGACCAGTTTGTGGGGTCGCTATTATCGAGAGATGTGTTGCAGAAGGTAATTGAAGGTCCACCGGTTAGTGGAATTTCTGGCCAAGGAGCCTGATTTGTATAAGCTACTTCGGCTTTAACAGTACCAATAGCATCTGTTAGAGTAACTATGTCACCTGTGTTGTCAAGCATACCCGATTCCCATTGAGCGCAATTTACACCAAAAGCGTATTGCATAGAAACAGAATTGAAAGCAACAAGATAATAGTTGTTTGGCATAAGGGTAGTATCGGGGAAAGTGTAGCTAATACCCGAAGTAAACTTCCAGCCTGTTAGGTCAACTATTGCGTTTCCTTTGTTGTAAATTTCAACAAACTCTAAAGTATCGTTTCCATTATCAGGCGGGTTGTACATAATTTCGCTTATAATGATATTATCGCTTGAAAAATAACAACCTTCGCCAGGAGTTGCATAAATAGTATCTCCCTGAAGCGTAATAAAAGGCTCACTTGATGCCAACCAGTTTTCGGCTAAGCTATTGTCTAAAGAAGGATCGCAGAAAGTTAAACTGCTACCACCACCGTCAGCTGCTGTAGGCCATGGTGCACTATCTGTGTAAGCAACTGAATCGACTAACATATTATAATTATTGTATAATTTTATTTCATCTTGGTTGTTGTTCAAACTGAAGTTTCCGCTACCGTCAAAATCGGGAACAAATGGGAAATTTCCATTTGTAGCAATTTTAACCGTATATCTTGCACCCGGATCTAATATTGCACCTTGTGGAAGCACTATTGGGGTGTGAGTAGCAACGTTGTCAATCAGCCAGTAGCCTTCCATATCAACGGCAATATTGTCGTTGTTGTATATTTCAATCCATTCTTCGTCGGGTCCGGGCGAATTGTACATTATCTCGGTAATTACCAAGTCGGGTAAAACAACAGGAGCAATGACTGAGAATACGGCGTCGCTTTCGTCAAAAATACTTGCATCTGCAACACTCGATATTTTTACTTTATAGTCGTCTGCAATTGCTTGGTTTGCAGGTACTGCCCATGTGTACGAACCGTTGTTGGCAACAGAGGCAGCTATTACGCCGGCATTTGTGCCTGTAAGTTCAATTTTTACGTTACCTGTAACATTTGCCGATGTCCAGGTTATGTTAAAGTTTGTTCCTTGTTGAACAAACTCGCCTCCGTTGGGACTTGTTACAGTTATAACTTGTGTTACAAACAGAAAATCGTCACTATCTCTGCTGGTAACATAGTCGCCATCGTTTCTGGAGTTCGGCAATACAACCATATCCATTAAATTAGCGGGTATTGCTGTACCTATGTAGTTTGCGTCATAAAAGGTTGTTCTAAAATTGAAAGTGTTGTTATTATTATCAACAATAGGATAAACCTGACCTGTAGCAAAATTTCCGGTTGGATTTTGGAATCTGACATCTTCTAATTTAATAAGTTCGGCTTCGTAATTGTCAAAGTTACTTATTAGTTGAGGAATAGTAACAACTTCAGGAGTTATAACATTTCCGGTAGAAGTAGGAGCACCCGGGTCGCCTGTTGGGGTAAATTGCAACATATTACCGTATTCGTTTAAAACTCCGGTAAGACCCGTCATGCCGTCGCCAATTTGGTATGTAGTCGTAATAACACCACTGTTATCGTCAATTAATATCGCAGCTGTAGCATCTTGTATGTATTTCTGTTTTCTGAAATTTTGTGTATAAGTAACAATAGCTTCGCCTGTAAGTTTGTAGGTATTACCTATTGTGCCTGCTCTAAGTTCGGCTATAGTAGCAACAGTAGGAGTAGGAGCTACAATATTAAAAGTTCCGCTTTGTGCCGAAGCAGTCAGAGGTATGTCGGTTATTCTGATTTTACAATCGCTACTTAGAGCTTGTGAAGCAGGAATATTCCATGTCCAAGTGCCTGCCGATGCAGCAACCGAAGCTGCAAGAACATTCCATGTTGGAGAACCCGCAGATGCGTTATCAGAAAATTCAATCTTTACGTTACTGTTTGTATTGGAAGCAGTCCAAGTAATATTTTGCGAAGTGCCTTGTGTCCAGTTGGCTCCCGTGGTGGGAGAGGTAACGGCTATTGTTGGAGTGGAACCGCCGTATTCTGTCCAAGAAATATTGTCGATAGTAGTTTGCCTATTTGATGTGGTAGTACCAACATTTTTTATTCTTATAGTAACCGAACCGGAAGAGTTAACTGTGTGTGTAAAATCGTGAATGGTTGGATCTGCTCCTGAAACGCCACCAAACTCTGGCGTTGTTGCAACTTGAGTGCCATTTACTATTAATTCCAATTGTCTGGTATTAGCACCTGTAAATGCTTTTCTGTACTGAAAAGTAAATACACCTACGCCGTTTGGAAATGTGGCTTCTAAGTAACTGTCGGAAGCTCTTCTGAGCATTAAGCCCTTACTTGTTATTGGGTAACTTCCTTCATCTCTTGAATGTCCGTAAGTCCATGTAATTCCACTTACAGAGTTTGTAAATGAGCCGTCCAGATATGACGTGGTTAATGCTGTTTGTTCTTCAAAATCTTCGGTAAGATTTTGTGCCTTAACGCCATTTGCAAACGGCAGTAGCAAGAATAAACTTAGTGTTAAGAATGTGAATAGAATTTTTTTCATGTTTTATGTGATTTAATTATTAATTTTATGTTCACTATAATTTTTGCAAAGTTGTATTTTTTTTGTTAATGTCTAAATAAAAAACAATTAAGTTAACTTTAAGAAGTTTTATAATATTTTGATTTAGAGATGTTTTCATGACAATGCTCATGTATTAATAACAAAAACATAACAATTTCGTAACATTAGGATTTTGCGTTTTGTTTCAATTTAGGAACAGTAATAACATACCTTTAAACCTGCAAATCATTTTGTTACAAAGTTTGTATATTTTCAACAAATTTACAAAAATTTTTATAAAAAAAAAGAGATTTAATATATTGTTATTAACAAAATTTTCATCTTTATTTTTCGCTCATAACAATTGCGTACAGGAAGGTGTTTTCAACATTAACACCTTCCAATTTTTCTGTAGAAAATAAATTGGTAATGTAAAAAACACCCAGTGTATATGCTGAAATTAAATCTTAGAATGGGAAAACAAGCGGTATTGCAAAAACCATAATTACCAGCTGAACTATCTGCAATGGTAAGCCAACTTTTACATAGTCCATAAAATTATATTTTCCTGCCGACATAACCATAGCGTTAGGTGGTGTGGAGAATGGACTTGCAAAGCACATACTTGCTGCAACCGTTACTGCTATAAGGAATGGATACGGACTCAATCCCATTGATAAGGCTGCTTGCAAAGCAATTGGAGCAAATAAAATAGCCGTGGCGGTATTGCTAATAAACATGGTAAGGGTAGAAGTTGCTAGCAAAATTCCGGCAAGGACAGCGTAAGGTCCGTACGAACCCACTAAACCTATAATGCTTGATGTAACCAACGCCGATGTTCCGGTTTTTTCCATAGCGGTAGCAAGCGGCATCATTCCGGCAAATAGTACAACGCTTTCCCAGTTGATAGTGCGATAAGCGTCTTTAACTGTCCTGAAACAGCCACCCAAAACTACTGAAACCGCTGCCAGCAGGACTGCTACCACTGGAGGCAACCAGTTAAATACCATTGCCAACACCATAAGTGTTAGTATTATACCGGCAAATGGAGCTTTATGGCTAAGGGTAACTTTGGAGGCTTCGGTTTCGGGTTGTCCTATTACAACAACCTCTTTTTCTAAGCGACTGAAACGGTCTATATCTTCCCAAGTTCCTTGTACTAGAAGCATATCGCCGGCTTGCATTTTAACGTCTTTTACGTTTTGGATAATGTAGTTGTCGTGACGCTGTACGCTTAGAATGCTGATATTATAATTGTTGCGAAATTCCGAGTCTTTTACTGTTCGGTTATGCAAACGGCTGTTATGGAGAATTACAACTTCAGCCATTCCAATTTCATTAAATTTGAACTTTCCACCAAACTTCGGGCGTTCAATTTCTTTGTCAGCTTGCTTATCGACAAAAGTCAGTCCATTTTCATTAACAAAGTTAAGCACATTTTTGTATTCGCCTATAACGTACAGTATATCATTTTCCGAAAGCACCGTGTTTGCATCGGGAACAAATGCACGAACCGAACGGCTCAGCGGAGAAAGCGAACGAACATGAATTTCGCTTATTATAAGCGAATAGCGTTTGGTTATGTCAATATCGGCAAGGCTCTTATCAATAATTGGCGATCCTTTTTGAACAATTATTCTATATATATTATCAATTACATTGTAGTCGGTAGCTAATTGTTCAGGCGATTTAACAGTAGTTTTACCTTCTGCATCGTCTCTTTTACCCTTCTTTTCAAGAACCCTTGACAGGGGCCAAAGCATAAAAATTCCTACAGCCAGCAAAATTATTCCTATCGGCAATATTGTGAAAAACTGTAATCCTTCGTAACCAGCTTCAATTAAGGCGTTGTGTACTATTAAGTTTGGTGGAGTCCCGATTAAAGTCATCATTCCGCCCAAACTGCTGGCAAAAGCCATAGGCATTAAGTATCTGCTAACGTTAGCATTCGATTTTGTAGCCATACTTACTATTATTGGCATTAGCATAGCTACTGTTCCGGTATTGCTCAACACCGAGCCAATTAGCGAGGTTACAAGCATAACCAAAAGGAACAGTTTGTAGCTGCTATCACCTGCAAATTTCAGCAGTCGGTTGCTAATTGCGCTGGCAAGTCCGGTTTGAGTAATGGCGCCGCCTACTACGAAGAGAGCAGCAATCATAATGACAACGGAATTTGAAAAACCAGCCAATGCTTCGGCAGGTGTTAGGACGTTAGTTAACGTTAATGCTAATAAACAACACAGTGCTACAATATCGGAGCGGATTTTACCCCAAACCAGCAAACCGGCTGTTACTATCAGAATAATTATAGTTGCAGTCATAGAAATTATAAAAATGCAAACTTATAAAAAATACCTTATATAAATGCAAATAACAAAGTTAAATTATTTTTTGAAGACCGTTTAATCGGTGGTTGGTGATTGGTGATTGGTGAATGGTGGTGGGTGAGTTTCGAGTATTGAGTTTCGAGTTCCGAGTGTCTCAACTACCAACTCATAACTCAGAACTACAAAAAAAGTTGCGGGAAACCTCGCAACTTTTTTTATTTAAATTTTCGGTCATTGAGTGCCGATATTGAGCATAGCGAAATATCGGTGTATCGAAATGCCGAAAATGGAGAACGATTAAAAATTCAATAACATAAATGTCGAAACTTGGAACACACGCCTCACTCATCACTCACCACCAATAGCCAAAAGCCAAAAGCAAAATCTTACAATAAAAAAAGAGCTAACGAAACTCATTAGCTCTCTTCTCCGTATTTCAATTTGAGTAAAACAGGATTATTTTATTCCTAGTTTTTTGCGAATATCTTTAGGAATAGCATCTTTGTGCACTAATATATTCATGGTTTTGTATGCTGCAAAAGCTTCCGAAACGTACCATATACCTTCGTATTTACCGGCTTTTCCCCATGAGTTTTTCATCATAAAATAAGGTTTACCGTTTTGGTCTTTGGCAACTCCGTATATTACCATTCCGTGGTCATCGGTGGTTTCCCAGTTGTCAAATGCTTTCTGACGCATTTCTTGAGTTATTTCCATTTCGGGTAGCGGTTTCGATGTAAGTTCTGCACGTCTGTCGGTTCTTGACATTCCTAACCATTTAGCCATATCCGAGCCTGTAAGTTCTGCACCGCGTTCAGCGTCGGGCATAACAGCTATACCGTTGCGTGTAAAACCATCTTCGCTGACGTCGGAGCCCCAAGCAAAGGTGTAGCCGGTGTTTACAGCGTTTCTCATCACTTCCATAAGTTCTTCTATAGGCAGATTGTACGACAAACCATTACGCCAATTGTCTTGAATTTCTATAGCAAATTTTTCGTAAAAAGGATGATGTGTGTAGCTTGTAAGCGAAATATAGTCGTCGGGATTTAGACCAAAGCTATCGGCGTAGCTTCTGGGTGTATATGTTTTGCCGTTAACGGTAAATTCGGTAGGAAGTTTGCCCAAATATGTGTCGTAAATTGCTTCTAATGGTTGTTTCCATAGATGCGAAATTTTCGAAGATTTGGTGTTCACAACAGCATCGACATATCCCTTTGCAGCAGCGTCAACGTAGTTGTGGTTAGCCAATGTGTCGCCGTACATAACACCTGCAGGCATAATGTGGTCGGGGACAATGCCGTAGTGTTTCCAGCAATACATTACGTCGTAGAAACTGCCACCGGGCGAAAAACTGGACTCTCCGTGTAGTCGCACGTAATTTGTTGCACGGTCAATCATAGTGTGATAAACCACAAACATTTCGGAAAAATCCTGCTCGCCTTTGCCCATGCGTAGCAACTCAGCTTCAACAAACGATAGGGTAGAGTACGCCCAGCATGTTGACGAACGATTTTGATTTTTAATAGAAGTAATAGGATTTTCTTTTACGGTTGTAAAAACAAAACCTTCTTCTTTTTCTTTTTTGTCATCTTGAGCAAAAACGCTTATAGAAAGCGTCGCCAATAGTAATAAAACTGTTAATTTTTTCATTGTGTAATTGTATTTTATTATTAATTTCTTTCCGAGTACAAAATTATAAAAAAAATGTTGATAATTGGAAGAATTGGGGGGTGAAAAATGAACCTTTTTACTCTTCCGTATTTCCATTTATCATTTCCATAATTTCTTTAAAGCTATTTAAGCCCGATTCAATGTTTTCGATAATCTCACTTGCTAGAATGCCGGGGTCGGGTAGGTTTTCCAAATCGGTTAAGCTTTTATCTTTAAGCCAAAAAATATCCAAATTGGTTTTATCTCTTGCCAATATCTCTTCATAAGTGAATTTTCTCCAACGTCCTTCAGGATTTTGCTCGCTCCATGTTTCGGTACGTTTATAGCGGTTTTCAGGATTATAAAGTTTAACAAATTCAGCCAAGTCGTCTGTGGTCATTGGTTTTTTCTTTAAAGTATGGTGAATATTGGTTCGATAATCGTAAAACCAAATCTCTTTTGTATGCGCTTCTTTGCTCGCAGGTCGGTTGTCGAAAAACAGCACATTTGCTTTTACGCCCTGTGCATAAAACAAACCTGTAGGCAAACGTAAAATAGTGTGCAAATCGGTAGTAAGCATTAATTGTTTGCGAACTTCTTCACCTGCACCGCCCTCAAACAAAACATTATCGGGTAAAACAACTGCTGCCTGACCTGTAACCTTGAGCATGGTTTTTATATGCTGTAAAAAATTCAGCTGTTTGTTAGACGTTGTTTCCCAAAAATCTTGACGATTGTAACTTAAATCTTCTCTAACGGTTTCACCGGCTTCGTTGGTTACTGTATAGCTACTTTTTTTACCAAATGGCGGATTGGCTAGCACATAATCGTAGCGATTACCCGTATCGGCAACTAAAGAATCGCTTGATGAAATAAAGCTTTCGCCTGTAATATCGCCAATATTGTGTAAATACATGTTCATTAAACACAAACGACGCGTGTTTGCTACAATTTCATTTCCGTAGAAAGTTTTATTTTTCAGAAATTCCTTTTCTTCACGGTTTAGTTTATAGTTTTCTGCCAGCCAATCATAAGCAGCCAAAAAGAAACCGCCTGTACCGCAAGCAGGGTCGGCAATGGTTTTCATTGGTTTAGGTTGTACACATGCGACCATAGTTTTAATTAAAGCACGGGGTGTAAAATATTGTCCTGCACCCGACTTGGTGTCTTCGGCGTTCTTTTCGAGTAAACCCTCGTAAATTTTGCCTTTTATGTCGGAACCCATCAAAGACCAATCTTCTTGGTCAATCATATTGATAACTCTTAGAAGCTTTGCAGGGTCTTGTATTTTGTTTTGGCTTTTAGTAAAAATATGTCCCAGCATTCCTTTTTCGGTGCTCAGGCTACGAAGCAGTTGAACGTAAAACGATTCCAATTCTGCACCACGTTTGCTCGATAAGGTTTCCCAATTGCAAAATTCACCATCAGGAATTTCATTACCTTCAACATCCTTGATGCGTGGTAGTTTTAAACCCTTATTGTATGGCGGTTTGTTTAATTCGTCTGTCATTTTCAGAAATAGCAAATAGGTAATTTGTTCCAAATAATCGCCGTAGCTAACACCATCGTCGCGTAAGACGTTGGCAAGGTTCCATATTTTTGATATAATTGCTGAATCAGTCATTGTTTTTATTTATTTTGGTATTTATCGTCGTCCCATTTTGCAGGGTTTTCGTTTATATAGGTTTGTATTCGTTTGAATGATTGTTTGTCGCGAATAATATGGTCGTAATACAGGCGTTGCCATGCAAATTCGGAATTGATTATTCGTGCATTGGTTGTTACACCAATTTTGAAACCCCGAATAACGGATGCCAAATTTTTTGATTGTGGACCAAAACGGTTTTTGGGGCTGTTGGATTCATGCGGTTGTGGGTTTGAATCGTCATGCGGTTGTGTGGGCGTTGTTGTAGATACGCAATGCATTGCGTATCTACAACAACGTTCATTGCCACGACCATCATTATGTACGTCATCACGTTTATTATATTCATTTTCCCCGATAATAATAATGGCATGAAAATGATTTGGCATTATCACAAAATCACCCATATGCAAATTCATATCGGGGCGCATGTCGAATGTTTTTAACCATTCCTGTTCTACAATACGTCCAATTTCCGACAAATGCATTTCGCCGTTTTTTATTTCACCAAAATAATGTTCGCGATTTTTGGTGCAGATGGTAATAAAATACGCCCCTGCCCAACGATAATCCCAATTTTGCAGTCGGGTAGATTGTATGCGATATTTATTTTGAAATTTATCCGTCATTTTTTTTATTATTATTTGAAGATATGCAATGCCTTGTGTTCATGTGATTTGGAGACGCAATGCATTGTGTTTATATGATTTGGAGACGCAATGCATTGCGTCTGTACAATATATATGCAAATCATTACGTATCTGCCATGCGTATCTTCTCCAGCAGCACGCTAGCCGGTTCGTAATCGGGTTCCTGTTTGCATTTGGCTATTTCTTCCTTGCTTAGCAATTTGCCTTCAAATGCCTTTTTTAAAATGCTTTGCCGCAGAGCTTCGGCTTTTTCTACGGCTTCGCTAATATTTTCTTCCACCTTATCGCAAACGGATAGGCGGGATTCGATTTCACGGACGAT
>JAPXLB010000005.1:0-176972 GCA_033809755.1 Lentimicrobiaceae bacterium
TCTTCGAAGTCAACATCGGTTACTTCGTCGTCGTTAGGTTTATCGCTGCCTGCAGAGCTGTCGGTAGGTCCTTGCTGACCAGCATCGGCACTGCCTGTATTTTTATACATTTCTTCGCTAGCTGCTTGCCATACTTGGTTTAGTTCAGCCATAGCAGCGTCGATAGCAGCAATATCTCTGTTTTTGTGAGCTTCTTTAAGTTTGTTTACACCGTTTTGTATAACTTCTTTTTTGTCGGCTGGAAGTTTATCGCCAAATTCTTTAAGATGTTTTTCCGTCTGGAAAATCATACTATCGGCTTGGTTAATCTTATCAGCTTCTTCTCTGAGTTTCTTATCGGCTTCGGCGTTTGCTGCAGCTTCTTCTTTCATTCGTTTGATATCATTATCCGAAAGTCCCGAAGATGCTTCAATTCTAATCTGTTGCGATTTGCCTGTTCCTTTATCTTTAGCCGAAACGTTTAGAATACCGTTTGCGTCGATATCGAAGGCAACTTCAATTTGCGGAATACCACGCATAGCCGGAGCAATTCCGTCAAGGTGGAAACGACCTATACTCTTATTATCTTTAGCCATAGATCTTTCTCCTTGTAACACGTGTATTTCAACAGAGGGCTGATTATCAGCTGCGGTACTGAATATCTCCGATTTTTTTGTCGGGATTGTAGTGTTAGCATCAATAAGCTTTGTCATGACTCCGCCTAAGGTTTCAATACCAAGCGAAAGAGGTGTAACGTCAAGAAGAAGTACGTCTTTTACTTCACCTGTCAAAACGCCACCTTGAATCGCAGCACCTATAGCAACGACTTCGTCGGGGTTAACGCCTTTTGAAGGAGCTTTTCCGAAGAATTTTTCTACTGCGTTCTGTATAGCCGGAACACGTGTAGAACCTCCTACCAAAATGATTTCGTCTAAGTCGCTCACGTCAATGCCTGCATCCTTAACGGCTATGCGGCACGGCTCAATTGAAGCTTTAACTAAATCGTCGATAAGTTGTTCAAATTTAGCTCTGGTTAATTGTCTGACAAGGTGCTTTGGAATACCGTCAACCGGCATAATGTACGGAAGATTAATTTCCGTTGTGGTTGAACTCGAAAGCTCTATTTTAGCTTTTTCTGCAGCTTCTTTCAAGCGTTGCAGTGCGATAGGATCCTTTCTGAGGTCTATGTTTTCGTCTTTCATAAATTCTTCGGCAAGCCAATCCATAATTCTATGGTCAAAGTCGTCACCACCAAGGTGAGTGTTGCCGTTAGTAGATTTTACTTCAAAAACTCCATCGCCTAATTCCAATATAGAAATATCAAAAGTACCGCCACCTAGGTCGTACACGGCAATTTTCATATCTTTATTTTTCTTATCAAGTCCGTATGCCAATGCTGCTGCTGTAGGCTCGTTAATTATACGTCTGACGGTAAGTCCTGCAATTTCGCCTGCTTCTTTTGTAGCCTGACGTTGCGAGTCGTTAAAATAAGCCGGCACAGTGATAACAGCTTCGTTAACAGTATGTCCTAAGTAGTCTTCGGCGGTTTTCTTCATTTTCTGAAGTATCATTGCCGATAACTCTTGCGGAGTATATTTGCGGTCGTCAATTTTAACACGTGGAGTATTATTTTCGCCTTTGACAACTTCGTAGGGTATACGCGACAATTCACCGGCGACACGGTCGTAGGTCTCGCCCATAAAACGTTTGATTGAAAAAACGGTCTTTTTGGGGTTTGTTATAGCCTGACGTTTTGCCGGATCTCCGATTTTTCTTTCGCCGTTGTCAGTAAAGGCAACTATTGAAGGTGTCGTGCGTTTTCCTTCGCTATTCTGAATTACAACAGGCTCATTGCCTTCCATAACCGATACGCACGAGTTTGTTGTTCCTAAGTCAATTCCAATTATTTTTCCCATTATTTATATTATTTTATTAAAAGTTTATTATTTAGATTTTTGTAACCTTATGTTGTCAATGATTATGCCACGATGCTTTTTTTTAACTTAAAAACTTAAATTTTAAGAAAATGGAACATCTAAAACCCTGAAAGTCAAAGATGTAAGATTACGATAGGGAAAAATTTCGGCAAGTGACAAAATGACACTTTCCGATTTTTACAAGTGGAATTATACGACTTTTAAACAGTAATTGCTGTTAGTAAGGAATAAATTTGAGATGTTGCAAAGATTCTTCGGAAGTAAATATAAATTCGGTATTTTTGCTTACATCAAACGTTTTAACTAATTGTCTTCGCGAAGCAAAAATGCCATATCCGTTATTAATATTGGTGTACATTGGAGTTTCTATAAGAGAGTTTCCACTGTTCTTAACAGCATCTAGGTATATGCTCAAATTTTCGTCGATGGCTGTAAGTGTGAGTTCAAATTTGTGAACCAAACGCTTTTGAATTGCATCTTCAACGCTTTGATCGGAGTACGGAATATTACGTAAGCAGAAATTGTAAAATTCTATTCCTAAGAACGAAACACGTGAACGTCCGTTTCCGGCTGTGTTAGATGCAAAAATATCGGGTAGGCTCCATTTGACTTTTGAATAGGTTGTGTCAAAATTGCTTTTTAATTCTTTGTAATGAAAAACTATGTCAAGTTTGTAGCGCTTGGCATTTTTTGAATTTGTAAATTCAATATCTGTCGGTCTGTCTGTGCTATTGTTAACGTTAAAGGTGTTGCCGGTAACATTATACGAAGCGAAATAAAAATTTCCCAAGGGTTCTGTTTGAGCAGAAGTTATTTCTTCGCAGGCAGCATTATCAACGATAAGTTTGTACGAGTGGTCGTTGTTGATTATAAAATCGGCTTTATATACTATTTGTTTTGGAGCATAAAAATCGCCCTCTTCTTTATTATACAAAGTAATAGTGTCGAAAATAATTTCAACAACATTGGTAGCCGAAGAATCGATAATTTTAACAACAGCATTATTTATAAACGATGAGTCAAGAATTTTGGCATATTCAATTGCACTGCTTTCTCCCAAAAAGGCTTTGTTAATCCTAAGGTAGTGGGTTGTGTCTTGGTGGTCTAATATACCGTAAACAATATTTATTTCCTTGTATTCTGCGTTAAGGTCAAAATCATTTTTACACGATAAAAATGTTAAAACGATAGTGCTTATTGCAAAGATTTTAAAAAATATTTTATTCATATATGCAGTAATTGTAGCTAGTTTGATGTTTTTTAAGTTACAAACTTGCAAAGTTAAACAAAATCTAAAACAAAAAGCATAATGCCGATTAAAAATAAAGATTAACTTTGTGCCGTTTTCTAAAAATATAAAAATGGAAAGTAAATTTAAACAGCTACCACGTATAACTACTCTTGTATTGCAAGAGATGAAAAACAGCGGCGAAAAAATTTCTATGCTCACCGCTTATGATTATTCAACAGCTAAACTTATGGATCAAGCCGGCATAGATTCTATTTTGGTCGGAGATTCGGCTGCAAACGTTATGGCAGGATATAGTAGCACCTTGCCAATAACTTTAGACGAAATGATTTATCATGCCAAGTCGGTTGTGCGTGCTGTAAGTAGAGCGTTGGTCGTAGTGGATATGCCTTTTGGAACTTATCAGGGTGATTGGAAAAAGGCTCTGGAAGGTGCTATCAGAATAATGAAAGAAACCGGCGCAAGTGCTTTAAAATTAGAGGGTGGCATAGAAATAGCCGATTCTGTTAAGGGCATCATTGATGCTGGGATTCCTGTTATGGGACATTTGGGACTTATTCCGCAGTCGATAAACAAATTTGGCTCATATACAGTCAGAGCAAAAGACGAAGAGGAAAGCAAAAAATTAATAGAAGATGCGCTTCTTTTGGAAAAACTCGGGTGTTTCGGAATTGTATTAGAGAAAATTCCTGCTAAATTGGCTGAGGAAGTAGCTAACAATGCTAAAATTCCTATCATAGGTATTGGTGCAGGTAGCGGTGTAGATGGGCAAGTCTTGGTTTTTCAAGATATGGTGGGAATTACTCAAGATTTTTCACCTCGTTTTTTACGCAGATATGCCAATCTTAACACTGTCATCATTGATGCGGTACAAAGGTACATAGACGACGTAAAAAAAGTTAATTTTCCTAATGCCGATGAGCAATACTAATAGCGTTAGCAGTACATCAGATAATAAAAGCATAGATAAAGAATTAGAAATACTTTTTGAGGATAATCATATTATCGTCATTGATAAAAAATCGTCGCAACTTGTACAAGGCGACCGTACCGGCGATGATTCGCTCAGCGATTTTGTTAAAAATTATCTGAAAGTTAAGTATAACAAACCCGGCAATGTTTTTTTGGGTGTGGTTCACCGTATCGACCGCCCTGTAAGTGGCGTTGTGGTTTTTGCCAAGACTTCAAAAGCATTAACCCGATTGAACAATATGTTTAGAGGTTCGGAAGTGTCGAAAAAATATTTGGCTGTAGTGGAGGGAATACCACCAAAAACTGAGGATATGCTTGTTAATCATTTGCTTCGCAACAGTGATAAGAACAAGAGTTTTGTTGTTTCGCCCGGGACTCCTAATTCGAAGGAAGCCAAATTGGCATACAGGTTGCTTGCCACCGGCAAAACATTGTCGCTACTGGAAGTTGAGTTGCTAACAGGTCGCCATCATCAAATAAGATGTCAGCTTGCAAATATTGGTTGCGTTATCAAAGGCGACGTAAAATACGGCTCGAAACGCACAAACGGCGACGGCTCGATTTCGCTTCATGCGTACAGCCTTAAATTTATTCATCCTGTCAGCAAGCAAGAAGTTAGCATAATTTCGAAACCCCTGGATAAGGATTATTTTAAATTATTTTGCGATAACATACTCCAATTGTAATATTCTTTGATTTCCCTTTCTTCTATTATAATTTTTTAACAAAACTATTTTGTGCTGGAAAAAATATTGTTAAAATTTGGCAAAGTATTTGTTCTAATGGAAGTTGTATCATTTTAAAATATTAATTTAACAACCATAAACTATTATGAAAAAGATTGGACTTTTTTACGGATCGACAACAGGAAATGCTGAAAACGTAGCAAACATTATTGCCGATAAGATAGGCAGAGAAAAAGTAGAAATATTTAATGTTGCTGATATTGATATAGCAGAATTACAAAATTTTGATAATTTGATTTTAGGGACTTCAACGTGGGGTTTCGGCGATTTGCAGGACGACTGGGAGGTGTTGCTAACTGATTTGGAAGAATTGGATTTGAGTGGAAAAAATGTAGCTCTTTTTGCAGTCGGCAACTCGCAAAGCAACTCCGATTCGTTTTGCGGAAGTATGAGTCACTTGAACAACGCGATAAAAGAGAACGGTCCTAAAATTATTGAGGGCGTTTCTGTTGAAGGCTATTCTTTCGACGAGTCGGATTCGGTCATTGACGGCATGTTTGTTGGATTGGCTATAGATGAAGACAATGAAAGCGATTTAACAGAAAGCAGGGTTGATAATTGGCTGAAAAAAGTATTGCCAAATTTTAGTTAATAAATTTACTAATGTTAATACCCAGAAAGGAGCTGTCTCAGTCCGAGACGGCTCTTTTTTTATTTTTAAAACTATCATTACTGTCAGAGTAGTGAGTGGGTGGTGGGTGGTTTTTGTCAATTAGCAATGTGCAATTAGCAATGAGCCCCGAAACTTCGGGACAAAATCTAGCTAATGGCTAAGAGCCAACAGCCAACATCGACCTTGTAGTTAAAGATATTTATTGGACAACAATAAAAAAACTACCTGTTTACAATAATCTTTCTAGTAACCGTACCGTTTTGCGTTTCAATTTTCAGAGTGTAAACTCCGTTATCTAAGTTGTGATATAAACAGTTGTTGCTAATATTTTTGCTTCCGAAAACAAATCTACCTGAAACATCAAAACATATTACCGATTTTATAGGCGATTTGGTTTCAATATTTATAATGTTTCCTGTAACAGGATTAGGATAAATGTTTACTTCCGGATTTTCAAAGTCATTGATATTAGTATAATCAACACATGTAATGTCGATATCCCATCCGCTTTCGGTTACAGCATCATTAGATATAAATTGAAAGGTTAGTGCATTATCCGAATTTGATGAGCTAATATCGTTGGGCAATGTACTTCCGCAAAGTTCTGCAATAACTGTAGCATTTGTGTCAGCTCCGTTGTAAACAATAAGTTTGTCAATGCAGTTGCCACCAATTTCTTCGGTATTAAAACTATTGAACTTAGCACAAATTTTATGGTTGGGTCTGTCTGCAACAAAAGTGATTGTTCTATTTTGGTTGTTGCTGTAGTTGTTTTCCAAGCCACCGTCGTCAACAAATTTAGCTTCGCATAAGCTATAAGTTTTGTTGTTGGATATATGCCAAGGCATGACTTCAACATAATTATCTTCAAAAACGCTATGGGTGAAAGAACCTTTGTAAGCAATGAGTTTCACCGAAAAGTTTCCGCTTTCGGGATACGTAACAACAGGATTGAAGTTCACTGATGTAGCTGGGATTCCGCCTTCGAAGTGCCATCTTAAGCTGTCGGGGTTGCCGGCAACCAAACTTTCGTACGCGATGCTGCCGTCAATATAGGTTCTGTTTGTATCGGAAGTAAAATTGGCGTGTAACGCGCCATTGTACAGTTGTACGTCTAGAATTGTAGTTTCAAAATCATTAACGGTAACCTGAAAAGTTTTAGGGGTATAACTGAAAGCCGAATAGGTAACATCGTAAGTACCGGCTTTTAAATATCGATGATAATCACCTACATCTTTATCGGTATACACAAACGAGTTATCTTTATCGTGCAAAGCTATATTAACTTTGGCGTATAAAGGGGCGCCGGTGATGGAGTCGGTAACAACACCGTGCAGTCCGTATTGGGCTTGCTCTATATGATTTAAAAACGAGCGATAATTATATTCCCAATGGTTATTGAGCTGACTTGTTGGCAGTAGCTTAGTATTTGAAATTTCTAGAGTAAATTCTCTGCAATTTTGAAAATAATTCATATAGTCTTGCCTTCCGCCGTTTATGCTATACCATTGGTATCCGTTTATTATACCGTTATTAAAGCCGCTGAAATAGTTGTAAGGCGAGTATTTGTGGACGGTATCGACGTATTCTCTCGAAATAAACTTCCACCAGTTGTCGTCGGCAGTAAGTTTCGCCCATGTATCCCATGGGTAGTTGGCAACTTCGGCTCCACCGTGAAAATTAGCTCCCATGCCGAAATTATTATTATCGGCAAGGTTCATAAACGCAATAGTTTCTTCTTGCCATGGATTTCCGTCCGGGTGCGGACCGTCTTTTGGGTCGGGGTAGTTTCTGTTAAGGTCAACGTTGTTGGCGTTGTATCTGGTAGCTCCGTTAACGGTATGGTTACCTGCACGGTACGTGCCGTTGGGATTTGCCAATGGGAAAATGACAATGTCGGTGTTGTTAACAATATCGGTAACACGCGGCAATACGCCGTAATTAGACAGCAGGTAATCTATAAGTCGGAGCATAAGCACATAACCTGTTGTTTCGTCGCCATGCATTGTAGCTGAGTATAAAAACTCCGGCTCGTTTTCTTGTTCGTTAACATTATCCGAAATTCTGACACCTATGAGCCTTCTGCCGCTTTGTAATGTATCTATAATCAGAAGTTTACATATATCGGGGTAGTCGTTGGCAAAATCATGCATCATAGTCTCAAAGCCCTCGTAAGTAGGGTAGTAGTCCCAAGCATAGCTTCCTTTGACATAATCGGCAGTTTTTACGCTGTAAAGCAATGAAGGCGGTATCAAAGTCTTTATATCTATATTATAGTCGAGTATTTTATCAAATCCTTTTTGGTTAGAATAGGCGAAAACCGTATCATTAACGATCTTGTCTATAGAAATGTATTTTGAGATTTGTTTAGTCAGCTCTACATCGCTATTAGGGAAGCAGAAAAACACTTCACCTCTTTGAGAAATATAGTTTTGAGCTTTTTGGTATTCGGTTAAACTTTGGCTATTGGAGTTGTTTGTGTACATCAATAGCGACACGAACAAGGAGCAGAATAGTAAATATAAATTTTTGCGCATGGTTGTGTGTTATAGATTTGTGTAATTATTTTTTGTTTAAAGTTTCAATTATGCTTGCAATATTATTGTATAAAGTTTTTTCTACTTTAACGAGAGGTAGTCTGACATATTGTTGTATAAGTCCTAATATTTCCAGAGCAGCTTTAATTCCCGATGGATTTCCTTGTTCGAAAATAGCATTGACAAAGTCTAACATTTTGTAGTGAAGCGGGACAGCTTTTTCCAAGTTCTTGTCTAAGGCAAAGTTAACCATTTGTGATACAATATCGGGAAATGCGTTTGCAGCAACCGATATAACGCCATCGCCACCGGCGGCGATAATAGGCAACGCCAAAAGATCATCGCCGGAAATTACCAAAAAGTTATCGGGTTTATTTTTAATAATACTCATAACTTGAGCCATATTTCCGCTAGCTTCTTTAATGCCTATAATATTAGGAAACTCCTGAGCAATTTTAAGTGTAGTTTCGGCAGTCATATTAACCGAAGTTCGTCCCGGCACATTGTACATAATGATTGGCAAAGGACAAGTAGCCGAAATATTTTTATAGTGATAATACAAACCTTTTTGCTGAGGCTTGTTGTAACAAGGCGTAACCGACATAATAGCTTGAAAGGATTCTATTAACGTGGAGTGATGAAACGTGTTTATTACTTCTTGGGTATTATTGCTTCCAACTCCCAAAACTAGAGGCAGTCGATTGTTAACAACTTCAACTATGTGTGAAGAAACGGCTAGTTTTTCTTCTTTCGACAAAGTTACCGCTTCGCCTGTCGTACCCAGTACTACAATGTATGAAGCCTTGCCTTTAATTATGTGCTCGACTAAATTTTCTAAGGACGAAAAGTCGACAGTGCCGTGCTTGTGAAATGGTGTAACTATGGCAACACCGGTGCCTTTAAATACATTATTCATTTTATTCAGTTTTTAGTTTTTGTAAATAATTTATTGTCGTTTGTGTATATTCTGCAAAAGTGTCGTCATTTTTGTCGTAGTGTATCATTAAGTTAAAACAATCGTGGTTTTCGGTGAAGGGACCCACTTTGCAGTTGGAATTTATTTTTTTTATTATAAGTTTCTGAAACGGAGTGAAATCAATAGGGTAACATATGCTTAAATAATATGAATCGGATTGGATTTTTTTTATGCTATCAATTTTTGGTTGCAATTTGTATGAAAAATCGTATAATCCGATTGTGTGTATATTTTCGTTAGAATTTAGTGCATTCAATTTTTTCTTTTCCGAAAAAACAACACACATGGCGTTAATATTCAAACTCTTAAATTGATTTATTATGTTATTGAACATTCCCAAATTGGTAGCATTATTAATTTGCCCAATCAACAGAACATCTGAAACTTCGTTGAAGTCGAAGTTCACAGGTTTATCAATGACTTCAGATGTTTTTTTTAAGTAATAATTGACAAATATGTTTTTTATCAAATTCATTATTTAACAATAATTTTATATAATATTATTAATATGTATAACTTTGTTGCAAGTTGACAAATGTAATAAATTTTAAAAAACATTTTATTAAAATAAATTTATTTTAGGAAAATGTTAAATTAGCAAATTATTTTATCACACTTATTAAATATTTATTATTATGAAAACAACAGATACCGAAATTCCCAATGAACAAAATCTCTTTAGGTTTGAAAACCTAAGAGTATACAACAAAGCTATTGAACATAGTGTTTTTGCGAAACAAGTATTGTCGAGTTCGGTAAGCTCTGATGCCGAATTTATCAATAAAATTTTGGAAGCCTCGGTAGCAATACCTGTTTACATTGCATCAGGCTGTTTGAAAAGTAAAATGGAATTTATAAAAGGTTTAAAACGTGCAAAATACACTTTAGTTGAAAGCGTGGTACATGTTACCATTGCTGCCAATTTGAACTATATCACGTCAGATGTAGAAACAGAATTAAGAAATCAATTAATAGAGTTGGTTAAGATGATAGGAGCCTTAATTAATTCATTACGAAGAAATAATAATAACAATAACTCAAACTCATGTGAGTAAAAATAAATAAATTTTTAACTTAAATAAATTAAAACAAATATGACAAAAATTCGTGCCTTTCAAGGACTACTACCACCTGTAGAAATTGCTAAAAAACTTGCATCGCGTCCGTACGACGTGTTGAACTCTGCCGAAGCTAGAATTGAAGCTAAAGGAAATCCTTATTCATTGCTAAGGGTTACAAAAGCCGAAATCGATTTGCCCGAAGGTGTTGACGAACACAGTGATGAGGTGTACGCAAAAGTTGTTGAAAACTTTCAAATGTTTCAGGATAACAAATGGCTTGTTAGAGATACAAAGCCGAATTTGTACCTGTATGCTCAAACAATGGATGGTCGTACTCAGTACGGTTTGGTTGCTTGTGCAAATATCGATGATTACTTTAATAACAGAATCTTAAAGCACGAACTTACTCGTAAAGATAAAGAAAGAGACAGGATGATTCACGTTAGAATTACAAATGCCAACGTTGAGCCCGTTTTCTTTACTTATCCGCCACACAAAAGAATTGATGAAATTGTTGCAAACGTTGTTGATACCAAGAAACCATTGTACGACTTTGTTGCCGACGACGGTTTTGGACATCACTTTTGGGTTATAGACGACGACAATGTTATAAACGAAATAGTTGATATTTTCGATAAAGATATTCCTTACTTGTATGTAGCCGACGGTCACCACCGTACAGCAGCTGCTGCATTAGTCGGACAGGAAAAAAGGGCTAATAATCCTAATCACAAAGGTGATGAAGAATACAACTATTTTATGGCTGTTATTTTCCCCGCCGACCAACTTAAAATAATCGATTATAACAGAGTTGTAAAAGATTTGAACGGACTTACAGAGGAAGAATTTTTTGAAAAATTGAGAAAGAGCTTCGACATAGTTGAGGTTGGAACCGAAATATACAGACCCAACAAATTGCATAATTTTTCAATGTACATAAGCGGAAAATGGTACAGTATGACTGCAAAAGAAGGAACATACAACGACGACGATCCTATTGGCGTGCTTGATGTTACTGTTTTGTCGAACTTAGTATTAGACGAAATACTTGGCATAAAAGACCTACGTACCAGTATGCGTATCGATTTTGTTGGCGGTATCAGAGGTTTGGGCGAGCTTAAAACCAGAGTCGATTCTGGCGAAATGAAAGTCGCTTTTGCACTTTATCCTGTTACCATGCAACAGCTTATCAATATTGCCGATAGCGGCAATATCATGCCACCAAAAACTACTTGGTTTGAACCTAAATTAAGAAGCGGTTTAGTTGTTCATACTTTGGACTAAATTTTTATTAAATGAAAATAGTAGATAATTTTCTTAACATCAGACAATCTATACCGTCTGATGTTAAGATTGTTGCAGTTTCAAAACTAAAACCCCTTGAAGATATTCTTTGTTTGTACAACAATACCGGACATCGCATATTTGGCGAGTCTCGAGCTCAGGAGTTGGTTGTTAAAAACGAAAATATCAACATTGAGGATATTCAGTGGCATTTTATTGGTAATTTTCAGACCAACAAGGTAAAACAAATTCTGCCAATAATTACGCTAACGCATAGTGTAAGCAATGTTAGATTGCTGAATACCATTAACAAAGTTGCTTCAAATAATAATTTTAAGGCAAAATGCCTGTTACAGTTTCATATTGCCGAAGAAGAAACCAAACAAGGTTTTGATATTGATGAAGTTTTGAAACTATTTGATAAAGATTTTTTTGCAAAATATCCAAACGTCGAAATTGAAGGCGTTATGGGAATGGCTACTTTTACTGACGATGAAATTGCCATTGCAAAAGAGTTTAAATTATTGAGAAGTTATTTTGATATATTAAAAAACGAGTTCTTCTCAGACAGAGATTCGTTTTCCGAAATATCTATGGGAATGAGCAACGACTACAAAATAGCAATAGCCGAAGGCAGTACAATGGTCAGAATTGGTTCATCTATTTTTGGAGAAAGAAATTAATAATGAGTAAAAAAGTACACTTTATTGCAATAGGAGGCAGTGCCATGCATAACTTGGCAATTGCTCTTAAAATTAAAGGATACGACGTTACAGGCAGCGACGATGAAATTTTTGATCCGGCGCGTACAAATCTGAGTAAACACGGCATACTACCTGATAATGTAGGTTGGTTTTCCGATAAAATCGACAATTCAATCGATGAGATAATACTTGGCATGCACGCTAAAGGCGATAATCCCGAATTGCAGAAAGCAAAGGAGCTTGGAATACCCATTTACTCTTTTCCCGAATATATTTATAAACAAAGTTTGGATAAAACTCGTGTGGTTATTGGTGGAAGTCATGGCAAAACCACAATTACGGCAATGATTCTTCACGTGCTAAACAAACTGAACATAGATGTCGATTACTTGGTCGGCGCTAAGTTAGAGGGCTACGAAGTTATGGTTAAGCTAACTACAGACAATAAATACATTGTTTTGGAAGGAGACGAATACCTGACTTCAGCTATGGACAAACGTCCGAAGTTCCATGTTTATAAACCCGATATTGCTGTTGTTAGCGGTATAGCTTGGGATCATGCAAATGTATTTACAACTTTTGAAGACTATTTGCGGCAGTTTGAAATATTTATGCAACTTATTCCCGAAAACGGAACATTAATTTACTGCAACGACGACGAAAATATTGTAAAACTGATTGAGAACAATGATTTTGCTTGCAAAAACATTATTTCGTACAATTTGCCAAAACACGAAGTCAGAAACGGAAAAACAACTATTATCAGCGACAGCGGAAATCAATATACTATATCGGTTTTTGGTAAGCATAACTTGCTAAATATAGAGGCGGCTAAAAATGTGTGTTCGCAACTTGGCGTTCGTGAAGAACAGTTTTACAACGCCATTTCCGATTTTAAAGGAGCTTTAAACAGATTGCAAAAAGTGTATGAAAACTCTCAATCGGTGGTGTATAAAGATTTTGCACATTCGCCTTCAAAACTTATGGCAACGCTAAATGCAGTTAAGGAGCAATATCCAGAACGCAGATTAATTGCTTGTTTTGAACTTCACACGTATAGCAGTCTGAGCAAAGAGTTTTTGGTAAATTATAAAAACACCATGCAAAAAGCCGATGTTGCACTTGTGTACTTTTCGCCACATGCTATACAGCTTAAACGATTACCCGATTTAGATGCAGAATATGTAAAAGAGCAATTCGGTCGAAACGACCTTAACGTTGTAACCAACCCGACAGATTTAAAACAATTTTTACTCAATCAAAACTACAGCAATACTAATCTGTTGATGATGAGTTCGGGAAATTGGGATGGATTGAAAATTGAGGAGGTTTTTGGTTTTTAGCTTTTGGCTGTTAGCCGTTAGCCGTTGGCTTTTGGCTATGCGGATTACCGGATATCAGATATTTCTTAATTACATAATGAAAAAATAATTTGAAATGATTTGCAAATTAATGTCAATTTGTTAGTTTTGTGACAATTAATTTAATCATGAATTATTAAACAATTGTTTTACTATGAAATCAAAGATAACAATATTTAGTCTAGTATTAGTGTTGTTAATGACAGGCGGTTGCAAAAAAATAGGCACCAAATTACTCATGGTATATAAAGGTGCGCACGAGCCGAGAGTTGAAACCACAGAGTCTTTACGCAAATGCATGCGAAAGTACGATATGATAACGGACAATGTGTTTACAACTCAAAATATTGAAAGTTATGTAAATCAGATGACTCTTTCAGGTGGAGGTGTACCCGAAGTTTTAATATTTAATAAAAATTTAGATAATATCGCTTATCGCGATACTATTCTACATTGTAATGCACCTGCTTATAGAGCCATTTTAGAATTAGATAAAAATAAAACATATAAGATAAACGAAAATTTTAATTTTGATGATATTAACACAGGATTGTGCGATATAGAAGGTAACCCAACCACAATAACTGTAGATAATAATGCCGACTTTATAGTTGTTATTTATTGGGCAAAATATGTTGGCAAACTAAACAAAGAACAAGTTAATGTTATGGAAAAATATGCAATTGATAACACAAATGTAAACATACAGGTGGTAAAAATTAACTTGGACTTTCAATCCTTTTGGGGATTGGATGAGGATGATTATCCCGAAATAAAATTTGGAGACCAAATATAAAAAGATTGAAACCTTAAAAGCCAATATTTACCACGCTCGATTTTACAAATCGAGCGAGCGGTGATGTTTTTAGCAATTTTCAATTAACAATTAATAAATAGCCATTAGCCATTAGCTATTAGCTTTTGGCTATTAGCCATTAGTGGTACGGGTTGCGTGTCGTGTGTCGTGTGTCGTGTAGTTTTATGGCTGATCAAAGTGCAAAAAGGTGCGTTAGCACCGAACAATTTATAGCATAAATTATTATTACATCAAAGGTGCGTTAGCACCGAACCCTATATTTAGCGATTTTTCCCAGCAAATTCTTATAATCGCTGCTCGCTAGCTTTGCAAAAGTGAGTGGGATAAAATTTTACTCATTTAAAATCCTTTTTACGCAGAATATGTATAAAAGAAACGTTAAAAATTTCTGAATCCCTGTAAGAAATTTAGTTTCTTTTTTACGGTTTTTATTGCCTAATGGCAATAAAAAATTCCTTGTAAAAAGTGTCTTTTCTTTTGTTTCGTTTTCTTTGGACAAGCAAAGAAAATGAAAGAAACAAAATTGAAACTAAAAAAGTTTATTGATTACAAAAAAAGCCTTATAGGGGTTGTTATGGCATAAAGCCAATGGCTAAAAGCCAACAGCCAACGGCAAACAATAGTTCGTTGTAAAAAGCTAATTATCAATTTATATAATCGAGGAAGCAGTGAATGGTGAATGGTGATGAGTGATTGGTGATGGGTGGGTTTGTTTAGAATTAATAGTTGGGAACTCAGAACTCGGAACTCGGAACTCTCCCGAAACTTCGGGACAGAACTCAAAACTATCTCGTAACCCGCAACAATCACCGACCACCATTTCCAATTTTTCAATTAGTTGCCTAAAAATACAAATCTCTTTCGCCTTTCTTTATTTTTTCAATCCTATTTCGGATTTCCGTAACGTTAACTTTATAGCTATCGTCTTCTAATTTTTTCAGGTTCTCTTCAATAACCTTGTAACCTTTAGCTTTGGTCTCTTCCGGAGCGTAATCTTCCAAATATTCCGTAAGAGTTAGAATTGCGTTCGGCGAGCAGTATCTTTTTATAAATCCGGGGACAGAAAATTCCATAAAGTGTTCGCCGGTTCTTCCTAATCGGTAGCAAGCAGTGCAGAACGAAGGCAAATAACCGGAATCAAGGAGTTCGTTAATAATATCGTTCAACGATCTGGAGTCGCCAATATGGAATTGTTCGCGGTTCAGATTTTGTTCTTCGTTCAAACTTTCGGTGTAGCTTCCTATTTCAAGCTTTGTACCACCGTCAATTTGCGAAACGCCAAACTTCATTACTTCTTTTCTTACTTCGGGATTTTCGCGTGCGGTAAGTATCAAACCTGTGTATGGCACAGCCAAACGAAGTATTGCAACCAATTTTGTAAAATCTTCGTCGGAAACATCATAAGCTTTGTCGAAAGAAGCCGAAGACGCATCTTTCAGACGTGGAAACGAAATAGTGTGAGGACCAACATTGTAACATGCTTCAAAATGGTTTGTGTGTCTAACCAATCCCATTACTTCAAATCTCCAATCGTACAATCCAAGTAAAGCACCAATGCCAACGTCGTCTATTCCAGCTTCCTGAGCTCTATCCAAGGAAGTTAGACGGTAGTTGTAGTCGGTTTTTTTACCACCCAAATGATATCTTTTGTACGCTTCGGGGTGGTAGGTCTCTTGAAAAATTTGGTAAGTTCCGATTCCAGCGGCTTTTACCGTTCTGAAATCTTCAATCGACAAGGGAGCGGCGTTTATGTTTACACGTCGTATTTCGCCGTTTCCTTTTTTTACAGAATAAACCAATCTAACAGTATGAGCAATGTATTCGGCGTTGTAGGCAGGGTGTTCGCCATAAACCAAAATCAAGCGCTTTTGTCCGTTGTCTTCCAATGCTTCCACTTCTCTAACAATTTCTTGGTCGCTAAGCGTATGTCTGATGGCTTCTTTATTGCCTGTTCTGAAACCGCAGTACGCACAATTGTTAATACACTTATTTCCAATGTAAAGCGGAGCAAACAAAACAATACGATTTCCGTAAACCATTTCTTTTAGTTTTCTTGCACCGGCTTTTATTTTTTCCACCAATTCTGGAGTGTTTGCATTGATAAGTGTAGCAGTTTCTCTTAGTGTAAGTCTGTTTTTGTTTAATGATTTTTGAATTATTTCTTCAACATTTTCAGGTGTTGCTTCGGCGTTATTAAGGTGTTCCCAAATTTCGTCGGCATCAATAAAAGGTTGCATCCTTTTATCGGGTATTTTACATATTTCGGGATGAAATTTCATTTTTTTATAATTTTAATCTTTAATCAACCTGCGAAATTACAAATTTTCGCATAAATATATATATGAAACTCGATTTTTTATTATTATTTAAATTGCTTAATTAATTATGAAAAAATCTTAGCTTTGTAGTTTTCACAAAATTTAACAAAAATGATTAAACAATATAAAATTAAAGCAAGCTGTAAAGCCTTGATTTTATTAGGCTTTATTATGGTTTTCAATTTCAATGATTTATTATCTCAAACCGTAACAATTATTTCTAAAAGCACTTCTCAACCTGTTGAAAATTGTTATGTGTACAACAACGACAGCTCAAAAATGGCAATAAGTAACCAAAAAGGAGAATTTAGGTTAGATGAGTTTTCCGACAACGACATGCTCACAATAAGCCACGTTTCGTATTACAACAAGCGTGTTAGTGTTTCGGAAATTAAAGCAAAGAAAAACAAAATCGTATTAGATGAAAACTTAATACCTTTACAAGAATTTGTTTTAATTGAGAACAAGAGAGCCGAATCGCTTAGGCGGACTTACAACAAGATTGACATAATTGAGACGAAAGAAATCAGAGATATTAGTCCGCAAAGCAGTGCCGATTTGCTCAGAAGCAGCGGAAAAGTATTTGTACAGCAAAGTCAGTTAGGTGGAGGTAGTCCTGTCATTAGAGGGTTTGAATCCAATAGGTTGCTGATTGTTATCGACGGAGTTAGAATGAACAACGCTATTTACCGTGCCGGACATTTGCAAAATGTAATAACAATAGACCCTGAAATGTTGGAACGAGTTGAGGTATTGCACGGACCCGGTTCAATAATGTACGGCAGCGATGCTATGGGCGGAGTTATGCACTTTTTTACAAAAAATCCGCAACTATCAAGTGGAGATACAACTTTAGTGAACGGAGACTTATCGCTACGATACGGCTCGGCAGCCAACGATTACATGCAAAGTTTTAGAATAAACGTAGGAACTAAAAAGTTTGCTTTGCTTTCGGGTGTTACCGCCAAATCCATTGGCGATTTGCGACAAGGTAGTGTAAGAGATGAAAAGTACGGAGATTGGGGAAAACGCTTGTATTACGTTGAACGTATTAATGGTATTGATTCCGTCATAACTAATCCCGATCCGCTTGTGCAAAAACAATCGGGTTACAAACAATTTGATTTGTTTACCAAGTTGTTGTACAAACCATGCGAAAAGTACAGTGTTCTTGTCAATGCTCAATATTCAAACACGACCGATGTGCCGAGGTACGATCGACTAAATACTTTTGACGGAAATATTCCCAAGTATGCCGAATGGTACTACGGTCCGCAAAAAAGAGCTTTAATTTCGGTAAAACAAACATTAACAAACAATTATTTATTGTTCGACGAAATGGACGTTACCATGGCGTATCAAAATATTAGCGAAGATAGGATTAACAGGCGATTTAGAAAGAGCAAGAAAAGACATCAGGAAGAAACCGTTAATCAATACACCTTTAATACAGATTTTTATAAGCAGGTTGCACCTAAAAATAAAATAAATTACGGTATAGAATTTATTTACAATACGGTGAATTCTAACGCTTACCACGAGAATGTAAAAACAGGAGAAATCACCAAAACTGCAATTTCGAGGTATCCCGATAAATTGAACAATATGTTTCATGCAGCGGCTTATTTGTCGCACAAGTGGGACATATGCGATAAATTTATTTTCTCGCAAAGTTTAAGGTATAATTACGTTACTTTAAATTCGGAATATACGCCTGAAATGCTGCAGTTAGCTGATTTTCCGATAACAGGTGTAATATCTCAAAACAATCAAACAGTAAACGGAGCTTTGGGCGTTGTATATTTGCCGGGAAGAGATTGGAGATTAAAAGCCAATGTGTCAACAGGTTTCAGAGCACCTAATGTTGATGATGTCGGAAAGATAAACGATTCGAACTCCGACGATAAACTGCTTATAATACCCAATCCCGACTTAAAACCGGAACAGGTTGCCAATGCCGAACTTACCGTTGAAAAAACAATAGGACATGCATTTAATTTTGGAGTAACCGGCTTTTACACAAAACTTTTCGATGCTTTTGTGCTTCAAAACACTACAATCAACGGCTCCGACTCAATTATGTACGAAGGCGTTATGTCGCATATTCAATTTATGAGCAACACTCAAAGTGCGACTTTGTATGGCTTTGAGGCATTTGTTTTGGCAAATATAACTCCATCTTTGCATTTTAGCAGTTTTATGACTTACACCAAAGGCACTATCGATAAGGATGAAAGTCCCTTAGACCATATTCCGCCTATGTTTGGAAAAACTTCTCTAAAATACATACACAATTACATTACAGCCGAAGTTTATGCTGTTTACAATTTTGCCAAACCATTGAGCGAGTACAGCATTTCTGGCGAAGATAATCCTGTGTATGCTACAGAAGACGGAACTCCGGCATGGTTTACTTTAAATGCTAAAATTGATTTTAGGATTTCAAAAAATCTCAATGTGCTTTTGGGAGTTGAAAATATTCTCGACAAACATTATCGTTATTTCGCGAGCGGAATAAGTGCGCCCGGCAGAAATATATTTGCTACGTTGCGTGCTAAAATAAACTAAAATATTGGTGTAGAATGGTATGTAGTGCAGGAATAATTATCTTTGTGTTATGTTTAATAGCGAGAACGAATTAAAAGATTTTTTAGACTTCTATTATTTGAAATACAATAATGTCAGCTTTATTGAAAACGACCCTATTAGTATTCCACATAAATTCACTCGTAAAGAAGACATTGAAATATCGGCGTTTTTTGCTTCAATCTTGGCTTGGGGAAAGCGTTCGGAAATAATAAAGAAGTCGAATGTGTTGATTGATATGATGGATTACGAGCCGTATAACTTCATCATCAATGCTTCCGACGAAGAGTTTAAGAAAATAATAAAGTTTTATTACCGAACATTTTCGGGAGACGATGCACTTTATTTTGTTCACTCGCTTAAAAACATATACACCAATAAAGGAGGTTTGGAGAAGGTATTTACCGATGCTTATTCCAAAACCGGTAATTTTAAAGATGTTTTTATTGAATTTTATGATATTTTCTTCGAGTTGCCGCATCTTGTCAGGACAAGAAAACACATTGCAAATCCGAAGAAAGGCAGTGCAGCTAAGCGTTTAAATATGTTTATGCGTTGGATGGTCAGAAAAGATGACAAAGGTGTTGATTTCGGATTATGGAACGGTATATCGCAAGCTGACTTGATGCTGCCATTAGATTTACATACTGCAAATACATCGAGGAAAATAGGACTTTTAACCTTAAAGCAAAACAATTGGAATGCAGTTGTAGAAGTTACAGAAAAACTGCGAAAACTTGACAGCAACGACCCTATTAAGTACGATTTTGCTTTGTTTGGCGTGAGCCACGACAAAATTTTGTAGCGTTGAACAAACAGTGATTATCAATGAGTTGTGAAAATGAAATAAAAGGAAAAGTTGAAGTTTTTTATTTTAAAAACGAGCTAACTTGTGGGGTTTGTCGTGTTTTGGGAAGCAAAATAGAACAAATGCTTGCAGAAAATTTTCCAAAATTTGAACTCTGCGTTGTAGATACTGTTGCAGAACCCGAAAAGGCAGCAAGCTACGGAGTTTTTTCGGTTCCTGTGGTTTTGTTGTATATTGATGGGAAAGAATATATAAGAGAAGTTGGAAATATTTCTGTTTACGAGTTGAAATCGAAATTTGAAAGATATAATAACCTATTAAATTCATGAAAATAAAATCTATTAAAAGTTGGGCTGAAGATGAGCGACCACGAGAGCGATTGCTTTCAAAAGGTGCGGCGGCTCTTAGTAATGTAGAATTGTTGGCTATTCTCATTGGTTCGGGCAATGCAGAAGAATCGGCGGTTGATTTATGTAGGCGTATTTATGCCGATGCCGGAAATAATTTGACGAGTCTTTCGCGTTATTCGGTTGCCGAACTTATGAAATACAAAGGAATAGGCGAGGCTAAGGCTGTTACAATTTGTGCAGCAATGGAGCTGTCGAGAAGGCGTTCGTTGGAAGTGGCTCTTGAGCAAAAAAAAATCAGCACAAGCAAGTCAGCTTTTGAAGCCTTAAAACCTTTATTAAGCGATTTGCGTGTAGAATGTTTTTATGTTTTGTTGCTAAATACGGCAAACCGACTCATTAAAATAGAAAAAATCAGTGAGGGAGGAATGGCAGGTACCGTCGTCGATCAGCGATTGATATTTAAGTCGGCTATCGAAAACAATGCAACTGCTGTAATATTGGCTCATAATCATCCTTCGGGACAACTTAAACCAAGTGAGAGTGATAAAACTCTGACTAGCAAATTTTTAAAAGCAGGTCAAATTCTTGATATTCCCGTCTTAGACCATTTAATTATCGGCAACAATTCGTATTTCAGCTTTGCCGATGAAGGGATTTTGGTTTAGGGGTGGTGCGGGTTGCGGGTTGTCCCGAAGTTTCGGGATGTTGCGTGTTATCCCTAAGTTTCGGGAGAGTTTTGAGTTTCTGCGACTTTGTTAAGCTGTTTAGCAATAAATAAACTTCACTCTTTTTGCATAGATACTCTACATGGGAAAGAAATAGCAATAGTTAATAATTTAGTTTTTAAAGGACGGCATACATTTCTGCTGAATGGAGTTCGAAATAAATCCCAAGTGAGGGCGGGAAGCTCCGAGCTTGCGAGGAGATCACCCGCACGAACTCAGGATTTATAAGAACGTAATTCAGAAAAGAAATGTCAGCCTTGATTTTTTGTTACTTTTTTATCAAGAAAAAAGTAAGAAAGAAAAAATAGAACCTTTAAAGCCAAATTTTGCTACAATCCCGAGACTTCGAAACCAAAAGCAACTTTGTAATAAAAGATATTTATGGGACGATAATGGGATATAAAATCAAAAAAAGCCTCAAAAACTTGAGGCTTTTTTTGTACCCGAGGCCGGACTTGAACCGGCACGGTCGCAATGACCAAAGGATTTTAAGTCCTTCGTGTATACCAATTTCACCACTCGGGCATCCTGTTTGAACGTAAAATTAATATTTCTTATTAATTTTTGAGTTTGCAAAAGTAAAACTTTTTATGAAAATAAACCAATTTTTATATTATTTTCTTAAAATGTGTTCAACAAATGGCTAGACTGTACCTTCTATATTCCACGAAAAGGCTCTTAATCCTAAATTCTCGTAATCGGAGTTTAACTCTGCAAGTCTTTTAAACAAAGGCTCAACACTACTATCATCGATAATAGTAAGAATAGCATTGTTTTTACTTGGATATGCGTGAGTACCGTAGTGAGGAAATCCATCGACGGAACCTCTGCCAAAAACTTCTTTCCAACTTGTAAATCCGCGTAGATTCAAGTGTGTTAATATATCGACTATATCTTTATAGTGTGCTTGGTCAAATGTTATCATTACAGCTTTCATGTCAGTAAAATTAAATTATTAAGAGTTTAATTTTTTTAATAGTTTTTTACGTCTGCGTTTCATAACGTTGTATCCGAAAATGGTATATAGTGCAGGAACAATTATCAATGTTAGCAGAGTTGCAAAGGTCATACCTCCCATAACCGTTATGCCTAACGATTGCCAAAGTTCAGAACCTTGTCCTGTTCCTACTGCCAAAGGAAGCATTCCGAGTATAGTTGTCAGCGATGTCATAAGCACAGGTCGCAACCTCGACTTACCACCATTTACTACAGCATTAATTATAGATTCGCCGCGTTCGCGGTTCAGGTTAATATAGTCGATGAGAACTATACCGTTTTTAACAATAATACCAACTAAGATAATGATACCCACAAACGCCATCATTCCTAAAGGTGTGTTGGTAATAACCAACGAAAGGAGAGAGCCGACAAAAGCAATAGGTGCCGTAGTTATAATAATAAACGGATATGAAAGCGATTCAAATTGCGATGCCAGAATTATATATACCAACAGAGTAGCAATAATAAGCAATACTGTAAGGTCTGCAAAGGCTTCTTGTTGATATTCAAACGAACCGCCAATTTTGGTGCCAATTTCAGGTGGTATATCGGTTTTTTCAATAACGGCATTGACATCCTCAATAATATCGCTTAAAGCTCTTTTGTGGATAGACCCACTAACGGTAACAATACGTTCTCTGTTTTTTCTTTCAATTTGTGGCAGCGATGATTTCTCAACAACCGTACCTAACTCTTTTACTCTGATGCTGTTTCCTGCGGAGTTGTACAGTACTATGTTTTCAATATCTTGTAACGATTGTCTGTATTTTTCGTCGTATCTGACGACAATATCGTACTCATCGCCGTCTTCGCGGTATCTTGACATAACTAATCCATTGATTCTGTTTTTGATAGCCGAAGCGGCTTCATTCATGGTAAAACCATTTACAGCTAACTTTTCTCTATCGAATTCAACTTGATATTCTTGTCTATAATCCTGTCTGCTAATATAAACATCAACTAATCCCTCAACTTTGGCAAGTTCGGTTTTAAGTTCATTAGCTATTCCATCGGTTGTTTTAAGGTCATATCCTAATATCTCAACATTAACAATCCCTGCACCCATACCGGAATGGCTGTTTCCTCCGGGTATTACTTGATATTTTGCGATTTCGGGCATGTTCGACAAATCTTCACGTATTTCATTACCTATATCGTATATGGTTTTGTCTCTGTACTTTTGTTCTATTAATCTCATACGGTAAGTAATAATATTCGTTCCATTTTTCTGCATAGCGGCAAAAGTATTCTTGTCGGAAGCTGGACCATATGATGAAGCTACTATATAAATTTCGGGATATTTTTCCTTTATTATTTCATTTATTTTAAAGCAGGTTTCTTTTGTTATCTCAGCACGTGTTCCTGTTGGCAATTCCACGACTGCTTCAATATAGTTATTGTCGGAGCTTGGCATAAATTCAGTTTTAAGTTTGCTCAGACTAAATACTAGCACGATTGTAATAAAGACAACCATTATGAGCAGCGTTTTCCATTTATTGTTGGTAACAACTCGTAAAAATCTGCCGTAGGCGTTGTCAAGTCCGTCCAAAAGGGGTTTTATAGTTTTAGCGTATCCTCTATCAAATCGGGAAGTTAAACCTCTAAAGCGTTCGGCTCGCAGCATTTTTGAACTCATCATAGGAGTTAGCGATAATGAAGCGAGCAATGAAATGGTTATGATGATGATAACCATCCAAGCCAACTGTTTAAATAAAATTCCGGCAAAACCACCTATCATAGTCATGGGTATGAATACAGCTACAATGGTGAGCGTAGAAGCAATAACCGAAAGCGAAACTTCTTCGGTAGCATAAACAGACGCTTGGTCGGGACGGCTACCCCTTTCAATGTGCCTTGTGATATTTTCGAGTACTACAATTGCATCGTCAACGACTAATCCTATGGCTATAGACAGCGCCGAAAGAGTGATGATATTTATCGTGTTTCCTGTTACTCTCAGATAAATAAATGCACTGATAAGAGACACGGGTATTGTAACAATGATGATGATACTCGCTCGCCATCTGCCCAAAAAGAATAAAACAATCAGAGCCACAATAACAAAAGCGATTAATATTGTTTCGGCTAAGTTGTTGATTGAAGTAACAATGTTTTCGGAAGTGTCGTTGACAATCATTAGCTCAACATCGGGCGGCAGGTTTTTTTGAAGTAAAGGTAAGGTTTCTTTTACTTTTTTAGAAATTTGCACACTATTAGCTCCCGATTGCTTTTGGACTATTATTGTTGCACTCTTTTTGCCGTTTGTAAAACTTTCTTGAACCCTCGATTCAATCGTATCATTAACAGTTGCAACATCTCTTAAATACACAACCTGACCCCTAAAATTTCCAAGTACGATGTTGTTTATTTCTCTACTTTCGTTGAACTCACCTTCAAGTCGCAATAAGTACGTTTGTGAACCAATATCGAAGCTACCTGCAGGCACGTTTACGTTTTCTTGAGCAATTTTTTGAGCTAAAAGTTCCAAAGGTATATTGTACGCTTCTAACTTTTCGGGTATAACGTTAACTTGCACTTCTCTTTCGGGTGCACCTGAAACCGAAACGGTTCCAACGCCGGGTATTCTGTTTAAAGGATTAGCGACAGCATTATCTAATATTTTGTACAAGGCATTTGAACTTTGGTCAGCCGTAGCCGAAATAACCAACACGGGTATCATGTCGGTTGAAAACTTCATAATTACCGGTTCTTCGGAACCGTTTGGCAAAAACTTCTTTATAATATCTAACTTGTCTCTAACGTCGTTCACCGAATTATCTAGGTTGGTACCGTAGTTAAATTCCAATAAAATTATTGATAAGTTATCGCTAGATCTGGAAGATATGTTTTTTATGTTTTCGGTACTGTTCAAAACGTCTTCTAAGGGGCGTGTAATGTTTGTTTCAACGTCTTCGGCACCTGCACCGTTGTATGTGGTAATAACCGTAAGCATATTCGACTCTATTTCGGGAAATAAGTCGATAGGAAGTTGGAAGAAAAACATAGTACCTATTATTACGACACCTATGTATATAAGAGCCGTGCTTATAGGTTTTCTTACTGCTGTTTCGTATAGTTTCATGTTCGATTTTTTTGTTTAAAAAGTTTTGTAGTTGTAGTGTTTAGTCAATAATCTCTACCGGTGCGCCGTCAACTAAACCAGTGTTTCCTTTAGTAATAATAATATCGTCAGGATTTAGACCCGAAACAATTTCATACTTGTCGTCAATTCTAATACCTAATTCAACTTTGGTATATACTGCTTTGCCGTCTTTTACAACAAAAACGTATCTGTCGTTGCTACCCGATTGCTTTATCACAGCCATATCGTCGATTAGAGCTCTGTCGTTAGTTCCCAAATTTATTTCAACACGGCAAAACATACCGGGTTTAATTTTATTTGAATTGTTTGGAATTGAAATTTCGGTGCTAAAAGTGTGTGTTGCTTGATTAATGATGGGATATATCAACGAAATGTTACCGTTAAAAACTTCGTCGCTGTAAGTGTCTATTTTAACTTTAACAGGTTGACCTTTTTTAACTTGTGCGAAATATTTTTCGGAAACATTTATAACTGCCTTAACAGGATTAAGACTTTCTACCGTTAAAATCGGGAATTGAGCAGGCATATCACCTTCGTCGTAGTTGCGTGCCGTAACAACTCCATTAATAGGGCTTTTCAGAATTGTGTTCTCTTCAAGATTTTCGAGAGTGGCTTCGGCTATTTTAATTTGAAGTTGCAACTGATCGACTTGTTGTTGCGATATTCCGCCAACTTTCAACAATTCGGTGTATCGCTGTAGGTCTGCTTTAAAATTATTAATTTGAGCTTCTTGTTTCAATAAGTTGTTTTTGTCCAATTCAACAAGAACCTGTCCTTTGCTGACTCTATCGCCGATTTCTACATTTATTTTCCTTATACGACTTGGTATTGCCGATGCTATGTTGTTCTTTGTATTCGACTCTATGTTTGCAGTAAACGTAACGTTTTGCTCAACGGGCTGAAACACAACCTTTGATACGTTGACTTTCCTTGCTTCTGTTTCATTTGTTTGTGCTTCGTCGCCTTTTTTGCCGGCGTTATTACATGATGAAAGCGAAAATATGATGCCTGTTATAATGATTAGAAATGTTGCCTTTTTCATTTATTAAAATTTTTATTGTTTTTTGTATTCTGATTTTTGTTGTTTTATTCGATATTGTCGCCGATTATTTTTTCCAAGTCGGCTTGTGCGTTCAAATATTCGTAAAGTATGTTTTGATATTTTAGATTTGTATTTGTAATTGCCAGCGATGCAGAGTTTAGCTCGACAATTGTTGCCAGACCTGTATCGTACATTTTAAGCGCTATTTCGTAGCCCTTTTCTGCCATATCTATTGTCGATTTAGCGGTTTCTAATTGCTCCAACGTGTTTTCAATAATGCCTATATTGTTTTTAATGCCAAGTTGCAAACTTCTTTTCAGATTAATTCTTTGTAAATCCAGTTGCTGTAGCGATATTTCGGTTTGTTTTATGCTGTAATGTCGTTGAAAACCGTTGAAGAGCGGAATTGCAAGTGTGATGCCGGCAGTAGAGTAGGGCGACCACTTGTAGTCTCTAAATTTAAAGTCGTCATTCTGACTTATATAGTTATAGCCGAATGTGCCTATAAGAGAAGGCAAGCGCTGAAGTTTAACCACTTCTAAGGCAGTTTGAGCTTTTTGCTTCTGAATATCAAACTGTTTTAAATCGGAATTATTAGATAGGTTAGGTTCTATCAGTTTTGTCAAATCAGTATTGGTATTATCTTTATAATATTGCAATGAACCGACTGCTGCTATTGCGATATTGTCGTCTGTACCCATAAATATTTTGAGTTGCAATTCGGCAATTCGCATCATATTTTTTGCTTGCAAAATATTTGGAATATTATTCTGCATCTGAACTTTAGCTATAATCATATCATATTCGGAAGCCACACCTTGATCATATTTAGCTTTTATGTTGTTGTAATTTACCGAGTCTTTGTAGTAGGTTTTTTTGAATACGTTGTAAGTCTCTTGTGCAAACAAAAGCGAGTAGAAAGATTTTTTCACGTTGTTTATAAGCGTAATTTTATTTGCCCTCGATTTTTCAACTGCCAAGGTAAGGTCGATTTCGCTTAGGTCTAAGCTCTTCCACAACGATGGCACAACCAATGGCAGTGTAGCATTAACTCCACCTGTCCACATATTCCATCGTCCGAATTGAATAGCTAGCGGCTCGTCATCATCGGGCATTGCAATGCCTGAAGTATCGCCGGGCATTGGTCCGCCAAATCCCATCGAGCTTTTATCCATGTACATTGTTTGTTTTTTTATGGTTCGTTGGTATTGTGCTGCCAAATCAATTTTGGGCATTAATCCGCCGTACGATTCTTTTTGAGCATATCCTAACTTGGTTATTTCCAAACTGTCGATTTTTATTGTAGGACTTTCGGATAAAGCTATTGAAATAGCTTCGTTAAGGTCAATTTTAAGTGTATCGACGGGTGTTTGTGCTAGCAAATGGTGAAAACCGAAAAGTAAGGTTACAACAGTTAATATTTTTGATTTTATATTCATCACGTTTAATTAGTTCTAATGTTATTCCTGTTTAAAGTTGTTTTGTATGTAAGTGTCAATTAATTCTATCCCTTTTGGAGTTGAAATGCCCCTTACTAAATTAACCGCCATTGTAACGTACAGCTCATGTTCGGTGTAATTAACGTTCACAAGGTCTCGCTTTCTGCTGAAAATATAAAAGCTGTCTATAAAAATATACGCAATCAGGTCGATGTTTATATTATCTCTATATACACCTTGTTCTACGCCTAATTGAATAAAATTTTTAATATGCGAGTACATGCTATCGTATGTACACTGAATTTCATTGTAGGTTTTGGGATAATATTTTTTTATATCTTCAATGAAACGTACCTTGTAAAAGGGCTTTATATTTTGTTTGTAGATGTGGCTCAAAAAAGTTTCTAAAACATTGTGATGTTTAAGATTGGAAGATATTGCTTCTTCGTACATAATGGCATTAATGTTATCGAAAACCTGTTTTAGCAAATCTTCTTTATCAGAAAAAATTTCATAAATTGTTCGTTTCGAGATGCCTAAATTTTTCGCTATATCATCCATTGAAACATTTCTAACCCCATTTTCCAAGAACAGGGTTGTAGCCGCATCTATTATTCTTTTCTTCGTTTCCATAAAATTTTTTTGCAAAACTAAAATAAAACTCAAAAAACCAAAACGGTTTTCTATGTTTTAACATAAATTAATAGGTAATGTAATATTGTTAACTGAAACGTAACAATTTTTTCTTTTTGGAGTAGATAAACATCCACAAAGGAGATATGCATCCCTTAAAAATGGTTGTAATTGATATTGCCCACCAAACTCCGTTTACACCCCATACCGAAGCCAAAATTAAGGAAAGCGGAATACGTATGGTGTTAAAGACTATGCTGATAATTGCAGGCGGAGCGGTCTTGCCTATTCCGTTAAATAAACCTTGTGTTGCTATTTCGACCATCATAAACACTTGCGAAATGCCTATAATCAGAAGATATGAGCCACCTGCGATATATGCTTCTTTTTCGGGGATGAAAAGTGCAAAGATATTTTCGCCTAAGGTTATAAATAATACAGAAACCACAACACCCAAAGCTCCCAACATGATAAGAGTGTAAATATAAGCTTTTGCTGCCCGTTGTTCTTTTTTTGCTCCAAAATTTTGAGCAACAAAACTTCCCAAAGCAGAAGCAAACCCGTGAGCGGTATTCCAGGTTATTCCTTCTATTTGTCCACCTGTGCTTTGGCTCGTTACACCTATATGTCCGCCATGTATTGAAGCAATTCTAGCCAAGCTCATGCTTATTATCGAGAAATAAGCATTCATCAAAGCCACAGGTAAACCCAATTTTAAAATGTAAACAAGTTCTCTTTTTATAGGTCTGATAAGTAATTTGGTCTTTCCTAAAATGCCATTTTTACCTTTGATATGTGTTATAAAAAGAGTGAAAACAACTGTTTGTGAAATCACTGTTGCAATAGCAGCACCGTCCACTCCCAGAGCAGGAAAACCCAAATATCCGAATATCAGAATAGGGTCGAGTATTATATTCAATACTAATCCGCTTGCATTAAAGTAAAAAGGTATATCGCTTCTGCCGCCACCAATGTAAATACCCGAAAAATTCAGTATTAAAAACATAAACGGAATGCCGAACGAAATAATAGTAAGGTAGCTGTTGGCAAGAGCGTTTATCGACGAGTCAAGATAAAAGAAGGAAATGAATAAATTGGGGAATGTAAAAAACATTACTCCAAATAAAACTCCCATAATCACTGCAATAATGGTTGTGTGAGAAGCTAAAATTTGCATTCTTTTACGGTTGCCTTCCCCTAAAGCTCTACCAATTGATATTTCGGCGCCTATTTTTGAAACCAAGCCAAAAGAAGTCAGCATCCACATTAGCATACCCGATGAGCCGACTGCCGCCACCGACTGACTACCCAAACGTCCTATCCAGGCAATATCTACCAAATTGTAAGTCATTTGGATAAAGCCGGTCGCCATTATTGGCAGTGCCAATTTTAGCAGCTGATTTAATATGTTTCCTTTGGTTAGGTCGCGTGTTTTCAATTAAAAAAAATTTGGACAAAATTAACCAAATACAATTAATTGAAAATTATTTTGGAAAGTTAGCCGATAATTTTGTTTCGGAGTTTAAAGTGCAGGGAGTCGCCACGTTCGTTAAAACCAATAGTATGACCAATACCTTCAATCGATTTAGTCAAACTTTCGATTGAATCTTCAATTTGCTCTTTTGTTCCGGGCTTATCTTTGTACAGCAAATAATTTTCGCGATATTTTAAAGGAGTGATATTAGGCATAATAACATTAGCACCTGCAATGATTGCTTGTTCTCTGCCGTTTTTGACAATGGCTTGCATTGCTGTTGTGGCGGCTATATTTATGTTTGGCAATAACAGTCGGAGACAAGCCACCATGTTTATTGATAATTCAAATCTTTCGTATATAGGCAAGAGCTCATTTTTATACTTGTACAATGGAGTTTTTGCGTGTTCTACGTAAGGTCCCATCCCGACCATATCGACATCTATTTCTTTTAAAAACAGCAAATCGTTGGCTAAGTCTTCCAATGTTTGAAAAGGGAGACCTATCATAACGCCGCTACCTGTGTTATAACCCAATTTTTGTAGCAGTCTTAGTATTTTAACTCTGTTGTCGAAGTTGTGAAGGTCATCATTTGGGTGTAGCTTTTTGTAAAGTTCTCTATTTGAAGTTTCTATGCGTAGCAAATATCTGTGAGCTCCGGCGTCTAACCATCTTTTAAAAACTTCTTCGCTTTGTTCGCCCATCGAAAGTGTAACGCCCAGACCATCATTGGTTTTTAATTTTATTTCTTTTAAAAATGATTCAACGGTATTTACGAAATTCGGATTAGAAATTTCCCCCGACTGTATTGCCAACGAACCAAAACCCTTATTGTAAGCATATTCAGCACAAGACAATACTTCATCGTGCGTTAGCACATATTTGCTATCGGCAGTATTATCCCTTCTGATGCCGCAGTAGTAGCAGTTTTTAGCACAAACGTTGGAATATTCAATCAAACCACGCAAATAAACAATGTTGCCAACACTTTTTAGTTTGACTTCATTTGCTTTTTCTATCAATTTTTTTTGTTCTTCGCCTTTCAATCCCAACAAGTAAACCAAATCTGTTTGTGTTAGTCGGTCAAAATCAATACTGCTAAATCTATCCATTAAATACTTTATTTATTCTGCAAATATATGCAAATGCCAAATTGATAGACAAATTTTAGTAATAATTCTACAATTAAATAATTAAATTGTTAAATTTATATATATTTTTACTTAAAACCTTTTTTTAAACAAATCTAGGTGTAATTTTGCTAAAAATTTAAAATAAATAACTATCAAAGTAATATGAAAAACAAAAAGTACATTGTTGTAGGCGGTGTAGCAGGAGGTGCTTCTGCAGCAGCTTGTATCCGTCGTTTAAACGAAAATGCAGAAATTCTTATTTTAGACAAAGGTCCTAATATTTCATTTTCAAATTGTTGCTTACCTAATTATTTCAGTGGCGAGATTAATAGTATCGACAATTTAATTTTATTTGAACCTGCGGGGTTTAAAAAAATGTTCAACTTAGAAGCAAAAGTTAACCAAGAGGTTATAAAAATTGAAGCCGATAAACACAAAGTTATTGTTAAAGATTTAACCAACGGAAACGTTTACGAAGAAAGTTACGACTACTTAATATTGTCTCCTGGAGCGCATGCCATTAAGCCGACAAATATTAAAGGTATCGATGGCGAAAATGTTTTTGTGGTTAAAAACGTTGCTGATGTTAGAAAAATTGACGCATTTGCTAAATCTAACAATGTTACAGATATTGTTGTCGTTGGAGGAGGTTTTATAGGTGTTGAAACTGCCGAATGCTTTAAAAAAGCAGGCAAGAATGTTACTCTTGTTGAAGCCCAAGACCAAATAATGTGTACATTCGATTACGATTTTGTACAAATGCTACACAAAGAGTTGTACGACAATGGTATTAACTTGATACTCAGCGATTCTGTTGTAGAGATTGATAAAGACAAAGTTATTTTATCATCAGGCAAAGAAGTAAAAGCAACCATGGTGATAATGGCTATAGGTGTTAAACCAGATATTAAAATGGCAGTAGATTCGGGTATTGAAGTTGGCGAAACAGGTGGAATAAAAGTAGATGCTAAATTCCGCACCAATTTACCCGATGTTTACGCCGTAGGCGATGCCATAGAAGTTCATAATTCAATTACCAAAAAGAAAACACGCCTTCCTTTAGCAGGTCCGGCACAGAGACAAGCTCGTATGGCTGCCGATGGTATATTCGGAAGAACTGTAAACAATAGGGGAGTGATTGGTTCTTCGGCTATTCGCGTATTTAATTTAAATGCCGCTGTTACAGGTTTGAACGAAGAAGCATGTAAAAAAGCCGGAATCGATTACATGACGGCTTATATCTTGCCATTCGATAAAGTTAAACTTTTACCTAATCCTTCGGTATTGCACTTCAAACTCATATTTGAAAATCCAACCGGAAGAATATTGGGAGCACAAGCTATAGGTAAAGGTAATGCCACCAAACGTATTGATGTTATTGCAACAATGATTACTATGGGCGGATACCTAGAAGACTTAAAAGAGCTTGAACTTTGCTATGCTCCACCATTCGGAACAGCTAAGGATGTGGTTAATGTGGCTGCAATGGCAGGTCTTAACTTACTTAATGGCGAATACAAACAAGTTCCTATGACAAAAATTACCGAGCTTGTCGAAAACGGCGAGTATATTATTGATGCTAGAGAAAGAGATGCTTACCAGGCGTCTCACGTAAAGGGTTCAATCAATATTCCACTCAGCGAAATACGTCAGAGACACAACGAAATTCCAAGAGATAGAACCGTTTATATACATTGTAGAACTTCGTGGTATAGCTATTATTCTATTAGAGCTCTTCAGGGATACGGCATTAACAACGTTGTTAATATTCAAGGTTCATTTTTGGGCTTTAGCAATTATCTGTATTTTAATGATAAAACAACCGGTAGAGAGTCTATTCTAACAGGATATAACTTTAATTAGCAACAGTTAGTTAAGTCAGTATAACATTTAATAAAGTTCTGTCGGATTTATTTCGGCAGAACTTTTTTTTGTATAAAAATATAAAATACTCATCTGTTTTAAATAAAGTATAAGGTAATATTATTACCATTTCTTTAATTTTTACACTGTGTTTTATTACTTCAGAAACACAAAAATCTCAAATTATTTTCATCAATAAAAAAACGTTATTTCTGTAATGCGAGAAGGATGTTAATCTCAGCAAAGTCAATAATATCAATCTGTATGTGTGCTATTAATATTAATAATAAACGATTAATAATTATATAACCATTTGAGAACATTCAGAAAATAACATAAAGATATTTTTGCCAACGATAATCAAAATTCTAAAAAAATGAAAAAGACCACAACAATTATTCTGCTGCTGTTTGCACTAATTAGCAACAACTTTGTTTTCTCCGACGATATATCGAATGCCGAAAATATCGCTGTCGAAGAAAAAGAGAACTACATCATTATTCTAAAAGATGCAAAATCGAAAGTAGATTTGTATCTGTCAAATGTGTCGCACGACGAGCTTTATAGTCATAGGTTCGGTGACGAAATATCACGTCGCTTGAGGCTTATTGACAAAGAATATACTTATGAGACACAGGCTGCACCGGGAGCATTTTCGGGAAAGCTAATAGTTGAAAAACCTGTAATCTACAACAGCATTTTAAAATTAGAAAAGCACTTTACACGTCGTGTAGGCAAAAATTACGACTTTAACAAAAACGAATTAATGAGAATTTTAAACATTGGAATACTTATAAGGTATGAAGACACAAGCGAATTTGAAGATTGCTTGGAAAAAGCAAGCAACGTTGAGGAAATACTTGAAGTGTTCAACAAAGTTAAAGTCGAGTAACTACTTATTAAAACCAAAATTAACCAATTAAATCACACAAATTTATGATTAAAAAATTAACAATTTTACTGTTTGCTTTAATACTAAGCACCAGCTTGATAGGTCAAGTAAAAATTTCGGGTAATGTAAAAGATGCTCAAACGGGGCAAACTATACCCGGAGTTAGTATTATTGAAAAAGGAACGTACAACGGTTGTGTTTCCGATATAAACGGAGATTATTCCATAATAATCAACGACGTTTCTACTGCTACACTTGTATTTTCTTTCGTAGGGTATACAACTGAAGAAAGAAAGTTATCCGAAGGTCAACTTATTGTTGATGTTGTTCTTAACGAAGAAATACAAAACTTGGAAGGAGTTGTAGTTACAGCCTTGGGGATTACTCAGGCTAAAAAGTCGGTAGGGTATTCAACTCAGGAAGTTAGAACGGAAGACATAAAGAAAATTGCAGCACCAAACGTTGGTAACCTGCTTACCGGTAAGGTTGCAGGACTAGCGGTAAATAACCCTACGGGCATGTTCCAGTCGCCAACATTCTCGTTGCGTGGAAAATCCCCTCTCATTGTTGTTAATAATGTTCCTGTTGAAACCAATATGTTTGATATTGCCTCCGAAGACATAGAAAATATTACCGTATTAAAGGGAACATCCGCATCTGCATTGTACGGAGCTAGAGGTAGAAATGGAGCAATTCTTATTACTACCAAAACTGCTGATGTAATGGGAACCGAAGTTAGTATAAGCAATAACACTATGTTTACAGTGGGATATGCATCCTTTCCGAAAACTCAAACCGAGTACGGTAATGGTTCGTACGGACAATACGAGTTTTGGGATGGAAAAGACGGTGGAAAATCGGATGGCGACATGATTTGGGGTCCTAAATTCGGTACAGGTGTTTTGGTGCCTCAATGGAATAGTCCTATTTACGACAGCCTCACAGGCGAAACAATTCCTTGGTGGGGAGATGTTGAAGGCACAAAATACAACGACAAATCGAGATATTCAAGGGTTCCAATTCCTTGGGAATACCACGACAACCTAAGAAATTTTATGCGTACAGGTATTGTAACAACCAGCAACTTTTCGGTTGCTCACAAAGGAAACAGGTTTATGTATCGTATGTCGGGAAACTATTCGTACCAGCGAGGTCAAGTTCCTAACACTTGCCTATATACAGGTGGTTTAAACTTTAGTTCAACTTCAAAGCTAACACAAGCTTTAACACTAGATACAAAATTATCGTACGGAAAAGTTTATTCACCCAATTATCCTCGTTATGGATACGGTCCAAAAAACCACATGTACACAATATTAATTTGGATGGGCGACGACGTTAACGGCGAGGAACTAAGAGAGCACATGTACGTGCCCGGACAAGAAGGCTATCGTCAGGCTAATTACAACTATGCATGGTACAACAACGTGTATTTTGCAGCTTACGAATTATCGCAAATATACAACGAAAATAACGTCAACGGACAGTTAAGACTCTCTTATGAGATAAATAAAAACTTAATTCTTCAAGCTAAAACATCTCTTATATCTAAGCATTTGTTTGAAGACAGAAAAAGTCCTAAGTCGTACCTAAACTACGGCGACCCTCGCGACGGTGACTACAAAATATGGAATACCGATTGGCTTACTGCCGATAACGATATTTTGTTAACGTACCGTCAGCCTGTTAATGAAAATATTAACTTAACATTCAATGCTGGAGCTGCTTCATTCTATAGTAGATACAATCAGGAGTACAACGCAACAGACGGTTTGATAGTACCTTGGGTTTACAGCCTTAATAATACCAAAAACAGCGTTAAAGCGAGCAACTATCTAAGGGAAAGAGCTGTTAATAGTGTTTATCTCACAGCCGATGTTGATTTGTACGATATATTCTTTTTAAAATTAGCTGCACGTAACGACTGGTCTTCAACTTTACCTGTACAGCACAATTCCTACTTCTATCCTTCGGTATCGTTAAGTACTGTTTTGTCGAACATGATTACAATGCCGACCTTTATCGATTACTTAAAATTATACGGCTCTTGGGCAAACGTATCTAGTGACTTAAATCCTTATCAAATATCGTCATATTACGATAATGCCGGCAACTACGGTAGTACCACAATGGTTGATTACTCCGGTGCAATTATTAATCCAAATATAAAACCCGAAAGCTCAACTTCTTATGAAGCAGGTTTGTCGTCAAGTTTCTTAAAAAATACTCTTACTCTTGATTTAACTTGGTACAGAGTTGTCGATAAAAACCAAATCATTGACCTGCCAATTTCTCCAACCTCAGGATTTAACTCGCATAAAGTAAATGGAAACGAATTTACTACAAACGGCTTAGAAATTACCTTAGGTGCAACTCCAATTAAGAGCAGTTCTGCTCGTTGGGATATTGCTCTAGGTTTCGATACGCGAGTAAAACGTATAACTGAAATTTACGGCGATGCAAAGAAATATGGTAATTACTCGTTAAACGAGAGAGTCGACAATTATTACTCTACAGCGTGGATGAAATCGCCAGATGGAAAAGTTATATTAGATAAGGGAAGCGGCTTGCCCATTAGAGACCCATATCCCCAATTGTTTGGACACTTGGAACCTGATTTTCGTTTCGGAATCCAAAACAATATAACTTTTGGTAAGTTTATAGTCGGAGTTGATTTTGACGGAGTTTACGGAGGAATATTCCATTCAAGAACGCTACAAAGAATGTGGTGGGGAGGTAAACACCCGGGCTCAACAAAGTACAGAGACGAAGAGTATGCTGCAGGACATCCTGTTTATGTTCCCGATGGTGTTAATGTTGTCTCGGGCGAACTTGTTAGAGATGTTGACGGTAACGTTATTTCCGATACACGAGTGTTCGAACAAAATACCACTGCTGTAGATTGGCAAAGCTGGTGCCAGAACTACCCCTTCAGAGCTCGAGTTACCGAAAAAGAAAGCAAAGAGTTTATGAATACCCCTAGTCGTACTTTTTTCAAATTGCGTAAGGTTTCACTCACATACGATGCAACCAATTTGTTAAATCTAAGAACAATAAAACATGTTGAATTTACCGTTTTTGGGTACAACTTATTTGTGCTTAAAAAAGCAAAAATCGTTGACCCAGATTATGGTGATGACGATAATCTTCAAGACCCCTCAGCTCGCTACTTGGGCTTAGGTTTTAAAATTAATTTATAAACGACAATAAAATATCAATCATGAATAAAATTATAACAATAACAGGTTTACTTATTATTTTAACCTTTGCATCTTGTACAAAATTGCAAGATTACAACGAAAACCCTAATAATGTCAAAGAAGTGCATCCGCAACTGTTGCTTACCAATATTGTGTGGGATGCCTTTCAGGTTGAAGGAGCTGATCCTATGTATGCAACTCATATGATAGTGCAAACCGACCGTGAGAATATAATTCAGTACTACAAATGGAATAGAGGTGATTTTAACTATTATGACAATTTGCGAAATGTAACTAAAATGATAGAAGAAGCTGAACGTATTCAAGACCCATCTTACATTGCAATAGGTAAATTTTTTAGAGCATACTATTTTTACAAACTCACACTACAGTTTGGTGACATTCCTTATTCGCAGGCTCTTAAAGGTGAGTCGGAAGGTATTTACACGCCTGTATATGATTCGCAAAAAGATGTTTTTATAGGGATCCTCAACGAGTTGGAAGAAGCAAATCAACTTATTAGCGACGACCCAATTGCTGGAGATATAGTTTACAGAGGAAATCCCGACAATTGGAAAAAATTGATAAACTCTTTCCGCCTAAAAGTCCTTATCACTTTATCGAAAAAAGAAAATGATAACGACCTTAACATTAAAAACACTTTTGCTGATATAGTGGCATCGCAACCTGTTTTTACTTCTATATCTGACAATGCTCAAATTGTATTCTTAGACCAGCTTGGAAACAGATATACCGAGTTTAACAATAGTAACTATGGTTCCGGTAGATATGCCGACTCTACTATGATTAAACGACTTCGCGACAGACAAGACCCTCGTTTGTTTATTTATTACGGACAAACACGTGAGGCTAAAGAAAGCGGTTTGCCTATCGATGACTTTAACGGTTACGATGGTGGAAACCCAATTGCATCGCCTGACTATAATAACAGAAAGGCTGTTGACGGGCTTTCATCTAGAGTTAATCTCCGTTATACCACGAATCCTGTTACCGAACCGCACAATCTTTTGAGCTATTCCGAGTTGCAATTTATTCTTGCCGAAGCTGTTGTTAGAGGATGGATAACAGGTGATGCAAAAACGTATTACGATAATGGAATTAAAGCTTCATTCAAATTTTATTACGACTATGCTCCCGAGTATGCATCTTACGTTGATGATAATGCAGCTGCTACGTACCTTACTAATCCACTAGTCGATTTTTCGACTGCTAGTGATGATGAAGAAAAAATTGAAAAAATTATTACTCAAAAATTCCTTACTACGTTTTTACAAGGTGGATGGTTAGGTTATTTCGAACATTTAAGGACAGGTTACCCTTATTTAGATCATTTGCCTAATTTTGCACCACCTTATCGTTGGATGTACCCCGAAGCGGAATATCGCTTAAATGCTGAAAATGTTACTGCAGCTATTTCGTCGCAATTCGGAGTGGGCAACGATAATATAACGGAAAAGACTTGGTGGCTTAAATAAATAAAACAATATCACAAATGAAAAGAATTATTTTTAAAACAATTTTGTTTGGTTTAGTTTTAACTACAATATCTTCTTGTTCAAGTAGTAAATCAGACAAAAATTATCCAAATGCTCCTGCAGGTAATAAATACTGTCAAATAGATAAAAACGGCGAAACTATTATACCCAACGGACGCATTATCCGACCTAGCGGAAAGCAGTTTATTACAGCTCCTCATCCGTACGGTCTTGCCCTTAGTAACGATGGAAATATTGCTATTACCGCCAATTCGGGAGTCAGACCTTTTTCTATAACGGTAATAAAAGGCATAAACGAGGAAACGCAAAGTCAGTATCAAATTCCCGAAGGGTATTTTACCGACAGAGGTGCTTTGGAGTCGGTGTTTATGGGTCTAGCTACTTCCAACGACGACAAATTATTGTACGCATCGGGCGGAATTGCTAACAAGATTTTTATTTTTGAATTGAGCAGCGGAAAAAAACTAGATTCAATTAATTGTAACGTACCTTTTATGGGTGAGGAAATTAATTGCGGATATTTAGGCGATATGGTGATGACTAAAGATGGCAAAACTCTTTACGTTGTCGACCAGGCTAACTTTTTACTAAATATAATTTCGTTAGAAGATAAAAAAATTACAAATCGCGTTAAAGTTGGCAGATATCCGTTTAGCGTTACGCTTTCGCCCGACGAGTCGAAAGTATACGTTGCCAATGTTGGTATGTACGAATACAAGCGTTTGGAAGGTATAACTCCACAGAATGCCAAAGAAGCGGGCTTGCGACAACCTGTATCGGCTTATCTTTCCGAACAATCAATTAAAGGGTATAAAGCAAACGATAGTATTACTGTTCCGCCTTTAGGCGAACCTAATGTGCCGGAATCTTTTTCGGTTTGGGCTATAGATGTTTCGCAAGAAGAACCTATTGTTATTTCAAAAATTAAAACAGGATTTTTAGTTGGCGATTTGGTTGAAGGGATTCCTGCTGTGGGAGGTTCAGGACCTAATTCGTTGGTAGCTAACGATAAATACGTTTTTGTCAGCAACGGAAACAATGACCTTGTTAGCGTCATCGACCTTAAAACTGAAAGGGTTGTTAAAAACATACCCCTTATTTTAGATAAAAGAATGGCTCATTTGAGAGGTGTAATACCTTTTGGACTTGCAATGTCGCCCGACGGAAAACGATTGTTTGTAGCCGAAGCAGGTATAAATGCTGTAGCCGTCATAGATGCTAACAAGCTAAAACTATTAGGACATATACCTACAGGTTGGTTTCCTGCAAAAGTTTGTGTTACACCCGACAACAAGAAATTAGTTGTTGCCAATGCCAAAGGCTTCGGTAGCGGACCCAACGGCGGAGAAGATTTTAAACCTACGCCTGCCGGTGCTTATATTGGCTGCTTGATGTACGGTAGCGTTTCCGTTATTGATATGCCCTCAAATAAGGAATTGAAAAAGCTAACCCAGCAAGTTGTTGAAAATAATTTCGATTTTAACAAAATTGAGAGACAACCAAATCCTATACCACTTTACCCTGGTGAGAAGGAAAGTCCCATAAAGTACATAGTTTTTATAACTAAAGAAAACCGTACTTACGATGAAGTGTTTGGTGAAAACGAAAAGGGTAAGGGATATGCACCTTTGGCTCGTTATGGAGTGTCGGCTACTTTTTCAAATAGAAGCAAAACCGTAACGCTAAGTAATGTTAATGTTATGCCGAATCATCAAGCTTTGGCTCAACAATTCTCAATTTCCGATAATTTCTACGTCGATTCCGATGTTTCAGCTGATGGTCACAGGTGGCTAACTTGCACCTACCCGAATCATTGGGTCGAATCAAATGCTCCTGCTTCTTACGGCGGAGGACAGCGTCATATAAAGGATGCCCCCGGTTCCTTTGCTTTTGTTGGTTCGTCGGGTGCTATTTATCCCGAAGATTACAATGAAGCAGGTTCTATGTGGGAACACTTCGACAGGCATAATGTTTCGTTATACAATTTCGGATTAAGCCACGAATTTGCTCAGTCGTACTCCGACTCGACTCTTAAATACGGTGGCGAAAGGTATTTGGTCAATTACCCTGTGCCGGCTCCGGTTTTTATAAATTCTTCACCTATATATCCAACGTACAATACAGCTATTCCCGACCAATTCAGAGCTTCAATCTTTATTGACGAATATACCGAAAAATGGTTGAACAAAGGCATTAATCCACCGTCGTTTATTTCGGTGTTGTTGCCCAACGACCATGGTGCAGGCGAGAGACCACACGCCGGATACCCGTTTCGCGAAAGCTATATGATGGATAACGACTTAGCTTTAGGACGTATTATTCAGTTCCTTTCGTCAACACCATATTGGAAAAATATGGCGATATTCATAACAGAAGATGACGCACAGGACGGAAGAGACCACGTTGATGCTCATCGTAGTTTGCTTATGGTTATTTCGCCTTACGCAAAAAAAGGATATGTAAGTCATGTGCATAATAGTTTTGGAAGTATTTTTAAAACATTTTGGAATATTTTGGGCTTACCTTACCTAAATCAGTACGATGCAGGCGCAACCGATTTGTCCGATATGTTTACTTCCGAACCGGATTATACACCTTACAATGCTATTGCAGTTGATCCAAGGTGTTTTGATCCGCAGAAAGCACTTACACCTTTCGACGAAGATTTCGATTGGAAAGAACTTAGTAATTCTCCTAAATTAGACGATATTAATGAGATGCACAAGTACGATTAGACTTGTTCTATTTGTTATTTTGTTAATTGTTACTGGCAAACTTAAAGCGAGCCCAACCGATACAATAAACATACCCGAAGTGGTTGTTACAGCCAACAAGATACAAGAGTTAAGAGATAATTCTTCATTCAGCATTGTGGGTTGTAAAAGAGGTGAAATATTGAGCATGTCGCCGATGTCTTTACCCGACGCGGTTGGGCAAGTAGCCGGTGTTTGGATGCAAAAAACAAATTATGGTGCGGGTTCTCCATTCATTAGAGGGCTTACAGGTTACCAAACACTTATTGTTATAGATGGAGTTAGGCTAAATAATGCGACTTTCAGGTCGGGACCGAATCAATATCTTGCTACAGTTGATGCTCTGATGCTTCAGAATATAGAAGTTCTTAAAGGCTCGGGGTCTGTTCAGTACGGTAGCGACGCAATTGGCGGAACTATTTGTCTTTACACAATTGAACCGGAATTTAGTAATGGTGGAACAAAATTGGGTTTTGAGGCTTATTCGAAGATTGTTAGCAGCAGCATGGAAAAAACCGGAAATATTTCGGCAAAAATTGCTGATAGAAATATCGCTGCAAACATAGGTTTCACCTACAGAAATATTGGTGATATCGTAGCAGGCGGTTCTATCGGAAAGCTCAGTCCGACTAATTACAGCGAGTACGCTATCAATGCAAAAATTAAATATAAAACAAGTGATAACTCTATTTTTACTTTGGCTGTTCAAAGGCATGTTCAAAAGGATGTGCCGCTTTATCACAAAGTGCATCTCGAAAATTACGCGTACTATAAATTTTCGCCACAGTTAAGGAATCTTGCTTATTTAAAGTGGGATGTGAAGTCGGATAATAAATTGTTTAATAAAATTAATGTTACCTTATCAGTTCAGCAATCCATTGAAGAAAGATTGAAGCGAAAAAACGACAGCAATTTTTCAAATAACGAGATTGATGATGTAAAAACCTTTGGCTTTACTGCCGAAAACACCACAATAATAAATTCGTTTTGGAAAACCCTTACCGGAGTTGAAGTGTACTACGATTATGTAAATAGTGTTGCATATAAAAATGACATTCTGAACGTTACTAAACTTAAATTACGAGGACTTTATCCCGACAACTCTAACATGTCGAGTTCGGCTTTGTTTTCGTTGCATAAGTTCAATCTGAACCGAGTACAAATAGATGCAGGACTGCGATATGGATTTTTTGCAATAAATGTTTCAGATTCAACTTTCGGAAATCCCACAATAAAACCCGATGCACTAACAGGACTACTTGGTGCATCATACAAATTTTCCAAAAATTACACATTAGCTTTTAATGTAAATTCAACTTTTAGAGCACCCAACATAAACGATGTCGCCAGCTTTGGTATAGCCGACTACAGATACGAAGTGCCTAATATTAATTTACATCCCGAAAAATCATTAAACAAGGAAATTATACTTCGCTATTCAGCCGATGGAATCAGACTCGCTATTAGTGCCTATCATAATAATTTAACCGATTTGATAACTAATGTAAAATCCACATACAACGGACTTGATTCAATTGACGGATTTAAAATTTACAAACGTGAAAACTCACAAAAAGCCGTAATTAAAGGTTTGGAATTTGAGTTTGAATATCTGGCAAGCAAAAAAGTGGAAATCTATTCTAATTTCACATATACTCACGGGCAAAATATTTCTAAAAACGAACCTCTCAGACGTATTCCTCCTTTTTTTGCAACATTTAGCATTAACTACAGACCTATTAAAAATTTAATATTTGAAACGAAAGTTTCTGCTGCAGCAAAGCAAACCAGATTAAGTAGTGGCGACTTAGCCGACAATCGTATAAATAATAGCGGAACTCCAGGATGGATTTGTGCCGATTTTAAAACTACTTACAATTACAATTTTTTCACCATTTCAGGTGGAGTAGGCAATGTTTTTAATTCTGCCTACAGAATACACGGCTCTGGCGTTGATGCTATTGGTAGACACTTTTATTTAAGTCTGATTGTTAGTCCCGACCTATTTAAATTATAAAATTTTTTTCATAGCTGTATCACCGATTAAATCTAGCTTTTTGAAAAAATATTAAAAATATTTTAAAAATAAATTGGTTTATAATATAAACTGATTTATCTTTGCAAAATAATAAATTATAAACCATTAAAAAATTACAACTATGGAAGAAAAAAAATTTAATGAAAAAGATAGCTTAGAGCTCATCTCACAAATGATTAGAAATACGCAACAACGTATTGAAAAAGGAAACGGAATGCCGTTTCTTGTATGGGGTTACACAACTGTACTTGTTTCGCTGGCAGTTTGGTTTGCTCTCAAAACAACCGGAAACTATTATTGGAACTATTTATGGTTTCTAATTCCTATTATTGGTTTTCCGCTTTTTATGCTAACAATGCGCAAAAGCGAAAAAGGTGTAAAGACCTATATTGATAGAATTATAGGCTATGTTTGGATTGTATTTGGAATAGGAGGACTTGTCATGTCTGTATCGGCAATATTTTTCTGGTACATACCTATCCTTTTCATCGTGGCATTAATGATGGGAAGCGGAACTGCCATAACAGGGTTGATTATAAAATTTAAGCCTCTTATTTTTTCGGGGTTTGCTTGTATTTTTCTCTCTTTTTTATGTTTGATTATAAAAGGATATGAATCGATTCTTGTTTTCGCGCTTATCTTTTTAGTAATGATGATTATTCCCGGACATATTTTAAATTGGAAAGGTAAAAAAAATGTTTAAACAGCTTGATCCCTTACTTCATTCTGAACTCAGGTTGGCAATTATGTCAATATTACTATCTGTAGAAGAAGCCGATTTTAATTATTTGAAAGAGCAAACTAAGTCTACATCTGGAAATTTGAGTGTGCAGATAGATAAATTGAGTGAGGCGGGTTACATTGAAGTTAAAAGGGGATTTGTAGGAAAACGAACCCGCACCGTATGCCAAATAACGCCAAAAGGAGTTGAGGCTTTTGAAGAATATGTTGATACATTAAAACAATACTTAAAACTCGAATAGTATGAAAAACTTATTTGCAACCTTATGTTTAATATTTGTCTGCATGGAATTTGTATTTTCTCAAAATGCAACGCTTAAGATAAAATGTTATATATAGATGCAATTAAAGTATTAGGTGGCTGTTGGCTCTTGGCTGAATAAAATTAGAAATTAGAAGTCAGAAGTCAGAAGGTAGAAGTGGGAAATTCACTTTTATTAACCTCCATTTCTAATTTCTAATTTCTAATTTCTGATTTCTACCTTCAAAAACCTCGCAATCCGCAACCCGCAACGGCTAAAGGCTACCACAACCCACACTAATCACTCAATACTTTGTTTAGTAATATTAGTCAATAGTTCAGTTTGTTTTTAAGAAACAATACATTTTTTATTTCTACAAATTCCTTACATTTGCCGTTTCTAATAAATATTGGTAATGGAAAAAAAATTTAAAGAATTTCGTAGAGAATTTACACCTAAATTTTTCAGGTTGTTTCCATACAGCAAAGACCGCATAAAGCAAGACATCTTTGCAGGGATAATAGTAGGAATAATAGCTTTGCCATTGGCTATTGCTTTTGCAATTGCTTCGGGTGTTTCGCCCGATAGAGGTTTGGTTACGGCTGTTGTAGCAGGATTTTTGATTTCGTTTTTGGGCGGAAGCCGCGTGCAAATAGGCGGACCCACAGGAGCATTCATCGTTATTGTGTACGGCATTGTGAGTCAGCACGGTGTTGATGCACTAATAGTAGCTACTTTTATGGCGGGCATCATGTTAGTGCTTATGGGATTTGCACGTTTGGGAAGTATAATCAAATTTATCCCTTACCCCTTAATTGTAGGATTTACTTCCGGAATTGCTCTTATAATTTTTTCTTCACAAATAAACGATTTTTTAGGTTTAGGTATTGAAAAAGTTCCCGCCGATTTCGTTAGCAAATGGCAATTGTATTTTAGTAACATCGAAAATATTAACTTTTACGCGTTAGGTTTAGGGCTGTTTGCTATTTTGTTTCAAGTGTTTTGGAATAGGTATACCAAAAAAATACCGGCTCCGCTGATAGTTATTATAATTTCAACGCTTTTGGTTTACATTTTCAAAATTCCTGTAGCAACTATCGGTTCAAGTTTTGGTGAATTAAATGCTGTTTTTCCAAAACCTATAATTCCACATATTGATTGGCCCACCTTTCAAAGTTTGGTTAATTCGGCTTTTGCTATTGCCCTGTTAGGCGGTATTGAGTCGTTGTTATCTGCTGTTGTTGCCGATGGTATGATTGGTAAAAATCATAATTCAAATATGGAGTTGGTCGGACAAGGTATAGCAAATATAGGTTCGGCAATTTTCGGCGGTATTCCTGCAACCGGAGCAATGGCTCGTACAGCAGCTAACGTAAAAAATGGCGGTAGAACGCCTATTGCAGGTATTACTCACGCTATTTTTGTTCTGATGGTAATATTGTTTCTTGGCAAAACTGTTAGTTATATCCCTATGGCTACACTTGCCGGAATACTTATAATTGTTGCCTACAATATGAGTGAGTGGCGGAACTTTGTTTCTATCGCTAGAGGACAACGCTCCGATATGCTTATTTTGGTTATAACCTTTGTTCTAACGGTTGTAGTTGATTTGGTTATGGCTATTGAAGTTGGTATGATTTTGGCAATTTTCTTATTCCTACGCGATTCAATTAAAAACACCGATGTTCAAAATCTAAATATTGTTGATATTGAAGATGAAATCGACGACCCACTTGCTATTACTAAATTTGAAGTGCCCAAAGGTGTTTTGGTGTACGAAATTAACGGACCAATGTTTTTCGGCGCTGCGTACAAATTTAGAGATGCAATCAGGCAAATAGAACGAACCCCCAAAGTGCTGATAATACGTATGCGTAACGTACATTTAATTGACGGAAGCGGAACAAGGGTGCTTAAAGAGGTTACCAAATATATTCAAAGAAATGATGGTAGAGTTATTTTGTCGGGTGTAACCGATAGTAAAATCCTAGAAGAGCTCAATAAATCCAGACTATTGTTCATGGTTGGTAAGCAAAATGTCAAGCCATCATTCCCTGAAGCATTAGCCAGAGCAGAACAAATATTAGAGAGTGAAGCTAACAAACAAATAGAAGAATAAAACTGCACGTTTGTTAATAGTAAATGCTTACCTTTGCACAGTATAAAACTTCTAAAAAGAATAAGTTATAAATATGGATAAAAACAATAATTTGTTTGCAGAGTTTCCACCGACTTCAACCGAGGAGTGGGAGGAAATAATAAATGTCGACTTAAAAGGTGCCGACTACTACAAGCGCCTTGTATGGAGAACCGACGAAGGGTTTGATTTGAACCCATATTACAGAAAAAGTGATATAGAAAACCTATCTTCTGTTAAGTTAAATCCGGGAGATTTTCCATATACGCGTTCTGTTTCCAAATCGGGAAATAATTGGCTAATCAGACAAGAAATAGAAACCGAAATTATTGAGGATGCCAATGCCATAGCTGTTGACCATCTAAGCAAAGGAACCGATGCAGTCTCACTATCGGTAATGTCGGTTTCAAATTCTGACGATTTGGAAAAACTGCTGAAAAACATTGACGTTACCAAAAAACACATTTACTTCACCGATGTAGTTGATGTTGAAGAGTTTGTCGGTATTTACAAAAGCTATCTTGCCAAAAATAATATCGAATTATCCTATGTAAAAGGCGGATTGGAGTACGACCCTGTTTTTGATGTTTTATTTGTTGGAAATGTAGCCGAATCGGAGCCAATGTTTGAAGATGAAATTGCTGATTTGTTTGAACTTGCCAAAGATTTAGGAACTGATTTCAAACTTTTTTCTATCAATGGTTTAGGATACAATTCAGCCGGAGCCAATATTTCGCAAGAGTTAGCATTGAGTTTATCTTCGGCAGTCAGCATAATTCAAGTGCTTATAAAACGCGGCTTCAAAATTGATGATATCGCTCCCCGAATTATGATTTCTTTTTCTGTCGGACCCGATTATTTTCCACAGATATCTAAATTCAGAGCAGCACGTCATTTGTGGGCTAACATTATTAACGCTTACAATCCGCAAAATGAAAATTCCTGCAAATTGTTTGCTCATGCCGTTACTTCCAAATGGAATTTGACACTGTACGACGCTCATGTAAATATGCTACGAACCACAACTGCTGCAATGTCGGCGGTTATTGGCGGATGTCAGTCTTTATCGGTAAATCCGTACGACGAACTCATAAGTCCACCCGACGAATTTTCGTATCGCATAGCACGTAATCAGCAAGTAATTTTAAAAGAAGAAGCATATTTGGATAAAGTAGCCGACCCCTCTGCGGGCTCTTATTACATTGAAGTGCTTACAGATAAGATAATTAACAAAGCGTGGGAAATCTTCCTTCATATTGAAGAAAATGGAGGAATGATTGAAACCATTGATAAAGGCATAGTTCAAAAATGGTTGGAAGAAGGCGGACAAAAACGAAAAGAAAACGTTGCAACCAGAAAAACTATTTTGGTCGGAACTAACCAATATCCGAATTTGAACGAAACCATGCTCGATAAAATTCTCGAATCGGAAGATTTGGATTCTTTAAACGAAGATGAATACTACGCCGAAGATGACGATATTGTTGATGATGAGCTTGAAGAAGATATCGACGAAGATTTCGATTTCGACGATGATGAATTAAATCAGAACATAACATTTGTTGGCGGCTCCGAACAATTTGACGAACTTCGTTTCAGAACAGAAATGGTTACACAACTCAGAGGCGTAAGACCATCGGCGTATCTTGTTAATGTCGGCAATTTGGCTATGCGTAAAGCTCGTGCAATGTTCAGCACCAACTTCTTGGGTTGTGCAGGTTTCCAAATATTCGATAACAACGGATTTGATAATGTTGACGAAGCCATAGATGAGGCACTTAAAACCAAAGCCGACATTTACGTTGTTTGTAGTTCCGACGATGAATATCCGCAAGTTACAAAACCGATTATTGACGGTATAAAAGCCAAATATCCCGATGCTTTATTTATTCTTGCAGGTTACCCGAAAGAGCATATTGAAATGCTGAAAAATGCAGGCATCGACGAGTTTATCCACGTTAGAGCTAACGTTTATAAAACTTTAGAGGAAATTCAAAACAAGTTGGACTTTTAAAAATATTGAATTATGAGACCTGACTTTAAGAAAATAGATATAAATAAAAAATATAGCCCTTCGGGCAACAATAAAGCGGAAACTCAATTTGTAACCAATGAGCAAATTCCGGTTAAATCTTTTTACAATATAGATGATATTAAGGATTTAAACCATTTGGATTACGCTGCAGGTATTCCGCCATTTTTAAGAGGACCGTACAGCACAATGTACGTAATGAGACCGTGGACAATCAGGCAATATGCAGGATTTTCGACAGCAGAAGAGTCTAACGCTTTTTACAGACGTAACTTAGCAGCCGGACAAAAAGGTCTGTCGGTTGCATTCGACTTGGCTACTCACAGAGGTTACGACTCCGACCACGAAAGAGTTGTGGGCGACGTTGGTAAAGCAGGCGTAGCAATCGATTCTATTTTGGATATGAAAATCCTTTTCGACCAAATTCCATTAGACAGAATGTCCGTTTCAATGACAATGAACGGTGCAGTTCTGCCTGTATTGGCTTTCTACATTGTTGCTGCCGAAGAACAGGGCGTTAGCATGGATAAACTAACCGGAACCATACAAAACGACATATTGAAGGAGTTTATGGTGCGTAACACATACATATATCCACCAATTCCAAGCATGAAAATTATCGCCGATATTTTTGAATTTACTTCTAAACACATGAAGAAGTTCAATTCTATCAGCATTAGCGGCTATCATATGCAAGAGGCAGGAGCCACTGCTGATATTGAGCTTGCTTATACTTTAGCCGACGGCTTGGAATATATTCGTGCAGGTCTGAAAGCAGGTATTCCTATCGATGCATTTGCTCCACGTCTGTCGTTTTTCTGGGGTATAGGTATGAACCATTTTATGGAGATAGCTAAACTGCGTGCAGGTAGGATGCTTTGGGCTAAAATTGTTAAACAATTTGATCCGCAGTTGAACAAATCTATGGCTTTGAGAACACACTCTCAAACATCGGGTTGGAGCTTAACCGAACAAGACCCTTATAACAACGTTGCTCGTACTTGTGTAGAAGCTCTTGGTGCAGCATTAGGACATACACAATCGTTGCATACTAACGCTTTGGATGAGGCAATTGCTCTGCCAACCGACTTTTCGGCACGTATTGCACGAAATACTCAAATCTTTATTCAAGAAGAAACCAATGTTTGTCGCTCAGTCGATCCTTGGGGTGGTTCTTATTATGTTGAAGCTCTTACCAACGAAATCGCCAATAAAGCATGGCAACATATACAGGAAATAGAAGAACTTGGCGGCATGGCTAAAGCTATTGAAACGGGAATACCCAAAATGCGTATTGAAGAAGCTGCAGCTCGCCGTCAGGCAAAAATTGATTCCAATAGGGAAACAATTGTTGGTGTTAACAAATACGTGCTTGAAAAAGAAACTCCGTTAGATATTTTAGAAGTTGACAACACTGCCGTTAGAGCGGCTCAAATTGAGCGTTTGCAGCAACTCAAAGCCGAAAGGAATCAACAAGAAGTTGATATTGCTTTGAACAATTTGACCGAATGTGCCAGAACAGGCAATGGCAACTTGTTGGAGCTTAGTATTGAAGCGGCACGCAAAAGGGCAACTTTAGGTGAAATTTCTTATGCTATGGAAAAAGAATTTGGAAGATATAAAGCTGTTATTCGTTCTATTTCGGGAGTGTATTCTTCCGAAAGTGCTAACGATAGTAAATTTGAAGAAGCCTGCAAGCTCGCCGACGAGTTTGCCGAACTTGAAGGCAGAAGACCTAGAATTATGGTCGCTAAAATGGGTCAGGACGGACACGACAGAGGTGCCAAAGTTGTTGCTACAGGCTACGCCGATATAGGTTTTGATGTCGATATAGGACCATTATTCCAAACACCTGCCGAAGCTGCACAACAAGCAGTCGAAAATGATGTTCACGTTCTAGGCGTTTCTTCACTTGCCGCCGGACATAAAACACTCGTGCCGCAGGTTATTGAAGAGTTGGAAAAATTGGGAAGAAAAGACATTATGGTTATAGTCGGAGGCGTTATTCCTCATCAAGATTATGAGTTTTTGTATGAAGCTGGTGCTGTTGCTATTTTCGGACCCGGAACTAAAATTCCTGAAGCAGCTATACAAATGCTTAAAATTATGATTGAAGCTAAAAAACGAAAATAACACTGACGTATGAAGAAAACTCTATTGCTTATTATATTAATATTGTTTGTGAGGTTCAATTTTTTGCATTCGCAACAATTTTCTCGTCCCGAGTACAAAAACTACGTCGAAACGTACATAGATGTCGCAGTTAACGAAATGTTGTTATACAATATTCCTGCAAGTATTACTTTAGCTCAGGGAATTTTAGAAAGCAATAGTGGTAGAAGTCTGCTTGCAACCGAAGCCAATAACCACTTCGGAATAAAATGCCATGAAGGCTGGTTGGGCGAGACCTACACCTATGATGATGACAAAAAAGGAGAATGCTTCAGGAAATATAAAAGTGCCACCGAATCGTTTAGAGACCACTCTCTGTTTCTTACAACACGCCCGAGATATAGTAATTTGTTTGCTCTTCCTCTTACCGACTACAAAGGTTGGGCTAACGGATTAAAACTCAGCGGATACGCTACAAATCCCAATTATGCCAATATTTTAATTCGTATAATTGAAGAAAACAGCTTAATGATTTTCGACGACACAGTCAATGTGTATAGTTTCGAAAGATTGGTAAGATTGCAAAGTGATGAAACAAGACAAAGTGCTGTGGTTACTCCCGATATTTCACCCGAAACCGATAAGGATAAATCAGCACCTAAACATCCTGTAGAAGAACCTACATACGATAAAGAGTTATTCACCGACTATATTGGCAAAATATTATTCTACGAAAATTACGTTCAGCCTAACCCTGAAGATTTTCAAGTGGTTTATATTTCCAAAACAGGCAGAAACGTGTACAGAAACTACGGAGTACCCTTTATTTTTGCCGAAAAAGGCGATACTTGGGAAAGTATAGCAAAAGAGTTTAATATTTGGGCTTCGCAAGTGTATAAGCAAAATGATTTGGCAAGAAACGATAAAATTACCGAAGGGCAAATCTTGTATTTGGAAAAGAAAAACAACCGAAGGGTTACTTTTATACACGAAGTTAAAGAGGGAGAAACTATGTACTCTATATCGCAGGAAAAGTGCATAAAACTCAAGAAGTTGTACAAATACAATAAAATACACCCTGGCATAGAACCCAATCCCGGAACGAAAATTTATTTGAGACGATAGTTTTTTTTAGTTCCGAGTATTGAGTTATGAGTTATGAGTTTCCAAACTCAAAACTCTTGACTCGGAACTCAGAACTCAGAACTTCACGCAACTCGTATAGTTTCAGAAATTCACCTTATTCTAGTTTCCAAACTCAAAACACCATCACTTGTAGATGCAGTAATTTTATCACCTATTTTAATATTTTCAGCAATAGAGTTATAATCTCCAACAAAAATTAAATCGCCGGTTTTTACAGTCATTATCTCCGATAGCGACGAGATTATTTGAGCAAAATTAAATTTCAAATTCTTAATGGAATTACTTGCCACGTTCTCGTTGTTGTTTTTCATGCTGAACGTAACTTTATTTAACGTATCAATGTTTTCAACCGTAACAAAATTGGTCAGTGCTAAAGCATTGTCGAAACATAAAGCGTTTGTATAAGGAAGATTATTATTAATGCTGTGAAGAAGCAAATCCCTTGCAATAAATTGAACAGCAAGGCTATAGGATTCGATATACGAATTGGCAAATTCTATAGGTATGTGCTTGCTAACTTTGTTTATTTTAATTATAACTCCACAGCAACAAACCAAACTTTCGGTAAAGTAAGGATAAAAGAAAGGCTTATTGTTTTTCAATAAAGTTGTATCTGGAATTAAGTAGAAAGTCGGCTTACTTGCATTTTGTTTCGTGTTGAAAAAAGTATTTGAGAAGCCATTAAGCACACAAGCAATTTTCATAATAAATATAGTTTGTGATAATTTTTCGATTTTCAAAAGTACGATAATTTAATAGTATAATTGGAAAAAATATTTGTAATTTTGTAAAAAAAAGAAAAATGAGTCAAAATAACGAAACCAAAATAGTTGGAATTAATATCCATGACAGGATTAAGGAAGCCGGCAAAACTCAAGACGTGCTTACAAAATACGATAAGATAATTCGTTGCAGATTGGGTTTTCACGAGCTTAACGAAAACATTTGCAGTAGAGTAGGGACTATTGTTCTGCATGTTGTAGATAATACAACCTTATTTGAAGGTATGATTAACGAACTTGAAGCAATACCCGGAACTGAAGTAAAATATATGTCGTTTTCAAAATAAATAACAATGCCAAATAACATAACAATATTAGGAGTACTAATCGATAGTGAAAAAACATCGATAAGCGAAATACAAGAAATTTTTACTTCTTACGGCTGTTGCGTACGCACTCGTTTGGGTTTAAATCAAACCGACGGCAAAACAGCAACCAATAAACGCCTTATATTATTAGAATTGGAAGGCGACAAAGAAGAAAGACTGAATTTGGAAAATGCTTTGCAGGAAAGCAAAGGCGTTGAAGTGAAAAAAATGGAATTCGAGCTTTGATTATGGTGGTTGGTGATTGGTGATTGGTGATTGGTGACTGGTGACTGGTGATTGGTGATTGGTGATTGGTGACTGGTGATTGGTGATTGGTGATTGGTGATTAATAATTTATAATTACTCATTGATAATTGATAATTGATAATTGCCACGCAACCCGCACCACGCAACCCGTATCACTCATCCCCTTCCCCTGCAGCTTTAAGTCTTTCGGCGTTTTCGGCAAGTTGAAGCGCATCGATAAATTCTTGAATTTCTCCGCTCATAAATGAAGGCAAATCGTGAGTAGAAAGGTTTATCCTATGGTCGGTTACACGACTTTGAGGATAGTTATATGTTCTAATTTTTGCCGAACGGTCGCCGGTTGAAACCATAGTCTTACGCTTTTTCGAGACTTCGTCCATGTATTTTTGGTATTCAAGTTCGTAAAGTCTGGTACGAAGCACAGTCATAGCTTTTTCCAAGTTTCTTATCTGCGATTTTTCATCTTGAATGGAAACCACAATACCTGTAGGAATATGTGTAAGTCGCACAGCTGAGTAGGTTGTATTTACGCTTTGTCCGCCCGGTCCCGAAGAACAAAATGTATCTTTTCTAATATCGTTTTGGTTAATTTCAACGTCAAACTCGTCGGCTTCGGGTAACACAGCCACAGAAGCTGCCGAAGTATGCACTCTACCTTGCGTTTCGGTAACAGGCACACGTTGCACACGGTGCACACCCGATTCGTATTTTAGCAATCCGTAAACACCTTCGCCTTTAACATCAAAAATAATTTCTTTAAAACCGCCCATTGTGCCTTCGGTCAAACTCACCGTGCTGACTGCCCAACCCTTATTTTCGCAGTAGCGTGTGTACATACGATAAAGGTCGCCTGCAAAAATACTTGCTTCGTCTCCACCTGTACCGGCTCTAATCTCAACAATAGCATTTTTGCTATCTTGCGGGTCGCCGGGGATTAATTGCAATCGTATTTCTTCTTCCAATTCTTCCTTCTTTTCCAATAAGTCGTCCAATTCGGTTTTGGCAAACTCTCGCATCTCTTCGTCTTTCTCTTCTTCCAAAATTAATTTTCCCGTCTCAATCGAATCGATAATGTTTTTGTAAATTTTATAGTTTTCAATAATTGGTTGAAGGTCTTTATGATCTTTGCTAAGTTTAATATATGCTTTCATATCCTGCATTACGTCAGGATTGCTCATTTGTTTCTCAATATCCAAAAATCGCTCGTATATAGCTTGTAATTTATCTAACATAGTAAATGTAATGGTATTTTAAAGCTACAAAGGTAATATAATCTTATTTTTTTAATATGAAAAATCGCAATTTGTTTTTATTCGGCTCTGAGAGAGTCTATTGGATTTAGACTTGCAGCTTTGTTTGCAGGTATTATTCCCGAAATTATTGCAACGATAAAAGCAGCTATAACGCTTATCAAAATCCAATTCCAAGGCACGAAAAACGAAATTTTTAAGTAGATAGATATTATATTTCCCAATGCAACACCCAAGACTATTCCCAATAGAGCTCCTATTTGTGCAATAATAATTGCTTCTAACAAAAATTGAGTTCTTATATTGTTATTGTTGGCACCGATGGCTTTGCGTAAACCGATTTCGTGAGTGCGTTCGGTTACCGATATCAGCATAATATTCATCAGTGCTATTGCTGATGCAAGCAAAGTAACAATACTAATTACCAACCCGACAATTCTTATTGTTCGTATGTTTTTGTTTAGGTCTGATAAAATGCTGTCGCCTTTATCAATTTCAAAACTGTTGTCTTCAGTAGGTTTACATTTTCTAATCACTCTAAAAACTCCTGTTGCTTCTTCTTCGGCTTTTTCTATAGATTTTGCATCCGAGACTGTGAAATCAATTTTGTAGCTAGTTCTATCGGTTTCGTATTTAATTCGGGCATTGTGGATAGGTATAATGCATATATTGTTCATATCAAATCCCATCGACATTCCTTTATCTTCCAATACTCCAATAACCCTGTACGGAGTGGAACCTATTTTTACCGTTTGGTTTAAGGATTTTTGTGCCGATGAAAACAGTTTATCGGCAATAGTTGAACCTATAACAACGACGTAACTGTTGCGAGATGCTTCTTCCGACGAAAAAAATCTGCCTACCGATAAGTCGTATCCCCTTATTGTCAAGTAATTTTCATCGCTGCCAATTACTGAAATATTAGGGTTGGTTTTGGTTAAATTGCTTTGTAGAGTAGAAGTGCCCGAAAAAGTATTGGAGATGCTGCACAAATAATCTTTGCTGCTAAATCTGTTTTTAAATTCAACAGCTTCTTTGTAAGTGATGCGTCGGTACAAATCACCTTTTTCTTTTTTGACGTTACCCCTTGTATCTCTCCATTTTCTGTGAATTATAAGCGTATTGCTACCCATCGATTTAAAATTTTCGGTCAGATAATGTTGCAAGCCCTCAATAGAAGTTAGTATTCCAACCAAGGCAGTTATTCCAATCGAAATAATTAATACGGTTAAAATAAATCTGGTTTTATGAGTCATAAACGACTTTATAGATATATTTATATCGCTCAAAATATGTACTAAAAGCTTTCTCATATGTCTATTCAGTTAGGGTCGTATAAAACTCACGTGTTTTGTAATGATTTTTTTTGTTTCACGACTACAAAACTACACTAAAAACGCAAATAATTTGCTTACAATCTTTATTATATTATCATAATTTTTTCAAAATTGTACTACATTTGTATCAACACAAAAATATTTCGACATGATAAAAATTATACTTTACGCAGCCACTTTAATACTTTTTTTGTTTGCTTTTGGTTCGTGCCAAACCAAAATCGAAGATGCTGAACCACTTGATTATACTCAGTTTGTAAATCCGCTTATAGGCACAGGCGAAATGGGACACGTTTTTCCGGGTGCTACTGCTCCTTTTGGTATGGTGCAGCTGAGTCCGCAAACGCACTTTGAGCCAATGCACGATAGCGAGGGGAATTATAACAAAGATGTTTATAAATATTGCTCAGGTTATCAGTATTCCGATACTACCATTATTGGCTTTGCTCACACCAATTTCAGCGGTACAGGTCATTCCGACTTGGGCGATGTGCTTATTATGCCAACTACAAAGAAAATAAAAGTCTCCGATTTTAAATCTCCCACCGATTTCAACACATTTGCATCTAAATACAGCCACGATAGCGAGTTTGCTTCGCCCGGATATTATGAGGTTTTTCTTGAAAACGACTCAATTTTAGCTCAAATGACTGCTACCGATAGGGTTGGATATCACAAATATACTTTTGAAAACAGCAACACTGCGAGTATTGTGTTAGATATGGTTTACAATATTTATCATCATGATGATAAAAACGTGTGGACTTTTATAAGAGTTGAAAACGATACTCTTATCACCGGCTATCGACAAACACAGGGTTGGGCAAGGACTCGCACAGTGTATTTTAGTATTCAGACTTCAAAGCCGATTATAAATTACGGACATAAAAAGTTTGACAAAACCCAATATCAGGGCTTTTACAGACGTTTTGACCAAGAAAACAACTTTCCGGAATTTGCAGGAAAAAACATAAAGGCATTTTTTGAATTTGATATGCAAAACGACCCGATTTTGGAAATAAAAGTTGCTTTGTCGTCGGTTAGTACCGACGGAGCCAAACTAAATGCTTTAAGCGAAGCACCCAACTGGAATTTTGATGAAATAAAAAGTCAAACGCAAAAGAAGTGGAACAATGAATTATCCAAGATTGATGCGGAGTTTATTTCCGATGAAGACAAACTCAATTTTTATACGGCTTTGTACCACACATGTTTGTCGCCGATTATATATCAAGATGTTGATAAAAAGTACAGGGGTTTAGACCAAAACATTCATGTAGCTGAAGACTTCGACAATTATACGATTTTTTCATTGTGGGATACATACCGAGCTTTGCATCCTTTGTTTAACATTATTCAGCCGGAGCGAAATGTAGATATGATAAAATCTATGTTGGCTCATTACCAGCAGAGTGTGCACAAAATGTTGCCTATTTGGAGTCATTACGCAAACGAAAATTGGTGTATGATTGGTTATCACGCAGTTTCGGTCATTGCTGATGCTATCGCCAAAGGCAACGACAATTTCGATAAACAATTAGCGTTGCAAGCTGCTATTAGTACTGCCAACGTGCCGTATTTTGACGGATTGGGTTATTATCTAGAATATAATTTTGTTCCCGACGATAAAAGTCATTCTTCCGTATCAAAAACTCTTGAGTTTGCCTACAACGATTGGTGTATTTCCGAAATAGCCAAAGGGCTTAACAATAAGGACGTTCAGGAAGAATATCTTCAAAGAAGTAATAATTTCATCAATGTGTTTGATACCGTTAGCGGTTTTATGCGTCCTCGCTTGTCTGACTTAACTTTTAGAAAAAATTTTGACCCTTCAAACACTTCTGGGCAAGGTTTTATAGAAGGCAATGCATGGAATTATGGTTTGTACGTGCCGCATAATATAGACAAAATGATTGAGATGATGGGAGGCAAACAAAAGTTTGAAAGCTATTTAGATACGGTTTTTACAATGTATATTGAAGATGAGCAGTTTGAACACAACGAAGATATTACCCGACACGGCATAATTGGCGGTTACGTTCACGGCAACGAACCCGGACATCATATCCCGTACTTGTACAATTGGACTGATAGTCAGCACAAAACGCAAGAACGAGTCAGGGAAATACTAAAAACAATGTATAAACCCACATTCGACGGCTTGTGTGGCAATGATGATGTTGGTCAGATGAGTGCTTGGTACATATTTAGTGCCTTAGGATTTTATCCGATTTTGCCCGGAAGCAGTTACTACCTAATTGGCAGTCCTGTGGTTAAAAATGCATTTGTTAAACTAGGTAATGGCAAGGTTTTTAAAGTAGAAGTTGAAAATCAATCTGACGAAAATATTTATGTAAAAAACGTTTATATAAATGGAAAGAAAATTTCCGATTATACTTTAAACCATGAAGATATACACAGGGGAGGTACATTAAAATTTGAAATGACAGATAAACCAAATTAAAAAATATATTATGATACCAATTCTTGATACAAAACAAGTCCGCGAAGGCGACAAATATACAATTGAAAATGAGCCGATTAGTTCTATTGATTTGATGGAAAGAGCTGCAAGGTATTGTTCCAAACTAATAATTGATAATGAGACTTTTACCGATAAAAAGTTTTATTTGGTGTGCGGAAGTGGCAATAATGGCGGTGATGGTGCTGCTATGGCAAGAATTTTATACGCTAGCAGAAGAATTGTCGAGGTGTTTTTGCCTGAAAACCATAATAATTTTTCCGACGATTTAGTCGAAAATATAAATAGTTTGCCAAGGGACGTTAATGTAGGTTCTCATTCCGATTTTCTCAATACTGATATTCCCGACGATGTAATTATCATCGACGCCCTGTTGGGAAGCGGTTTATCTCGACCTATCAGTGATGGCACCATTGCCGACGTTATTCGTAAAATCAACAGTTTGAATAATATTGTTATTTCTATTGATATTCCTTCTGGCTTGTTTGCCGATAAACCTATGGATTACAAAAACTCACATATTGTCAAAGCCGATTATACTTTTACAATTGCCTTTCCAAAATTAGCTTTCTTTATACCCGAAACGGAGGATTACATTGGCAGTTTTAGTATTGTTGACATAAACATTCATAAAGACTACGTTAACAGCATAACAACTCCGTACAACCTAGTAGAAATTGACGATTTAAAGAAGTTGTACAAGCATCGCAAGAGGTTTTCCCATAAAGGAACTTTCGGGCATTGTTTGTGTATTGGCGGCAGCGTAGGTATGACAGGAGCTTTGTTGCTTATGTCGAAAGCAGCACTCAAATCGGGTGTGGGATTGGTCTCGGCATTGGTCAACGATACAACATTGCCTATTGTGCAGACAGCTTTGCCGGAGGTGATTTGTTTGAACACCCACGACAGCAATTTTTTTGAAGTCGGTGATAGTAATTTGCAAAAATATCAGTCTGTCGCTATTGGTCCCGGATTTGGAACCGATAAGGACAAGAAAGAGATTTTAAGTTATTGCCTAAGCAACGTCGAATGTCCTATGGTTATTGATGCCGATGCAATTAACATTTTGTCCTGCAACAGAGAACTGCTGAATAAACTTCCCGAAAATTCTATATTAACTCCACATTTTAAAGAGTTTAAACGACTTGTCGATATTGATATTACCGATAGTTTTGTGCGTATAAATCTGATGCGAGATTTTTGTATCAATCATAAAGTATATATCGTACTAAAAGGAGCATACAGCATTGTTTGTACACCTCAAGGCGATTGTTACTTTAATCCTACCGGCAATCCCGGGATGGCTACAGGAGGCAGTGGTGATGTGTTGACAGGCATAATAGCAGGACTTTTAGCACAAGGTTATAATCAAAGAGATGCTTGTATTTTGGCTACATATCTACATGGCAGAGCAGGCGATATTTCAGCGTTTCAAAATGGCTATGAAGCGATAATCGCTTCAGATATTATTGAGAATTTGGGTGCTGCGTTTATGGAGATTTACTAGGGTTGCGTGTTGCGTGTTGTTCTGAAGTTTCGGGAGTCATTGAGTACCGATATTGAGCATAGCGAAATATCGGTGTATCGAAATGCCGAAAATGGAGGTACTTTGAACTTCGAGCTTCATCTTGCTATACTTCGGCGCTTCGATTCGCCTTCGGCACTCAGCGACCGAAGTGTTTCAGTAGCCGTGTCTTTAAAGGCACGGCTACTGATAAAGATGCACCACTTAACATTTCTGCCGGTACGCTTTACAAAAGCGCACCAGCAATTTTTTATTATAATCGCTCGCTCGCTTTTGCAAAGCGAGCGGGAATTTGTTATCATGCAAAAAGCTATAAAACAAAAAAAGCACCGAACATTCAGTGCTTTTTGTTTGAGCGGAAGACGAGACTCGAACTCGCGACCCCAACCTTGGCAAGGTTGTGCTCTACCAACTGAGCTACTTCCGCCTTTTGTTTAAAACTTTGCAAAGATAAGCTGATTTTTGTAATACACAAAATATATTTAATAATTTTTTAATATTTTTTGTTGGAGAGGGGTGAATGGTGGTCAGTGGTCAGTGGTCGGTGTCTTTGGTGGCGAGTCTCTGCACCCTTCACTCACCACTCATCACTCATCACCAATTTCAAAAGCCAACAGCAACCTAAATAAAGTTGTATAACAATAAAAAAATGGTATGAAAAAGACTTGCAATAAGCAAAATTTTACTTCAAACAATCAATAATTTTTCAATAATTTTTTAATTTCGTTAAGCTTCATCAGAGCTTCTACAGGAGTTAGCGTGTTGATATCTATTTTAAGTATATCGTCTCGTATTTGCAACAAAAGCGGGTCTTCCATCTGGTAAAAACTTAACTGAATACTGTCTTTTTGCTTTTTATTTTCGCTAGTTTTAACACTTTCGGGTTGACTAATTCTTAATTTTTCCAATTGTTTCAGCAAATCTTCAGCTCTTTTTATTACTAATTCAGGCATGCCTGCCATACGTGCCACGTGAATACCAAAGCTGTGTTCGCTACCGCCTTCACTTATCTTTCGCAAAAATATTACTTGCTTGCCAATTTCTTTTACTTCTACATGAAAGTTTTTAACCCTTTCGTAACTGTTGGCAATTTCATTAAGCTCGTGGTAGTGAGTCGCAAACAACACTTTCGGTTTATAAAACGGGTGTTCGTGCATGTATTCGGTTATTGAGCGTGCTATCGATATTCCGTCGTAAGTGCTGGTGCCACGACCGATTTCGTCTAAAAGTATAAGACTTCGGTTCGACATATTATTTAGTATGCTGGCAGCTTCGTTCATCTCGACCATAAAAGTACTTTCGCCCGACGAAATATTGTCGGAAGCTCCAACTCGGGTAAATATTTTGTCAACAATACCTATTGTTGCGTCTTTCGCAGGTACGTAGCTCCCTATTTGAGCCAATAGTGTGATTAATGCGGTTTGTCGCAAAAAAGCCGATTTACCCGACATGTTAGGACCTGTAAGAATTATTATTTGTTGCGTTTGGTTATCCAAAAATACATCGTTTGAAATGTACGGATTGTCGGGTGGGAGGTGTCGCTCAATTACGGGATGCCTGCCTTCCGTTATCGAAATAGAGAAGGAGTTGTCTATAGTTGGTTTACAATAATTATATCTTTTGGCGTTCAAAGCGAAAGATTGCAAGCAATCTAACTGTGATATTAAATATGCGTTAAGTTGTATTGGCTCAATATATTCGCCGATTTGTTTTACAACGTTTTCAAATAATTCTTGTTCTAATTCTAAGATTTTATCTTCGGCTGTCAGAATTTTTTGTTCGTACTCCTTAAGCTCTTCTGTGATGTACCTTTCGGCATTAACAAGTGTTTGTTTTCTTTGCCATGTGCTTGGAACCTTATCTTTGTGAGTGTTTGTAACTTCTAAGTAATAACCGAAAACATTATTGAAGCCTATTTTTAGCGATGGTATTCCTGTTGCAGCGATTTCGCGTTGCTGAATACTAACAAGGTAATCTTTTCCGGAGATAGCAATATTTCTGAGTTCGTCCAACTCTTCCGAGACTCCAGAACGTATAACATTTCCCTTACTGACAACGGCAGGAGCATCAGTTTTAATGCTTTTTTCAATCATTTCGGCAATACTGCTACACGGATTAAGCTTTTCGCCTATTTGTACCAATGCTTCAACGTTAGTGTTGTTGCATAATGCTTTAATAGGAACAATAGCAACGAGAGCCTTATTTAGTTGCAGTATTTCGCGCGGACTAACTCTTCCTATGGCTACCTTGCTTATAAGTCTTTCTATATCGCCAATCTGCTTGATATTGTTGCTTATATTTTCGCTAAAAGTATCGTTGTTTATCATATAATCAACAATACTTTGTCGTTGTTCAATTTTAGTTTTATCTTTCAGAGGCAGGAGCAACCATCGTTTCAATAATCGAGCTCCCATAGGAGTTATGGTCGAGTCAATAATTCCAAGTAAACTATGGTTGTACTCTTTGTTGTTTGTAGGCAACAATTCTAAATTTCTTATTGTAAATTTGTCTAGCCATACATATTTATCTTCCTCAACACGAGATATTTTGCATATGTGACTGGTTTCATCGTGATGTGTCTCCGATAAATAATACAGCGCAACTCCGGCGGCTATAATACCTTCTTTTAAATCGTTGACGCCAAACCCTTTTAGCGAAGTTGTTTTAAAGTGTTTTTTTAGCAGGTTGTACGAAAAATCGTATTGGAAGACCCAGTCTTCAAAATAAAAAAAGTAGAATTTGCTACCAAAAAGTTGCTCAAATTCGTTTCGTTTGTTTTTTTGTAAAATGACTTCCGAAGGCGAAAAAGTTTGAAGTAATTTTTCAATGTACTCGTTACTTCCTTGCGCCACGTAAAATTCGCCGGTTGAAATATCTAAAAAAGAAATACCAGTAGTATCTTTACGTAAGTGTATAGCTGCTAGAAAGTTGTTTTCTTTAGCATCTAATATTTTATCATTGTACGAAACTCCCGGAGTAACAAGTTCGGTAACACCTCTTTTGACGATGGTTTTAGCTAGTTTTGGATCTTCAAGTTGGTCGCAAATAGCAACTCTGTACCCGGCACGTACAAGTTTTGGCAAATAAGTATCTAACGAATGATGCGGAAATCCAGCCAACTCAATTGATGAAGCCCTGCCGTTAGCTCGTTTTGTAAGTACGATGTTAAGAACATCCGAAGCAATAATGGCATCGTTGCCGAAAGTTTCGTAAAAATCACCAACTCTAAATAGCAATAAGGCATCGGGGTATTTAGCCTTTATGCTGTTGTACTGCCTCATCAACGGAGTCATTGATTCGTTATTTTCTCTATTACTTTTCTTTGCCATCTTTATTGTTTGATGCAAATATAATAACAATTTGAATTTTTGACATATTTTTTATTTTCTTATAAAAAAATATTTACTTTGCATATTATAATCAGCTATTTATGAGAAAACTATCATTATCAGAGTTAAATAGAGTTGATGTTGAACAGTACAAGAAATCTGAAAAAAAACCTATAATATGTGTTCTGGATAATGTCAGAAGCAAACATAATGTGGGTTCTATTTTCAGAACCTGCGATGCATTTTTGGTAGAAGAGTTGCATTTGTGCGGATTAACTCCTTTGCCGCCCGATAAAGATATTACCAAAACAGCCTTAGGTGCAACCGGATCGGTTTGTTGGAAGCATTATAAAGACACTAAACAATCGATATTGGAATTAAAAGACAAGGGCTATTTAATTGTTTGCGTAGAACAAACTACCGAAAGCATCGATATTTACAATTTCAAAAATCCCAAAATGAGACCCATTGCCTTAGTATTGGGGCACGAAGTGTGCGGCATTGATGATGAAATTATTGAAATATGTGATGTAAGCATTGAAATACCACAGTTTGGAACCAAGCATTCTTTGAATGTATCGGTGGCTTTTGGCATAGTTATAAGTAAAATATTCTCATTTTTTTAATATAAAAACAATTAGGTTGGTATTATTGTTATATTTGCGAAAATAAACAAACAATTCAAATCAATTTTACCATGAAAAAATATTGCAAAATAATAAAGTTAGTGCTACCATTTTTTTTATTTTTTATATTTATAGGAAGTATCGGTGCACAAGAAGTTCGCGTTCCTTTTAAAGGCTACGTTTATCTACAACCCAATGTTGGAATTAACCAATATTTTGGCGACTTAAACAAGGATAACCTCTTCAGCAAGGATATTAATTTGGGTTATGGAATTGCGTTGGGTTGGCAGTTTAATCGAGTTGTTGGCATTAGAGGACAATTCAATATGGGAAAGGTATCCGGTGGTAGAGACGATTTAGGTTCAGAAAGCCGCGATTTTAGTAGTAAATTAATGTATGGAAGCGGTCAACTTGTCATTAATGTTAATGAAATTTTCAACTATAACCCTAAAAGGCTAATCAACTTTTATTTATTGGGTGGAGCCGGATATTTAAATGCAAAAAGTACACATTATCAGGTCGGTACCGAAACTCCTTTACTAAACATGGAAAATATTAGTAAAAGTTCATTGGTAGTTCCTGCTGGCGCTGGCGTAGGTGTCAGGTTATCAGAAGTTGTTGGGTTAAATCTTGAGTATAACCATAACTTTTTGTTTAAAGATGATGTTATTGACAACATGGTTAATTTAAACAGCGAGGATATTAAAGATCAATTCAGTTATGTATCTTTGGGTTTACAAATTAATTTTAAACGTTCCAATAAAGGTATAGGCAGTAGTACAGGTAGAGATAGAGACGGAGATGGAATCCCTGATAAAAATGATTTATGTCCTGACGAATATGGATCCGCTGCAATGATGGGTTGTCCCGATTCTGACGGAGATGGTATAGCTGATAAAGACGACGAATGTCCGAATGAGCCTGGTATAATTGAGTTTAAAGGTTGTCCTGATACCGACGGAGACGGTGTTCCTGACAAGGACGACGAGTGTCCAAACGAGCCCGGTTTAGTCCATCTTAAAGGATGTCCCGACACTGATTTAGACGGAGTCCCTGATAAGGATGATGAATGTCCTAACGAATTTGGCTTAGCTGAATTTAATGGTTGCCCCGATTCTGATGGAGATGGAATACCTGATAAAGATGATGAATGCCCGGATTTGAGAGGACCCAAATCAACTAATGGATGCCCTGATACTGATGGAGACGGTATTCCTGATAAAGACGACGATTGTCCCACAGTTCCGGGTGTCCCATCAAAAAGAGGCTGTCCTTAAAAATTGAATAAACAAGGTGTAGAGATTTAATCTGCATAAAAAGTTTATTGCTTATAGAATTGGCTTTAGACGTTAAATTATTTCAAAAAAGGGCGTTGAATTTTCAATGCCCTTTTTTATTAGTTAAAGTAAAATCTTCCGCACGTGCGGGAGAAAAAAGTCAAGGTTAATTTACCCCAAGTTTAAAGTTATATCAATCTATATTGGGTTGTATATGAAGTTTTAATGTGTTTACTTCCAAAGCTAATAAATTGCCGTAATTGGGTCTGTCCTTCATATATACACCGTTGTCAATATCAATAAAATCGTACATATTGTTATTCAAATTTTGGTGTATAAAGTCTAAAGGAACAGGTACATGACCGTGGATGATTTTTTTTCCGTTTAGTTTATCCTTGTCAATTTCGTAGTCTCTAATCCACATCATAGAGTGCTTATCCGAAAAAATATCTTCGTTGGCAAAATTAAAGCCGGCGTGAACTATGTAGTAATCATCAATTTCGATGTAGTAGGGTAACTCATCCAAGTAATTTACGTACTTTTCGGGCAATTGCGAAGGAGAGCTTACACCAAAGCTCTCCAAAGTACTTTTGCCACCATGTCTAAGCCATTCTTTATAAATATAGCTGCGTATATTAAGTTTTTTTTTCAAAAAACTTTTATTGGATTCGGCTTTGTAGGTCTCTATTAGATAATATTCATGATTTCCTTTAATAACCTGAGTCGTAATGCCACCATACTTGAGCGATTGGATGTAATCAATAACTTCTTTAGATTTATCGCCTCTGTCAATGAGGTCGCCCAAAAAATATATAGTATCGTCTGAGTTTGGTTGTAAAAGATTTTCAATCAGCGATTTAAGAGTATTGGCACAACCATGAACATCCGGAATAACCCACGTCCTCATTATATTTACTTAGCTTTACCTTGATTGGCAACTTCTTCCATAAGTTTTTTAATAACTTCAGGATCGCCTAAGAAATAATCTTTAACCAGGTTAAGTTTATCGTCAAATTCAAAAACATAAGGTATTCCTGTTGGTATATTCAACGAAACAATATCTTGGTCGGATATGTTTTTTACGTGTTTTACAATTGCTCTGAGGCTATTTCCGTGAGCTACAACAAGAAGTTGGTCTTGTTTTTCTAACGATGGCTTTATTTCACTCTCCCAGTATGGGATCATTCTTTCAACGGTATTTTTCAATGCTTCAGTAAGAGGTGCGTTATCGCCAATGTCTTTATATCTGGGTTGCAATCTCGTACATCTTGGATCATCTTCAGCCATAGGCGCTGGAGGTACGTCATAACTTCTACGCCATATTAAAACCTGTTCATCTCCGTATTTTTGAGCTGTTTCAGCCTTATTAAGACCTTGTAGAACTCCGTAATGCTTTTCGTTCAATCGCCATGTTTTACGAACTTCTATCCACATCAAGTCCATTTCTTCAAGAACTAAGTTCAAAGTCTTTATAGCTCTTTTTAGGTACGATGTATAAGCTAATTTAAAATCAAAACCATTTTCTTTTAGGGTTTTGCCTGCTTCAATGGCTTCTTTAATGCCTCTTTCAGATAAATCAACATCAGCCCAGCCGGTAAAGCGATTCTCCATATTCCATAAACTTTCTCCGTGTCGGAGTAGAACTAATTTCTTCATTATTATCGTTTTTAAAAGTTAAAAATTATGTCGCCAAAGATAATTCAAAAATCACTCTTAAATTTGCATTTAAGATAATTTAATGATTAAATTTGCTGCAAAATTAACAAATATGTTACACAACACGCCGTTTGTTTTCAGGTATTTGTATCCAAAAAGTGTAGTTTGGGACATTAAAAACTCGAATAACTGTATTTACCTTACATTCGACGATGGTCCAAATCAGCAAGTTACTCCAAAAGTTTTAGATATTCTTGAAAAATACAATATAAAAGCTACGTTTTTCATGGTAGGGAACAATGTTCAAAACAATTTGAGTTTGTTCAATGATATTGTTGATTTGAAGCATTCGGTTGGAGGACACACGTTTAACCATATTAAAGCTACAAAAGTCAGTTATTTGCAGTATAAGAATGAAATAGATGAGGTTGCAAAAATGGTTAATTCCAAGCTATTTCGACCGCCACACGGCATATTACCTCCGATATGGGCAAAAAAAATATCAGTCGAATATAAAATTGTTATGTGGAGTGTTATTTCAGGCGATTTTTCATCAAAATTGTCTCCACAGCAATGCCTTAATGTTACTAATAAATACACGAAAAGTGGCAGCATTATTGTCTTTCACGACAGTATAAAAGCCGCACCTAATATGTTAGAAATCTTGGAAGATTATATACAACATTGTTTAGACAAAGGATACAATTTTGAGAAGATACCACGATCTATTTAACCGATACTTTTTTGCTTAATACAGTTTTGTTATTTCTATCGGTTATCGATATTATGTAAATACCTGACGTGGCATTTCTTATGTTAACCATATACGATAAATTGCTCTTTTTTTCTAATGAATAATTTAATCTTGTACCGTTTGAACTGTATATGTTGAGATTATGCTTTTCTAAGTCGATGTTTTTGATATGAAAATAATTTGAGCAAGGATTTGGGTAGATTTCTATTTTGCTTTTCTCAATATCTTTGCTCAGAATGTAGTTAATACTATTATTGGCTGTAACAAGCCATTTATCAGGGTCGAATTGTATTGAGTCTATTGTAAAATCTGTAATAATATTGAAAGTCTGATTATTGACCGTGTTATCAAAAACCATAAGTGTATCATTATTATTGCCGAAAATCTTTATTGGTAACGGCAGTTTAAAAAAATCAACTGAATGATGCGATTGTGTTTGAACAAAATTGATTGTGTACTCGTTTTGTGCAATTTGTCTGAGGGTTATGTTATATGAAGGATATCCTTCATTGTAGAGCCAGTCGTTGAAGTACCATTCCAAGTCGGTATTGGCAGCATTTTGAAAGTGGTTAATCAAATCTTCAGACATGGCAAATTTGTAGCGAAGTGTTGTATCGTTGAGGTAATTTTTTACAGCAGCAAAAAAAGCAGAGTCACCTATAATCCACCTCAAAGTGTGAAGTACGTAGGTGGATTTTTCGTAAGTAAGACGATTGTCGAATATTCGTCTAGGGTCTGTTGTGTCGTAGCAATAAACTGAGCCGTCGGGTTTTGAAGTTATGTTTCTCACAACTTGCTCTTTACAAGGTTGCCACCATATTCCATTATCTAATTTTTCGTACATAAGCAAAGTGCTGTACGATGCAAATCCTTCGTTAAGCCATATATCGTGCCAAGAGCCGCAAGTTATCATGTTCCCGAACCAGTGGTGAGCCAATTCATGAGCGAGTACATGAAGGCTAAAAATACCTCCTATAAAGGTCATAGTTTGGTGCTCCATGCCACCGGCAAAACCACATTGTGCGTGTCCGTATTTTTCGTTCATAAACGGATAATCGCCGTAGTATTCCTCAAAAAGTTGATAAACCTTGGTCATTGTATTGGCTATATAGTGTTGTAGAGCAGAATCTTCGGGGTAAACGTAGTTTTGTATGAGCAAAGTGTCGTTGTTTGAGAAAACGTGATACTGATTGAAAACGGAATAATTCGTAGAGGCAATTCCAATCAAATATGCTGCAATAGGGTAGCGATGTTTCCAAAAACATGTTCTGATATTTGTTTCTTGCGATATCGTATCCCATTGTAGTAGTCCAATTGAAGCGGTAGAGTACTGCGCAGGCGTTGATACAAAAATATCGACGGAGTCAATTTTATCGGTAAGGTCGTTTTTGGTTGGGAACCACTGACTTGAACCGTAAGGCTCAGAAACAGTCCATAATACAGCAACACCATCATGTGTGCCTATGTTAAATGCATTAAACCAACGTGCAACTGGGTTTCCGTGATAATATATCGATACCGAGTCGAAGGTTTTAAAACAGGCGTTGTTTGGTAATGTTATGCACAATTGGTCGTTGGTGTGTGAATGTAAAACTCTAATATTGTTGTTCAGCACCGAATCAACCGTGAGTTTGCAAGTAAGATTAAAAAATATACTATCGGTATTTTGATTTAAAGTTTCGAAATATGTTGTAACACAGCCGCTAATGGTGTCAACTTCGGGATTTACGTACCATTCAAAGCGATGATAAGAAATATCGTAGTTGTTCATTTTGTCATTGTTGTTAGCAGTGCTTTTATTTTCAATGAAATTTCTGCTGCAATGTTTTCCGAAGGCAAACATATCGGCATCAAAGGCATTTTGAGCAAAACCTAAATTGCAAGTCGTAAGAATAACAAAAATGTATATTATGTGTTTCAACACTACGTTTATAAAGGATTCTACTGATTATTTGTAAAAACCGTTACAGATCCTTTAAAGAAGTCGTTTTTATAATGCCCAATAACTTTGAGTGTATAAAAATAAACTCCGTCTGTAACATTTTCGGCTTTCCAATCGTTTTTATAATCGTTGCTTGCAAAAACTTTTCTACCCCAGCGGTCTCTGATAACTACCTCCATTCTGATGACTTGGTTATAAATATAGTTCCCGGAAGCTACTGTAGCGCTACCTTCTCTGTCTGAGATGATAAAAGCCGCATGCGATTCGTTATCGGCGTTTTTTATCAAAATATTAGGTATTCGAAGTTTTGCTTCATGAATTTCAATGGTTTTTTCAACAACTGTATCGCAACCGTTTTCGTTTATGAAATGCACTTTCAGAATATAATACCCATCGGTGTTGTCTTTAGCACCAATGTACTTATGAGAAGTTGTAAATGCCTTTGCAGTGTCGCCATCACCGAACTCCCATAATGGAGGCTCTAGAACGTGCGAAGGAGGTATTTCTTTAAAAGAAAAATCTAATGTTGGATTTTGAAGGTAAATAACATCGGTAAGTGTGTCGTAGCAACGAATTTCAATTTCAACATTAGCCGAAGGTAGCCCAGAAACTTCAAAAATCGTATCGGTTACACATCCGATTTTATCTTTTATCCACAAGCTGTTGGGACCGGCACATAATCCCGTTTGTATTGAGTCGAACCTGCCAGGCGAACCATTCCATAATATCTGATACGGAGCTTGTCCGTCGTAAACGGAGGCTAAATAATTAGCTTCGCATTTATTCATACAGGTGGCATTTATTTCGGTAAGAAAAACTTTCGGTTTGCCGTTAACGATGAGCGTTCCGTTGTTTGCTATAAATGTTTGTAGTGAACCATCCGACGAATAAAAGTAGCACGAACCCTCAACTATTTGCAGTTCGGTACTACCTAATGAATTGGCAAAAAAGTTCAAGTGTAGTAATGTATCGTTTATAATAACAGCTCCCGAATTTTCGGAATGCCATTTTATGGTCGTAGTATTTCCGCTAATTGTAATATTGGCATTACCTCCGTCCAGTGCTTGATGTAGTCCGTAGTACGATGTGTTTGTTACAATATTTTCGTTGTATTTTATTTCAATACAAAACGAGTCTACATCAATAAAGTTACTAATAATAACAGGTACGGAATTATATGAGTTATCGCATATTTTAAGGTTTGGAATTGTTATGCTAATCTGCGAGTACGAAGGATTAAAAAAACAAGAGCCAATAATAAGTGCAATTATAATGTACGTTTTACTATTCTTAATCAGTTTTGTCATCAGTTTTGAAAATTAACTATTTACAAAAGTAGTAAAATATTGTAAAGTGTTACAAATATTACAACATTACAAGTGCATTAACGATTATACATCTTTTAAAATTGTGTAGATGTTACTGAAGTGATTTTTATAATCGTTTATCGAACGCATAATTACTTCGTGTGCATCTTGTTTTCCAAAAATGTGCGTAATTTCGACGTTACTTTCTTTTCCGGGTAAGTCTTTGTAGGTCAAGAAGTAGTGCTGCAATCTATGAATAACAAGTTCGGGGCAGTCGTCAATATCTTGATAGTTACCATAAACAGCATCGTTGTATAGCACTGCAATTAATTTATCGTCCGATTCGTCTCCGTCTATCATTCTAAATCCGCCTATTGGTCGTGCATGCACTAAAAAGTCTCCATGTGAAATTGTTTTTTCGGTCAGAACGCATATGTCAATAGGGTCGCCATCTCCTTTTATATCGGTTTTGCCGCTTTTTTGCATACAAAATTCAGCAACTGAATCGCCGCTGTACGTTTGCGGTAAAAAGCCGTATAAAGCCGGTACAACATTTGAGTATTTTTGAGGACGGTCTAATCTGAGATAGCCGCTGGTTTTGTCAACTTCGTATTTTACCGTATCGGTAGAAACCATTTCGATAAAGCAGGTAACAACATCGGGACATTCATCGCCAAGCTCAACGCCGTGCCAAGGGTGCGATTTATATCTAAGTCCCATTAGCTTACCTATAGGATCCATTAAAATATTTGCCATATTATTTGTTTTTTATGTTATTGTTGATACTGCAAAAGTACTAATTATTAGGTTAATGAGATAGAATTTGTTTGTATTAATTATATGTGAATGGTGATTGGTGAATGGTGGTTGGTGAGTGGTGCGTGGTGTCCCGAAGTTTCGGGATGTTTCGGGTTGCGAGTATTTCTCATAATTTCTGTCTTCTGTCTTCCGCCCACCGACCACTAACCACTAATCACCAGCCCCGAAACTTCGGGGCTAAGGGCTAACAGCCAAAAGCCAATCTTGTGGTTTTGCATGCTAATTCTTACTTAGTCTGTAAATAGCTACAATCATAACTGTAGCACTAACCCATTGTATTGGCGAAAGTACTTTTCCGTTGAAAATGTAGTCGAATATAATAGCCGAAATAGGGTAGCACAGTTCGCATATGCTCGAAACCATTGCTTTTACCTTTCTAAGTCCGTAGTAATAAAGGAATATAGCACCCGAGCCAGTAGTTAAGCCGATGATTAAAAATATTAACCATTGGAAAGGATTAATAGTTGTAACCAAACTGACTTTGCTGCTGAAGAGTAAGATAATAAAAGCAATAACTGCTGTGAAGCCGAATCGATAATAGGTTGCCGAAACAAAATTAAATCTGAATAGGATTTTTTTGCTTATAACCGTTGATGCACCGAACGAAAATGCGGCTAACAACGAGTACAAAGCTGCCATCCCTGTTTTATCGCTTGGGTTTAAGTTTGGAGCATTGAAGCCGAAGGTTAAAAAATAACCTGCAACTATCGCAATACTAGCCCACAATAAAAAGTTTTTCTGAAATTTTTCTTTCAGTATTATGGCTGCTAAAATTATGGCAAAAATAGGTTGAAGTTTTTGCAGTAATATTACAATTGTAAGTTGCTGAAAATTAACTAAAAACAGAGCTTTAACTATAGCGTAAGTCCCTAAGAAACCGCCAAAAATTGCTACAAGAATAAAGCCCACATAATCTTGAAAGCTAAAAGTCTTAAGTAGTTTAATTTCTTTTGAAAAAATGGCGCACATTAAAGTAAACGGCAATGCGTGGAGCACAAAAACAACCAACGAAATATCTAACGAATGCAAACGAGGCGTGAGAACAATTCCGTCTAAGCCCCAAAGTGTAGCAGCAACGCATATAGCAATAGCTCCTTTTACAGTATTATTCGACTTTATATTATTCATAAACTTTTTTATCTCGGTGGGCAAAGGTAATATTTTAGTTTTATTTATTGTTAGTTAATTGTTCTTAATATCCAATTTTGAATTATTGTTGTTCGATAAATATTCGTGTTGCGTGTTGCGAGTTGCGGGTTATCCCGAAGTTTCGGGATGTTGCGAGTTGCGGGATAGTTTCGAGTGTCAATACTCATAACTCAACACTCCTGACTCATCACTCACCACTCATCACTCATCACTCATCACCCACCACCCACCACTCACCATTTCAAGGTATTATCTTACAGCAATAATTTTGAATTCCTTTTAAAACTTATTTAAGCTAACGTCTTGCTTATTTGAAAAAATAATCAGACCTTTGCATTAAAATAAAAACACAGTTATAATTATGAATTTTGAATATAAAAACACACCAGTACCCGCCGAGGTTGTTAAGAAAAACCTACAATTAATGGGTTTGTCATCTGTTGGCAAAGCCAGCATTAGAGAAATTAAAAGATTGGTAGATAACATTGAGCGCGATTGCGGAGTTAGATACGTAAGAATGGAAATGGGAGTTCCGGGATTAGTACCAACAGAAATCGGTACCAATGCAGAAATTGCTGCTTTGAAAAAAGGCGTAGCTGCAATATATCCCGATATTGACGGAATACCCGAACTAAAGACTGAAATTTCGCGTTTTGTTAAAAACTTCATCGATATTGATGTAAGTCCTTCATCGTGTATCCCGACAGTCGGTTCTATGCAAGCAAGTTTTGCTTTGTTTTTAACCCTTAGCAAAATGAATAAAGAGAAAGATACCACTCTTTTCATTGACCCGGGATTTCCGGTTCATAAGCAACAGCACAGAGTTTTGGGACAAAAATTTGAATCGTTTGACGTATATAATTACAGAGGCGAAAAACTTAGAGGAAAATTAGAAGAGTATTTGTCAAAAGGAAATATACACTCGATTTTGTATTCCAATCCTAACAACCCGTCGTGGGTATGCTTAAACGACGATGAATTGAAAATAATAGGCGAATTGGCAAATAAATACAATGTCGTGATTTTAGAAGATTTGGCTTACTTTGCTATGGACTTCCGTAAAGACTACGGACAGCCGGGCAAACCGCCATATCAGCCAAGTGTAGCAAAATACACCGACAATTACGTTATGCTTATCAGCAGTTCTAAAGCGTTTAGTTATGCAGGTCAGCGTATAGGTGTAATGGTTATTAGCGATAAACTTTTCAATACCGAATCGGAAAATCTTGTACAGTATTTTGGAAATTCAAAATTTGGTAGAGCAATAGTATTCGGAACAGTATATTCATTGAGTTCGGGTACTGCACACTCGGCACAGTACGCTTTGGCTGCTATGCTTAAAGCTACCAACGATGGCGTATATAATTTTAGAGACGACGTTATTGAGTACGGCGAAAAAGCTAAAATTATGAAAAAACTCTTTACCGACAACGGTTTCAAAATAGTTTACGATAAAGACCTTGACGAGCCGGTAGCCGACGGATTTTACTTCACAATTTCGTATCCTGGATTGAGTGGCGAGCAACTTATTGAAGCGCTTATTTATTACGGAGTAAGTGCAATTTCGCTTAGAATTACCGGTAGCGAAAGAACCGAAGGACTAAGAGCATGTGTTTCGTTGGTATATCGTGATCAATTCCCAGACCTTGAAAAGAGACTTATACAGTTTAATAAGGATTTTAAAAACTAAACATAGTTTTTAGTAAGTCTTAGTCATATCTGAGGGTATAGCAATAATAAAATCAGCTATGCCCTTATTTTTTTCTTCAAAGGATTGAATATCGTCTTGTTCTACACAGCTTATAGTAGTTATTTTCAGCGTGCTGTCCAATTGGTTCAAATACCAAACTATACTCGAAAAGTTGTCGGAATGGTATCTTCCGTTGAAGTGAATAAATGTACTACCTTTTTCAAAGTTTTTATAGATAAAGTGAGCCATTGTAGCATCTTTAACAGCTTGAGCTTTGCCAATATTATCGAAATTCTTTTTATTAGGCATCATGCCGATATTTTCTACGATATTTTTATAGCAAGGTAAGTTTTCGTCATAAAGAATGGGCAATGGAGGTAAAAACGATTTAGCATCGTCGCTTAGTTTTTCCAAACCTTCAAAACCTTCGCTATTAACAAGAGCTGCGTATCTGCGAGGTATGTTTGTGGCTACGAATTTTAGTTCGTTTTCTTTTGCAAATTCAACAATAGGTTTATAGTCGGTTGTGTAGTTGTTCCATAGTTTGGCTTCGTTTTCAAAATTTCTTTCTTTTATTAAGCTGTTGAGATATTCGTCCAAAATAAGTTGGTTATCGCTTTCAAACATTTCTGCACCTAAAATAATGTTACCCGATTTGGCTTTGTGCAAATCTTTTGTTAGCGAAAACTCCAACCAGTGGCAAATAGGATTGTTGTGCAGTTCGCCAAACAAGACGATATCGGCATAGGCACAAGACTTAATCATTTTTTGGTATTTATTCGATTTTCCAGCCGAATTGTAAATCAAGTATGCAGGTTTGTCAACAGTTAGAGAAGTTGTAATAATAAGCGTTAAAGTAATTAGTAATAATTTTTTCATCATTAGTTTTAAATTTAACCGTTAGTTTTAAATGTAAAAGGCAATAATTGTTGGATTCCGAACAGTTGGATAATTTTATTTTTGCCTTTAAGTAGCACTTCTATCGGTTCATTGCTGTGCGATTGAAACTCGCTCATAACCTGACAGCAAGCACCGCAGGGTGTTACAATATCAGGTGAAAACAGATTGCTACTTTCGGCGGCAATGGCAATACATTTTACTTTTACACCCGGATATTTTGATGCAGCAGAAAAAAGAGCAACTCTTTCGGCACACAATCCCGAAGGGAAAGCAGCATTCTCCTGATTGCAGCCCGTAACTACTTTATTGTTACTTAACAATACGGCTGCTCCGACTTTAAAATTCGAGAAAGGAGCGTAAGCATTTTTTAAAACAAGTTCGGCTTTGCGAATTAACTTTTGTTGATATTCTTCAAGCTCATTTACGTTTGAAAACTCGTTGTAACTGATAGTAATATGTTTTTTTTCCATAATCGTGTTGTGTTTAAGTTTCTTGTTCCGATTTATCGCTGCTATTAGCAAAATTAACTGCAAATAAAAACAAAGCCATAAAAACTGCGTAAAATGTAACACCTTCTTGGGTTTCCAATGTGTCTTCGGTAAGCATTGATATCATTGCTATGAACCAAAAAATGTAGAAATAGTAATTTTTAAAACTCTTTTGTTTTATTGCCGGATAAAATTGTACGAAAACGAATAAAGTCAAGCCAACTAATCCAAACGCAATGGCAATAGCCAAAAACTGATTATGCGAGCGATGCCGAAATTGAGTATCCAAAGTGCTTTGCATTTTTTCGTACTGTTTGTCGAATGCCAATTGCAAATCGCCGGTGCCAACGCCAAAAACAGGATGCTGTTTTATTATCAAAATAGATGTACGCCAATATTCAACTCTTTGCCAATACGTGTTGTAATTGACGTATTTGTTGGTTTTGTAGTTGCAATATCCTGCGTAAAAATCTTCAAAATTGTTACGCAATGTCTTTCCTGACGTATAATTTGCATTATTTATGCCGTTTTCAATGTTTTCAATATCTTCGCTGCTAAGTTTACTAAAACCTTCGGCATCTTTTCTTAGGTCTTTTGATGCCAAATATTTTATCAATGTTCCCCTAATCGGCTGATCTTTTTTGTCTCTGCCGTAAAAGTCGATAGAGCTTTGTTTGTTCCATTCTTCAATAAGTTCGGGATAACAGATATACAAGCCCATCCATTTGCCGTCGTAGGTTTTGTAGTTTATCGTATCGTGCGTGTAAGCGTTTCCTTTTGCCGTTACCTTATCTAAAGTGTCAAAGTCAATTGTTTTGGGTTTAAAACTGTCGAACAATACTTTAATTCCAATTATGCCTAAAATTATTACTATCGCTGTGCCGATTATGCCCGTAATTTTTACTATTTTATTTTTACAATTAATAATTAAAAATATCACCGATAATCCAATCACTATTGGAATAAGCATAATTCCGGTTTTGTAATTAAAATATAAGACAAACGCTACAATTATGGCAATTGGAATAACAAATAGCAATTTGACAAGTATGTTCTTAAAAGTTTTACCAAAAATAAAGTAAAAGCAAAGTGCCATTGCAAAAATAGCGTTGAGACTAAAACGTATATGGCTGACGTGTGAGTTTATTGCGTAAGCACTTGCTTCGCCGGCTTGGTAAAAAAGCAATGATTGATAGGTAATTCCGCCCAAAACAGCAAGAATGTAAACCATAAAAATAATGTGTAGCTGTCTGATGGATAATTTTGGACCGCTAACGAAAAACAAAGGGAGAATAAACAACGGAATTTTTATTCTGATGTCGTTTAATGCATAATTAAAGTCGGTGGTGTAGGCAAGACCAATAATGTGCATAAAGAAAATTGAAACAAAAACCAACGCAACTTTATTTTTAAACAGTATTTTAAACTTGTTTATAAGCTGTTTAAAAATTTCTACCGTATATGCTAAAATGATTTTAAATACGGAGTTTTTGCCTGACCGACTTAAACTTTCAGGGTAAGAAACTCCATGCCAAAGCCAAAAAAACAAGATGCAAAACTGAAAAACACTCATCGTAAACTTAGAGAGCGGCAAACTGGCAACCAACAGTACTATCGAAATAAAGTATCCGTCTTTATAGTTTAACGAAGTTGTTTTCAGTTTCATGAATAAAAATTACTTTTTCTTTAAAATTTCTTTGTATTTATCGCTGTTATTGATAATATCTATCGCTTTTAAAACATCGTTGTCGTCTTTCAAAAAATGTTCAATTCTGCCTTTTTGGTAATAATATCTCGAAATTATTTCTTGTTCGATTAACTGTTTTATTTGTTTTTTGTTTGTAATAAGGTCTTTGTTTTTGTTTTGTTCAATTATGTTTTTCAGCTGATTATATTCGGTGCTTATATTATCGAAAGAATTTTCAAATTCGGCAGCTTTTTTCAAATCTTCTAAAACTTCTTCCATTTGCGTTTTGTAGGTAAGATTTTTATTTTGGGTGAATTTCACAAATTCATCATATTGACTATCGGATATTTGAAATTTGGAAGGATTTGCAATTGTTGCGTTATTAGCAGCAAACTTGGTAGCGTAATCGAAAATAATATTTTGGGTTATCAGGTTGAAAATAATACTGTTAAACGAAACCGTATCGGACAAAATATCGGGTTGTATTCCCTTTCCGTCATAGACTTTACGACCATTGCGAGTTTTAAATTCATTTATCAGCGAGTCGGGAATAATATCGGGGTCGCCATCCTTGTTGCGATGCGTATAGTCTATTGCTTGAATGCATCTACCACTTGGAATGTAATATTTGGCTACGGTAACTTTAACCTGTGTGTTGTAATCCAAAGGGAAAATGTTTTGCACCAAACCTTTGCCAAATGTGCGTCTGCCAATAATAACGCCCCTATCCAAATCTTGTATAGCTCCTGATACAATTTCGGAAGCCGAAGCGCTTCTGCCGTTAACTAAGACAACAACAGGTATTTTGGTATCGATAGGCGTTTTTGTTGTGTAAAAGGAACTGTTTTTGTCTTTTTGTTTACCTTTTGTGCTAACGACGTGTTCGCCTTTATCGACAAAAAGGTTAACAATATCTACGGCTTCGGTTAGCAGTCCGCCTGAATTATCTCTTAAGTCTAAAATAATACCCTTTAGCTTAGTTGTGTCGCGCATGCTTGTGAATGCTTTTCTAACTTCGTTGTATGAGTTTTGTGTAAACGCGTTGAGCTTGATGTAACCGACGTTATCGCTTAGTACATTAGCATAAGAGACAGGTGGTATCGAGATTTTTTCACGTGTTACTTTTATATTCAGATTTTCGTTGGTTTCGGGTCTTTCAATCTCAATATCTATGGATGTGCCGGGTTGTCCTTTAAGCATAGCACTAACATCTTGAACCGTTTTTCCGAGTGCCGACTGATTGTTTATTTTCAGAATAATATCGCCGGCTTTAAGTCCGGCTTTATGTGCAGGTGAGTTTTCGTAAGGTTCCGAAATTATAACCCTATCGTTTCGCATTTGAATTAATGAGCCAATGCCGCCGTATTCGCCGGTTGTGATAAATTTTATGTCTTCTATTTCGCTTTCCGAAACAAAAACCGTGTACGGGTCAAGTTCTTTAAGCATGGCTTCTATGCCTGTTTTCATCATTTCCGACACCTTAATATCGTCAACGTAGTTAGCATTAAGTGTTCTGTACAGCGATGTGTATATATCTACATTTTTCAGAATTTCAAAATCTTTGTCATTTTGTCCGTATCCCTTTTGAAAAAAGGCAATAGCAATAATTATCGTAAAAATTAATTTGCTTAAAGATGTAATTTTTTTATTCATATTAGTAAGTTATTTTAAAATTTAAGGAACAGGGTCATATCCGCTGCCACCCCATGGATGGCACGACAAAATACGCTTTATTGCCAACCACGAACCCTTTATTGGTCCGTATTTTTTTATTGCTTCAATGCTATACGTAGAGCAAGTGGGCTGGTATCTGCACGAAGGCGGAAGGTATGGCGATATTGCAATTTGGTAAAAACGTATCAAAGCGATTAGTATTTTAGATATTACTCTCTTCATGTTTTATTGGTAAACGATTAAACAAATCATTTATTGCATCGTCAATTGCGGTATATTCGTAAACCAGATTTTCGGTGTAAATAAAAGCTAAAAGCAATTGGCAATTGCTATCGATTTTTTGGTACAGTTTATTCTTGTTGAGTCGGTAACTTTCTCTTATCAGTCGCTTAACACGATTGCGGTCGGTGGCTTTGTGCAGTTTCTTTTTCGGAACCGAAATCAAGACTTTCACTTTTGCATCATTGTCAGCCGAAGGTTTTTGCAAGTATATAAGTTTTATGGGCTTTATTGTAATACTTTTTCCCTTACTAAAAAGTTCGGTTATTTGTAAAGCCGAGCAAATCCTTTCATTTTTCGAAAACGAATTATCGGTGTTTATTTCTGACAAAATGCTACAATTAAATCTTTTCTAATTTGGAGTTATATTTTGTTCTTTTTATTTAAGTAGTCGTCGATAGCAGCAGTCATTGAAAAGAATTTTGATGTTGGTGCCGATATTCCTACTTTTAGTCCGCATTCTTTGGCATATTGCTTGGTCGAATCACCAAAAGTGGCAATGGTTTGTTTGTTTTGTTTGTAATCCTTCCAATTATCAAACAAAGCGGTAATGCCTTTAGGACTATACAACACAATAATGTCGTATTTGGTAATGTCCACGTCGTCCAATTTTTCCGAAACAGTACGGTACATGGTGGTTTGACGAAACTTAATACCCGCTTCTTCCAAAGCATTGCTTATTTCAGTATTTTTTGTTTCCGAACACGGAAGCAAATAATTTTCGGTGTTATTTTTTTTAATAAGCTCAATTAGCTCGTCTGTAGATTGGTTGGTGAAAAATATTTTCCTTTTTCTGTATTGGATGTATTTTTGAAGGTAGTTAGCAATAGCTTCGGAAAGGCAAAAATATTTCATTGATTCTTTTACTTGAACTCTGACTTCTTTTGCCAAATTAAAGAAGTTGTCAACAGCATGGCGACTGTTAAAAACAACAGCAGTGTAGTCGTTTATGTACGTTTTACTGTCTCTGAACTCTCTGACTGAAACACTTTCGTTTTTAAAAAATCGTACAAAGTCAAAGTTAACGCCGTATTTGCTTTCCAATTCTTTGTATGGAGTTATATTTAGCTCGTTTGGTTTGGGTTGTGATATTAGTATTTTTTCTGCCATGATTTGTTAATTTTATGTTCAACCTTCTTAAATTATACAGTATATATAAATTAATTTTATTATTACCAAAATGGGTATAATTTCGAGTGTGCAAAAGTACACAATTAAATAAAACAATTGATGCATTTCTTGAAAAAAGCTCATATAAAAAAGTCTGATAACTCTGATTATCAGCAGCGTAGCAATAATTAAAAATCCTATTTTTATAAAAATAGAACTCTGCCAAATAATAAAACACAATGATATTGGGATGATTAATATAGCAGTAATTTGATTATATATGGTTAGCAACAAACGATGGATTCGGCTTAGGTTTTGTGTAGAAAATATAATTCCCCAAAGGTGAATTGCCAAATGCCTTATTAGGTTTATCAGTACGTAAACACCTACAAAAATTGCGTATAAAAGGAGTCCGCGTTGCGAAGAAATTACTTCGAAGTGAACCGCAGTTTGATAAATGAACAAGGGAATTATCAGGTGTTGGATTACGTTTAGGGGAATTTGAATAAATTCTGAAAGCAAATTTCCATCACGCTCTATTTGAGATAAATGGGAAGGCTTGACAATAACCTTGTACATTTGCTGCATTCTCTTGTAAAAGAATGTTTGTACTACAGAAAAAATCGAAATCCCTATCAGAATTACAAAAACCAACCAATCGTTATTAATGGTAGTTTTAGTTTGAATTTGGTCGAAGTTGGATGTTTCCAGAAGATTATCAAATCCTGAAACTTCCTGATAGTATTTTTGAGCCTTGCAACTTGTATCGACGATACTTGTACTGTCGGAAGATTTTTGTGTTGTGTTAAAATATGGAAACAAAGGATGGAAGTTCAACTCTTGCGTTGTGTCGTAATAGTACAACAAATTATCCGCTCCTTGTGGCATATGTAATACAAATTTGTGGATTAATCTAATTTAAGAACTGCGAGAAAAGCACTTTGAGGAACTTCTATGTTTCCTATTTGTCGCATTCTCTTTTTACCTTTCTTTTGTTTTTCCAGAAGTTTGCGTTTTCTTGATATATCCCCGCCGTAGCATTTGGCTGTAACGTCTTTTCTAAGTGGTTTAATAGTTTCGCGAGCAATAATTTTTGAGCCTATAGCAGCCTGAATAGCTATTTCGTACTGTTGACGTGGTATCAGCTCTTTAAGTTTTTCGCAAACTCTACGACCGAAACTGTACGCATTATCGCGATGAATAAGCGTGCTGAGAGCATCAACGGGGTCGCCGTTCAGTAAAATATCTAGTTTTATGAGGTCTGACAACTTATAATCTGATATATGATAATCGAACGATGCGTAACCTTTGGATATACTTTTAAGTTTATCGTAAAAATCGAACACAATTTCGCCTAACGGAATATCAAAAGTAAGTTCAACGCGGTCTTGTGTAAGGTAAACCTGATTTTTCATCGTACCTCTTTTGTCTAAGCATAGTTTCATTATGCTTCCTTGGTACTCTGCTTTTGTAATTATTTGAGCGTGAATGTACGGTTCTTCAACATGGTGAATTAGGCTAACATCAGGCATGCCTGAAGGATTGTGCACTTCTAAAACTTCACCTTTTGTGGTTATCACCTTATACATAACGTTTGGCACAGTGTTGATAATGTCCATGTCGAACTCTCTATCCAAACGCTCTTGAACTATTTCCATGTGCAATAATCCCAAGAAACCGCAACGGAAGCCAAAACCAAGAGCCATCGACGATTCGGGCTCAAAGGTTAGTGAAGCATCGTTGAGTTGCAATTTTTCTATAGAAGCTCGCAAGTCTTCATAGTCTTCGCTATCAATCGGATATAATCCGGCAAAAACCATTGGCTTAACGTTACTGAAGCCCTCTATTGGCTTATCGCAACCGTCTTCAACATGAGTAATAGTATCGCCGACTTTAATTTCTTTGGCTGTTTTTATTCCCGAAATAATGTAGCCTACGTCGCCGGCATTCAGTTCATCTACAGGCTCCGACGAAAGTTTCAAAACTCCAATTTCGTCAGCTGTGTAATCTCTGTCGGTAGCCATAAATTTAACATGGTCGCCTTTTTTTAGTGTTCCGTTAAAAATTCTGAAATAAGCAATAACGCCTCTATATGGATTGAACAAAGAGTCGAAAATGAGAGCTTGCAGAGGAGCTTCGGCGTCGCCTTTTGGAGGAGGAATCCTATTAATAATAGCAGATAAAATATCTTCTATTCCTAAGCCAATTTTTGCGCTGGCTCTAATAACTTCTTCGGGCTTACAACCGAGCAAATCTACAATCTGGTCTTCAACTTCGTCGGGCATAGCTGCGTCCATGTCAATTTTATTGATGACAGGAATGATTTCCAAGTCTTGCTCCAAAGCTAAGTACAAGTTCGATATAGTTTGAGCCTGAATACCTTGTGTAGCGTCAACAATAAGTAAAGCACCTTCGCAAGCAGCAATTGCACGCGAAACTTCATACGAAAAATCGACGTGTCCTGGCGTGTCAATTAAGTTTAATACATAATTTTCGCCACCATAACTGTAATCCATACGTATGGCGTGACTTTTTATTGTTATACCACGCTCTCTCTCCAAATCCATACTGTCAAGAACCTGATCTTGCTGTTGTCTGAGATTTAAAGTGTCGGTAGCTTCCAATAATCGGTCAGCCAAAGTACTTTTACCATGGTCTATATGAGCTATTATGCAAAAATTTCGAATATTTTTCATCGTCTGCAAAAGTAATTGTTTTTTCGTAAATATTATTAAGGTTTTTAGTTTTTACCGAAGGATTTTATTACTACAGATTAAATTTTGAATAAATTCTTCTCATTTGTCAGCAAATTAATTTTTCGATTCAATTGTTAATACCAAAATTATTAAATTTGTTTCCTCATAGATTTAATATAGATTTAATCAAATGAATAGAGTTTTATCGGCTATATATACAACAATATTCGGAGAAATAAAAATATCTTATCACAATAATTTTGTTGTTGGTCTTGATTTTGTCAGTAACAATGAAAAAGGGCAGTTGGAATCCCTACCTTGTACTCTGACGGATGAGGTTGCTAAGCAACTTAACGAATATTTTGAAGGTAAAAGGAAAGAATTTACTGTCCCCATCAAATTGTATGGTACTAATTTTCAGTTAAAAGTATGGCAAGCATTGTGCGACATTCCGTACGGACAAACTCGCTCGTACAAAGATGTTGCCATACAAATTGGTAACCCAAAGGCTGCAAGAGCCGTGGGTATGGCTAACAACAGAAATCCTATAGCTATCATAGTTCCTTGTCATAGGGTAATAGCTAGCGATGGTAAACTTGGCGGTTATGCAGCAGGATTAGATGTTAAGCGAAAACTGCTAAAGATTGAAAACAGTACTATTAATTTGTGAAATCCATTACAAACTATACAAAAAACTTTTTGTTGATAATTTTTCAATATTGTTAATATATATATCAAAAGCGTGTCAATTGCAGAAAATACCAGTGTTTGTGTGAAGGGATTTGGGAAAAATTACGGTTAAAACTTTATTAAAACATAAAAATAATTAAACAAGTTTTGAATATTTTCAAAAATTGTTATTTTTGCATTATGGTGTAAGCCGAAAAACCATCAAAGAGTAGGCATTTTATTATTTAATTACTTAATATTATGAAGTTTAAAAGATTACTTATTACAGTTTTTGTAGTGTTATTCGCTACTGCAGGTTATTCTCAAATGTACATGGGAGGTAGTTTTGGGATCAACACTGAAGGATCAAAAGACGTTCAAGGAAACGTTACAGTTAAAGGTCCATCTGAATTCTCTTTCGACCTAAGTCCAGAATTAGGTTTCATCTTGTCTGACAAAGTTGCCATTGGTGGTATTATGGGTTTGACTATTCTTACGGATAATGATAATGCTATTCCTGACAACTTGAAAACAACTGCTACAATATTTCAGCTCAGGCCATACGCAGATTTTACCTTCATGAAAGCAGGTAAATTTGGAGTTTATGCACGAGGCAGCTTGGGGTTTGTTTTTGGTAAAGCTAAAGTTACGTTAGGAGGTCTGTCAGTTTCTTCACAACCCATTGTTGGACTCGGTGTTAACCTAGCACCAGGTTTAAAATACAATGTTAACAATCACATTCAGCTAAGAACGAACCTGAATTTCCTTGGCTTTGGTGCAGGTTTTATAAGAATGTCTGACGGCGCAGAAGCACCGGCACAAGAAACAGTTTCAACTGAATCATACTTTAATCTGAATTTCAATTTGAATAACGTTGTTAATCTTGGAGGTATAACAGTTGGAGCTATTTATAAGTTCTAAATTTTTATAAAAAAATAGTAAAAACTGCTCTAATTTATTTAGGGCAGTTTTTTTATGTACACTTGTGTGGCAAAGCATAGGGAGTTGTTTATTAAAAATTTGTGATAAATTAATAATAAGATAAATAAGAACATTTTGAAATAATGTGTAATTTTGCACCGAATTATAAAAAATACAATTTATAAAAAATATAATACTATGGAAAGAATTAAAATAGGAATTAACGGATTCGGACGTATAGGACGTCTAGCATTCAGAGCTGCAAGTAAAAGAGATGATATTGAAGTTGTTGCAATCAACGGTACAAACGTGCCTGAGTATACAGCGTATCAGCTAAGATATGACACGGTTCACGGCATTTTTGACAAAAAAGTTGAAGTAAAAGACGGTAACCTCGTCGTAGATGGCAAAGAAATTATATTTTCAGCCCACAGAGATCCCAACGAGATTGATTGGAGACCGGCAGGAGTTGAATATGTACTAGAATGTTCAGGTAAATTCTTAACTGCCGAAACTTGTCAGCCACATATCAACGCCGGTGCAAAACGTGTTCTCATGTCGGCACCTTCAAAAGACGACACTCCCATATTTGTTTACGGTGTTAATCACAATGAGTATAAGGGTGAAACGTTTGCTTCTAACGCAAGCTGTACAACCAACTGTCTTGCTCCTCTGGTAAAAGTCATAAACGATGAGTTCGGCATGGTAGAAGGTCTGATGACAACTGTACACTCACTAACATCTACTCAAAAAATAGTTGACGGCTCTTCACCTAAAGATTGGCGTAGAGGTAGAGCAGCAGGTTCAAACATTGCTCCATCAAGTACAGGAGCTGCAAAAACCGTTGCTAAAATTATCCCCGAACTTCAAGGTAAACTTACAGGAATGTCTTTTAGAGTTCCTACACTCAACGTTTCTGTTGTTGACTTAACTTGTCGTCTAGAAAAATCGACAAGCTACGAAGAAATTAAAGAAGTTATTAAAAAATCAGCTGAAGGTAGCATGAAAGGCATTATTCAGTATACCGACGAACCTCTTGTATCTAGCGACTTTATAGGAAATAGCTATTCGTGTATTTTCGACGCTCAAGCAGGTATTATGCTTAATCCTAACTTTGTTAAACTAATAGCTTGGTACGACAACGAATACGGATACTCATGCAAAATGTTGGATATGATTGCTCACATGCATACCGTTAAGTAATATTAATAAAGTACTATAGGGTTAATTTGCTTCGAGTAAAGTAACTCATGTAAACATTACACTATCCCAACAGCTTTGATTCTCCTAGCTGTTGGGATTTTGATTTTAAATTATGCTTTTATACAATTTAAAATAATGTTAGTCCGTTATTAATGCATGTTATAAACAACTTGCTATGTTTACACGCTTTTACAATTTAGGATAATATGTTGTTAGACTTTTGTACGTGCGGTAGCATCAAGTGCATGAAAATATTTCAGATACGGATAGTTTATTGTTATGTAATAAGCATTGTTTTTTTTAAAAGGAATAAAAGATAAATCATGAATCATGAATCATGAATAAAAATAATTTAATACTGGTAATATTGTTTTTATTGGCATCATCATCGGTATTGTATGCACAAAAATATACACTTAGTGGACATATCAGAGAGCTGGGTAGTGGCGAATTATTACTAGGAGTTAACGTTTACGAACCGTCGCAATTAATAGGCACAACTTCAAATACATACGGCTTTTATTCGTTAACTTTACCAAAGGGTAATTACAATATTGTATTTTCTTTTGTCGGATATACATCTGATACGCTTAGTGTTAATCTAAATTCAAATGTAGAATATGATGTGAACCTAAGAAGTAGTGGCAAGCTACTTGAGGAGGTTAGTGTTGTTGGTAAAAGATATAATAAGCAAAGTCAGGATGTTCAGATGAGTAGAATAGACATACCTATTGAGCAAATAAAAACAATACCGTCATTTTTGGGCGAAAAAGATGTTATGAAAGTATTGCAGTTAATGCCCGGTGTTCAGAAAGGGCACGAGGGTAGCTCGGGTATATATGTTAGGGGAGGTGCACCCGACCAAAATTTAATAATACTCGACGATGCAGTTGTGTACAACGCAAACCATTTGTTCGGGTTCTTTTCATTATTTAACGGCGATGCCTTAAAAAGCGTTGAGTTTGTCAAAGGCGGTTTTCCTGCCAGATATGGCGGTAGACTTTCATCGGTTATTGAAATGAATATGAAAGACGGAAATAAAGAAAAGTTTGAAGGCGAAGCAGGCATTGGACTTATCTCTTCTAAAGTAACGCTACAAGGTCCAATAATTAATCAAAAGTCGTCATTCCTTGTCTCGGGACGCCGTACATATTTAGATATGCTTATGATGCCATTTATGCCAAAGGAAGAAAAAGGCGGTTACTATTTTTACGATATGAACGCAAAGGTTAACTACGACTTTGGAAGAAAAAACAAGTTATATATTAGTGGATATTTCGGTCGTGATAAGTTTTATTTTAAAGGAAAAGATGATTTTAATGGCTATGTAAGTGAGCAAAGCTCGGGTATGTACTGGCAAAATGCTACGGGTACGATTCGTTGGAATCATTTGTTTAACAGTAAGTTGTTTGCAAATACTTCGTTTATAGTAACAAATTACCACTTAAGAATATATTCTAAATATTCTACAACTGATACTACCGAAACACAAGAAGATCTTAAATACATTAGTTCAATAAGAGATTTTACTTTAAAATCCGATTTTCATTATTTTCTTTTACCTACATTAGATTTCCGCTTTGGCGTTTCAAGTACTTTGCATAGATTTATACCAAGTGCTGTTAAAATTAAAATTGGCGCGCAGGTATCAAACTTAAAACCCAAAATAATACACTGTGTTGAGAACGGTGCGTATGTCGAAAGTCTGTATAAGAGAGGAAAGTTGCAACTTAATACAGGTCTGAGATTTTCAAATTTTATTCGTAATAATAAAGTGTATAACGGCGTAGAGCCTCGCGTTTCTGCAAGTTTTGTACTTAATAATTGGAGTTCAATAAAAGCTTCGTACGCTTATATGAATCAATACGTTCATCTGTTAAGCAATACAGGCATTGGCTTACCGACAGATTTGTGGATACCGTCAACAAGTAAGATAAAACCTCAAAAATCGTGGCAAACTGCGTTAGGTTATCATGCCGACTTTGCAGAGAATAATTTTTCTTTCTCTACCGAAGCTTATTACAAAGAAATGAATGATATAATTTCGTATAAAGAAGGTGCAAGCTACATATTTATTGATGATTTAGGTATGGCTAGTGAACTTAATTGGGAAGAAAGTATTACATCGGGTTTTGGTAGAACGTACGGTATTGAATTTCTGTTACAGCGTAAGGTCGGTAAACTTAATGGATGGATTGGTTATACATTATCTACGGTAAGGCACAAGTTTAACGAAATCAACAACGGCGAAGCATTTTTTGCAAAACACGATAGGCGACACGATTTTTCGATAGTAACAATATATAATGTAAACCCACATGTAACGCTGTCTGCTTCGTGGGTGTACTCTAGCGGTCAGGCAATTTCAATGCCTATTTCTTCATACACAATAATAAAACCTTTTGGTGATGGAATACAAATGCCTATTGAATTAGTTGATTATGGCAAACGAAACGCTCACCGCATGAAACCTTATCATCGCTTAGACTTTGGAGTTCAGTTTCACAAAATTAGGAAGAATTATTCATCAACATTAGAATTAAGTGTTTATAACGCATACAGTAGGAAGAATCCGTTTTACTATATTCTTGATAACGCAAGGTACGGAGATGGTCGTAGGGAGACTGTAATAAAACAAGTGTCATTATTTCCAATAGTACCTTCAATTTCGTATGTAATAAAATTTTAAATCATTAAATAATCATAAACAAAATCTGCACGCAAAATGTCAATTATTTTTTATGGTGCATCATTTTTGATAGGTTTAATAAAAATAAAAAAATAAACAAATGAAAAATACAGTAATATATATAACATACGTAGTATTTATAACAATAGTTATGACGACTTTAGTTTCGTGCGAAGATTTTTTCTATTCAGATCTTGAAGAAAAATATTATATAAAAGATGAAACTAAACTTGTTGTAAGTGCGTTTATTTCACCTGATGTCGACACACAAAGAATATATATATCAAAATCGCGAATAGTTTATAACACATATCATTACGATGATGATCAACACATTTCTAATGCTGATGTAAAGATAATTCATAATTCTAATGAGTATCCGTTAATATATGAGCCGTCAACTTTTTCGTATATTATTCCAAATTCAGAAATTAATGTTACACCGGCACAAAATTACCAATTGAATGTTAAATGCCACGACTATCCCACAGCTTCAGCTCAATGTGTAGTATATGATAAAAACATTGCTTATATCAATCATAATGGTATAGATATTACTTCTTCGTATTACACTCGTGCAATTTACGAGTTTTCATTTTCAGATATTGCAAATGAAAGTAATATGTACGATGCATCGTTGACGGTTATCGGTCGTGATGGCGAAACAGATTCGTTTTTCTTAGATAATATTAATGATTTAAATAACGATGGCAATGATATTAATTTGTCCTTCTATAGATATTTACTATATCCTGTAGAAAAAGAGGAACTTGCCGAGATGGATAGCTTGTATATTGTTAAAGTATTTGTTTATGATAAATATGCCGGAGGTTTTTTATTTTCCGCCTATGAAAACCAAAACAGCGACGAATATATTTTTTCTGAACCTGTATATATTAAATCAAATATTAGCAACGGATTAGGTGTTTTTGGCTCGTATAGGGTGTTTGAAAAGCGTTTCTATTCGATTGCAAAATAATATGGCTTAATTTTATTTTAAGGCAACTGCCTAAAAACTTCTATAATTATTGTCAGTTATAGATATTGTTTAAATTTGTAACCGAAATAAAACACAAATAGTATGTCATATATTGTAGTAACTGGAGCCGTAGGTTTTATTGGCTCTGCATTGATAGGAAAGTTAAATGCAGTAAGCGAAAAAAAGATTATTGCTGTCGATGATTTTAGTAGAGAAGATAAAAACAAGAACATAAAAAATAAAAACATATATCAAAAAGTACATCGCGACGACTTTTTTTCGTGGTTAGATGAAAACCAGCAAAATGTAGAAGCCATCTATCACATAGGTGCAAGAACAGATACGACAGAATTTGACAAATCGGTTTTCGACCGATTGAACTTAAACTATACTAAGCAGGTATGGCAAAAGTGTTCAAAATATCAGATACCTTTGGTTTATGCATCGAGTGCCGCAACTTATGGTATGGGCGAGTTGGGATATAACGATTCGCACGATATTGTCGATAAGCTAAAACCGCTTAATCCCTACGGTGAATCAAAAAACGATTTTGATAAATGGGCTTTGTCGCAAACCGAAACTCCGCCTGCTTGGTACGGCTTGAAATTTTTTAATGTTTACGGTCCAAACGAATACCACAAAGGAAGAATGGCATCGGTGGTGATGCACTCGTACAATCAAATAAAAAAACAAGGATATACAAATCTGTTTAAGTCGCATAATCCCAATTATAAAGACGGATACCAAAAAAGAGATTTTGTGTACATAAAGGACGTAGTAGATGTATTAACATTTTTGATGGAAACCAGACCAAAATCCGGTTTGTATAATCTTGGCACAGGCAATGCCAGACCGTTTTTGCATTTGGCTCAAGCTGTATTTAAAGCACTTGATATACCGGAAAATATCAATTTTATCGATACGCCGATTGATATCAGAGATAAGTATCAGTATTTCACCCAAGCTGATATGAACAAATTGATTAATGAAGCAGGCTACAAAACACCGTTCACATCATTAGAAGATGGAGTCGCTGATTATGTTACTAATTACTTGGTAAACAACGATTATTTGTAGATAGTGTTGCGGGTTACGCGTTACGGGTTACGGGTTGCAGGTTAGTTCAGAGTTTCGAGTTCCGAGTATAAAAACTCATAACTCATAACTCGGAACTTCATACTTCCACCCACCACCCACCACTTACCACTCACTATCTAACCAACATCACCGTTCCTTTTTCGCGATATTTAACTCCGTTAGTGTCGGTGAATTTTATCAAGTAAATGTATACGTCTGACGGAGCTGGACCGTTTTTTGTTTCTCCATCCCAACCCATAACGTAGTTATCTGATTCAAATATCAAACCACCCCATTTGTTGTAAATTTGCATTATATAACTCTCTATGCTAACATTGTTTATTACAGGTTTAAACAAGCGATTTATTCCACTTGGCTTAAATGCGTTTGGGACACTCAGGATAGTTTTCTTTTCCGCACAACTAATGTTAGATTCGGAGTAAATTATAACGGAGTCGTTGAGATTTCTATCTTCAAAAGTTATTACTTTGTAGCAATTATTTGATGTTGGGCTTTGGGCAGAAATATCATCTTCGTAATAAAAAACATCAGGACCAACTTCAGCTATTGTGTCGTACTCGGTGTTGTCGGTAATTCTTATTATCATGTGCTTGGCTATTCTGCTATCCCATTCCATATATTTCGACCAGTTGAGGTTTACAATATTATCGTAAGCTGAGTTACTTGTCAGGTATAACAAGATGTTCCTGCCGGTGTTGTACGATTCAACGGTATTATTGTCGCAACTATCGGGGACTGATATTCTGTAAAAATAAGAAGTATTGTTGACTTCTGCAGTACTATCAACAATTGTGGTGAATTGAGGAATATAATTAGGCGAAAAATCAATAGTGTTAACCGTAGTATATTGACCGTTTTCGGATGTTGCTCTTTGCAGGTACGCTTTTTTTGCAGTATTTTCAGGAGAATACGAAAACGTCACAACTACCTTGTTTGCATCAACGGTTGCATTGTTGATGTAAACCAAGTCGGGTAACTCAACTCCTGTGTATATCACAGATACGGCACAACTCTCGACTTCAATGCCATTGCTGAGTTTAGCTTTTATTTTGTAGGTGTATAATCCGTTTTTAATTAAATTATGGCTGTCTAAATAGTTTGTTGTTGTGGAAGATAGATTTGCTATTGTTTCAAAATCACCATTACCCGATTTACGCATAATACTGTATTCTACAACATTGTTAGGTCTTGCATTATAAGTGTTCCACGACATTAATACGCTATTATCACATATATTCGGTTTTACAACGTCTAATTTAATATTACTACGCTCGTACATATATGTTCCATAACTTTTATTTTTGCATTTATCAACTGAAATAATCGCATAAGTGTAAATGCTGTCGCAAGCGTTAGCAGTGGAGTCAATAAAGGTGCAAATAGGATGTTTTACAGAGCCAATATTTAAAAAGTTGGTATTAGCCGATTTTCTTTCTATCAAGTATTCATCAACGTCGGGGTCGGGCGGAGCCTGCCAAGATATCTTTATGTTCGAGTTGTTATCTGAACTTACAACCGTAACGTAATCGTTGGTAACATTTTTAGGCGAAGTATTGTCTTTTCCTGCATTTATAGAAGCATAATTTGAAAAATAATCGCAATCATTAGTCAAACTTTCTGAAAAATAAACGACACGGTACAAAATATTACTTTCGGTACAAAATGGATAAGTTATTGTATCGTTATAGCTTATGTTATCGACACTTCCTGAAGTGAAAGCATAATTGTGTATGGGTACGAAAGTTGAATTTTTGGAATGTTCTATAAGCAGTGTCCCCGAAGGCATGTGCCTATAGAATTTTACGTGTAAATTAGAAACTCCTATATCGTTATTATTGTGAGCACTTAAATGTATAGTTGAAAATATAACCGAATCGGTTGAGTTTTGGGTTAAGTATTTAAGTTTGAAATAAACAGGCTGATTATTTGCATTAATGTTATTAATTATATGCTGAGTCGTACTTTGATCGAAATTTTCAGAGTTTGTAAAGTTGTTGGGGCTATTTCCCCACATAAGCACGTACTGTATTATGGGCTCGCTACCGTTGTATTCCCAACTCACAAGGGTGTTACCATTATTGTCGTCTATAGTTGTACAGAAACTTATTTGAGCTTCTGCATTTTTAATTGTCGTTAAAGTCAATAAAGCCAACATAAACAGTGTTATGTGCGATTCTATGTTAACAATTAAGTGTTTCATAATTGCATTTAGTAGTTTTATTTATAACTTATTTGTAATAAAAATATTATTTTAACGCCGTTATTTTAGTTCCACACAAAACTATAAAATTTTTATCTTTGTTATTGGAATTATGTGCAAAAAAGTAAAATAATTTAATATGACGGTAGACGTTAAAAATGAAATAAAATGGCTAATCGACGAAATAAACGAGCACAACTATAATTATTACGTTTTGGCTCAGCCAACAATATCCGACTACGATTTTGACCAATTGTTGGAGCGTTTGATATATTTGGAAAAACAATATCCTGAATATTTGCAACCCGATTCTCCTTCGCAAAGAGTAGGAGGGCAGGTAATAAACGAATTTAAGGCTGTTGCTCATAGCGTTCCGATGTTGTCATTATCTAACACTTACAGCAAGGAGGAGATTTTAGCTTTTGACCAACGAGTCAGACAATTGTTGCCTAATCAGGATGTTGAATATATTTGCGAGTTGAAGTTCGACGGAGTTTCAATAAGTTTGGTCTATCAAAATGGAGTTTTGGAGCAGGCAATCACGCGTGGCGATGGCGAAAAAGGCGACGATGTTACTCAAAACGTTAGAACAATAAAAAATGTGCCTTTAAAAATTAGAGGAAACGATTTTCCGTCTTCAATCATAGTCAGAGGCGAAATTATTTTACCACATAAGGGTTTTACGCAGCTTAATATTCAAAGAGAAGAAAACGAAGAGCCGCTTTTTGCCAATCCCAGAAATGCCGCAGCGGGAAGTCTTAAACTTCAAGATTCAAAAATAGTTGCAAAGCGTCCTTTGAAGTCATTTATTTATAATCTGATAAGCGAGCATAGCGCGGTTTCTACGCAATTGGAAAGCATTAATACACTCAAAAATTGGGGCTTTAATACAGGCGATTACTACAGATTGTGCAAAAACATCGATCAAATATGGAAATTTATTACCGAAGCTGAGCAAAAGCGAAATTCGTTGCCTTTTGAAATAGACGGTGTGGTAATAAAAGTAAATTCTTTGCAACAGCAGTCGGATTTGGGTTATACTGCAAAATCACCGCGATGGGCTATTGCGTACAAGTTTAAAGCCGAACAAGCCGAAACCAATCTTGTTTCTGTCGATTTTCAGGTAGGACGGACTGGAGTTATTACTCCGGTAGCTAACTTAAAACCCGTATCGCTTGCCGGGACGACAGTCAAAAGAGCAAGCATGCACAACGCTGATTTTATTTCAAAATTGGATGTTCACATAGGCGATTATGTTTACGTCGAAAAAGGCGGCGATATTATTCCAAAAATTGTAGGTGTAAATTTAAACAGGCGCGAACTTTTTACCGAACCGGTACAGTTTCCGGAATACTGTCCCGAATGTAACACCAAACTTGTGAACTTGCCCGAAGAAGTCGCTATTATTTGTCCGAACTACGATGGCTGTCCGCCGCAAATTAAAGGACGTTTGGAACATTTTATCAGTCGCAAGGCAATGGATATTCAAACGCTTGGCGAAGGGAAAATTGAAGTGCTGTACAATTATAACTTGCTAAACAATGTAGCCGATTTCTACGACTTGACCTACGACCAAATTCTCGGTTTGGAAAAAGTAATAACCAATCCCGAAACTCTTAAAACCAAGAAAATTAGTTTTAGAGAAAAAACTGCTCAAAATATAATTGACGCAATTCAAAAATCGAAGGAACGCCCATTTGATAAGGTCTTGTACGGTCTGGGTATTAAATATGTTGGCGAAACCAGTGCTAAGCAGTTGGCTATGCATTTTTCCAATATCGACAATATTATCAATGCCGACTACGAACAACTTATGCAGGTTGAAAATGTTGGCGAAAAAGTTTCGGAATCTATAATTAATTATTTTAGTTCGCCGAGCCATATTGAAATCATTAACAGACTTAAAAAAGCCGGTCTTAAATTTGAAATAGATGAATCGGAAAAAATTACAGGTAGTATTTTTCAAGGCAAGTCAATTGTGGTTACCGGTAGTTTCGGGACTTCTCAGAACAGAAAACACCTTGAACAACAAGTTGTAAACAACGGCGGAAGGTTGACAAGCAGCGTTTCGAGCAAAACTTCGTTTATAGTTGCAGGCGAAAATATGGGACCCGAAAAGCTGAAAAGAGCTACGGAACTTAATATTCCTATAATTTCAGAAGAAAAATTTTTAGAAATGATTAACAGCGAACAAGCAAAAACTGATAATTAGTCAGGTTTTATTGTATAATTGTTGTTTGGTTTGTTTTTTGTGGCTCAATATATTGCATAGTTAACGAAAAAATCAGTCATGAGCACTTCTAAAATAAATGAACAAATGTTCGACAAGATATACCGAAATTTATCTACGGGTAGGTTGAAATCGGCTATTAATCTTATTTTACAAATTTCAAATCTGCAAAACAACTACCGAATAACTTCGCAAGTTGAGCAAATTGACAGCAATTACCGAATGCTGTTGGATTATTATTTCAAAAGAGTCAACGACCCCAATCAGGATACGATATACAACAATTTTGTCGCCGAACTTTACGAGATTACCGATACTTTAATGAGAGATTATAAAATAAGTAGCGGCGATTTTATTGTGCACAAAAAACAGCACGAAGAATATTTTGAAAATTTACTGAAAGAAGAAGCTTTGCAAAATGTTAAGGAGTATTCTTTTAATGTGCAGTTGGCAAAACTTATAGCAGATATGGAGACCGGCGGCGACAATGAAAAAACTTTCACTTTTTTAACGCCATCTTTGTTTCGCTTACTTTGGCAGACCGAAAAATATAAAGAGAACGACAAAAAATTAGCGCAAGCTATCAGAAAATCAGGGTATTTGCCTTGGTACGAAAAGTGTGTTACCGTTAGTGCTATTACGCTAAGCATGATTTCTTATTTCGATTCTAAGAAAGTTGAAATACTATGCGATTTTTACGACGACAGAGAAAATGAAGTCTGGCAAAGAGCACTTACCGGAATTGTTATTGCAATGCTCATGTTCGGCAATAGGTTCAAGTTATACACACAACTTAACAATAGACTGTTGCAGTACAAAAACGACCCTTTGTTTATAAGGGATACGACTTTTTTGATAGAAAAACTTTTAAAATCTTTGGAAACCGAAAAATTGTCGAAACAGCTTGTTGATGAGATTTTACCTAATGTTGTAGGACTTGAAGATAAACTCAAAGACAGTCTTAAAGATAAATTAAATCTTGAAGATTTATTCAATTCCGATAACAACGATATGAACCCCGATTGGGAAAATATTTTCGGTTCCGATTCGGATTTGATAAACCGCATGGAAAAGATGTCGGAAATGCAGCTTGAAGGCAGCGATTTTTTTATGGGAACCTTTGCCCAGTTTAAGAACTATCCATTTTTTAAGGAGATTTCCAATTGGTTTCGCCCTTTTTACAGAGAAAATCCCGAAATAAACGATGTGCCTACCAATGTTTCCGATGATGTTAAGCAAAAACTTGTAGAAAGCATCGAAAATTCGTTCTACATCTGTAATTCCGATAAATATTCGTTTTACTTCAATTTGAGTTCACTTCCGCCGGAACAGTGCAAACAAATAGTTTCTATGTTAAGTATTGAAAGTGAACAACTAAAAGAAATAAAAAAAGACGAACAGTGGAAAGATGTTGACAATACCAAGCCATTTATTTTTTCGCAATACATTCAGGATTTGTACCGATTTTTCAAGCTGCATCCAAATAAAAACGAGTTTGTAAACTTTTTTGAGATAGATTGGGTTTTGGATAGCGGAATATTAGTCGAGTTGCAAGGCGAAAACAACACTTTGTTGCACAAAGCCGCCGACTTTTTCTTCAAAAATTCTTATTACGGCAAGGCATTACGCATTTTTACGGTAATCGAAAATAAAATACCACCAAACAAAGAATTATTGGAAAAAATCGGCTTTTGCTATCAGCAGTTAAACAATTTTGAAGCTGCCGTAAATTATTATATCAAGGTTGAATTGTTTGAAACACAGAGCGTTTGGACAATAAACAAAATTGTATATTGCTACAATGTTTTGGGAAATTATGCCGAAGCTCTCAATTGGTCGAAAAAAGCTCAAATGCTGCAACCCACAAACCCCGATGTGTTGATACAATTGGCTATTTCGTACAGCGACAATAAAATGTATTCCGATGCTATTGATACCTATAACAAGGTGCTTGCGCAGCAACCAGAAAACAAAAACGTTTTAAGAGCCATTGCAAGGTGTTCAATTAGCATGGGCGGCGATTCGTTGGCAACAGCACGCGATATATTTTTCAATCTTAAAGATGACGACGCCAAACAGAGTGATATTGTTTATTACATCATTTTAAAATGGATTACAAGCGATGTGTTTTCCGCAATCGACGAACTTAAAGCCAACATAAAGAACAACGGCATCTCCGTAAAGGAAACATTGATAACTCTAAACAAGGAAAAGCAGTTTATTCTTGATAACAATGTTTCGGAAGAAGAGTGGAACTTTTTTACGGATTATATGCTTTATATGTAGTGGTTGGTGATTGGTGGTGAGTGGTCGGTGGTGAGTGATTCGACATTTTCTGTCATTTCAACCATTTTCGGACATTGAGTGCCGATATTGAGCGAAGCGAGATATCGGTGTATCGAAATGCCGAAAATGGAGGTAATATTATCTTCAACACTTCGGCGCTTCGGTGTCTGAGTTAATCGAAGACCGATACACCTTCGGCACTCAGCGACCGAAGTGTCTCAACTCGTAACCCGAAACTCGTAACTAACTCCACCCACCACCATTCACCAATTTCCCGTCCTCAGTAAGTACAGGAACAGACTTCGAAACATCAATTTTAAGGCAATATTCCAAATCCGAAAGCAAATTGCGTTTGTACAACCTTTCGTAGTGATTACCTTTTTTTATCAGTTTTTCAAAGTTGTGTTTATTGCTTTTCCACAATTCGTAAGCCATATTAGCCGAATCGTTTTTGATAAAAACTTCGTTAGGTTTAGTGTTTTCCTTAATTTTATCAATAATAGCTCCGGCACATAAGGTATCCTCAATGCAAGGATTGTTCTCCCAACCGGAGCATATTATTACAATTTCAGAAATTTTCTCTTTGATAATAAAATCCACGACAGCCGATAGATTATTGAAACATGCAGTAATAACTTTTTTATTATTTCGTGCAGCTTCAATAGCTCTTGTGCCGTTGGTAGTAGAGTAGGCGATAGTTTTTCCTTTAAAATCGTGTTTTAAATACTCGGTAGGCGAGTTTCCGAAGTCGGCAAAAGGCAATTTATCGCCACCTCTTTCGGCTGCAATAAGTAAGTCTGGATTAGTCCTATGTTTGAGCAAATCGTCAATTTCGGCAGTCGGAATAATACTTTCCAACCCGACGTCGAATAAAACCGAAAACGAAGACGTGGCTCTGTAAACATCAATAATAACAGCAAGCGTATTTTTATAATTGCTTTTGTTGTGTTTATACAGTTCTGGCGATAAAAATACGCTTGCTTCAATCATCTTTTATCCTTTGTAGAATGGAAGTTTAACAATAACAGCTTCCAAAGGTTTATTTCTGACAGAGATATAAATCTTGTTTCCTTCTTTTGCGTGTTCGGAAGCTACGTAAGCCATTCCAATAGGTTTTTTTACCGAAGGTCCCATTGTTCCGGAAGTAACTCTACCGATTTTGTTATTGTTGGCATCAACAACGTCGTATCCTTGACGTGGAATGCCTTTGTCTATAAGCTCGAAGCCCACAAGTTTTTCTTTTGTACCTTCTGTTTTATCTTTAAGCAACTGTTCTCTGTTTATAAAGTTTTTGTATTCGGGGAATTTGGTAATCCAGCTTAATCCGGCGGCAATAGGCGATGTAGTTTCGTCAATATCGTTGCCGTACAAGCAGAAACCCATTTCTAGGCGTAAAGTATCGCGTGCAGCCAAACCGATTGGCTTAATGCCGTATTCTTTACCGGCTTCCATAACAGCTGAGTAGATTTTATGAGCATCTTCATTTGCAAAATAAATTTCGCAACCACCTGAACCTGTGTAACCTGTAATCGAGAAAATTACGTCTTTAACACCTGCAAAATTTAATTTTTGGAAGGTGTAGTATTTCATGTCCTCAATTGGAGTGTCGGTAAGTTTTTGCATAGCTTTAAGTGCAAGCGGACCTTGAACCGCAAGTTGCGAAATTTCGTCGCTAGCGTTGTATAAAACTGCGTTATGTTTGTTGTTTTCAACAAGCCAATTCCAATCTTTTTCCATGTTCGAAGCGTTTACAACAAGCAAGTATGTTTCGGCGTCTATTCTATAAGTCAAAAAATCATCGACTATACCACCCGTTTTGTTTGGGAAGTAAGCGTACTGGATTTTTCCGTCTGTAAGTTTCGAAACGTCGTTGCTGGTAACGTATTGCAAAAACTCCAATGCATTTGGACCTTTTACCCAAATTTCGCCCATGTGGCTGACGTCAAAAACGCCTAATTTTGTACGTACTGTTTCGTGTTCTTCGTTAATGCTTGTAAATTGAATAGGCATGTAATAACCTGCAAATTCAACCATTTTAGCTCCGTTGCTTTCGTGAACCTTTGATAATGCTGTGTATTTCATAAGTTTTTATTATTTTATTTTGTTATTCTATGTGTTTTCTTATTGTGCAAAATTAACTATATATTTGATATTTACAGCTATTGTGCTTAAAATTTATTATTGTTGTATGGTAGATGTGAAATTGGCTATTGGCTGTTAGCTCTTAGCCGTTGGCTTTTTGGTGATGGGTGGTCGGTGATGAGTGATGGGTGGAGTCAGAAGTTTAGAAACTCAATACTTGGAACTCGCACCACGCAACTCGCAACACGTAACGCACTCAACAGCACCTTCGTGATTAAAGATATTCATCGTATAGTAATGAAAATTTATTACTCTTTCGTTTCCGAAAACTTAATAGCTCTGTCTCTTTCGGCAATACGCAAAAACTGACGTGTATATTGCAAGACTTTTGCCATACCTTCGTAATTAATCAAATGCTCGTCGTCGGTGGGTTGGTGATATTGCTCGTGCAGACCTGTGGTTATGAAAGCAACAGGAATTTCATTGCTGTAAAACGAAAAGTGGTCTGACATTGGCGGTGAGTTTTTCTTTCTTATCACGCCGAAATCATCATAACTTATTTTGTCCAAAATATCATTCCAACTTTCGGCAGATCCTGTTCCAAATACTTGAATACTGTCGCCTAAAACTCCCAAACGTCCAACCATATCAATATTGAGCATATAATATATACTGTCGCTATTGATGTATTTATTATTGCAGAAGTATTTCGAGCCCCAAAGACCTTTTTCTTCTGCATCAAAAGCAACAAACAGGTAGTTGTAGTTAATGCTTTCGTTGTAGAGCATCCATTCGGCGAGTTGCAGCATAAGAGCCACACCCGAAGCGTTGTCGTCGGCTCCGTTGAAAACTTCTTCTCTGTTGGAATTAATGGATAGTTTCACTCCCAAATGGTCGTAGTGTGCACCAATAACCACGGTTTTGTCGGAATTATTATCAATTTTTCCAATAATATTTTTAGGTGTTGTGGTTGTTCGTTCAACATTTGTGGTCAAGGTAATGTTTGTGTTTCTCCAACGTCTGATTTTTGAGTAAGACGATTTTTTTATAAAAATCACAGGAATATCAACTGTATCGATAAATGAAGAACCAAAAAATAGCAACACGTTAGGTTTATCTGATGTGTTGTACATAATTATACCAGCCGCACCTTTATCGGCTATTGTTTTAACCGTTTCGGTAATGGTATCTATAAGGTCAAAATCATTGTCAATATCTTTGTAATTAGCCAAATCAAGTAAAATTATTTTGTTTAGAAATTCGGTCTCACTTCTTTTATTCAACAAATTTAGTTGTCTGCATTTTAGTTCAAGAGCAGTGCCGACAGCTGTACCGCTACCCGAAAAGTCTGTAATCCAAAAATCATCTTTATACTTAAACTCTCTTTTATTGACTATTAATTTCGAATCTTCAAAAATAACCGGAAAGTGTAAGTTAAATTTCTGAAAATATTCATTTTTGGAGTCGTATGGTTTAAGACCGATTTCTTTCATTCGTTTTGCTATGTAGCTGGCTGCAATTTCGGCTTGCTTGGTTCCCGATTCGCGACCTAAAAGAGATGAGTCGGTTAAGAACAAAATATCTTTTCGCATTTGTTCTATAGAAGTCTGACCAACAGCTAAATGAGCAACAAAAAGTAGTAGTATAAAAGTCGTAATTTTGGTTCTTATCATATCAATTTCGGTTAATTAATCTTATTGTAAAGATTTTCGAGTGATTTTTTAACAGCCGCTTGACTAAAAATTTTGTCGGCTTGATTTCGTATTTTATTTGAATCGTATTTTGAATAATTGAGTATAATTTCTTGCATTGCGTTTTTAAGTTGCTCCTCGTTGCCTCTATCGACCAAGATTCCATTGCTTTCGTCAACAAATTCGGGGATGCCGCCAACTTTGGTAGCAATAACAGGAAGACCGCAAGCAAACGCTTCGGAAATAACGACAGGCATGTTTTCGTAGTTGGAAAACAAAATCAAAGCGTTTGATTTTCGAAATTCTTCAACCAAATCGTTTCCTTCTAAAAGTCCGGTAAACTTGATAGTACCGGCTTTAAAAGGCATGGTAGCAGCTTGTTGTTTCATAACTTCAAAGTCAACTCCATCGCCAACCAGAACGAGTTCAAAATTAGAAACTTCTTCCGAAAGTTTTAATGTAGCTTTTAGCAAACCGCTAATATTTTTAGACCTGTCTTCAAAACACGAAACATGCAAAAATCTGAAAACGTCCGATTTTTCGTTACTATGTCTGAGTGCAAACAAATCAAAGTCAACCACGTTTGGCAATAGAAAATAACTGTCGTTCAGCAACTTATGACTTTTCATTGCGTTTTCAAGATTTTTGCTAACCGTACTAACTGCCGATGCTTTTTTTACAACACGTTTCGTAGCAATTTTTCTGAAAAAACCTTTGTAAGTATTCGTAATAGGCAAGTACCTCGACCAATGTTCGGTTATTACGTATGGAATCTTCTTAAATATGCGTAAACATTCGGCTAATATTCCCATACGTGTTAAAATATTGACGTGAGTTAGAGTAGGTTTGCCTAAGTTTTTAACAACAAGTTTGTAAGCAATACGAAATGCCTTAATAAACCTGTAAGCTTTTATGGGAAGGCAAAGCAACTTCACACCTTCAACGTCGGGGTAGTAAACTCTAACAACATGGCAATCGTTTTCAATGTCGTTGGTTACAGTCCATTCCTTCTGACCGTCTTTCAGTTCGTGCAAATAAATTACTGAAACATTGCCTATTTGGCATGCAACTTCGGCATGACGCTGCACAAACAAACCGAACATTGAGTCGAATTTGTGCGGATACCACCTCGTTAGAAATAATATATGTAAATCCTTGTTTTTCATTTAAAAGAGCAAAGTTACAACTATTTGAGAAACGAAAGCCAAAATTTTTTATTATGACCATATTGTGTGAACAAATATTGTTAATTTTGCATTGTGGGAAAACTAAAGACAAAAAAAATATTCAAGGTGCTTAAAAACAAATACTTCATTGTAAGTCTTTTGTTTTTAGTGTGGATTTTGTTTTTAGATAGCAGCAATATTTTTTACCAGATTGGTCTTAGAAAAGAATTGCGAGATTTAAAGCGAGAAAAGCAATTTTACCAATCGGAAATTACTAAAGACAGCACCATTTACAACAAACTGTTGAACGATACCGCAGCGTTTGAAAAATATGCAAGAGAGCATTTTTGGTTGAAGAAAAAAGATGAAGACCTTTTTATCGTCATCGACAACGAAAATCCTTCGGAAAAGAAATAAATAGACTTGCATTTAACGGCACGAATTTTGCACCGATGTTTATGTCTCAAAATAAACATAATTTATAACCGCAATTTTTTTCTATGAATATAAAATTAAGTCTATTAACACTAGTAATCGTGCTGATTTGCACATCGGTTTTTTCGCAAAATAATCTCAGAAGCCAAAGACAAGAAACAAATAAATCTACCGAAATTGTACCTATCGATAAAACTACAAACAAAATCCAATACCGCGAAGTAGTTAAGGTTCAGGGTACACAAGAAGAGCTTTTTAACAGAGCTATCGAGTGGATTAATACAGAATACAAAAATCCTGTCGCAGTTACAAGAGTAAGAAATCCGCATACGGGCATTATCGATATTATTCATCGCATTGAAGTAAAAAAAGAAGTTGATAAAGTTGAAAAAACTGTTGGTGTAATCGATTATTTCTTAAAACTTGAATTGAAAGAGAACCGCTATCGTTACACAATAAACGATTTTATACTAAGGGGAGTATCACGTTATCCTATCGAAAATTGGTTGGACACAAGCGCAAGAGACTATTCTCCCGATATGGCTGATTATCTTAAGCAAGTAGATGAGTTTTGCAAAGGTCTTATAAGCAGACTAAAAGAAGGTATGCAACCCCAAGTTGTTCCTGTTGAAGAAGAATGGTAAACCTGCAGTTGATTTAGCTTTTTGAAACGCTTTCATCAAAAAATGCTAATTCGTATAAGCACGAAGTTAGCATCATTTCCAACATGTTTTTTCTGACTATTTCATCAGATTTGGCAGCCAATTCATCGCATATTTGCAAGAATTGCATAGTGTAGTTGTAGTACAAATCGCTTTTGTACGTATTAATCCATTCCTGATAAATATTATCCTTTACATCTGATTTTGGAAAATTTTCACCAATGTAAGTATAAACCCAAAAGCAGGGTAATAGTGCCGCACAAGCTTCAGGATAAGGAGCATTTTTCGATTGCAAAAGCAAGTGTTCGGAGTATTGACTTATTGCGTCGCTTTTGACCGTTGTAGCTTTTACATCATACAGTTTGTAGTATTGCTCGTGCAAAGCTTTTTCCATTTCAATACTATCGGTAGCCAATTCGGCGAAGAAATGTTTGTAATCCTCGTTTGTACTTCTGTCAGAAAGGTTTTGCAACGAAACCGCATCGTCAATTAAATACAAAGCATCTTGCTGAAGGTAGTGTTTAAAAGCATTTAGCGACAATTTTTGCCCCGAAAGTCCAATAATAAATTCATGCGACACTATCGTGCTAAAAATATCTTTTAGTTCGTTCCACATAGCGTTGATGTGCGGCAGGTGTTGCAAATTCATAAAAAATTATTTATTAAGAATTTCAAAGAAATGATTTATAGGACCGTGTCCGTTACCGATTTTATAATCTTTGCCTTCAAAAATAGCTTTTTGTATGTACTGTTGAGCTTTTTCTACAGCAACATTGATGTCGTCGTGTTTAGCCCAAAAAGCAGCAATAGCAGAAGATAGACTGCAACCTGTTCCGTGCGTGTTCACTGTTTTAACGCGTTTGCCATGCAATATTTTTGATGATTTTGTGGGAAGATGATAAAATATATCGTAAAACAAATCGCCGTCTAAATGTCCGGCTTTAAGATAAACTGACAAGTTGAATTTTTCTGCCAATTCTTTTACAGTGTCGGGAAACTCCTCCTGACTCGTTATTTTTCTGCCAAGTAGCAGTTCGGCTTCTGGAATATTGGGTGTAATAAGATGACATAGCGGAAACAGTTGCTCTATAAGTGTTTGTATTGCAGCATCTTCCAATAATTTATGCCCAGATGTCGATACCATTACAGGGTCGAGAACAATTTTGTTTATGTCGTACTTGCTAAGTGCTCTTTTAACTGCGACGGTAGTTTCGCTATTGTTAAGCATTCCGATTTTTACGCTATCGGTTCCAATATCGTCAATAACGACTTGTATTTGTTTTTCAACAATTTCGGGTGGAATGGCATGTATTGCAAAAACGTCTTCGGTATTTTGTGCCGTAATAGCTGTAATAGCTGATGTGGCAAAGCAGCAGCATGCAGAAATGGTTTTTATGTCGGCTTGTATGCCGGCTCCACCTCCCGAATCACTACCGGCAATGGTTAATGTACGTTTATATGTTTTCATTTGTTTGTTGTTTAAAAATGGTCGAATCCACCGTAACTAACGGTTAGACGTTTATTATTGTAAAAATACAAAACTTCCGGACTTTCGCCTTCGGCTCTGACTGTACCTATTGGGAATATCGGTCTGCCAAACTTGTTCTGATATTCTAAACTTAATTCATTAAAGTAATCTTTGTCAACAGTAAACAACAGTTCGTAGTCTTCTCCGCCCGAAATAGCAAACTCCAAAGGATTTTTATCAGTTTCTCGGCAATAGCTTTGCAACTTTTCGCTTAGTGGAATTTTTTCTGTATCAATATTTATACTGATTTTCGATGCCTTGCTAATATGTTTTAAGTCGGAGCCGATGCCGTCCGAAATATCCATCATGGCGTGGACTTGCGGGAAAGAGCTTAAAAATCTGCCTTCATCAACGCGAGCAATTGGCAAATGATGTGCTTTTATGAGTGTGGCATATTGTTCCTGCAATTTTTTGTCTTTATACAGCAACGAAAGTCCTGCGGCTGAATCTCCCAAAAAACCGGTTACGCACACAATATCACCGTCTTGTGCACTGTGCCTATACTTTATGCGTTTATTTTCGATTTTGCCGATTACGCAAACATTAATTGTAAGCTCGTTTGGCGATTTGGTCGTGTCGCCGCCCATAAGCGGGACTTTATACTCGTTTGATGTCAACAAATAACCTTCGGTAAACTGTTGTACGTACTCCAAACTTGTATTTTTGTTTATTGCAACAGACAAAAATGATGCAACAGGTACGGCTCCCATTGCGGCAATATCGCTCAAATTGACAATCAGCGATTTTTGTCCTAATTCCTGAGGAGAAATTTTGTCGCTTATGAAATGAATTTTTTCCACAAGCATATCGGTGGTAACGACAAAACTGTAATCGTCGTCAATATGGATAACAGCAGCATCGTCGCCTATACCTAAGTTGTTTTTGTCAAGCAAGTGATTAAACTTGTCGGCAAAGGTCTCAATCAACCCAAATTCTCCAATTTTATTTATATCTGACATTATAAAAATTAAGTTAACTTATTCAAATTCACTGTTTCTAACAATTGCTTAGCAGCCAATTGCGGACTGTCAGCCGAAACTATTGCCGAAACTACGGCTATTCCCGAAGCACCGGCTTTGATGATACTTCCTGCATTGCTCATATTCATTCCACCAATAGCTACAATCGGATGCTTTGATACATCAGCAATTTCTTTCAAACCTTCTATCCTCAGCTCCGGTGCAGTATCAGTCTTGGTAGAAGTATTGAAAATCGGCGAAGCGGCTACATAATCAACATCTAAATGGTTGGCAATTTCAGTTTGTTCAACATTTTCTACCGAAAGTCCGATTATTTTACCTTTTGGCATGTGTTTTCTGATGATTTCTACAGGCAAATCATGTTGTCCAACGTGTATTCCGTCTGCATCGACTGCCAAAGCAATATCCAATCGGTCGTTAATAATTAGTGGAACGCCGTATTTTGAAAGCATTTGTTTAAGTTGTAGAGCCAACTTGTAAAATTGCATGGTAGAAATGTCTTTTTCTCTAAGCTGTACTATCGTAACGCCACCAATTACAGCGTCTTCTACAACTTTCAAAAGGTCTCTACCTTTTGTAAGTTCACTATCGGTAACCAAATATAAGCTGTAATCAATTTTATTCATTTCTAATCTTAAGTAAGCTGTTTAAATCCATTTTGTTGAGATTGTACAGAGTGTCAAGGAAAATCAACTGCAATGAGCCGGGACCTTCCGATTTTTTAGCTGCGAGTTCTCCTGCAACGCCCATGACAGCCATACCTGCTACGCCTGCATCAAAAGGATTTTTTAATGTGCCTGCAAATGCAGCAACAATAGCTGTAGCCGTGCATCCCATACCTGTAACTTTGACCATCATTGGCGAACCGTTTTCAATGAAAGCACTTTTCGAGCCGTCTGTTATATAGTCGGTTTCGCCGCTTACAACAACTACGGTATTTAAATCATTAGCCAAGTCTTTCGCCGATGAAACCACATTGTCAACTGCTATTGTGCTATCGACGCCTTTGGTTTTTACGTTGCTTTTTACCAACGATAGTATTTCGGAAGCATTACCTCTAACTATGTCGGGTTTGCATTCTTGCAATATCGTTTTTGCAACTTCGTTTCTGTAGCTTGTTGCACCAACGCCGACAGGGTCGAAAATGACGGGAATATTGTTTTCTTTTGCAGTAATTCCTGCTTTTATCATGGATAGCACCCAGTGCGGACTTAGCGTGCCAATGTTAATCACCAAAGCCGATGATATTTTTACCATTTCTTCGACTTCTTCAACAGCGTGAGCCATTACCGGCGATGCACCGATTGAGAGTAAAGCGTTTGCCGTGTTATTCATGGTAACATAATTTGTAATATTATGTACCAACGGCGATTTTTCTTGCAATTGCGATAAAACTTTATTTAAATCCATTTTAATATATTTTAATACGTTAATCAATTTATTTCTTTGTGGCACAAACAGCAACGTAGTCGCCTTTTGTGTAGCCCTCTATAGGAGTTTCCGCTTCAATATTTGAATAAATTGGGTGATTGGTCAGCGTTTGAGCAAATTGGAAGTCGGAAAAACCTGTTTTTTTAAGTAGTTCAATAATTTCATCCGTTGTACGCCAATGAGCCAGCTTCACAAACTCAATAGGATAGGGCGATGGCGGAAAAACGCCTTGTAAAAGTTCGTTATCCCATGTATTAGCGAGTTTTGCCAAGTTATACATAATTCCAAAAGAACTTTCTTTCGGAACATCAATTAATATTACTTTGCCGCCTTGCTTCAACGCTTTGTGCGCCTTTTTTAAAGAAGTTTCTAGATTTGAAATATGACTTGGCGTACCGTTGTACAAGATAGTGTCGTATTCGTTGATGCCCATGTCGGCATTTTCGGCGGTACTGTTAACAACATTTAACCCCCTTTTTCTTGCTATTTCAGCCATTCCAACCGAAGGTTCGATGCCGTTTTCGATAATAATATTGAAATCTTTTTTTAGTATAGTCTCAAACAAGCCGCTACCGCAGCCTACCGATAAAATTTTGCCTGCATCTTTTAAAAAATGAGCCACTAATCTAACTTCCGATGTTAGTAGGTTCATGTTTTCAAAAAACCATGTATCGTACTCAGGTGCGAATTGGTCGAAATGATTCTGTTTTGTCATATACATTTTTTATGCATAAAAAAAGACGTTTCTCTTTTAAAAATTAGGAGAAACGTCTCTGTGTGTGTATTATGTTAAAAAACCATCCATTTTCCTACGTTGAAATTACTCAATCAGGTACAAGGGTTTGTTTCTCAGCATAGTACTTAAACCGCACTTAGCTCCCCTAATAGATTTTGCAAAGGTAATAATTATTTAATATTAAGTATTTGTTTTTTACATATTTTTAACTGAATGTTGTAATTGGTTAAAAATCAATATTATGCATATTAAGAAAAATTTTTCTAAAATATTTTTCAATGATTGAGTTTTTTATAAAAAAAAATTAAATTTGTCGCATTATTATCACCAACAAGTGTGATTATTGACAGTTCAAATTATTTTCGTTGAAAACCCGTAATATTATGAAGAGCAAAATTATTACTGTTGCGATGCTACTTGCGTTTACTGTTGGTTTGCAAGCACAAGAAACGCAAAGCAATTCCGAGACTGCAAAAAACAAATCGAATTGGATGGTTATTGGTAATGCCAAATACGTAACACAGCATTATTGGCGTGGACTTGGTGTTGGTCCTTTGTTCGGCGATGCTCCATCGTTTGAGCCAAGTATAACTTTTACTAATGGAAAATTTAGTTTGGGCGTTTCTACAGGAGCTTCTTTCGATAATGTTTACAAAGCCATGATTCCTTGGTTTTTTTATTCGCCTGTTAAAGGATTGAAAATAGGGATAACTGATATTTATTCGCCGGGGACAAAATTTTGGGATACAGATATCACAGATTTCGGTCTTACAACTTCAAAACACTTTATTGATGCGTCCATTGATTACACTTTCCCGTTTAATTTGGGTTTTAAATGGGCTACGCTTGTTGCCGGTTTCGACCCAAGACCTACAGATACCATTGACCATAAACGAAATTTTACCACATATATAGAAGCCAATTACAGCTACACTTACAATCGTATTACAGCATCGGCGGCTGTTGCAGTAACACCTTGGACTGGGTTGTACAACAAAACAAAATCGGGAGTAAACAACATTCAAGCAACTGTAAAATATACGGTTCCGTTGTACGGAAAATCATCGTTGCCGATATGGGCGACAGCAGGTTATAATCCTTTAGACGATTATTTCCAATTTCTAGTGGGTGCTTCTATTGTGCTACCTTATAATTTGAAAAAATAGAACATTTTAATTAAACATAAATCCTTAAAACGTATTAAACATGAATAGTACAACAACTTACAAAGGAACAGATAAAGTGCTTATCGGCTTTATCCTTGCAGTTTTAACATTTTGGCTTTTTGCCAACTCTATGATGAATGTATCGCCGGAGATGACCAAATCACTTGGTATGGATGTCAATACCATGAATATTGCCGTGTCTTTGGCAGCACTTTTTTCAGGGATTTTTATCGTTGTAATAGGCGGTTTAGCCGACAGTATTGGACGCGTAAAAACTTTCAAAATCGGGTTGTATTTAGCAATTTTAGGCTCACTTTTGGTTGGTTTATCGCCCAGCGGAAGTCTTGCAGTACCTATGCTTCTTATAGGACGTGCTTTACAAGGACTCTCTGCAGCTTTTGTTATGCCTACAAGTTTGGGTATGATTAAAATTTTTTGGGAAGGGAAAGAGCGTCAGCGTGCCATTAGTCTATGGTCAATAGGAACATTCGGTGGCTCCGGATTAAGCTCGCTTACAGGCGGAATTATAGCTTCGAGCTTAGGTTGGAGATGGATTTTCTTTTTCGCTATAATTGTAGCGATTATTGCCTTGATTTTAACCAAAGAACTTCCGGAAAATCGTCGCGAAGGAGCAGGCAAATACAAAATCGACTGGGGCGGAATTATTGTATTTATGATTGCAATGATTGCGTTGCAAATTTTTATAAATAAAGGAAATGATTTTGGATGGACAAATTGGATTACTATTGTTTTACTTGCTATTACAATAGTATTTGGTTACATATTTATTAGAATTGAAAACAAAGTGCCGTATGCTTTTGTAGATTTCGGATTATTCAAAAATAAAATCTTTACAGGAGCTACTTTAGCTAACTTTTTTATTAATGGAACTTCTGGGATACTCATAGTTTCATTAACTTTGATGCAACAAGGAGCGCAGTTTACTTCTTTTAAATCCGGATCACTCACTTTAGGTTTTGCTATTACTGTGATTTTGTTCATCCGTTTGGGTGAAAAACTGTTGCAAAAATTCGGCGCCAAAAAGCCGATTATTTGGGGTGCTTTGATTATTTGTGCAGCCATTATATTGCTGATGCAGACTCAGATAATGACAGGACAATATGTAGTGTTGGCTATTATTGCCTATTCGCTTTTCGGATTGGGTTTGGCTTTCTTCGCAACACCTGCCACTGATGCTGCTCTGTCTAATTTACCGGAAAGTCAAGCAGGTAGCGGTGCCGGCATTTTCAAAATGGCATCATCGTTGGGAACGAGTTTTGGAGTAGCCATAGCTGCCGGAATTAACTCAGCAATTTCGTCTGGAGAACCAATCGCTTGGCTAAGTAATATCATCCACTTTGTAGGCAGACAAGACAATGTACATATTCGCCAAGGAGCAATGCTAGGATTAGCTTTCTGTCTGTTATTAGCTATTTTGGTAATTATTACTGTGGTAGCACTTATACCGGGTAAGAAAAAAGTGGTGGAGGAATAGGGATATTAATAGCCACGCTTCAATAGCGATGCTTTAAAGGCATCGCTATTGAGGAATATATATAGATAATTATTTGTTAAAATTAATAGCCATGCCTTGAAAGACATGGCTATTAATGAAATGGAATCAAAATTTATGATATAATGTCTTTCGTTAGAATTTATGTTCATTTGGTTTGGGCAACTCGTGAAAGGTACCCGTTTTTGTATTCGCCGGAATTGCGATTGAAAGTCTGGAAACATATCAAAGGGAACGCTGAAGATAAAGGCATTTTTGTTGATGTGGTTAACGGATATTCCGATCATTGCCATTGCTTAGTATCATTATCGGCTAACCAAACTATTAGCAAAGTAGCTAATTTAATAAAAGGAGAATCTTCCCGTTGGATAAACCAAAATGAATTAATTGATGAAAAATTTGAATGGCAAGATAAATATTTTGCGGTTTCGGTTTCTGAGTCAATGATTGATAAAGTAAGAAATTATATCATCAAACAAGAAAGTCATCATAAAAGACAAACCTTTGCCGATGAATGCAATGAGCTAATTGAGGGCTATAATTTTAAAACTAAAAAATAAGTGAAATTGTTTAATACTCACTAGCGATACCTTTAAAGGTATCGCTAGTGAGTATCATTCAATAACAGATTTATTTCATTTACCCTTTGCGTAAAATCAGATGTCTGCATAAAATACCGTACCATTGCAATGTTTTTGGCACCTGCATCTATCACTTCGTTTATATTTTCGGGAAAGATGCCACCAATAGCAACTACGGGGACTGCAGCGAAAGACAGGACTTCTCTCAATAGTTTTGTTCCAACAGGTTTGTCGGGTTTTGCTTTTGCATTTGTCGGGTAGATAGGACCAAATCCAATATAATCCGGATTTTTAGTCAAGGCATCTCTTGCTTGCTCAATGGAGTGGGTTGAAAGTCCAATTTTCATATTTCCCACAATTTTCCGAGCATCTTCTATCGTAATGTCATCTTGACCAAGGTGCAAGTAGTCGGCATCGCAAAGCACGGCAATATCAGGTCTGTCGTTGATGACAAAACTTGTTTCGCTACCTTTGGTTATGGAGCGAATATCTCGTCCAATTTGTATTAATTCCCTGTCAGACAAGTGCTTTTCACGCAATTGCAACATTTTTATACCGGCTTCAACACATTTTTCAGTTATTGTTGTGTGAGGAAGTTGCGGTTTTGTAAGAATGATGTATGTTCCAAAATTTTCCATATTACTTCAAAAGTTTTTCTGCGATAAGTTCAGCTACTTTTTTACCCGAAAGCAACATACCGCCAAAAATAGGTCCCATTCTGAAACCGCCACTCACGCCGTTAGCTGCCATTCCCGAGACATATAGTCCGGGGAATATTTCTTTGGTATTTTCCACGGTGGTACGCTCCGCTTCATCTACCGAAAGGGATCTTTCTCCAACGACCTTTCCTGTTTCTGTGAATAGTTTAATATCGTTTTTGCGTTCCAATGTGCGTGCAACATCACAATCGTGTCCTGTTCCGTCAATAACAGCTTTTGCCATAACAACAAGTGGGTCAACATGAAGACCTTCACGATGGATAGGTGCCCAGTTTATTACCAAACCGGCAACTTTGTTGTCTAAAAAAACCACATCTTCTACCGAAGTACAGTTAAACATGACAACTCCAGCTTTAGTAGCGTGATATATGAGCGACGAAGTAGCGTGCACTGAGTCCATGGTATAATAGTCGTCTTCGTAATGTTTGTAGGTTATTTCAAGTTCGTCTAAAATATGAAGTGCATTTTTTTGCACCACAATCTCGTTAAACATCATAGCACCGCCCCACATTCCACCGCCAGGTGCAAGTTTACGTTCGTACAGAGCTACTTTTAAACCTTTCTTAGCAAGGTAATACGATGCAACCATTCCGGAAGGTCCGCCTCCGACAATTGCAACGTCAACCGATAAATGTTTTTTGAGTTTTTTGAAATAGGAATCTATAATTCCTGTTGATACCATTTGTTCCATTTTATATTTATTTTTTATAAGTTAATACTGAAATAAAATTGGGGTATCAAATCGTTGAAAAGTAAACTCTTTTCATTTCCTACGCAGGTATTATCCCGATCAGGTTCAAGGGTATGATCTCAGCCGATTATAGGCACCCCGATTTATTTCATGCAAAATTATGTAACATTTCTAAATCAAAGAAATAACATTCGCTTTTTAAGATAAATTAACACACATCACAATCGATGCCTTTAAAGGCATCGATTGTGATAAGATATAATATTTATTTCCTATACAAACTCTTTTCTTTAATTTCTATAACTTTTCCGTATTTAGCCAACTCTTTCATATCAATTTGTTTTTTGTCGCCAACAATCATATAAACCATTGGTTTGTCTTTTACTTCGTTGATATAGAAATTGTTGATAGACTCCCAAGTCAGATTTTTATATCCGTCTAACTTAACGGTTATTGGGTCGTTTTTGTATCCTAAACGTTTCCAATTTTCGACTGAGTTGGCAAGTCCTCTAAAACCAGGTCGTTTAGTTTGCGACGAAAGCTCAAGATAGTTGCGAATCATATCGGTACGTTCAGGTTTTTGAGGCATTTCTCTGATTAACGAAGTAAATACTTCCATTGCGGTAAGTGTTTTATCAGCTTGTGTACCTACGTAACCAAAGAAATCGTATGGTTTTCCAAACTCTTTCGGAAGACTGAAATTTCCGCCTGCTGCGTAAGCCAACGAGCGATATTCTCTAATTTCTTGAAGAATAAGTCCGTTGAACCCACCGCCAATATACTCGTTGAATGCTTCAATTTCAACGGCTTTCTCGGGCGAGAACGAATCGCCGTTAAGATAAAAGAACATCTTGCTTTGACGAGCCTTAGGCTTATTGACGAACAGTATAGTGTTATCCGAATATCTTTTTCGTGGCTTATCCAATTCGTGCTTGTCGGTCAAAGGTGTTTCTTGCAAAGGAACGTATTTTCTTATCATTTCGGAAAGGTCTTCTGCAGATGATTTGCCAGTAAAGCGAACTTGAAGGTTATAAGTCGTAGCTTTTTTGAAAGCATCAATCACATCAGGAGCTTGCAGTTTTTTCACTTCTTTAGTTGACAATCTGTCGATATAGTCCGATTTATCTCCGTATAATGAGTAGTTCAACAGTGCGTTGGCAACAGCATCAGGTTCCGAACGCTCCATTTTACGAGCTGTCAAGTCGCCTTCTATTATGGTTTTAATCTTCGATTGTTCAAGTGTCGGCTTATCAATCAAAAGTCCAATCAGTTCGATTGTCCTTTCAAGGCTTTCTTCTTCCCCTTTAATATCAATAATAGTCGATGTTCTGGTCGACTGTACATTAAATGTAGTGCCTATTTTTGCAAACTCATTTTTTAATTCGTCGAGTGATAAATCACCTGCTCCGCAAAAACTAACCGCTTGAGTTGCATAAGTCAAAAGTGGAATTTCGGCTTCTCCAACTTTGTATTCAAATGTCAACGAGAATATATCATTAACGTGATTTTCTACTTTTAGCAATTCAACGCCATTGGAAACAGACACTCGTTCAATATCCTTATCGAAATCTATAATATTAAAAGTTGGTTCTAACGTTTTAACATTATCTAAGTGTTGTGCGTACTTGCTACGAACGTTTGTATTGGTAGTTAAAGGTTTAAATCCGGGCTTTTCAATTTTCTCTTTCTTAGGAAAACCCATTTTTGAGTTGAACGAAAGATAGTTGTCGCCGAATATTTCGCAAGCCATATTGACAATATCTTCTTTGGTCAGGGATTTTACTTTATCAGGATATTTATAATAATCGCTGACTGGTTTCCCCATTGTGAAATAATCACTGTACCCCAAAGCTCTATTAGAGTTGTTTTCCATGTCGCTAACAAAAGATATATATTCACTCTTTTTGATACTTTCAAGCGTTTCATTATCAAATTCCCCCCTTTTTATTTTTTCAATTTCATCGAGTATAATTTTTTCGGCATCGCCAAACTTCTGACCTATTAATTTTGGAACATAAATAATAGCAATTGCTCCATGGTCTTGATAAGGCATGGGAACTGCATTAGCAGCTAGCAACTTGCCGTCGTCTGTTAGCTTATCCAGCACGCCGGTAGAGTAGCTATTGTTTAACAAACCTGTCATCACTTCTGTTTTGACATAATCTTTATCTTTTACCGATGGAGCCCTAAATCCGAGCATACCTATTCTTATGGGTGTGAGTTTGGCTTCATAGAACTCACGACCATTAAATGGAGCTTCTTTCCAAACTGTTGGTTCAGGAACTTCACCAGGTATCCATTTCCCGAATTTTTCTTCAATTACGGGCATTATTTCTTCTGAATTAAAATCGCCGACAAGTATCAACGCCATATTGTTAGGTACGTAATAGGTTTTGAAAAAATCGTACATTTTTGTCAGCGATGGATTTTTCAAATCTTCAATTGTGCCTATAAGTGTCTGTTGACCATAAGGGTGTTTTTTGAATAAATATTTTTGAAACTCTTCTAAAAATCGGGTTTGGAACATATCGTTGTAAAGATTTTTCTCTTCGTAAACTACTTCCAATTCAGCCTGAAAACCACGAAATACCGGGTCAACAAAACGGTGTGCGTACAAATCCAACCATTTTAATATTTGGTTAGACGGAAACATGTTGTAATAAACGGTGTAGTCGGGTCCGGTTCCTGCATTCATCATGGTTCCGCCCATTTCGTTAATCAAGTTGCTGAGCTCGTTGGGTATAGCGTACTCGTTAGCTTTTATTGATTCTTCGTTTATTTTGCTCTGAATTTCCTTGCGTTCGTTTTCATCCTTGGTTTTTCCCAATTGGTCGTATAGTTCGAAAATACGGTCTATATGCGGTTTTTCTTTTTCCCAATCAGTAGTGCCTAAGGTTTCGGTGCCTTTAAAAAGCATATGCTCTTGGTAGTGAGCCATTCCGGTTGCATCGGCGGGGTCGTTTTTCCCACCGGCTTTTACCGAAACCATACCAAAGACTTCGGGCTTATCGTGATTTTCATCTAAAATTACCGTAAGTCCGTTTGCAAGTTTGTATTCGCGGACGTTATTGCTTACTTGAGCCTTAGCAATGTTAATTGCAAAAAATGGCAGTAAGAATAATAAAATACATAAGGGTTTTGCTTGTAATCTCATAAGAAACTTATTGGTTGTGTTAAATTTAATATATTTTCTATAGTTTTTTAATTTCGCTTATATGACAATATTAATTAAAGAAGTTACAAAACTACGTAAAAATAACGTATAAAGTGCTAATTAATTATTTTTTGTTTGAAGAAAAAAACTAACGAATATTAGCTTTATACTTACGAATGTTGTAAATTTGTTTCGTGAAGTTGGAGTTGAAGAATTTGCTAGCAGTCTATAGGATATACGTAATAAGAGCATATGCAGAAAATCATCTCCGACTTCGAAAAAGTAATAAAACGATTAAAAGAAACTTAACAATCCGGTTATGAAAGATAAAATGCAAATATTTGAACAGAAAGAGATTCGTTCGCATTGGGACGAAGAACAAGAAAAATGGTATTTTTCTATTGTTGATGTGGTTGCCGTACTGACAGATAGTCCTAATCCTAGAAAATATTGGAGTGTTCTGAAAACACGCTTAAAAAAAGAAGGAAGTCAGTTGGCTACAAATTGTAGTCAACTGAAAATGCAATCTGCCGACGGCAAATACTATAAAACCGATGTGGCTGATACAGAGCAACTTTTTCGTCTGATACAGTCTATACCATCACCTAAAGCAGAACCATTTAAGTTGTGGTTGGCTGAAGTCGCCAAAAAACGATTAAAAGAAAAAACTCAAGAGTAGAGCCATAATAAAATTGCAGAAAACCAATAACCATGAACAATAACATTGCAGAATTATTCAATAAGGCATTTTTTAAATTAAACAGCAAACAGGAGCTAGACCCCGATATAGATTATCTATCCCTGCTAGAATCGGATAGTTCTTACATGAAAAATGGCAAATTTGGCTTTTTAGCCAAAACAGATGATGACTACAAGGAAGCATTAGACCTATTTACCAAGATTTTGGAAATCGAACCCGATCATGTTTTATTACTCGAAATGAGAGCTATATGTAAAACCAATTTGGGATTGTTTTCTGATGCAATAGATGATTATTCTAGGATTATAGAAATAATTCACAATGCCCACAACACACATTATGTCAGAGGCGATGCAAAAATTAAATCAAATGATTATGAAGGTGCGATAAGCGATTATTCTAAAGCCATTGAAATAAACACTAATTATGCTTATGCGTACAATAGTAGGGGTTCAGTGAGATGTAAATTAAACGATTATGAAGGAGCGATAGATGACTATACCAAATCTATTGAAATGTCTCCTAATAATTCTGAAGTATATTATCATAGAGGCAATGCTAAATCTAATTTAAGCGATTATAATGGAGCTATATCCGACTATTCAAAAGCCATAGAAATCAACCCTAATTATACCAAAGCCTATAATAACAGAGGCAATGCTAAACGTTTTTTGAACGATTATGAAGGCGCAATAGCCGACTATACTAAAGCTGCTGAAATAAGTCCTAATAATGTTGATGTTTATTATAACAGAGGCAGCACAAAACTATATTTAGACGATTATGAAGGTGCAATATTAGATTTTACCAAAGCCATAGAAATATCTCCAAATGATTTTGATTTATATTATTATAGAGGCAGTGCTAAACACTTATCAAACGATTATAAAGGAGCAATAGTCGATTATACCAAAACCATTGAAATCAACCCTAATGTCATTGAGGCATATTACAATAGAGGCGAAGCTAAATACAATTTAAAGGACTACGAAGGATCTATTGCCGACTACAACAAAGCCATTGAAATCGACCCAAATTATACTCATCTGTATAACGACAGAGGAGTTGCCAAACTCAATATAAACGACTATGAAGGAGCAATATCCGATTTTAATAAAGCTATTGAAATTGATCCTAATTACTTATACGCTTATTATAATAGGGGCGATGCAAAATTTGATACAGGAAATTATGAAGAAGCTGTAGCCGATTACAGCAAGGTTATTGAAATATCTCCCAATGAACCTGATGCTTATTATAGTAGAGGTAATGCCAAAGGTTGTTTAAACGACTACGAAGGAGCTATAAGCGATTACTCCAAGGTTGTTGAAATAAACCCTAATCATGCTTACGCTTATAAAAATAGGGCAATTGCAAAAGAAGAAATTAGCGATTATGAAGGAGCCATAGCCGATTTTACAAAATTTATTGAAATTGACCCTAATAATGCTGAAGCCTATAATAATAGAGGAATTGCTAAACGTAATATTAATGATTATGAAGGGGCGTTACTGGATTATAACAAAGCCATTGAAATAAACCCTGATTATTTTTATGCTTATTACAACAGAGGCAATATAAAGCGTTATGTAGAAGATTATGAAGGAGCTATTGAAGATTACACATTGGTTATTGAAATGGCTCCCGATTACATATATGCGTATAATAACAGAGGACTTGCAAAAGAAAATATTAAGGATTATAAAGGGGCAATAGCCGACTATAATACTGCCATTGAACAAGACCCTAATTACGCTAATGCTTATTTTAACAGAGGCAATATAAAATATAAATTAAAAGATAATCAAGGAGCCATAGCCGATTACACCGAAGCCATTAATATTAACCCCAATGATGCACATGCATATTATAATAGAGCTAACAGAAAGCTTGACATAAAAGATTACAAAGAAGCTATCGCAGATTACGATAAAGCAATTGAAATTGACTCTAATTATGCTAACGCGTACAACAATAGGGCAATTGCAAAAGAAAAAATTGGCAATTTAGAAGAAGCAATAGCCGATTATACAAGAGCCGTTGAAATATACCCCGATTACGTCGATGCATACTGTAACAGAGGTAATGTGAAATCAGATATAAAAGATTATGAGGGAGCCATAGCCGACTACACCAAAGCTATCGAAATTGACCCAAATTATATACGTGCATACACCAACAGAGGTCTTAGAAAATGTTATTTAAACGATTTCGTAGGAGCATTATCGGATTACAACAAAGTTATTGAACTTAGTCCCAATAATGCTGAAGCTTATTTTAACAGAGGCAATGTCAAACGTCATATGGAAGATTATAAAGGAGCCATAGCCGATTACACTAAGGCTATTGAAATATCTCCCAGAGATTCTGATGCGTACTATAATAGAGGCAACGCAAAACGCGATTTAAAAGATTATGAAGGAGCTATAGCCGATTTTACCAAAGCTATTGGAATAAGTCCTAATGAGGCTGACGCTTATTATAACAGAGGCAATGTCAAACGTTATATCAAAGATTATAAAGGAGCCATAGCCGATTATACACAGGTTGTTAGAATAGACCCTGATTATATCGATGCATATAATAATAGAGGAATTTCGAAAGTAAAAATTGGCGATTATAAAGGAGCTTTGGCAGATTACACAAAAGCCATTGAAATTAACCCTAATTATGCAAATGCATATTACAACAGAAGTATTGCAAAAGAAAAAATTGGCGATTACAAAGGCAGCGAAGAGGATAAAAGCACCTACGAAAAATTGCAGAAAACATAAGCAGGTAAACAGAAAGGGACGCTGAAAGTAAGTAATTATGTAGCTTTAGCCTAAAAACTAAAAAAGCAAATCCAGAATCCTGTCAACAACATTGCTAAGTACATATCCTGCAAGAAACATAAGAAAAAGTGCAGAGCCGTTTTTGCCTTTTTCTAATTGCATTTTTGCGCCATAGTAACCCGAAAGCACAAAACATACACCAATGGCTGCATGTATAATTGCTCCCAGATATTTGCTACACTGGAATTTAAAAATAATAGATATGAGCAAAATAACTAATAGTGCAATTAGTACAATTGCAGATATTTTCATTTTCTTTGCGTAAGACATTTTTTTGGAATTTGTCATAGAATATTTGTTTTTAGTGCTAAGTGCTAATTACTTTATATATATTTTCCGCAAAGGTATAAAAATGTAAAATATTTTCTTGTTTTTATATAAATAAGGACGAAAATAATTATATCTTAGCAGTCTGAAAACAAGACTTTAAATGAATTTGAAACAACGGCTCATAGAAGAAAAACAGGCAAAACTCAAGGGTGGCTTATACCATAAGACACAAGTGAATCTTGCTTACAACTCCAACCGCATTGAAGGTAGTAAGCTGACTGAAGAACAGACTCGTTACATTTTTGAAACCCGCAGCATAGGATTCAAAGACGAAGATGCCGTTCCTGTAGATGATATCATCGAAACTTCTAATCATTTTGTAGCTTTTGATTATTTGTTAGACAGCATAGACGAGCCATTATCTAATGAAATAACAAAAACGTTTCATCGAATATTAAAATCAGGTACCGCCGATGCGACCAAACCCTGGTTTAACGTTGGTGATTGGAAGAAGTTAGCTAATGAAGTTGGTGGTATGGAAACAACTCTACCGCAAGATGTTGATTCCGATATGAAAAAACTTAACGATTGGTACAGTAAGCAGCAAATAGTCGATTTTGAAACTATTGTAGAGTATCATTATCGTTTTGAGCAAATTCATCCATTTCAAGACGGCAACGGCAGAGTAGGGCGTTTGATTATGTTCAGAGAGTGCCTGCGAAACAATATTGTTCCCTTTATCATAGATGAACGATACAAACAATTTTATTATCGAGGATTAAAGGAATTTGCTTCGGTAAGAGGTTATTTGATTGAAACTTGCCTTTCGGCACAAGACACGTACAAAGAATGGATTAAGTATTTTTACGGAAAATAACATTAAAGCCCTTTTCTCGTATGTTTTTGAAAAAAAATTAAATGCAAAACACAGAAAATAAAAACACATCAAACAACAATACAATGAACAGATACAAAATTTCACTTATTTCTTTACTCTTTTTCTTTTCGATATTTTCCGCTTCGGCTCAAATAGCAAAACAAACACATATTTTTGCTGTTAAAGACGGGCAAGAACTCAAACTGGACATTTATTCTTCCGATTCGGATTTTAATATTAATCAGCCTTGCTTAATTTTCGTTTTTGGCGGAGGTTTTAAAGAGGGTACACGCGATGCCGAATATTACAGTAATTACTTTCAGTACTTTGCCGAAAGAGGGTTTAAGGTTGTATCTATAGATTACCGTTTGGGAATGAAAAACCAAAAAGTGCCTGGTGTTTTTAATTACAAACCCTTGCTAAACTCTATTGATATTGCAGTCGCAGATTTGTACTCGGCAACAGAATTTTTGCTAGAACATGCCGACTATTTGAATATTGACACGAGTAAAATAATTATCAGCGGCTCTAGTGCCGGAGCTCTTACAGTACTGCAAGCCGATTACGAAAAACGCAACCAAAAAGAGTCGGCAAGTATACTTCCGCAATCGTTTCAATACGCAGGCGTAATTTCTTTTGCCGGAGCAGTCTTCAGTAAGGAAGGTAAGCCCTCGTACAAAATAACGCCTGCACCTACGCTTTTTTTTCACGGTAGCGGCGACAATTTGGTTCCTTACAAGCAAATCCGAGTCTTTAGGTTAGGACTGTTCGGCTCAAAATCTTTGGCTAAGCAATTCCGAAAAAAAGGTTATCCTTACGTTTTCTACTCTATGGACAACGTAGGACACGAAGCTGCCAGCTACCCAATGAAGGAGTTTTTGCCTGAAATAGAGTATTTTATACAAAATTTGGTACTCAACAACAAACAATGGTTGGTTGATATTAATCTGAAAGATAAATTCAGAAAACCTACGATAAAAATCAATCCGAGAAGTTACTATTAGGATAGTACGCCTGTACATAGCAAAAACTCTTGTAAATTAGCAAAAAAATACTAATTTTGCGTAAATAATAATGTAGATAATGTATGACATTCGAGGAGTTAAAAAAAATATACGATAAAAAGAAAATACTGTTCGGTAGAAATGCTTATAAGCATATACCTGAAGTTTTGGAAGAGGCAAAAGCACAGCATAAAATAGATTTTAAGGGTAAAGATCACGAAAGGTCTTGGCGTATTTTTATAGGTAAGAATTTGGCAAGATTTATAGAATATGTTATAGCTAACAAGGTGAAAAATATTGGGCTTGGTATCGTTAGTTATAATACTCTAAAATGTTCAGAGATAACAACTACAAACAGAAAACTTGGTAGAGTTAAACGTAATTTGGTGATTTTTTATGGCAAAGATTATGGTGCGTACATGCCAGATGTCGACGTTATAATTTTTAATCCTAAAGATTGTGAAGTTGTTGCAGTTTTGTCAACGAAAGTTACTTTACGAGAAAGAAACTCTTTAACTGATTGGGAGAAAAGACTTGCGGCTGACGAGTGTACAGAGCATATAAAAGTCTACTTCTTATCATTATACAAAAATGAAAATCAAAGTAAAAGAGCTATTACAAAACAATGTAAAACAACGACTGTAAATATTTTAGAGGATAATTGTATCGACACGCAACTATGTAGTAAAGTTAAAAAATTAGATAAATTGCTTTTGGAGTTGCAGTCGATATTATTAGCTGCCTGAAAAATATATGATCGATTTTATTTTTTATGGCTAATTTGTTAAAATGCCTGTTTATGTCTCGAAAAATTTTATCTTTGTGATATCTGACTAATTAATTTAATAACATCGTTTATGAAAGAATATTTTAGACACAAAAACATCTTACTTTTAAACAATGATTCTCTTGATAAAGAACTTTTCAAAGAGGAGTTTATCGATTTAATAGTAACTTCACCACCTTACAATGTTGGTATAGAATACAACTCAAATGATGATGAGTTAAGCTACGATCAGTATCTTAAATTTTCAGAAAAATGGCTATCAAATTGTTATACGTGGAGCAAAACACAAGCTCGCTTTTGTTTAAATATACCATTAGATAAAAATAAAGGTGGTAATCGAGCTGTTGGTGCAGATTTGACGAAAATAGCACAAAAAGTTGGATGGGAATATAAATCTACAATTGTTTGGAATGAAGGAAATATTTCTCGAAGAACAGCGTGGGGTAGCTGGAAGTCGGCTTCTGCTCCTGTCGTTATAGCTCCTGTTGAATTGATAGTTGTTTTATACAAAAAAGAATGGAAAAAAACTAAAGGAAGCAAGGTTTCAGATATTACAGGTGAAGAATTTAAAACATGGACAAACGGTGTGTGGTCTTTTAATGGTGAGAGCAAAAAAAGAGTAGGACATCCTGCTCCTTTTCCCAAGGAATTACCGTATCGTTGCGTGAAATTGTTTAGCTATGTCAATGACTTGGTTTTTGACCCTTTCGCTGGCAGTGGTACAACGCTTTTTATGGCTTCAAACCTTGGAAGAAAGGCTGTTGGAATAGAAATTGACGAAAGTTATTGTGAATTAGCTAAAAATAGAATATTAAAAGAAACAGGTACATTAGATTTATAGTTAGATAATGACAAAAACAAAGTTAACGCAAATAGATTTGGTAAAAGAGTACTTTATCAATAATCCAAATAGAGACATTCCACATCCAGAGGTTGTCGACTGGGTTGTCCTTGAATGGAAAAAACGAACGGGACAAGTTTTCCGCGATCCTGATCGTGCCATACGTTCTCTATATCAAAGAGGTTTTTTAGTTAAAATAGATAAGGGTGTTTACCGCTACGACCCTAGTTTGGCAGTATATAAAAAGCAAGAAGATTTTACTGCTGTACAAAAGAAAATGATTTTAGAAAAAGACGGATATAAATGTGTTGTTTGTGGTAAAAGTGTTAGGGATGGAGTTGAGTTGCATGTTGATCATATTATTCCTAAGGATAAAGGAGGTAAAGCAATTATTGAAAATGGTCAAACACTCTGCTCTCAACATAATTTTCTTAAGAAAAACCTTAATCAAACTGAGACGGCAAAGAAAATGTTTATTAATTTATACGAATTAACAAAGCTTAAAGGCGAAACTAAATTAAATGAATTTTCTGCTGAGATTCTAGAGGTATTTGAAAAATATGGAATAAATGGACACATAAATTGGGAAAGATAATATGTTTTTAACACATTGAAATCTTGATATTTATGCATAAAGCAACACAATATCTCAATGATTTTAGCGTTCTCTGAAAAAACAAAAATCATGAGAAATAAAGTTATTAAAACGATTTTCCCAACAATACTCGGAATAGCCACAGTACTCGGACTTTTGGTAGTCATTAATATCATTTTTTATAACGCAGATGCTTTTAGCAAGCCCGATAACGGTTTTTTCTCACTATTTGTACCTATCACAACACTTATTGCGCTGGCAATTCAGTTTGTACTCACGCTACCTTTCTGGGAAAAGTTTAAATCGCAAAAAAAGGTTTGGCGATTAACACTTCTTCAATTTACTGCAGTTCTTTGCATAATTTTAGGTTTGATTTTCGGATTGATGTTTTGGGAAAGAAGTTTTGGATATAGCGAATTATTTTATGTTTCTCTGATAGGAATCATTGCTTTTTCCATATATTGGGCGATTAATTTACTCATCCTAAAGCAATTAGATAGGCACTAAATTCCTATTAAAGGTTTTGCTAGCACACTTTTTTTATAATTTTCGTATTAAATTTTCCCAAATATAGACTTTTTAAAATATATGTGAGTTAAAATTTCAAACCAATTTTACAACAACTAACGAGCTTGTTTTTAAGGAGTTGAGCTTTAAAAAGTGAAAATTGCTTCAAATTTTTGTAAAAATGCATCCTAACTTTTAATCGTTTATAATGGAATATGATAAATTTGCAAAGCAAGTCTGGTAAAATTGTGACTTTTAAATAATTATATAAAGACTGCAAAAATTGAGACTAGAAACAACTAAAATAAACTGGGCGTAACCGAAAAGCCTACGAGTAGGAAAACTTAAATTCATTAATATGAAAAAGAGCATAGCAGAGTTTTTTGGAACCTTTTGGTTAGTGTTGGGCGGATGCGGAAGTGCGGTGCTTGCATCGGGCTTTCCCGAAGTCGGTATTGGACTTTTAGGAGTATCGTTAGCATTCGGACTTACTGTACTAACTATGGCGTACTCATTAGGAAACATTTCGGGAGCACACTTAAATCCGGCTGTTACAATCGGCTTATGGGCAGGTGGAAGATTTAGTGCGAAAGAAATCTTACCTTATATAGTGTCTCAAATTTTGGGAGCAATTGCAGCAGCAGGAGTTCTCTATATTATTGTAACCGGAAATGGAAGTGAAATCGGTTCTTTTGCAGCAAACGGCTACGGCGAACACTCACCCGGAGGATATTGCATGGGCGCTGCAATTGTTACCGAATTGGTTATGACTTTTATGTTTTTATTGGTTATTTTAGGAGCAACAGACGAAAAAGCGCCTAAAGGTTTTGCCGGTTTAGCAATCGGACTAGCATTAACACTTATTCACTTAGTAAGTATACCAGTGACCAATACATCTGTAAACCCTGCAAGAAGTATTAGCCAAGCAATATTTGTCGGCGGCTGGGCCCTTGAACAGTTATGGCTGTTCATTATTGTTCCAATCGTTGGAGCTATGCTAGCAGGAGTAGTTTATAAATATTTGAAAAAGGAATAAATTCTGGATATAGCAGAGTTTATGTTGTGGTAGCGGGACGAAAAATCTTTTTTTCGGCCCGCTTTTTTTTGTAAGGCAGTGTTTATTTTTATTTAAAAAAAATAACTGAAATAATACATCCGCCAAACAAAACCAAAAACCTTATTTATTTCTCACAAGAAAATAATTACATTTGCAATTGTAATTATAATTAATTGAATACCAATCACGACAATAAAAAAAACAGATAAAATGAAAACAAGACTATTGATATTCACATTCGTGCTTTTATTTATTAGACAGGCTAGCTTGGCACAAACACAAAACAATGCCGATACTGTTGGACTTTTTTTAGAATTTCCATTAATCGATTTGCCTTATCAGTGTTATGCAACTAATATAAGAGGTAATTTTTTTAACAGCTATGCCAATCCAAGCATGCAGCAATCTTTGGCTATGTCAAATAACTTATATTCATCGGCACATTATGGAATAAATAAAATAATCAAGACAAAAAATGAATTTCTGAGAATCTTGTACACTAATTGCATTGCTGCCGGATTTGATATTTTCACTTCTTATGTTCCTTTAGGCTATGGCTGGCTTCACGAAGAATACCATCGGGCTGTTATGACAAGAAGAGAGATTAACAGTTTTAACGATATGAACACTTTCCCTTTTGGGCAAGCAACTGTTTCTGTCAGAAAGGTTAAAGATGTGGATTTAATTCGCCTATCGGACAATCATACTTATGATTTTATCAGACTTCAGACAGCAGGTTTAGAAGGGCAGTATCATCAAATTCAGACTTTGCAGAAAAGCAGTTTTTATTATAACCATGATTTGCCGCACATTCCTTTTTATTGGTTAAGCACAATGAGTAATATCTTTTATGTCAAAAATTCGTGCAAAGCCGATGTCTTCGACAAATTAATTGATGAATCAAACGAAAATGAAGGTTCGGATATTTCTAAACGCGATTTTACGGGTTCCGACTTTACCACATGGGTAAACGCCTTATTCAATCCCGACAGACCTTACGAAGACAGAGGCATTCATCCGTCAGGTGTGGGTATCAATCGTTATATAAAACCTTCCGAACTTAGCGACGAAGAACTTAAATATTTAAAAAGACAAGGAAATTTGCAATGGCTAAATTTGTTATCCCCACATTTTGTAGGTTTTCCAAAAATTAAATTAAAATCTTCTGAGCAAGGCGACTATTACGGAAGTTTTGCAGTCAGGCACTTGCTTACTTCTTTTGGCAACGATATTTGTCTTGATATTTTCTATCAGACTCCGAAAAATAAATTCTTTTTCGCTATTCATAATTATAACAACTATAATTCATCGTTTTTTGGAATAGAAGGTGCAATAATCGATAAGCCCTTCTTTAATAACAAACTTTTGCTTAACGGTAGAGGTATGCTCTGGACACAGCCGAAAAACCAGTCATTTACGACTAAAGAAGCAAGTTTAGGTGGAATGTTAAGCGTCAGAGGTTCTTATCCAATAGGGTATTTGCTGCCTTACATTGAGTTAGATGCAAAATCAAAAGGTTGGGTTATGGGAAATGTGTTTTTGGAAGACAATCTGAGTGTAAGATGTGGCTTAAGTTTGATGATAAAATAAAAGCTACTTTTTAACATTCAAAGTTTGTAAAAAAACAAAAATTCTCATCAATATTTCGCAGGAAAACAATTATATTTGCAATTGTAAATGTTTCGTTAAAACACAACGATGCATATGGCACTTTTTATTATTAGTGATATATAGAAAAAATTAAACTCAGCACTAAACATAAACAACCAATGAGCAACACCAAAATATCCATACGTTTTTTTGATGACAGAGAAGTACGTACTGTTTGGGACGAGGAAAACAACAAATGGTGGTTTAATGTTATTGATATAGTTGCTATTCTAAACGAACAAGATGACTATGCCAAAGCAAGCAATTATTGGCGTTGGCTTAAACGAAAACTAAAATTAGAAAACAATCAACTTGTGAGTGCCACTCACAGTTTCAAATTTGTGGCTGCAGATGGTAAAAAGCGCCAATCCGATACGCTTGATAGTCAGGGAGTTGTTGAGTTAGCAAAGAACTTTCCAAATACCAATGCAATGAAGTTCTTAGATTGGTTCTTGTACAGCGACAACACTATTGATGGGCAAAGCAAGAAAAAAGCTTACACACTTTTTGAAAGCAATTTGATAAACGAATTTGAAGTTGGCACAACCAAAGGATTACAGCAAATTCACGCCTATCTTTTTGGTGGACTTTACGACTTTGCAGGACAAATTCGCCAGAAAAACATTTCAAAAGGTGGATTTCAGTTTGCAGCAGCTCAATTTTTAAACAGTACATTGAAACAAATTGAACAAATGCCCCATAATAATTTCGATGAAATTGTGGAAAAATACGTCGAAATGAATATTGCTCATCCATTTATGGAAGGTAATGGCAGGAGTACTCGCATTTGGTTAGACATGATGTTGAAACAAAGTATAAAACATTGCGTTGATTGGAGTCAAATAAACAAAAACGACTACATACGAGCAATGGAAAAAAGTGCTACTAATAGCGAGTTATTGAATAATTTGCTAAAAAATGCTCTTACCGATAAAATTAATAGTCGCGAAATGTTTATGAAAGGCATTGATTATTCCTATTATTATGAAGAGGATTAAATTAAATACAGTAAAAAATTAGTACAATAAACCTATAAAAATTCAAATATTATGAATGAAAAATTATTATCAGAAGTTGTAAAACTTCAGCCCGAAATGAAAGAGTGGATGGACTATATGCACCAAAATCCCGAACTCAATATGGACACTCCTAAAACTGCGAAATACATTGCCGAGAAACTGAAATCGTGGGGTTATGATGTTGTGGAAGGCATTGGCGGATACGGTGTAGTTGGATCTTTGACCGTCGGCAACGGAAATAAATCCATAGGCATGCGTGCCGATTTTGATGCTCTACCCATTTTAGAAGATAACGATTTGCCGTACAAGAGTAAAATAGAAGGCTGGTCTCACCTGTGCGGACACGATGCTCACGCTACAATGTTGCTTGGTGCAGGAAAATACCTATCAGAAACTAAAAACTTTAACGGAACTGTTCGCTTGATGTTCCAACCAGGCGAAGAAGCCATGGAAGGTGCACCTGCAATGGTTGCCGACGGTCTTTTTAAACGTTTTCCTGTTGATGCAGTTTACGGAATGCACAATATGCCTGGCTTACCTTTAGGCAAATTCCATTTCCGCGAAGGCGAAACAATGGCTGCCGTGGATAACTGGGAAATTGAATTGACAGGTAAAGGTTCGCACGGTTCAATGCCTGAGTTGAGCATAGACCCATTAGTTTGTGGAGCTTCACTTGTAATGGCATTGCAAACCATTGTTAGTCGCAATGTATCGCCTTGGAAAAATTCGGTGGTAAACGTTGGAGCATTTCAATCGGGTGTAGCAGGTAATGCCGTTCCGCAGAAAGCTATCTTGCGTTTGAGTATCCGCAATATGGAACCAGACCTTCGCACCATGGTTCTCGACAAAATCCGTTCTATTACCAAAGCTCAAGCCGAATCGTTTAACTGTGCTTACGAAATCCGTGAGGGCGTAGCCGGAGCCGTATTGATAAACACACCCGAAAATACTAAATGGGCAGCAAACGTAGCAAGGGCAACCTTCGGCGAAGACCAAGTTGTGGAAAACATGCACCCATACATGGGCAGCGAAGACTTTGCATTTATGCTTAAAGAAAAAGTTGGAACTTACTGCATGATTGGCAATGGCGACACCTTTATGGTACACCACCCAAAATACGTTTTCAACCAAGACCTGCTAAGCCGTGGTGCAACTTATTGGGTAGCTCTGGCGGAAGATTATTTGAAGTAAAAAAAAGCGGGGATTTTCCTAGTTTTACTAGTAGAATGTAGTTATAATTTTGCGCATTTTCCTTTCGAGTTTCCAAAAACTCTGAACTTAAAAAAGAAATATATGTAGAAAAATAGTCATTTTTGTTATCTTTGTAAAACTAGAATTTTTCAATAAAAATTAAGAAATGACGAAACAATTTATTACTGAGTTAAAGCATAAAGGTTGTTCGGAGATAGCTGATTTAGTGGGTAGACAGCAAGATGCTAGTTCTATAATTTTTATTCTCGAAAATTTAGGAAGATTACCCAAAAACTTCAAGGGTGATTTTTTATACGACTTGTTAATGCATCCTCATGCACAAGTGCGATTAAACGCAGTTAAAAATATTGGAAAACTTAATAGTAAATCAAACACGGAAAAGCTTGCAGAATTGTACAAAATAGAAAAAGATACTGCTGTTCGTCGTGAAATTGTTTCGTCGATTGGGAGACAGCGAAATTCTGACAATAAATTGCTTTTATTTAGTTTCTTGCAGGATGAAGACCCGAAAATAGTTTGTCAAGCTATTCGTGGTTTATTTGTTTTTGGTAATGATAAAGAAGTTGAAAATCGTTTACGACAGCTTATTAATCATCCAAATGAGATGGTTCGAACTATAATATATAAAGAGTACTTCGCCAAAGACAATTCTGTAAAATCAGAATTGCCGCATTCTGAAACTTATGATTTCTTAAAAAATACTGTTGTCTGTGCTGATGTTCGTGAAGCACTAAAATTTGTGCCTGATGAAAGTGTTCATTTAACATTTACTTCGCCACCGTACTACAATGCTCGTGATTACTCAATTTATCCGAGTTATCAAGCTTATTTAGAGTTTTTAGATGAGGTTTTTCAGGAAACACATCGAATAACGAAACAGGGACGCTTTTTAATTGTAAACACTTCACCAATTATTATTCCGCGTGTAAGTCGCTCACACTCAAGTAAAAGGTACGGTATTCCGTTTGATTTACATCCATATTTAGTTAGTAATGGTTGGGAATTTATTGACGATATTATTTGGTTAAAGCCTGAAGCAAGTGTAAAAAACAGAATAGGCGGATTTATGCAACATCGCAAACCCTTAGCTTACAAGCCAAATGCAGTTACTGAATACTTAATGGTTTATCGTAAACAAACTGAAAAACTGTTAGATTGGAATATGCGAAGTTATGATGGCAAAACTGTTGAAGAAAGCAAAGTTGCCGATGGTTACGAAACAACAAATGTATGGAAAATTGACCCATGTTTTGACAAGGTGCATTCAGCAGTTTTTCCTTTCGAACTTTGTAAACGTGTTATTCAATATTACTCTTATAAAGGGGATTTGGTATTTGACCCCTTTGCTGGTAGCGGAACTGTCGGACAAGCAGCAAAAGCATTAGACCGACTATTCTTTCTTACCGAACAAGAGCCAACATATTTCGAATACATGAAATCAAAAACAAAATCTAAATTGATGTTCGACGAGATTAAAACTAAATTTTTAACATTAGAACAATTTAAAGAAGTAGCAAAATGACACTTACCGACGAAGTTGTAAAAAATATTATTAAACGTCTTATTAAAGGGCAAGATTATAGAATTGAAGTTGTTGCATTAATCAACGCAGAGTTTTTGCAGTTTGCCATAGATTTTTTTAAGGAAATTGTTGACGCAAAATTAGCAAATAAGGATGTCTCAGTTGATTGGTACAAGGAAACGTTTTTGAACAGAAATTTAAAATCTGAAGAAATTGCAATTAATGCGGGATTGAACAAGAAAACAATAACAAACATGTATAATACTGCTAGAAAAGAAGTGGTTATTGATGCTTCGAATGAACATTACGATGTTCTTTATCAGTCAATCAGCAATCTTGTTGACTCTCAGCCTGACATTGATTTAACTTTAACGCTGAAATTTAAGGGTGTTAGTGTAGATCTTAATATTAACGAAAGTTTAATTGTAATAAATACGTTGGCGGTTAAAAGGGCCGCACTTCGAGGTGGACTGTGGAGTACGGCGGGAAAACGTGTCGAGAAATATCTAATGACCACGCTTTGTAAACTTTATAAGGTTCCCTCTGAGCATTTTGATCAAAGTAAAGTTCCACAAAGTAAGAGAGAGGTAGATTTTTATTTAATAAACGGACAAGTTTATTCACGTTGTGAAGTTAAACTTATGGGACGCGGAAATCCGGAAGGTGCTGATGCTATTTTTGCACGTAAAAGTGATGTGTTCGTCGCCGATAAACTTTCTGATTTAAACAAGCAACAAGCCGATTCACTTAATGTTAAATGGGTAGAATTGCGCCAAGAAGGAGGCTATAAACGTTTTGGGAAAGTGCTAAATGAACTCAATATCCCATACATTGAATTTACTGGTGACCTTGATACGCAGTTAGATAATATATTGAGTGAAATTTTTCACGAATTTCAGTAACGGTAGTAGTAATTTTAACTCAGATTCAAACAACTACATCTATTTCTTTCAACCATGCGTAAACTATACTTCTTACTTTCTATTTTGATTTTGGTACAATATTGTGCCGACAAAGAAAACCAATTTAAGCTACAAAACGGCGATTTGCTTTTTTCGGTCGGGGAGGGCAACTCGGAGCTACTTCTTGCCATTCAAACCAGCACAGGTAAAGACATGGAAATTCCTTTTACGCACGTTGGGATTGTTAGTATTGAAAATGGCGATACGTTTGTGATAGAGGCAACTTCTCCAGAGGGTGTGGTAAAAACGCCATTGGAAGAATATTTTGAAAAGACTGCTGTACTAAATAACAAATATTTAATGGCTGTTGGAAGAGTGAACAAGGAGGTTGAATACACAATTCCGGGTGCCATAAAAAATGCAAAAAGCCACTTAGGTAAGGGATACGACTACGCTTACGACGAAACCAACAATCAATTTTATTGTAGCGAGTTGGTTCGTTTTGCATTTTTAGATTCGTTAGACAAACCAATTTTCAAACCTTTGGCAATGACTTTCAAAAACCCCGAAACTGATAGCATTGACGCTTATTGGATAAAACATTTTGAGGAACTAAGCAAACCTGTTCCGGAAGGTGAACCAGGAACAAACCCGGCAGACATGAGCAAATCGCCCGTAATAAAAATTGTTTACAAATATTATTGAGCAATAAAAGTATAGAGATAATTCTATTACTTGAAAATAAAATACACTGCTAACACTAGCAGCACAAAACCTATAATGTGGTTAGGTTTTATCTGCAATTGAAAAACCACGTAAGAGAAAACCAAAAATACAACAAGAGTTATAACTTCCTGCAAAACTTTTAGTTGAACCAACGAAAAGGGACCGCCGTTGTTGATAAATCCAATTCTGTTTGCAGGAACCTGAAAGCAATACTCAAAAAAAGCGACGCCCCAGCTAAAAACAATAATTCCGAACAGCGACAGTTTGCTGAACCACGGAAACTCGGCAAGTTTTAAATGTCCGTACCAAGCAAAAGTCATAAAAATATTGGAGCAAATTAGCAACCCGATAGTAAGTAAAGCTTTCATAAAAAATATATATTAGTAATAATGCACGCAAAAGTAGTAAGATTGTGCAATACCACAAACTTCAAAACGAAACATTAGTAAATTGTTCCAATACAATATTATCAACGTTTATAGGACAAATAAAGCCTACACATTTAAAACAAAATCACCCTCTGGGTTTGTTTTACAAACCCAAAGGGTGACTTACAGTATGCTAGTTGAATTTAAGTTGTGAACTCTTCACATTAATTAGCAATAGCAAAATTTGCTACAAAGTCCATTGTAAGAACCAAACGTAACTGTACAGAAGGACGCACGCCAACAAGAATTACATGTAGTTGGTCGTTTTCGAGTTTGTCGAGCAATTCGCCGTTAACAATGGTGAAACGAAGTTTTGTGCCTTCAACTAAATCTGCTTGAGCAACTAAGTTTTCTCTACTGTCAAAATAAAGTTTCGCTCCAATAAATCCTTGCATGTCAAATCCTGATGGAACCTCTTCTTCAAGAGTACCCATTGTAATTGCTAACGATTTAATGTTGTCAAAAGAGACACCAAAACTTTCAATAGCTTGTGCAATATTAATGTTAACTACACCGTCGTAAAGTACTTCTTCGCCTCTACTTAAATCTTTAGAAACTGCAGGAGTGACGTCAAATACTACAGTTTGATTTTTGATAGGAACGTCTTTGGTTACTTCATCCTTTTTGCATGATGTCATTGCTATTATAAGCACTAAGGATAGCCCAATTAATGATAAAAATTTTCTTTTCATGTTTTTGATTTTTAAATGTTATTATTTATTATTGAATATATTTGCAAATATAAGACTTTGTTTTATATGTTGCTACAACGATTTAATAAATTTTTCGGTATATTGTTTTTTACCCGAATTTATTTTCAACATATAAATACCAGTCGGCATGTTTTCCAAACTGATTTTAGTTTGGTTGCCTGTAAAACTCACTTCTTTAAGCATTTTTCCATAAAAATCGATGATTTTTACAGAATATTTATCACTATCTTGTAGTTTAATGTTTATTGTGTTGGTTGCGGGATTTGGAAATACATTTAACTCTCCGTTTGTCGAAAATATTTTTTCTGAGTCTAGAGTACTCCATTCACTATCGAAAAGCAATTTGGTAACCTTTGGTGATGCTGAATTGTGATATTCAAATGCGAAACAGGCTTTTGAACGGGTGAGGTCTATGTCTACCGCAGGGAAATAAAAATAACCACTTCCTAAAGAGGATAAAGAAACGTCGCCTACATGTACCCAACCTGAAGACCCTTGATCTATTTTAGTATAATGTTGAACTTTGTGTTTTAATGTATATTCGTCGTCATTTTTTTCGACGTAAGCTAAAAGGTAATTGTTATATTTTTTGTCATATGATAAGTCAGGGGTTACTTCAATTTTATCGGGTGCCGCTGCAACATAAGCCCAATCCAAATTATCTAGGGTGTGATTATAGATATCATAAGATGGTTTAGGAAAAATCTTCATAATATCCCAATCGATAATGCTATATTGACAAGTGTATGCAATCATAAAGTTGTTTAGTTCGTCTAAGGTATTGTTGCACAACCATTGAATTTTTGGTTCATAGCTTGAAAAAGTAGTTGAATATTTCTTATTTACTTGTAAAACATCAGTCATATCACCTCCGTACGCATAACCAGCGATAAAACCAATATTGTTTTCGGTATGTATATCCATTTCAAAGACAATACCCACTCTCGGCATATATAAATTTTCATCTGCTTGCCCAATAGAGATATCAATACTACCAAAGGATGAACCAACTTTATTGTATATCCATTTTTTATCGAAGGTGGCACCACCGTCTTTAGAATAACAATATTCAACATTACCTCTATCAACGTCGATGCTATGGTTGGTAAAGGCAAAACCAATAATAAATGGTGTAAATACAAATTCCGGTGAGCGTGCGTTGGTGGCTATAGCAACGTCTTTGGTCTTAGTGTTCTCATAACTAAAAGAATATATAGTAGAACCATTTTTTGCATCAGCATCCATCTTTACTAAATATAGGCTGGTTTTTTGTATTGTCATATTGTTGTCAGCATATAAATACCAGATATTAATATCCGACTCATTACCGCCTGTTACCACAAAATCGCGTCCTCCTTGCTTAATACCCGTAGGAGTGATTCCATGATAGATTTGTTCAAAATTTGCGCCACCGTCTTTTGAACGGTAGATTCTTGTCTCATCTTTTTCGGTAGGATGATCATATTTGTTCATTAAAACATATATCCATCCATTGTCGGCAACTGATATTTTAGGCTGTATCCTATAATCTCCGCTACATTCATGTAGTACTACATCAGAGCCGAATTTTTGAGCCGAAGCGGTAAAACTCAACGCTAAAATGGCAATTAGTAGGTAGTAAAATTTTGTTTTCATGATTTTTATTTTTTTCTAATTATAAAGTTTTGCTTTATGTATTTTGTTATAGTGACTTAATAAACTTTTCGGTATAATGTTTTTTACCCGAATTTATTTTCAACATATAAATACCAGTCGGCATGTTTTCCAAACTGATTTTAGTTTGGTTGCCTGTAAAACTCACTTCTTTAAGCAGTTTACCTTGAAAATCTATAATTTTTGCAGTATATTCATCACTGTTCTGAAGTTTTATATTAATCGCTTCAGTTGCAGGATTTGGGAAAATATTTAGTTTTCTGTCTACCGAAACTATCTCTCCTACGTCAACTGTGCTCCATTCAGCATCTGTCCATACGGTGTTATTGCCCTCAGAGTGGGAGTCTGTTGTCCACGACCAGCACACTTTGTTTTTAGTAGGATTTATATCTATAGAAGTTGAGTAGGCATTATCTGTATTACTTTTCATAGCCATGCTGTAACATCCGAGAGTAGTCCAATATGTTTGGTCGTTTATTTTATCTGTATCAATATACTTGTACATCATATTAAAAGAACTACCATATTCTTTTATATAAGTAGCCAAGTAGTGGTTGTGTTGTTTATCAAACGAAAGTGCCACATCTCTGTCAATTGTTGAATTAGCGTCATCCAGACTTGCCCAATCAAAGTCACTAATTGCAGGAGTGAGTCCTGTGCCTATATTAAAGCTCGTTTTCGGATAAACATATTTAACATCAACATCACTTTCACTATATCTTCTATCAAAAGCAACGATAAAATTAAATGAGCTAAATCCACCAATAGTAGGATTTAACTCACTGTTTCCAAACCATTGTACTTTTGGGTTTCGTGTGTTATTTTCGGCGTTGGGAATTACTTTAGATACGTTTATCGGTCCCGACCAAGCAAAGTTGTTGTCGTAATCCATATAGTTTGCCAAAAATCCGATATTGCGACAGTTATATCCGTCAGCATCACCCATTTCGAAGGCTATACCTACCATCCCGAATATTGCAGAACGTGCCTTGCCTAATGAGACATCTACTCTGCCTAATTTACGCTTTCCCTCCAAGCTGTATATTACCCTCCTGGTAAAAGAGCTGCCACCATCAAGAGAATAAGCATAATTTAACCAAGATTTACCTTCAATAGTAGTATAATCGGTGTATGCTATTGCTATGGCAAATGGTGAGCCACCACTATTCGGCGAGCGATAGTCGGAAGATATTGCTACATGGTAGGGTTGGTAATCCGTGCTGGTTTCACTATATGCTACTCCCAGAAAATTGCCGTTAGCATCGTGTTTGGCTACTCGCACTTCGCCATTGCTTTCCGTTCTGTGTTTAAGACCCAAAGCAATCCATACAACTATATTTGACTGGTTGTTACCCGTAACTACAAGGTCGGCATCTGTGTACTCCCATGTGCCACCGATGTGTTGCCATTCTTTTAGTCTTTGGTAGGTTGCACCATTGTCTTTTGAGCGGTGCAACTCCAATCTACTGTCGTTTGACGTTTTTTTGTCAACTAGGATGTAAATCCATCCATTGTTTGCAATTGATATTTTTGAATATGCATGATACATGTAATCCATTTCTGAAACTACAACGTCTTGTCCGCCAATATTCTGCGCTTTTGCAGAAATACTTAACGCAAATATGGCGATTAATAATAAGTAAAATTTTGTTTTCATGTTGTTTGATTTTTTGAGATTAATAATTATTTAAAATAATCTTACACCAAAACCGACGCAAAAAAATGTTCTTTAATTGCACTCGTAATCCAGTGCCCATTTAATTAACTTTTATGATGCAAAATTATAGGGAAATAGCAAGTGTGTCAATAATATAAACATATGGTTTTTGCGAGATGGTGGTGCGAGTTAATCCCAAAGTTTCGGGATATTTCGAGTTATGAGTTTCTATGTTCTTAACTTTTGACTCAAAACTATCTACACCAATCTTTCCTTAATTGCCTTTACAACAGCTTCAGATTTTGAATTAACTGCCAGCTTTCGATAAATATTATTTATATGACCTGAGACTGTGCCTATTGAAATGCAGCAATGATCGGCAATCATTTTGTAACTGTCGCCTGCCACAAGGCGTTCAAGCACATCAAGTTCACGAGTCGAAAGGGTATAAGAGTTTTCTATTTTATTATTAGGTGAAGTGAAAAATTGTAGCACCTTGCGTGCTATTTCGCTTGACATTGGCGAACCGCCATTAGCCAATTCGGTAACAGATTCAATTATCTGTATTGCCGATGCTTTTTTTAGCAGATAGCCCGTGGCACCGGCACGCAACGCATCAAAAATTTTATCGCGGTCTTCAATTACTGTTAGCATCATCACGTCGATATCGGGATACTTATCTTTTACCAATCTGGTAGCGTCAATTCCCGAAATGTAAGGCATATCTATATCCATGAGTATAACGTCGGGCATTTCTTTTTCGCAATTTTCAAGAATGTTACGACAATCAGGATAAGCGCCCACAAATCGCAATAATCCCGAACCTTTTATCAAAAAGGAAAGGCTTTCACGCAGAGCGTCATTGTCTTCGTATATGGCAACTTTGATTTCTAATTTCATTTTTTCGGATTTGCAGGTTTAATAATGCGAGTTATTTATTAATTTGCAATTTTACAGCTAATAATGACATCTGTCAATAGTATAAACATATGGTTTTGTAAATATCAAAAAAACGTTAGTTAGCACTTTTTACTCTATTTTTGCAGTAAAAGTTACTATTGTTCCTTCTCCAATATTGGAACTAACAGCAACTTTTCCACCCACTTTTTCACCACGATATTTCATATTACGCAATCCGTTTCGAGCGTAGTCTTTCGATGCATCAAAGCCTTTTCCATTGTCCATTATCGTCATTTTTAAAACAGAATAGGAATAGGCAAATTCAATTTTCACCTCTGTGCATTTAGAATATTTTGCCGTATTATTCAATGCTTCTTTTGCAATTAAGAACACATTTCGGCGCATATCCATAGGGATTTTTAACGAAGTGATATTCTCGGGAACAATAATTGATAAATTGACATCTATTGGCTCAAAAAGCGGTATTGCGTACTCTCTTATACGAACTATAATGTTATGAAAACTGTCGTTTTGTGGGTTTACCGACCAAATAATGTCGTCCATCGACTCCAACATATCTCGTGCATTTTTTCCAATTTTGCGAAGCATCTCTTCAGAATTTGGGCTATCGTCCAACCTCGATTGCAACAAATCGCTCATAATGGATATACTGCTTAAAGTTGAGCCCACGTCGTCGTGCAAATCGGATGCTATTCGTGTGCGAATTTGTCTTTGCTTTTCTTTGTGTTTTTTTCGGTTTAAGTACATAGAGTATATAACAGCTGTTATTGCTATTACAGAAAGCAATATAAACCACCAAGTTTTCCAAAAAGCTTGTTTAATTTTAAATTCAACGCTTTGGTTGTAGCCCAGCCAAACGCCCTTGTATGATACATCAACCACGAAGCGATATTTTCCGGGTTTTAAATTGGTATATCTAGCTTCCAAAATATTGGTCGGTGTGTTCCAATCATCTTCCAAACCCTCCAATCTGTAGCGATATCGTACCTGGCTGTAGTCTTCGAAACAAATTGCCGTGTAGCCAAATGTAAAATTATTTTTATTGTGTCCAACAATTAGAGGTGCACCAGTTTCGCTATAAGGATTCCAATCGAGGATGGGTTGACTATTAATACTTATGTTTTCAATTATCAAATTAGATATGCTTGATTGTGAATATTTTTTAGCTTCGTTAAGCCATCCCATGCCAACTTGTGTACCGCAGAAAACGTTTCCATGATAGTCAATCATAATCTTGATGTCTCCGCTCAAATTTTTCTGCAATCCGTTCCGCACATCCGTGTGCATAAATGAATTGTTGTATGGATTTAGGTAAAGCAAGCCATTATTAACAATCCACAAACCTCCTTGCTTGTCGGCTGCCATGTAATATACGGTAAGGTCTTTAAGTCCGTCGTCTGTTTGATAAATTTCAAAGTTGAATTTATCTTTGGTTTTCTCTTCAATTTTAATCAATCCCTGACTTTCTACAGTGAGCCACATGGTATTCGTGGTATCTTTTACAATTGAATATGTGTAGCCGTCTCTGATGCCATTTTTTTGCAGCTTCAAAGGTATTTCGCGAGAAAAAGTTTCTGTTTTAGGGTCGAATGTGCAAAAACCCGTACGGCTTCCTATCCAAATACGTCCGTACTGGTCTTCTTCTATAGCTCTGAAATGTGTGTGACCACTTAACGAAGTGGTGTCATTGGCATCATTTATAAAATAGTCAGCTTTTGTTCGTTCCGGATTTAAGCGTGCTACGCCATTTTTACCTGAACCTAACCACAGGTTGTTTTGGCTATCTTCAAAAACTTTATAAATAGTATTATTCCAGAAATATTTATAGTTTGTATCGGGTAAAGAAAATTGTTTTAAAGTCTTATTTTGTTTATCAACGTACCAAAGCCCACGTAGAGCGGTTGCTACCCAAATAATTTCGCGACTATCCTTGACAATATCGTATGTGTTTAACATCTCATTTTTGTTTGTCTCGGTTTGGTAATAAGTCCATTTTTGTGTAGAGCTATTCCAACAGGGCAGTCCATAGCTTTCCCATGTTAATCCAAAATAGTATTCATTAGTTTCCTCATCGTGCAGAGCTGCTGAAACCCAAGTGTGAGGGAAAGGAATATCAAGGAGTTCAAATTGTTTTGCTCTCAGATTTTGCCGCCAAAGTCCATCTTTGCCACTTAACCAAAGCGCGCCATCTTTTAGTTTAAATATTTTAAGAGCAAACTTATTGAGAACATTGTACGTCTGTTCTTGTTCGAGAGGATATAATATTTGCTTATCTTTATCAAAAATACGAAGACCTCTATCTACGTCGCACACCCATATTTCGTGTTCGTTTTTCAACATTAAATCACTCATAGCCCAAACGCCTTTGGTGGTTTCTAAACAATCGTCTGTTTTTGGATAGCCAAAGTTTTTCCAAGTATCAGTTTTCATATCAAAGCGTGGTATTCCCGAAATCCAACACATACACCACAAATAATTTCCTTCCTGTACGAATTTTTGTACGCTGGATTGAGAACGCCAAAACTTAATTTCCGAGTTAGGATATACTTTATGTACAGAGTTTAGTTTTTTATCGAAACTTAATAAACCGCTTCCTGTTCCCAGCATCAGTCTATTACTATCAATACTGTGTTGAGCTATGCAATACACTCTTTTGGCAAAAGCAGGGTCTCCATCGGTTACTATTGATGGTATATCAAGATAATGATTGATGATGCCCGATAGATCCGGTTTCAAGCTATAAAGTCCGTTAAGAGCCCCTATCCAGATTATTCCATCTTCATCGGGAAAAAAATCACTAACCCATTCAACAGTATTTCCGTCATGGTCGTGTGCCAAATTGGTAATCTTTTCGGTACGAATATCCATCAATGAAACTCCGTGTTTGCCGCCTATACATAATATCGTGTCGCCGAGCAGATAAAGCGAGAGCAAATCGGTATCAATAATAGAATTAGTGTCGCCGGGTATATTGTAGAAGATTTTAAAATCGTGTCCGTCGTATCGCATTAGTCCGTGGTTGCCTGCCATCCACACAAACCCGCGCTTGTCTTGCAAGAGAGCTAAAATATCGCGAATAGGCTCATCGCCCGGTAGTTTTATTTCATTGAAAACGTATTCTTCAGTATGTGGTTTTAGAGGTAGGGTGGGAGTTTGTGCTAAAATGCTTAAGTTGATAAAAAGAAGAAGCGAAGCTAATATTGCTGTTAAACGGAAAAGATAATGTCTTTTCTTGTTTAGTTTTAATTCCTTAGTATTGTGCTTACAACACATGATTTGTTTATTTGCTTGTCAAGAAGTTAGAATAAGCATAGCTTCATTAACAAATGTTATTTGAGTATCAGCAAACTAGCAAAGCAGTTGTTTACCAAAAACTTATGCAAATATAATTAACTTTTTACAGATATTATTAATTTTAAATTAAAAAAAGCTATACAAGTATTTTGACATTAAAAATTTAGTATCTTTGGAAAGGAATTTACAGTCAATCAGATAATATAGGTAATATAATAACATACAAGCATATGAAGAAAATTGGATTATTTACGTTAATGTTTTTTTTATCAAGTTTATTGTTCGGTCAGGACTTTGATAATTTACTAATACAACAAAAGTCGGTAACTTGCCCTGATATATCTCACAATAGCGGATTATATTTTGTAAAATACATGAAGGAAAACAAACTTGATTCTGCAAATTATTTGTTGCAATATTGGGAAAGTAAATGTGGAATGAGAGAACCGATATACAGAGCGAAAATTTTGTTGGCTTTAAAACAAAACCAATACCACGATTCGTTGCTGACGACGGGAACGCTCAATAACATATTAAACTATCAGAAACGTATGGATATGATTAAATATTCAAACACTTATTATTACGATTATTCCGAACCATACTACGGCTATATACCACCCGGACAAGAATTTGATAAGTACACTCAAGAATTATCAAAAAGTTTAATGAGAAAATACGAACCTAATCAAATTGAATATTTATTAACAGAGTTTTACGGTGAGAATTATGATACCATATTCTCCAAAATCCAAACAAGTACTTATGGCGAAAATCGTCTGGCAACCGAATATGAGAGTATTGTGGGTCAATATGTTAACATGGCTGAGTTTCACTTGTCGTGGATTACAGGCGTATGGATTCCAACCGGAAAATTGAAAAAGTTGGGTTTACACCCTGAAATAGGTTTTCAAATAGGAGCCAAGCATAAAAAAATGAACTATGATTTTACTTTAGCTTTCAAATTTGTTAATTCGCCAAATTGCTACGACGCAAGAATAAAACAATTTGGAGATTCGATAATAAGTACAAATTATTTTTCTGGCGGACACGTCGGAATTGACATTGGTAGGGATATTTTTTCAAAAAACGGAAACGAACTTCAAATAACAGCCGGAATAGCATACGACGGTATCACTGTACTGAAAACAGATGACGACAAGGATATAGAATCAGAATCTGCAAATTCATACAACTTTAGTATGGGATTAGGATACAGATATTATTTAACTAATTCATTTTATATAGGAATAAGAGCTAAATACAATATTGTTGATTATTCTATGAATAAAATTATTGATTTTACAGGGAATCCTATAACAATTCAGTTTATAATTGGAGGTGTGGGTAATACGTACAGAAACGACAATTTAAAAGCGTTGAAATATAATAAAATGAGGAGGTAGATAGGCTGGTTGGTGTGCGTTTTTCACTTAGCCAATAATAGCAAGAAAAGTAACAAATAAATAATTATCTTTGCAGGATTGATAATATAACTAAATAATGGCAACAGACGAATTATTAACCATAAAAGAAGCAAGCGAATGGGCGACAGAACATATTCAGAAAACTGTTACTGCTGCCAATATATCTTACCTTATCCAATATGGTAGAGTTAAGAAAGTTCAAGAAAATGGCACAACACAAGTTGCTTTAAAAGACTTAAAAAACTATTATAAATCGTACAACGGACAGCGTGAAAATTCTTGGAAAGAGCAACTTGGTGAAGATTTAAATTGGACTTTATCGTTTGAGCAGTACAAGGAAGCCGAAACCACCAAACATGTTCACAGACTACATCCTTATAAGGGTAAATTTATCCCACAACTTGTTGAGTATTTTTTGGACGACCACACCGATAATTTTAAAAAGGAAGTTTATTTTCAAAAAGGAGATATTATTCTAGATCCATTTTCGGGAAGTGGCACCACAATGGTGCAAAGTTGTGAGTTGGGCATGAATGCAATCGGTATTGATATTTCAGCCTTTAACACTTTGATTGGGAATTGTAAAGTAGCAAAATATGATTTGGCTGATGTAAAAAATGAAATAAATCGTATAACTAAGGCGTTGAAATTGTTTTTGGAAAATTCGCGTACAGTAGAATTTGAGGCGAAATTATTACAAGAACTATCTGATTTTAATGCTAAATATTTTCCCGCTACCGAGTATAAATACAATTTACGACAAGGTAAAATAGACGAAAAAAAATATGGAGCAGAAAAAGAAAAAGAATTTTTGCCTATTTATGAAAAACTAATAAAACAATACGACATAAAATTACGTCAAGATAAAACCGATAATTTTTTAGACAAATGGTATTTGCAACATGTGAGAGACGAGATAGAATTTGTGTTCGATAGAGTTAAAGAAATAAAAAATATTAAGACAAAAAAAATTGTTAGCGTAATTTTAAGTCGTACAATTCGCAGTTGCAGAGCTACTACTCATGCTGATTTAGCTACGTTAGTTGAACCAATCACTGCGACTTACTACTGCTCAAAGCATGGAAAAATGTGCAAACCTCTTTTTTCTATTTTAAGGTGGTGGCAAACATATGGTAAGGACACTGTAAAGCGTTTGCATGAATTTGATGAATTAAGAACAAAAACTTACCAAACATGTTTGACGGGTGATAGCAGAACAATTGATATTTTTGCTGAACTGAAGAAGGTAAATCCGGCATTTGCAGATTTGGCTGAAAAGCAAAAAATTAAAGGTGTATTTTCATCGCCACCATATGTCGGCTTAATTGATTACCACGAACAGCACGCTTATGCCTACGATTTATTCGGCTTTGAACGTAAGGATGATTTAGAAATAGGTCCGCTTTTCAAAGGACAAGGCAAAGAAGCAAAAGAAAGCTATATACAAGGGGTTTCAGATGTCTTAAACAACTGCAAAAAATATTTGGCAAACGATTATGACGTTTTTCTTGTTGCTAATGATAAATATAATATGTATCCGACCATTGCCGAAAATGCAGGAATGAAAATCATTAACCAATTCAAACGACCTGTATTAAATAGAACAGAAAAAGACAAAGGAGCATATTCGGAAATAATTTTTCACTTAAAGAATAAATAGTATGGCAGTTTCTGAGCAACAAATAAAACAAGTTGAAGAAGTTTTAAAAAACAGTCTTCGCAATAAATTTCAAAACTATAATCCCGAACCTTCGTCAATGCCTTTTCATACAAGACTTTTGGGCAAAGACAGAATGGCGTTATTCTCATTTATTCATTCACTAAACACAAATTTTGGAACTAGTATTTTTGAACCCGTTGCATTAGCGTTAGCTTCAACCTCTACAGTTTTCAAAGAAGCAAAGGCACAAGCCACAGCAGGAACACAAATTAGCGAAGCGGCTCAAAGAGTTATTCAAGACATAATGGACAATTTAACTGCTGCAAATTATAAGCCGAATAAAAAGAAAGAAATTGAAGCAATTAGAAAAGTTGCTCAAAAAGGAAATATGAGAACTGTAAAGCCTACAAAAGTAGATGTTTGGCTACAAGGAAACGACGAACAACTTTATCTTATTGACATCAAAACAGCGAAACCTAATAAAGGTGGTTTTAAAGAGTTTAAGCGCACGCTTTTAGAGTGGGTAGCTTGTGTTTTAGCTGAAAACCCAAAAGCAAAAATCAATACATTGATAGCAATCCCTTATAACCCCTACGAACCGAAACCTTATTCACGCTGGACAATGGCAGGAATGTTGGATTTAGAAACTGAACTTAAAGTTGCTGATGAGTTTTGGGGTTTTTTAGGCGGAAAAGGAGCGTATTTGCAACTTTTAGACATTTTTGAACGTGTCGGCATTGAATTAAGACCTGAAATTGATGATTATTTCGCGAGATATAACCGACGAAAATAATTTGACACACTAATGCAAAAGTGCCTGAATTGTGCTGTAAAAGTGTTTATATATAGTTAGTATCTTCAAAAAATAGAATTTATGGGTACAGATATACATGGTTTTGTTGAATATAGAAGCAAACAAAATGATGATAGAGAATGGATTTCTTTTTCAGAAAGTGAATTATTGCTTGATAGAGATTATGTTATGTTTCACATTTTAGCAGAAGCTAGGTGGTCGGATTCGCCTAACTCATTTAAACCTAAAGGGAAAATCCCAATTGACGAGCTTAGCGTATGGGTTAAAGACGAGATCACCTTTTATATTAGAGATGATGATGGCTATAGTTCGTATAGAAGTTGTACGCTTGAGGATGCTCTCAGATACAAAGAGGAATACAGTTGTGAAATATATGAGCGAGATGGCAAACCCTATCTTGTTGACGATCCCGATCTTCATACACATTCTTGGCTTAGTTTTTCAGAATATGAACAAGCGTTGAAGTACTATACAGATTATACGAAAAAGAAACCTTTAGTCAGCTACTTGGCTGTTTATGAGATAATGAAGGTATACGAAAATGAAAATTACGAAACTCGACTTGTGATTTGTTTCGATAATTAATATTAAAGTCAACCGAAATATTTCTGCATATAACAGTTGAAAGATTGTTCCAAAATACTTCCAACTTCATATAAAAAAACTTACCGCAAATGCAATTGTTTTGCTTACGGTAAGTTTGTAAAAGAATTTCGATTAAATTTTCAATCTACTTGTCGGCAAGTTCGTCGGATAGGCGTTGTGTTAATAGTGGAACTATTTCGCACAAATCTCCAACAATACCCAAATCGGCAACGCTAAATATAGGAGCAGACTTATCTCTATTCACAGCAATAATATAATCCGATTCTTCCATTCCTGCGAGGTGCTGAATTGCTCCAGATATTCCGAAAGCAAAGTACAAATCAGGTCTAACTGTCTTACCTGTCTGACCAACTTGTCGGTCTTGAGTTGCAATACCTGCATCAACAAGGGCACGCGAAGCAGATACTTCGGCTTTCAACAGTTTTGCAAGTTCAGCGAGTTTATCGTAGCCCTCGTAGCAACCAACACCACGTCCGCCCGAAATAAGAACTTTTGCATCTGCAATATCTACCTTATTTTTTTCTTCGGAAACGCTTTCAATAATCTCAACTTTAAATTTAGAACTATCGAAATCAACGTTGAAATCAATTATTTCGCCTTTTCTCGATGTGTCGGCGGCATTTTTTACCATAACGCCAGGTCGTACTGTTGACATTTGCGGACGATGATCGGGGCAAACGATAGTTGCCATAAGGTTTCCGCCAAAAGCCGGACGTGTCATAAGAAATTCGTTGTTTTCGCCGATTTCAAGTTTTGTACAGTCGGCTGTAAGACCTGTTTCAAGGCGTGCCGAAAGGCGTGGAGCAAGGTCTCTGCCAATAGTAGTTGCTCCAAATAGTACAATATTGGGCTTGTGTTTAACAATCATTTGTCCTATCGCCTGTGCATATTGTTCGGTCAGATATTGTTCCAAGTACGGATGGTCTGCAACTAAAACTACATCTGCACCGTGTTCGATCAGATTTTGTGCATTGTCTTTTATGTTGTGTCCTGCAAGCATAGCAACAACTTTTTGTTCAAGGGCAGTGGCAAGTTGAGTAGCTTTACCAAGCAACTCAAGTCCAACTTTCGATATTTTCCCTTCACGCTGTTCTATGAAAACAAAAACATTTTTATAATCTTGATTATTCATTTTTATTACTTTTTGAGTGCTTAATTGATTAAATAATAAACTTTTCTTTAAGTCGGCTGATTATAATTGCCACAGCTTGTTCAGTGTCGACTTCAAACTGTTCGCCGGCTTGTTTAACGCTTTTAGCAAATGATTTAGCCACTTTGGTAGGCGAACCTTTTAGTCCGAGTTTTTCAACGCTAACGTCAACTTGGTCGGCTGTCCAAAGTTCAACTTCTCTATCGTAGGCTTCCATTATTCCGCTAACTCTCATATATCTTGGCTTAAATCCTGTAGACAAAACAGTAAGCAAGCAAGGTAATTGTGCTTTAAGGATTTGGTAGCCTGTTTCATTTGTTTTTTTAATATTAACCGAGTTATCGCTATTTAGTTTACAATCGGCAACGTACGATACTTGAGGCAAATCAAGCAGTTCGGCAATTTGCGGACCGACTTGTGCTGTGTCGCCATCAATTGCTTGACGACCGGCTATTACAAGGTCGAAACCAATTTTTTTTAGGGCAGCAGCCAATGCATTTGAAGTCGCCAAAGTATCGGCACCGGCAAATTTTCTATCCGTTAATAAAATTGCACGGTCGGCACCCATTGCAAGAGCTTCGCGTAACATAAGGTCGGCTTGAGCTGGTCCCATTGTCAAAACGGTAACATGAGCATCGTGTTCATCTTTCAGTCGAAGCGCAAGCTCCAAGCCGCTCTTATCGTCGGGGTTCATAATACTAGGAACACCTTCTCGGATTAGTGTCCCCGTTTCGGGATTTATCTTTATTTCGTTGGTGTTTGGCACCTGTTTTATACAAACAACTATATTCATGGTCAAAAAAATTAAAAATTATTTAAAAAGGTTTGCAGAAATAACCATACGTTGGACTTCTGAAGTTCCTTCGTAAATTTCGGTAATTTTTGCATCACGCAACATTCTTTCAACGGGATATTCGCGTGTATATCCATATCCGCCGTGAAATTGTATGGCTTTGTTAGCAACCTCCATTGCAGTTTCGGAAGCAAAAAGTTTTGCCATAGCGGCATCAACGGAATAAGGAACTCCGGTATCTTTTTTGAAAGCAGCCGAACGAACAAGTAGTCTCGAAGCCTCAACTTTTGTATGAAGGTCAGCCATCTGAAATCTAGTGTTTTGGAAATCAGAAATAGCAGTTCCAAACTGTTTTCGTTCCTTAGTGTATTTAACAGTTTCGTCCATTGCACCTTGAGCAATGCCAAGAGCTTGAGCAGCAATACCAATACGTCCACCATCAAGCGTTCTCATAGCAAGACCGAAACCTCTGTTCAATCTGCCAAGCAAATTGCTTTTCGGAATTCTGCAATTGTCAAAAATAAGTTCGCAAGTTGACGAACCTCTAATACCTAATTTGTGTTCTTCACGACCAACCGTAAAGCCTTCGGTACCGGCTTCAACTATAAAAGCCGAAATGCCTCTTGTTCCTTGTGATTTGTCGGTCATTGCAAAAATTATGAATACATGAGCATAACCGGCATTAGTAATAAAAATTTTGTTACCGTTTAGCACGTATTCGTCGCCGTCTTCAACAGCCGTCGTTTGTTGAGCCGATGCGTCTGTTCCTGCATTCGGTTCTGTTAGTCCAAAAGCACCAATCCATTCGCCGCTACATAGCTTAGGCAAATATTTTTGTTTTTGTTCTTCGGTGCCGTTCTCGTAAATTGGAGCAACGCACAGCGATGTATGAGCCGAAACCAGTACTCCAGTTGTGGCACATACGCGCGAAAGTTCTTCAACAGCCATTGAGTACACTAAATTTGTACCACCAGTTCCGCCGTACTCTTTTGGTACGGGAATTCCCATTAAACCTATTTCTGCCATTTTTTTTACCGTTTCAATAGGAAATCGTTCCTGCTCGTCAATTTCAGCAGCCAACGGCTTAACCTCTTTTTCGGCAAACTCGTGTATCATTTGCAGAAATAGTTTCTCAGTCTTTGTTAAATTAAAGTCCATAGCAAGAATTGTAATTTTAAAATTTATATAATATTTTTTTCTTTTTTTTCTTAAATATTAAAATAAAAAATACGACCCCACAGTTCAAAAAATATGAAAAGTGACTCGCACTATCTTTTGAATATTGACAAATTGGACATTCTAGCCAACTATCGCATCAAAATCGGTTGCAAAACTACACCTTAAAACTTTGAAAACAAACAAAAATTAAAAATAAATTTCTATGCTGAATATTGTACAGTTGTGGCTTTTGAACAAGTTTATTCTTAACTAAAACTGATTCAGGCAATTACATATTTTAGGAGCTTTTAGTTTATGCGAATAGTATGTTGATTAGTTTAAGTAAAAGCGGGAAACGAAAACCGTTAAAATCATAAAAAATAATTATCTTTGCACAAACGTAAATATCATGCACCTTTGGAGTAACGATACAGAAATACAGTTTTTTACCGAAGCACTTAAAAATTTTGCTTCGCCTGAGCAGCTTTTTTATAAACTTAAAAAAGGCAATTTTGCTTACGTTCCCAAAGGTATGGATGCTGAAGGTCAAACTTTGCAAAGCAGAAACTCGCTTATAGGACAATTTACCGAGAAATGGTGTAAAGACCTTTTTAATCCGATAGCAAGAAGTTTAGGTCTGTACGCTGTTAATGACGTTGTTTGCGAAGAAGTTGGTTTAACGAGAGTTTCAACTGCCGATTTGGCTTTTTGTAAAAAAGACTCAAGAGAACAAAAAGCAGAGGATATAAAAATCATTTTTGAAATAAAGATGAGTATTGTTTCTAATTATCAATTGATTAAACCCCAAAACATTATTTTTTTAGGCGACTATAAAACACACAAAGGAACGCCGTCTTTATTACGTTCGGACAGTATGTTAAAAGCTATCGGAAAATCAATAAATATAAGAGTTTCGGGTGTAGAGAGTGCTTCTATACCTATTGTTGTTTTAGGTAATTCTCCAATTACAGAAAACTATACAAAAAAGGTGGACTTTTTGAAGGAAAGCGGAGTAATACAAAACTTTATTTCACTTAATCCTATACCAACAAAATCAGATTTTATCATAAGTACACAGAAAAAAGGATTTATTACAGCTACAACAGAAAAACAACTGTCAGAAATATGCGAAAGCTTAATAAATTCAGATTTGTATTATTTTTCTTCTATGATTGGTAAAAAGACGTTAGGTCAAATAATAACAATTTCAAGTAAAGAGAAATCAGATGTGGCTCGTGCTGAAAAATTTTTAACATTAATTCGTCAATAAAAATGGCTACTAAAAAACAAAATGGAACAGAAACAAGTACTTTCGGGACGAGTGGAAGGATAAATCACGATAGTTCAAAGTTTTATAATTCAAGACTTTACACAGAACTTGACGAGAAAAAAGTACTTGATGAAAACGAAAATGATTTTCCCGACGAATTTAAAAATAAATTCATTCTCGGCACTGCCGAAAATATGAAAGAATTGCCTAATAATTCCGTTCATTTAATGATAACTTCTCCGCCATATAATGTGTCAAAAGATTATGATGAGGACTTATCCTTAAAAGAATATCTGCAACTTCTTGAAAATTCATTTAAAGAAACATATAGGGTTTTGGTTAATGGAGGTCGTGCATGCATAAATGTTGCTAATCTCGGCAGGAAGCCATATATACCGCTCTCAGATTACGTTTCAAAAATGATGATAGACATTGGCTTCAACATGCGTGGCGAAATTATTTGGAACAAAGCGGCTAGTGCAAGTCCTTCAACAGCATGGGGTAGTTGGCAAAGTGCATCCAATCCGATATTAAGAGATGTTCACGAATATATTTTGGTCTTTTCTAAAGGTGATTACAAAAGAGAAAAAGGTAAAAAAGAAAATACCATCTCGAAAGAGGAATTTATGGAATGGACAAAATCAATTTGGACTATGAATGCCGAAAGTGCCAAAAGAATAGGACATCCTGCACCGTTCCCCGAGGAGTTACCCTATAGGTTAATTCAGCTTTATTCTTTTAAAGACGATATTGTTTTAGACCCGTTTATGGGTAGTGGAACGACCGCTGTTTCTGCATTAAAAACCGATAGAAAGTTTGTAGGATATGATATTAGCGAAGAGTATATTAATCTTGCAAAGAAAAGAGTAGAACCATTGTTAAAACAAATGAGGTTACCGTTCGACTTGACATTGGTGGAAGAAGAACCACAAAGCGGTGATAATGGCTGAAAATAATTGAAAATGTTAGATTTGTATATCTTGTAAAAATATATTTAACTATGTTGTATATGTTTTATTAAGACCTATATATTTTGGAATAATGGATATTTATAGGAATTTATTTAATTTTGTAACATGGAACTTGAAAAGACATATAATGAGGATTGTTTGATTACTATGCAAAAAATGCCTAGCAACTTTGTTGACTTCGTAATCACATCACCGCCATACGACGATATAAGGAACTATAACGGCTATAAATTTGAATTCGAGAAAGTAGCAAAAGAATTATATCGTGTTATAAAGCAAGGAGGGGTAGTTATCTGGGTTGTAGCCGATGCAACAATTAATGGAAGTGAAACAGGAACATCCTTTAGGCAGGCGTTGTTTTTTAAAGAAATAGGTTTCAGATTGCATGACACCATGATATATTACAAAAATAATCCAATGCCCCAAACAGGGAAAAGATATCATCAACATTTTGAATACATGTTTGCTTTTTCAAAGGGGCAACCCAAAACATTCAATCCCATAACAGAGCCAACAAAATATCAAGGGCTTGCTAATATGAAAAACAGAGGGCAAAATGGTTCTCTTGATTATGAAAAAGTTAAAAGAACAACTGAAAAGAAAGTTGGGAACGTGTTTTTTTATTCAATTGGTGGAGGGATTTCAACAAAAGATAAAATAGCATACCAGCATCCTGCAATATTTCCGGAAAAATTAGTTGCCGACCAAATTAATACATGGACTAATGAAAATGATTTAGTTTATGATCCGTTTATGGGAAGTGGTACTACCGCTAAAATGGCACATTTGCTAAATCGCAGGTGGATTGGTTCTGAAATCTCAAAAGAGTATGTTGAAATTTCTGAAAAAAGATTGAAGGAACATACATTGCCACAATTACAACAAGACACAATTACCCATAAACTATTACCAAGTGTTTTGTAACAAATAAATTCGATAACTATTTTAGTTTATTGAAATAGAAACGATTGTTATATTTTATTTCTTTCAAAAAAAAGAAATAATATTTCTAATAACACAATTTTTTTACTACATTTGTACCAAAAACCAAGTTAAAATGAATAAGCAAAAATTAATTACTTATTGTTTTCTCTGTTTGTCTTTATTTTTCCTCACGACAAACTGTTTTTCGCAAAACACAAAAAATCCAACAACTATGAATCGCAAAGCAGCCGTCGCCGGTCAGTTTTATGCCGGCACTAAAGAACAATTAACCAAAGATTTGCAAACTCTTTTTGCAAGTGCAAAAAGTCGACAACAGGACGCAAGAGCCGTAATATCGCCGCATGCAGGCTATGTTTTTAGTGGAGAAGTTGCAGCTTCGGCAATTAATCAAATTAATCCGCACAAGCAGTATAAAAATGTTTTTATAATCGCATCGAGCCATACAACGTACTTTAAAGGTGCGTCGGTATATAATATTGGCAATTACGAAACACCAATAGGCGAAGTAAAAGTGAATACTGAAATTTGCAATGAACTGATTAAGAACAACAGGATTTTCTCGTACGTCGCTGAAGCTCACAAAACCGAACACAGCATTGAGGTTCAATTACCTTTTCTACAACATCATTTAAAAAACGATTTTCAAATTGTGCCTATTGTCATGGGTTTCGACGGTGCTGAAAATGCAAAAACCATAGCTGATGCACTAAAACCGTACTGGAATGAAGAAAACATTTTTGTAGTCTCTACCGATTTTTCTCATTACCCCGATTACGACGATGCCGTTGATATAGACTTACAGACTGCAAACGCTATAGTTACCGGTAATCCCGACGAGTTGATAAAAATTACGAAAGCCAAAACCAATATTAAAAATCTTTCAACAAATTGTTGTGCTGCAAATTCAGTTTTGGCATTGATGTATTTGACAGACGGAAAATATTCATACAATAAAATTCAGTACCAAAACTCCGGCGATTCACCTTATGGCAGCAACGATAGGGTAGTTGGGTATTGGGCAATTTCAGTTACCGAAAATAACGAGTCGGGTTTTTCTTTAAGCGATGAAGATAAAATTGAACTATTACGAATAGCTAGAGCGAGTGCCGAAGCAAGGATTAAAGAAAACAGAAAGCTTGATTTATCGAACTCTAAGTTCTCTGCAAAATTGAACGAAAAATGCGGTGCTTTTGTAACCTTCAATAAAAATTCAAATTTACGTGGTTGTATCGGCAGGTTTGAACCCAATATCCCGCTTTACGAAGTTGTTGCAGAAATGGCAGTCGCTGCCGCAACCGAAGACTACCGTTTTTCTCCTATTTCTGCAAAAGAATTGGATGAAGTTGAAATAGAAATCTCTGTTTTAACGCCGTTTAAAAAAATCAAATCCGTCGATGAAATTGAATTAGGTAAACATGGTATTTACATTGTGAAAAACGGTCGTTCGGGCACGTTTTTACCGCAGGTTGCAACTTCTACAGGTTGGAGTTTGGAAGAATTTTTGGGACACTGCGCTCGCGATAAAGCCGGAATAGGCTACACAGGCTGGAAAGATGCCGATATTTATACCTACGAAGCTATAGTTTTTTCCGAAAAAGATTTTGCAAAAAAGAGCAAAAATCAGGCAATGTATTACCAAAAATTAGATGAGGGACTAGTCCAATGCACCTTGTGTCCACACGGATGTGTGCTTAGCGAAGGCAGAATGGGACGTTGTAAGGCAAGACAAAATGTCAACGGCGAATTAGTAAGTTTAAGCTACGGAAATTTGGTAGCTGTACATATTGACCCAATTGAGAAAAAACCTTTGTATCATTTCTTGCCAGGTTCTACTAGTTTTTCAATAGGGACAGCAGGTTGCAATATGAATTGTAAAAACTGTCAGAACTCGGAAATATCGCAAAGCAGTCCAACGCAGGTAAGATATATCCGCGCCACACCCGAGCAAATAGTTGCTTCTGCTGTAAATAACAAATCCGAATCAATAGCATACACTTATACTGAACCTACAATTTTTTACGAATTTGTGCTGGAAACAGCCAAACTTGCTAAAAAGGCAGGAATAAAAAACATTATAGTTTCAAACGGATTCATTAATCCCGAACCTTTAAAAGAACTTATTCCTTATTTAGACGCAGCTAATATCGACTTGAAAGCCTTTAACGACTCAATATACAGAGAAATAACAAGTGCAAGATTGGAGCCCATTTTAAATAATTTGAAGATTTTGCGCGATAATGGCATTTGGTTGGAAATAACAAATTTAATCATACCCAATCACACCGATGATATGGAAATGATAAGTGAAATGTGTGAGTGGTTAGTCGAAAACGGATTTTCTGAAACGCCCTTACATTTCAGTCGCTTTTTCCCAGCTTACAAAATGCAAAATGTACCGGCAACGCCTGTAAAAACAGTGGAACAAGCTGCACAAATAGCTAAATCGAAAGGAATAAAATACGTTTACCTTGGTAATGTTCACAACGAAGAAGGAAACACGCTTTGTCCGAAATGTGGAAAGACTTTAATAAAAAGAAATAACTATCATACCGAAACTAATGGCTTTAAAGGCAAATGCTCAAATTGCAATGAGGAGATAAATGGGGTTTGGTGAGATGGTAGACTAAAATAGCATTTAATAAAAATGTTAGATAAATTTTTTAACTCAAGACATTCAATTAATTTGACAAAATAAATTCTTTATTTTACTTTTGTGAAATCAAATTTTATAGCAAATGCGATTACATATAAAAATATCAAAATCCAACCAAGAAATTGATTTTAACTATCAGCCGTTGCTTACAGGCTGTGTCCATAAATGGTTGGGAAAAGATAATAAAGAGCATGGGAAAATAAGCTTGTATTCCTTTTCATGGCTCCAAAATGTTGATACCTCAAAGAATGGTATAAAAATTAAAAATGGCTCTTATTTCACACTTAACTTTTATGATACCAATTTGGTGAAAACTGTTGTAAAAAGTATATTAGATGAGCCAGAGATGTTCGCTGGGTCGAGAGTTTTGGATGTTTGTTTAGAAGATACGCCCCAGTTCACAGAAAAAGAGAAATTTTTCTTATCAAGTCCTGTTTTAGTTAAGAGGCGTGATAATGATAAAGAAACCCACTATACATATTTAGACGACGAAGTCAATACGTATATGACTGAAACGCTAAAAGCAAAAGCAGAAATTGCAGGATTAAACACAGAAAATCTAAAAGTATTTTTTGATAAAAGTTATCATTCACCTAAAATCAAAATTATTTCTTACAAAGGTATTCAAAATAAGGTTAGTATTTGTCCTGTTATAATTGAAGGTACACCTGAAATAATAGCTTTTGCATGGAATGTTGGTATAGGGAATAGTACGGGTATTGGATTTGGTGCATTAAAATAGAAATAATAATGAGCGAAAAACTACATATTGTTAAGTATACAGGACCATTTGGTTTTATCAAACCCTGGACAGCAGTAAGAGATAGCGAAATTTTCTCGCAACAGTTTCTTACCCCTTCAATTATTGAGGGAATTGAGAAAAAGTTATTTCCTGAACTACTAGATGTATCTGGCATTAAAAAGATTGTAGGACATAGATTGAGTTATGATCAAATTTCTCAGCAGCAGGAAGTAACGCAAGCACGTGGTTGGAATAGAAAAAGAAAAGGAAATCAATTTCTTTTTGACAGACCAACATCAATTATTATACGAGGTGTATTGTTAAATCCAATTCTTTTTTTAGCATTTCGGAATGAGGGAGATGCCAAAACTGCATTTAGTCAACATATTTGTCTATGTAGGAACGAGGATGTACTTTTACCAGCAGAAATTTTGGAAATTGGAGCAGACAAATTCGATGATGATGAAACTTATTCAGGATTTGAATTAGTTTTTGAGAAAAATGACAAGTCTTTTCCTGTTGGAATTGACAGAAATACTGGACAAATGATGTATGGTTGGCTAAAAATAGTGGGAACACCTATAAGAGAATATTAGCGAATGGTAATTTATGCAAAATCAGCACCCGATTGGACACCACTTATAGAACACTTGAAACATGTTTCTGTGGCGGTGGAAAGAATTGCCAATCATTTTGGAATGGATACAGATATTGCCAGACATGGAGCCTTTTTGCATGACATAGGAAAATCTCACCCTATTTTTCAAAGACGATTGCGGGACAAGTCTCGAGATTACAAAAATATTTTTAGACACGAAATTGCATCTCTTTTCTTTTTATCGGCTTTTCCACGCGAACAATGGGACGAACTGATAGAAATGGTTGTAAGTCATCATAAGTCGGTGAAAAATGATATAAACAAACTTGGACTTCTTGATTTAGAACAACTTTGTGATTATGAGGACTTTCATTTGGGAAATTGGGAAGAATGGAGTAATGACGCTTGGCAGATACTCACAGAACTGAATATCCCCTATAAGTTAATTACGAGAAACGAAGCAAAAGAAAATTTACTTTATACTGTAAATTACTGTACCAATAAAAATAGAGAAAGAGGTTTTTCAAAATGGAAAGGATTAATGATTGCAGGAGATCATTTCGCATCTGCACTAATTGATAAAACGGATGTAGCTTCTGAGAATCTTTTTGTAAAACCAGATTTATCTTTCTACGAAAGGAAACATCCGCTTTATCCTTTATCTTTAACAGACGCCAATAGCACAAAGAAGCACACAATAGTTGTTGCCTGTACTGGTGCAGGAAAGACCGATTATCTTTTTAGAAGATGCAAAGGACGAGTTTTTTATACACTGCCATTTCAGGCATCTATTAATGCAATGTATAAGCGAGTAGCAAAAGATTTGGAGAGAGACAATAAAGATTTGGATATTCGAGTACTACATTCGACATCAAAGATAATTAGGAGAAACAACATTGATGAGGAGGTTGTGCTGCAATCGCAAATAGGTGCTTCCGTAAAAATTCTAACACCTCATCAATTAGCAGCACTTGCATTTGGAATGAAAGGTTACGAAGCCTTACTTTTGGATTTAAAAGGCTGTGATGTTGTATTGGACGAACTGCACACGTATACAGGAGTTTCACAGGCTATTGTTTTAAAGTTAGTAGAGATTTTGGTGCGAATTGGTTGTAGTGTCCACGTTGGCACAGCTACAATGCCAACTATTCTTTATCAAAGAATAAAAGAAGTATTAGGTAACGATGTACTAGAAGTTAAATTGCCACCAGAAGAACTAGATAATTTTAACAGACACGTGTTACATAAAGTTAATTCTATAGAATGTGTGAAACCAATAATAAAGGAAGCGGTAAAAAATAATCAAAAAGTGTTGATAATACTAAATAAAGTAAAAACAGCACAAGAAACTTTCGATTATTTTCGAAATGAGGATGCATTTAAGAATGTTCCTTTAATGCTTATACATAGCCGTTTTAAACGTCAAGATAGAAATCAGAAAGAAAAAAACTTAATTGGTTTGGATGAAGACGGAAATTCCTTACATACATTCAACACATCAACAAAAGCATGTATTGTTATTTCAACACAAATTGTTGAAGTGAGTTTAGATATTAGCTTCGATTTGATGATTACGGAATGTGCACCGCTAGATGCTTTAATTCAAAGATTTGGACGTGTAAATAGGGTAAGAAATGCACAAACAATAGGAAAGTATAAAGATATTTATGTGATTTCTCCGCCGGATGATGAGAAAAATGCACGACCATATGATTTGGGAATATTAAAAAAATCGTACGAGGTCATAGATGATGGAGAAGTTTTTCGTGAGCGTGATTTGCAGAACAAAATAGATAGCGTTTTTACTCACATAGATTTTAAGTGTATAGAAGAACACTCTGTTTTCAAACATAACGGAGATATAAGCATAGATTATTTGTCGCACAATAGTAAAGCTATTTTATTTGATTTATTGGAAATAGACAGTGTTTCGTGCATTACTGAAAGTGATTTGTATGATTACGAAAATGGCGATTTTGAACAAAGATTAAATTTGGAAATACCAACTTACTACTATTCAGTTTCAAAAATGCGACAATCAGAAAAAGGTAATCGTCCTTTTATTGTTCCAGATGATGCATATTGTACAGAAATGGGTTTATTGTCAGAAAAAATCAATTTATCAACAAGAGTTATATCATGATTACAACAATTATTGGAAAAACATTTTTGAAAGAGTATAATAATAGATTTAACAAAAACTATACTGCCAAAGAGTTTTTTGATAAAGTATATTTTGAGTTGTTTTTCAATCACCCAAAGTACATGCAATGGGTTGCAAATTCACCATTTGTACAAATGAAAAAAGGACAGAAGCCTGATTTGTTGAGCAGTAGTGAGCGATTGGAAAAACTGACTAATTTACATACAAAAATTGACAAAGAAGCACCTGATGCCAGTTTTGCAATTGGTTATCCGGCATCTGAAAGTGAGGAATTTGCCACCACATCCGGTTTGGTTTCAGATATTTTCATAAATACGGAAGAAGAAGATATTTACTATTCCTGGATTGGTTCGGGAATGGGAATTGGAGTTGCGGGCGGGTATAATCTTTTAATAGATGACGCAAGAATTTTGATGGAAATTTTTGAAGGTTGGCAACACTATCGAAAATACTTAAACGATCCAACTCTGGATAAAATGAGAGGTAATCAGATTAATACATGGAATGGACAATGGTTGACGTATAAACTTGGTAATAATTTCGTAAAGAATTTCGATTTTGCTCGCTTGCACTCAGAAGAAATGGTCACCATAAATGATAAAATGATTGAGGTTAAAACAATTAATTGGTCAAACCTATTTTTTAGTTTATCCAATATATACCCTGATAAAAATATAATGGCTTATATATACAGTCATGGACAAACTAATAAAACTGTGGGCTTCATTCCCTTATACCTTAAATCAGGAACGAGGTTAAAAGATGTTTGGCGCCAGTTGTATGGCAATCCAGAACAATTCGACAGCAAGGAGTTTCAATCACTTTTTGGCATGCATATAAAAAGAGCTTGTGAGTTAGGAAGTATAGGACTTCATGCATTGCGTCCCGAAGGATTAAAAAAATATATGAATGAAGCAAAGAACATTACATTTAAAACAAATGAAGATACAATAATTTATCAATCTTATAAAACTTGGTTAATAGCTATGATGTCAAAAAACAAAGAAGAAATTACAGATTATACCGAAAAGTTAGCAGAGCTAATTCTGCGGTACAGAAAAGGAGCATCGGGGACAGAACGAAAAAACCTGATAGAACAGAGACTATTTGGTGCTAAAACAAACAAAAAAATGTTTTTAGATGCATTGACTGAAATGATTAAAGGCGTGGAAAGTAAAGAGTTAACCCAATTAAAAGAACTCAGAAATGAAGTACACTTGATGACCAATGAGGAGTTTGGATATTTCAATACCCTTTTAAAGTTCGACTATGCATACTTAGAAAACAAAAATCAAAATACATAAACACAAAAAATAATAATTATGAGTACGATTTACGTAAGAACATTGAAAAGAGCGGAACATACGGTTTTCTGCGTTGCAAACGAGCAAAAAACCTACTATGACGTCCAATTTGACCGCTACATACCTTTTTCTAGTGGACAACAAGTTAAGAGGTCTATAATTGATTCATTAAGCTATTCGTTAAATGAAATACCCAGTCCTACTACATTTTTATTCGATGTAACAAAACAAAATGAGTTGAAGGAAGGAGAGGTTTATGGTACTTGTGACCCTTCATATGTTGACCAACTGTTTGGTGGCTGGATGAAAGCTACAAAAGGAGGGAAAGACCGCTCATTAAAAAGAAGAAGTCCGTTGTCCATATCCGCAATGCGGGCATTACACCCTTTGTTAGCAGGAGTGAGCAGGGAAACTATTTCTTTTGATAGAAGTGATAGACCCAACAATGAGGTGATTGTGAGAAATTCAGAAGGTGAGATAATGTCGGAAGAAGAAGTAGTTGAATTCCTTGAAGGGAAAGACAGAAGTCTTAGCCGCAAATGGATTCCCAATAACAATAGTAGGGCAACAGGGCTTTTTGTTCTCGATATTGCTATTGATTTGCGTAGACTGTTCTGTGTTTCTACAAGTCAATTAGAGCCTGAAATAACAGAAGATACTATCAACAAGCTAAAAAAAGAGGGTTGGAAAGACGCGAAAAATGTATTTGGAGAATGTCTTGTTGCCCCAAAGGAATTGAGAGAAAAATGGATGAAAGCTTTGGCTTATGCCATTGTTAATTGGAAAATAACGTCTAATCAGTCACGTACATTTAGTTTAATGGATACGTTAGCCATATCCATATCCGAAAATGCTAATTTGATTGGTAGCTCTATTCGTGCAAAAATATCCGAAGAAAACTCTGATAAGGCACAACCAATTATTGAAGAGGATATAGAAGGTGTTAAAACATTTATAACTCTGCAAGCCGGAGGTTATATTCAAACAAATGGAGAAAAAGTAGATGCTCTTGAGCAAGCCGAACAAAAACTTGTTGATTTGATGATGGCTTTTGATTATGAAAATCAAATAAAAGCGGATTAAAAACCGCTTTTATTTGGATTTATATGTGTGAGTCTCATTGGTACTCACTTTAACTAATATTACGTTCACAAGCTAAAGTTTTAAAATGCATGAGGTTTTAAGCAAATTTTGTGAATTATAAAATAAAAAGTTCCTTGACATTCTGAAAATTAGTTGTTTTTTATCACAAATAAACGACTTTTAATTGTACCTGATGGAATTGAAACGTTGCAGACGCACCCGAATTGTAGCCTGTTGCAGAATTTTAATCGTACCAAATGGAATTGAAACAACAGATCTGTACTACAAATTACTTCCATAATATTTCTTTTAATCGTACCAAATGGAATTGAAACTACGCACAAATGGAGAGCGTTTATAAAACAGAGGTATTTTAATCGTACCAAATGGAATTGAAACTTTTCAATATATTCTGCGACTTTTAAATAATCTCCTTTTAATCGTACCAAATGGAATTGAAACGGTAACTGGCGGGGTGTTTTTACAAACTACATCTTTCTTTTAATCGTACCAAATGGAATTGAAACCGAGTGCCAAAAATCGTAGTTGAAGGTGTGCAGTGTGCTTTTAATCGTACCAAATGGAATTGAAACAGTTAAAATTATTGAAGCTATAAAAGTGTACTGCACTTTTAATCGTACCAAATGGAATTGAAACTTTCGCGGGTTTCAAAATCATTCATTTTCTACGGTGTCTTTTAATCGTACCAAATGGAATTGAAACAAGTGTTCAGAATGCTTAGCAGTTGTGGAGTTGCACTTTTAATCGTACCAAATGGAATTGAAACTCGTTGTGTATGCGGGAATATTGCTTATCGGAGTAACTTTTAATCGTACCAAATGGAATTGAAACATTAATCATGTTTGTGATGCTCGTCTGGTCGACGTACTTTTAATCGTACCAAATGGAATTGAAACTGAGCAACTGCGACAATATCTAACATGTGTTGTCGGCATTTTAATCGTACCAAATGGAATTGAAACGAATTCGACGAAGTTAAAATCCCAAACGACGAACAATTTTAATCGTACCAAATGGAATTGAAACGATGAAATCATTCCGGCAGACACACTCGTGTACGTTCCTTTAATCGCACCAAATGGAATTGAAACACGTAGCACACGCCGATAGAGTCGTAATTGTACCCCTTTTAATCGCACCATATGGAATTGAAATAGTCGAACAAGCTGCTTAAATATCCGAGTCAAAAGGAATAATATTAGATATCTTTTTCGAAAAATTTGCAATTCTGAAAGTTTTTTTATTAATTTTGCATAAAATGAAAAACGTAAAATTATGAAAGTAAAGTTGTTATTTATCACGCTTATATTTCCCATCTTTCTTTTTGGTTTAGGGTTCACAAATCATAATGATACCATACGAGGAGTTGAAAAACAGGAACAAGACAGTATTGTAAAGCCTGAGAAAAAAGTCAAAAAAGAAAAACCGTACATTATGTTTATCTTCGCAATGAATATGCTTGGTGACGTAAACAATATTGAGTTTGGTCAGTTTACAGTGTTTACCAATATGGATGAGGGAGTTTCAAGAACAAGATTTAGTTATTATTTACAAGATAATGGTTATGCATACGGACCTGATGAAAAACAAAAATTTGAGTCAAATTTAATCCAAGAGTATTATGTGCGCAGAATAGCTGTTAATGATGAGGCTAATGATTTTATTCAAGTCAGATATGATTGTACAGAAAGGCATGATTTACCTTCATATTATTCAACTATTCTTGACGAGGAATATCCATGCAGGATTATTGATAAGGTAACCATTGATGGAACAGCAAATACAATTATACCTATATACGTAAAGTACTGGTCGCAATCAAAAAGTACAATAGGAAGCGATAAGACAGGTGTAATTGCAAGTCACGTTTTTATGGGAGACGAAATTACTTTAATTCGTAGAGGACAAAATAGATATAGAATTGAAATAACAAAGAATGGTGGAGGAATGGATTATTACACAATTTATGAAATAACTAAACGGCATCTAAAAAACAAAAATAGTCAATAAGTATACTGTTTTATCTATTTTAAATTGAACTCCTATATCTATCAAGAAAAGTAATTACAATTTCTATTGGAAATCAAAAAGTGCTATTTAAATTCACTGATTTTATATTACATTTGTAAATAATACAACAAAATGTGCGAACGTTTAAAAAGCTACTTTAAATTCATACTCATTTACCTTGCATTTTTCATTCTGTTATCGTTAATTTGGGGGCTAATAGGTGGATATGATGCTGCGATCGCATTTTTTATTACTTCTTTACTGTGCACTATCCCTGTCGTATTATTGTTTTTAGTTATTTACTTGTTGTTATAGAATTTAATCCTGCTCGCTTTATCAATGCCCAACAAACATAAACAGCTTTTTTGTTAAAACTTAACAATTTCGTAATATTCATATTTTGGTTTTCTTGTATTCCCAATGTATTTTTGCAAGCCAAAATAGTACAAAATGAAAAAAGCGATACTCTGTCTTCTAGTACCACTAGTTTTGTTTTCGTGTAACGGCAAGTCGGGTTCCGACAAAAAAAACGGTAGCGGAACAACTATTTCAGGAGCAGGTGCTACTTTCCCATATCCTTATTATAATATTGTTTTTCGCGACTATATGAGTCTGAATAGCAATATTGTTGTCAATTACGGAGCAATAGGCAGTGGCGGAGGAATCCGCAGCTTACGCGACAAATCTGTAGATTTTGGAGCTAGCGATGCTTTTCTTACCGAAAAGGAACTTGAATCGATGGGCGCACCCGTTGTTCACATTCCAACTTGTATGGGCGGAATTGTAATGGCTTACACGCTATCGGGAGTCGATAGCCTGCGACTCACAGGTCCGCTTATTTCAGACATTTATTTGGGTAATATAACACGATGGAACGATTCACGCATCGCAGCCATTAACCCCGATGTAAAACTTCCCAATTTGGAAATAACTCCTGTTTATCGCTCAGACGGCAGTGGCACAACTTTCAATTTCTCTGAGTATTTATGCGACGTTAGTCCCGAATGGAAGGAAATAATGGGTAAAGGCAAAGCCTTGAAATGGGACGTGGGTATTGCTGCTAAAGGCAATCCAGGCGTTGCAGGAATTGTTCAGCAAACCGAAGGAGCAATTGGCTACATAGGTTCCGAGTATTCACTTACGCTCGGACTACCTGCAGCTCAACTGAAAAACAAAGCCGGAAATTTTGTTTCGGCATCTTTAGAATCCATTTCTGCAGCCGCTAATATAGAGCTCCCCGACGATATGCGTACAACCATTATCAATGTTGATAATCCTGAAGCCTATCCCATGAGCATATTTACATGGTTGCTTGTTTACCAGGAGCTTAACTACGGAAATCGCACACTTGCACAAGCACAAGAATTGGCAAAATTGCTCGACTATATTGTTAGTCCCGAAGGACAACAAGTAGCAGCTAAAATAAATTATGCTCCGCTTTCTAAAGAAGCTATTGAAAAAACTAAAGCACTCATAGGAAAACTCACGTACGACGGAGAGGTTTTGATTCCGTACATTCGTAAAGATTCCACACAAAATTTATTAGATACAATTTTAACTACAGACACCTTGTACAATGAAAGATAGAATATTCAACATATCGCTTTTTGCGGCAGCTGTAGTTGTACTTCTGCTTACCGCAGGAATTTTGTATGCATTGGTTGGAAAATCTTTAGAGGTGTTCAACGAGTACGGTGTATGGGGTTTTGTTTCAAACGCCGAATGGGATCCACGCTCGGCAACCGAAGAGTACGGTGCTCTCTCGTTTATTATGGGAACGATTTATACTTCTTTTTTCGCCCTGTTGCTATGTATTCCGTTCTCGTTGCCTGTAGCTTTGTTTACCGGCGAATACTTTAAAGGAAAGCGAATAGCTTCTGTGGTAAGTTCTATTGTAGATTTGCTTGCCGGAATTCCTTCAATAGTCTATGGTTTGTGGGGATTTTACGCTCTTCGTCCTCTAGTAATTTCCTTAGGCGTCAACGCTCAAGGGTTCGGAGTTTTTCTTGCATCTGTCGTTTTGGCTGTGATGATTATTCCTTATGCATCATCCTTGAGTTCGGAGTTTCTTTCTATGGTTCCCAACAACTTAAAAGAAGGAGCTTACAGTTTGGGAGCAACACGAATTGAAGTAATTCAACGAGTGAGTTTGCCTGTAGCAGGTTCAGGGATTGTAGCTTCGTATATTTTGGCTTTAGGACGTGCCTTAGGAGAAACAATGGCTGTTACAATGCTAATTGGTAATACAAACAATATTCCTGCCGGTTTGCGAGGCACGGGAAATACCATGGCGAGTATTATAGCTAATCAGTTTGGTGAAGCTGACGGATTAAAACTAAGTGCTCTGATTGCAATTGGCTTATTATTGTTTATTATTACGGCTATTATCAACTTAATAGCTAAATTGATTATGAAAAAATTAAGTTCGAAATGACAAATAATATATCTACTTCTACAACAGGTGTAAAGCGCAGAATTGTCAAAGACAAAATGGCTTATGCATTTATTTGCATTTTCGCTTTTTTGGCGATGGTTCCGCTTTTTCTCATCTTGTGGGAAGTGCTTTCAAAAGGATATAAGAATTTCAATCTCCGACTCTTCACCGAAGTTGCTCCATCTTCTATGGATGCAATGCTTGCACGCGTCAATGGGCAGCCAATTCCGGGCGGAATTTTAAACGGTATCACCGGTACAATTCTTATTGTGGGTCTGGCTATAATTATTACAATTCCTTTAGGATTATTTATAGGTATTTATTTGGCTGAAAATTCGGAGAAAAGGTTTTCAAAAGTAGTAAGTTTTCTTACCGATTTGCTACAAGGTATACCTTCAATCGTAATTGGTATTATAGCCTATGCTTGGGTTGTAAAACCGCTTGGAAGTTATTCGGCACTAGCTGGTAGTGTTGCTCTATCTATCATGATGTTGCCAATGATTGTACGTTCGACGGAAGAAACCCTAAAGATGCTTCCTCGGGCGTATAAAGAAGCGGGCTTATCGCTAGGTTCTTCGTATACCAACGTGGTTTTTAGAATTTTGCTACCTTCAGGATTTGGAGGAATTTTTACGGGAATTTTGTTAGCGATATCGCGTGTAATGGGCGAAACAGCACCACTTATGCTAACCGCTCTTGGGGCTTCGCTCGTTAATTGGAATATTTTTGAACCAACATCGTCTATTCCCTTGCTTATTTGGGAGTTTTATAACGACCCCAATCTTATTGATTTAATTTGGTCTTCGTCGTTATTACTGCTAATTGTAATTTTTTTATTGAATTGGATTGCCAAGATTGTGGCACGTAAATGGAAAATATGACAACAAACGAACAAAAACCAATTTTAGAATTAAAGAGTCTTTCGGTTTCGTATCAACCCGGAAAGAATGCTGTCAATAAAGTTACGGCAAACATTTATCCCAACACTATTACGGCAATTATGGGACCTTCGGGATGTGGAAAAAGTACGTTATTGCGAGCTATAAACCGTTTGCATGAATTGTACCCCGACATTAAAACATCGGGCGAAATATTTTTGAAAGGGAAAAATATATTCGAAATGAATCCTATGGACGTTCGTAGAATGGCAGGAATGGTATTTCAGCAACCTAATCCATTTCCAACTATGAGCATTTACGATAATGTGCTTTCGGGTTATAAACTGAACGGGATTAAACTAAATAAAAAAGAAAAAGACGAAATTGTAGAACAAAGTCTGCAAAGTGTGGCTCTTTGGGACGAGGTAAAAGATGTAATGAGCAAACGCGGCTCTTTTTTGTCGGGAGGACAGCAACAACGTTTATGTATTGCACGAACACTAGCCTTAAAACCCGAAGTGCTTTTAATGGATGAACCAACATCGGCTCTAGACCCTATATCTACCAACAAAATTGAAGAATTATTGCTTCAACTAAAAGAGAGGTACACTATAATTGTTGTAACGCATAACATGTCGCAAGCGGCACGAATTTCAGATAATTCAATGTTTATGTATTTAGGCGAATTAATAGAATACGGTAACACCACACGAATGTTCACTAAACCAGAAAACAAGAAAACCGAAGAGTATCTAACCGGAGCATTCGGTTAAACAATAATTGTAAAAAATTTCATTAATAAGCGAAATAATGGAAAATATGTATATTTGCAAACTAAACAAAACAAAAAATTATGGATAACAATAATATTAATCAACCCGAAGATTCAATCATGGGAATAAAAGAACAATATATAAGTCAGCTTGAAAGCGATTTTCAATTGCTTACTGAAATTGTTTTGTCGCAAATGGATTATGTGCATCGTATGCTCACAGAAAATTCAGACAAAGAAATTACCTTGGAAATAAAGCGTAATGAGAAACTTATTGATTCTTTGGATATTACCATAAAAGAAAAGGTAATAAATGCCATTATGCTGTTTACACCTCGAGCAGGCGATTTACGTCAGCTAATGGCATATCACGACATGACTATCTCTATGGAACGTGTCGGCGACTTGATTACGAACATATCGGCATCGCTACAAAATATTGATTTCTCACTTCACGGATTTAAAGACTACAAAAAAATTGTACTAAAAATGTACGACCGTGCATATGCAATGCTTAAGAATGCTCTATATGCATTTACCGATACCTGCGATGAAATGGCTTATTCAACTATTTTGATGGACGATAAAGTTGACAGAATGGAGAGAAAAATTGAAAAACGTCTAGCCGATGACTTTGGTGGTAAAAGCCATAGCAGTCAAGCCCTGTTTAATATCATGAGTTTAAACGCAATTTCGTATCACATTGAAAGAATTGCCGACAAAGCCGTTGATATCTCCACATCGGCTATATTTTTGATTGAAGGTAAAGATATACGTCACATAAAATCACCGAAAAGAGAAGTAAATCCACCAGCTGAAACTCCTGATAATGAACAGACAGGAGAAAAAAATAACGAATAAAGACTTTTAGCAGTAAATTTTTTATAATTTTGCACCATTAATTTGTCTTATGGTGTAATGGTAGCACAACAGATTCTGGTCCTGTTTGTCTAGGTTCGAGTCCTAGTAAGACAACGAATATAGTTTTGAGTATTGAGTTCTGAGTTCCGAGTAAAATTAGTAATTCTAATTTCTAACTTCTAACTTCTAACTTCTAACTTCTAATTTTATAACTCAATACTCCTGACTCTCCCGAAACTTCAGGACGTGACTAAAACCACCCACCACCCATCACAACGAGAGTACAGGTATACGATAAATAAATCCTGCAGAAATTCTGCAAGTATTGTTCGGAGTATTTATCTGCCTGACAACAGGTTCTTGGTAATCCTTCAAAGTTGTAATTAAAAATAAGTGCAAATTATCATCTTCCATTGGGTAAAACTCAATGCCGGCTTGGTAATTCAAGGAAGTCAGACAATTACCTTCGTCTAAGTTAACGCTTGGCTTGTAAGTCGAATAATTGTTGTAAAAGCATTTGAGCAAAATATTCCATTTGGGCAAAAATCTGTAATTAATTTCTCCCAATACTGAAAAGTAGTTTACGTATTCCGCAATATTATCCGAACTGTCGCTCATATTTCTGATTGCACCTAAATAATCAACTTCCGAATGCTGATAGAAGGCATCGATATATACACTAAAATCACCCGACTGCCATTTTTGTCCGCCGGTAACCATAAACAATTTTTTGTCTTTTGCGGGTGTAGTGAAGTTTGCAGCATATCGGAGTTGCAGAGCATCATCAAAATAGCTGCTATTCCAACCTATAGAATAGTACAATGGTAGAGTAGGCAACTCAAGGTTTGAAGTTGCATAAGGTTTACCAACGGCTTCTTCCCATGTTCCCATTCTATTATTAACTATTTGAAAAATAAACTCCTGATTTTTTGTAGGAGCATACGCTACCTGTACACCTGTCAAGTAACAAGTAATAAAATTGGTTGTTCCGCTGTAGTCGTAAACATCAACAGGGTATTTGTTGTATTCAAATCCGCCGATAAGTAGGGCTTGCTTTCCGGCAGCAACTGAAAAATGATCGTTAAACTTGTATTTCAAATATGCGTAATCTATAGAAGATGGTAGGTTTTCTGTTGAAAAAACGGGTGTAGCTTTGTTTAGACGTTGCAAATATCTGTACGTTAGCTTTGGCGTAATTTGTCCGGTAATGTCAACATTTACGTGCTCAAATCTAAATGAAGCGTCATCGTACTTCAAAGGTTTTCCTTCAAAATGAGAGTTGAACGCCGGGCGTAGATGCAGCGAAAGGTTTAAGGTTTCCGGTTTTTTATTGTCAGTTGATTGAGCTTGCAAAGACGAACTGCAAATGCAATAAATAAGACAGGTTAGTATTACCGTAAGAATGGAAATTTTATTCATAAAACTTTTATTTAGTGTTGATATAAGTTTGTCTATTTTTTTAAATACGCATTAAATTTTTCAATATCATTTGCAAAGTTAGAAAAAATATAGATATTTGCGGAAATATTTCAAAAGAATGCTTTATGAAGAAACCCAATAATAATAATAAACCCAAAAGAAAAGTAGCAAGTACAATGCTAACGCTTTTAGTTTTGTTTGTTGCCGGATTGTTAGTTAGCTACTCTGTTGATTTCGTAAGCGATTCGCGAGCCGAAAACCAACGCTTGGCACAGCAGGTTGAAACTATTGCAACTTCCGATGTTTCTAACGCAGTATTTCCAGCCGAAGGAGACTACTGTTTGGCTTGTCATCAGGGAATAGAACCAACTCGTCCTGTAGAGTCTGAGATGATGCAACAAATATTCGAGAAAGGTACAGCTCTCGGCGATCCCAACGGTTGTGTTGTCTGCCATGGTGGAACACCTGCCGAATTGCACAATAAATATAGGGCTCACAGCGGTGTACCTAAAGGCAGTTCTCTATCAGCTTTTACACCTGTTCCGGCTGCTTTGCAAGTCAATGAGAACACATGCGGATTATGTCACCAAGACCACGTGTATAATACACGACTATCAATGATGAACAGCGATGCCGGTAAAATGAAAGCTATGGCATGGAGTTTTGGCATAGGCACCGAAAACTACGACCACATTTACGCCAACAGCACTCTTGTTGATACCGACGGACAAACACCCAGATTTGGCACTGAGCAATACATAGATTATATGAAAGAGATGGCTGCGACTTTTCCGGGACAATTTCCTACAGAATTGAAGGAAATTCCCAAAGTTTCTGCCGAAGAAATAAAAACCAATCCCGAACTTGCTGCATTTACCTATTTGCGTAACTGTAATGCTTGCCATTTGAGTAACAAAGGAAATCAGGGTAGGGGACACTACCGCGGAATGGGATGTGCTGCTTGCCACAGCGTTTACAGCAATGAGGGCTTTTACGAAGGCGGCGACCCCGAAATTCCCAAAGACAAACCCGGACACTTATTGGTACACTCTATGCAAGGAACCAGAAAGTCTAGCATTAGCTTTAACGACCACCAAATGAGTGGTGTTCAGGTCTCAACTTGTGCATCTTGCCACGCCGGCGGACGCCGTATAGGGCATTCTTACCAAGGGTTTATGCCTTTGGAGTCTTCGTATAATAAAGGTCCTTTCGATGAAAACGGATTGCCGCAAAAGCCCAATGCAGGTTATGTATTCAAATACATGCAAGGCGATGCTCACCGACAGATTGAGCAAGACGGAAAAATGGTTCCAGGATTGTTGTGTCAAGACTGCCATACAACTATTGGCGTGCATGGCAACGGAAATATTGATGTTGCTGCTCTTGGAGCGATAGAAATTGAGTGCTCCGACTGCCACGGAACGCCGACTCATTACCCTTGGGAATTGCCTTTGGGCTACGGCGATGAGTTTGGTAAAAAGCTTGACATGAAAAAAGCAAGGGGTGTAGCCGACGAACCGCTAGCAGTTACCAAAGAATTTGGTATAACTTACCCGAAAGAAGACGGCTACCTGCTTTCTACACGCGGAAATCCTTTGGGTAATGTTGTACGCCGTGGCGACCGCGTTATAGTGCATTCAGACGGTAGCGACCGCGAGTTTGAGTTAATCACTCTTAAAGAAATAAATAAGAAAAAGGGATGGAAAAATCCTAAGGATGCAAAAGTGGCAATGGTTACCACAAAACACATCGATAAATTAGAGTGCTACGCCTGCCATTCTACTTGGGTTCCGCAGTACTACGGATATAAATACGTAATTGATTATAGAAAATCATCTGTCGATTGGCTTCAATCTCCACAAGTTTACGGAGCAGACGGTACAACTGCCGATTATCACGGCAAATTTGCAATGCAGCCTGGTGCTCCTACCTACGGCGATTATAGTCATATACGTTGGGAAAATCCACCTTTGGGAATAAACGGCGAAGGAAGAGTTTCGCCATTGGTTGGTGTTATTCAAACGGTTAGCACCGTAATCGACGAGCAAGGCAAAACTGTTGTGTGGAATAATGTAGCAAAAACCGAAGCCGGATACGATGCCATTGAATTAGCTCCGCTTAATCCGCATACTACATCGCTAAAATCGAGAGAGTGTGCTGAATGCCATGGAAATCCGACTGCAGCAGGATATGGCATTGACGGCGGAATTTACGATGCAACACCAGGCACACCACGCTACGCCGATGTAATTGACGCCGACGGCAATAACGTTAGCCAATACACGCAAGTGCAAATAGCAGCTATAAGCAAATTGCACGGCGATTTTATGCGATTGCTCAATTTAGATGGTGAGCAGGTTCAGACAATAGATTCGCATTGGCCCACTGCTATACCGCTTACTCAAGAGCAACGCGATATGTTGGCACGCGAAACCGCTTGTGTAGCTTGCCATCAGGATATACCTAATGGAACTATACCTAATAGAATGCTGACCAAAATTGCACAGGTAACCAATCTGTCTTTTGCAACACCCGAAGCACACGATAATATACTTCACAGCAACAACTTGATGATTGCGTGGATTAAAGCACTTGGAGTTGTAGCTTTAATAATATTAGCAGGATTAATAGTATGGGGAATTATAAAGCGTAAAAAGGTTATTGATTTTTGGAAAAGATTTGTTGCACTCTTCAAAACTCCAAAGGATAAGTAGCTAAAAGTATCATGTCATATATTAAGCCCGATAGTAGCATCTGTCGGGCTTTCTTTTTTCTGTTTATATAGTTAATTACACATGTTTTTTATATTTTTTGTGGCTTAATTTGGCTATAGTCTATATAGACAAACTTTTATGGTTTCAATTTTGTTTCTTTCATTTTCTTTGCTTGCTTTAATAAATTAGAAATTAGAAGTTAGAAATCAGAAGTTATACTGTTGCTAATCTTCTGCAAAGCAAGCGTAAGTCAGCGAATTTGTTAAGTTATTTGAAATAAATTAATTATAAAAATATACTATCTTTGCTCTTGCTGTAAAAAGCCGAGGGCGGCGAGATAACTTCAAGCAATGCCGGGGAGTTGGGTGTAATGCCCTTCAGGTGGGCTTTTAGTCCACCTTTTTTATTTTATAGAAACTTAATAAATTCTCTTTAATTTTTCTATTTATATAGTTAATTATCAGAATTTTATTATCTTTGCAAATGCTTTAAAAAGCCGAAGGCGGCGCGGGTAACGCCAAGCTTAGCCGGGGAGTTGGGTGTAATGCCCTTCTGGTGGGTGCTGGTATGTTTAAGTACGTTCCTACATGCACTTGCAAGTTGTTAATCCCGATAGAAATGTCGGGATTTCCTATTTTTAAGAGTTTGTGAAGAAATAGATTATTTCACTTTTTAATTATAAAAATATATTATCTTTGCAAATGTATATGAGGGATTATATACACGAAGGCGGCGAGATAACTTCAAGCATAGCCGGGAAGAAGGCGGGTAGAACACTCGCCTTACTCATTTATGGCTTGATTTGGCTCTTGTTTAAAATAGACAAACTTTAGCAGCTTCAATTTTGTTTTTTTCATTTACTAACATTTTTTTAGGTTGAGAAAATGAACAAAAATCAGTCATCACACACTCTACAACCGTACCAATGGTCTTTGGTGAAGTTTATTGAAAAATGGGCATCTTTTTCGTCTTCAACAAACCTAATGCTAAAATCTTCTCCATTATCTACCCATCGCCAAATACCACAACTAAAGAAAGAATCCTTTTCTTTTACAACTTTTACTGTTAATGCGGCGTTTTGTGCTACAATAACATTGAAATCCGCCTTTTCATTTGGGTTAACTACAATACGCACATCGCCACAAAGACATATGTACCTATTACCAGGTTTTTTGAATAAGGGAGCCATGCAGTCGCTTATCCCAATATTATCAACAGGCTTAGGTTCACCAACGTATAGTTGCTGAGAAACTGCCAACAACGGCACAAGTGCCAAAATAAGAATAAGCAACTTTTTCATAACTTCATTTTTTTACAACAATATGTTTTTTCGTTTACTAACATTTTTTAGGTTGAAATAATAAATAAAAATCATTCGTCACAAACTTGGCATCCGTGCCCATCCGAGAGCGACTCAACAAAACGTACCGAAAAATGTGCATTATCAGGGTTATCAACAAAACGAACGCTGAAATCCTCATCCTTATTAACCCAACGCCAAACACCACATCCAAAAAATGTTTTTTCTTTAGTAGCAAAAACTACCATATCCGCCGAACCTTTTGTGACAAAAATATTAAAAGTGGCATCCTCATTAGTGTCTTTGACAATACGAACTCTGCCTGATAAATGCCAAACATCTTTCATGTTTCCGGGTTTCGTAACAGAACAGTTATCAAATACCACTGATAATCCGCAGTAAGGTCTATTGAACTGTGAAACCGCCAGCAAGGGCATAAACACTAAAATAAGAATAAACAACTTTTTCATAACTTCAATTTTTTAACAACATTTTTTTTGTTTACTAACATTTTTTTAGGTTGAGATAATGAATAAAACTCAATTATCACAAACGTGGCATCCATGCCCATCCGAGAGCGACTCAACAAAACGTACCGAGAAATGTGCGTCATCGGGGCTGTCAACAAAACGAACACTGAAATCCTCGTCATTATTAACCCAGCGCCATACACCACAATCAAAAAACGTTTTTTTATCTTTGGCGACAAAAACAACCATATCAGCGCCTCCTTTTGTGGCAAAAATATTGAAGGTAGCGTCTTCGTTAGCGTCTTTAACAACACGAACTTTGCCTGACAAATGCCAAACATCCTTTGTGTTTCCGGGTTTTCTTACATTACAATTGTCAAATATTACCGACATTCCACAGTATGGTCTAAGTTGCGAAACCGCCAACAACGGCATAAATGCTAAAATAAGAATGAGTAATTTTTTCATAACCAATAATTTTCTACAAAGGTAAAAAAATGGATACATACACACAAACAAAAAAGCAGGATATTAGTAAAATTAGAATATTTATGCAACACAAAGGTTGCGAATATGTACGTCAATGCCCTTCTGGTGGGCTTTTGGTCTACCTTTTTTCGTAGAAATTATATCAAGCTTTCTAATTTTATAAGAATTTTTGTGGCTTAATTAAGCTTTTGTTTAAATAGATAAACTTTTACAGCTTCAATTTTGTTTTTTTCATTTTCTTTGCTTGTCCAAAGAAAACGAAACAAAAGAAAAGACACTTTTTACAAGGAATTTTTTATTGCCTTGTGGCAATAAAAACCGTATAAAAGAAACTAAATTTCTTACAGGGATTCAGAAATTTTTAACGTTTCTTTTATACATATTCTGCGTAAAAAGGATTTTAAATGAGTGAAGTTTTATCCATTAGCTAAATCCTGCTAAGAGCTAAGAGCCTAAAGCTAATAGCTAAAATGCTCATCGAACAACAACGATTACTTTTAAAGTATATCTAAACTTTTTTATGTAATCATCTCATCAAAAACTTATCACCTGTATCTTCTATAAGATTTTTCTTCCACTCATCGGAGTAGCCGTGCCAAATAATTTTTTTTGGAAAACCCCAGGGGTTTCGCAAGAACTCTCCGTTTTCTTCGGGCTTAATATTTCCGTCTAAATATTTGACTAACAGAAAATTATTAAATTCTTTCCAATAATCAACTAAGGAGTTGGCTGTATTACAAGAAAATTCCGTTAATAATTCGGCTGCTTTTTCAGGCGACTGTTTATATAATTTTAAAGCAGATTCATCAATTATACCAACATCTTCAACATGTTTGTTTTCCAAAAATGATTGACGTTTTTCAATTTCGGGCATTACTCTATTGTAAAACAGATATTTAAAATGCGCTAACCTGTTAAAAACCCAAAAAGCCGCATCGTCCTTATAAGTTAGAATATCGCCATAGCCTTCAGCCCATTTTTCGGCAGGTTTTGTTATTCCCACATAAAAAGGCGTATATACGCAAGAACCGGCATCATCTACACCCAACCAATAAATTCCTCCAATAGCATCCGGTAACCACGAACGCATTTGAGCCACAAAAGAAAAACCAGTCTGCTGAGTTACAGTTACTCTTTCGTTCAAATATTCTTTACCGTCGTATTTAAAAGTTAATGGTCGCCAACGATAAGGTTTACCCGATGGCTCTGCTCCAATATCTTTAGTCATATCCAATTCGGTGCCTTGCATATAGTTTCTGAAAAACTTAAACAAGTCTAATTGGCTCAACTTCCGATTTGGCTTGATATACAATGGAAGTCTATTCTCCAAATCGTTTCCGCAAGCTATATCCCAATATTTTTCCATATCATCGCTTATTTGGTTAAACATAGCCCAAACTCTGAGTTCGCAACCTCTTGCAGCACTATAAGTAATAGGAGCATAAGCTTGTGAAAATGAAAATTCAGCGTCTTTTCCGGAAAAATAGTTTTTTTCTTTAGCAAAACTAATTACGTCGTGAGCATAGACAACTTCAATGTTTTCGTCGAAAATTTTATCCAAATTTTTACACGAAATAGAGTTTTTCATGTTTTCTAAAGGGAAGTTTGTAATTCTGGAATGATTTGCATGAGCAGAAACGTAACCTTCAGGAATTTTTATTGCGACAAAGACAATTCCTTTATTTTTATTTATATACTTTTTTTGCTTTTTGTCATAGACTTGCTCAACACCTTTACCGACAATTTCCATAATCCACACTTCGTTAGGATCGGCGATGGAAAAAGTTTCGCCACTGCTTGCATAACCGTATTCGTTAAGCAATTCTACAATAAGTTTAATTGCTTCTCTAGCCGTTTTAGTCCTTTCCAAAGCAATAAACATCATACTGCCGTAGTCAATAATTCCGGTAGTATCAACCAATTCATCACGACCACCAAAAGTAGTTTCGCCAATTGCAAGTTGATGTTCATTCATAAAACCTACAACTTTATAAGTGTGAGCAACTTGTGGAATTTGACCTAAGGGTTTATTTGTACTTCTATCATAAATTGTACGCATACTACCTTCTGCCCAATCGGCTGCAGGTCGCCAATAAAGCTCGCCATAACGAATGTGAGAGTCGGCGGCATAAGAAATCATTGTACTTCCATCAACCGAAGCGGTTTTTGTTACCAAATAGTTTGTACAAGCATCACTAAACAAAGGAGCGAAAATTAAAACCAAAACAATTAAAAAGTAATTTCTCATAAAAATAAATTTTTGTTCACGAATAGGTTGCTACTATATTCGTATTAATAATAGGGCAAAACTATAAAATATTGTTTAATTAACGTTTAAAGGTTATTTAAATAGTGTTTAATTATAAAAATATATTATCTTTGCTAATGTATATGAGGGATTATATACACGAAGGCGGTGCGATAACTTCAAGCTTAGCCGGGAAGAAGGCGGGTAGAACACTCGCCTTACTCATTTATGGCTTGACTTGGCTTTTGTTTAAATAGACAAACTTTTTACAGTTTCAATTTTGTTTTTTTCATTTTCTTTGCTTGCTTTAATAAATTAGAAGTTAGAAATTAGAATTTCAACTGTTACTAATTTTTACAAAGCAAGTGTAAGTCCGCGATTCTGCTGAGCTGATATGCAATAAATGAACTTTCCTCTTTTCGATAAAATTATCAGTCACGGTAAGGAAGAACAATAGCCAAAAATTTAGCTTTAAAAATGACGGCATACATTTCTGCTGAATGGAGTTCGAAATAAATCCCAAGTGAGGGCGGGAAGCTCCGAGCTTGCGAGGAGATCACCCGCAGGAACTCAGGATTTATAAGAACGCAATTCAGTAAAGAAATGTCAGCCTTGATTTTTTGTTACTTTTTTATCAAGAAAAAAGTAAATAAAGAAAAATAGAACCTTTAAAGCTAAATTTTGCCACCTACTCGCTAGCTTTTACAAACCGAGTGTAACACAGCGGCTTTGTTAAACTTTTTAGTAATCAATAAACTTTTTGTGTTTCAATTTTGTTTCTTTCATTTTCTTTGCTTGTCCAAAGAAAACGAAACAAAAGAAAAGACACTTTTTACAAGGAATTTTTTATTGCCCTTAGGCAATAAAAACCGTACAAAAGAAACTAAATTTCTTACAGGGATTCAGAAATTTTTAACGTTTCTTTTATACATATTCTGCGTAAAAAGAATTTTAAAATAGTGAAATTTTACCACCTACTCGCTAGCTTTTGCAAATTAGGTGTAAGTCAACGACTTTGTTAAACATTTTAGCAATAAATACACTTTCCTCTTTTCGATAAAATTATCAGTCACGGTAAGGAAGAACAATAGCCAAAAATTTAGCTTTAAAAATGACGGCATACATTTCTGCTGAATGGAGTTCGAAATAAATCCCAAGTGAGGGCGGGAAGCTCCGAGCTTGCGAG